>JAPUDO010000042.1 GCA_027493055.1 Niabella sp. | reverse complement strand
TGTATATTTATTATTGTTTTTGGCCAAGAGGAACCTTTGATGAAATTTTTCATGCCCCTTTGTGTAATTTTAGCCTGAAAAATTTCATGTCGGTTTGATTATATGATTAACAGTAGAAAGGAATAATTGTTTGGGGAAGGCTGGAAGCTAAAGGCCGAAAGCTAAAGACGGTTACTTTTTGTTTGATAATACATTTTCTGTTTCAAATGAACATTGAAAATTGAGCATTGATTGCTGATTATTGCCTGAGTATAGAATTCCTGCACTATTGGTTCAGATAACTTGATACCGGATACTTGATACTGGTATATCTCGTACATCGTAAACCGTACATATTACCATTATACTTAGTGGATGCTGCTTTAGGCTTTCCAACTAACCATGCACCCTGTAGGAAGCGTGAATAGCCTGGCTCATTTCGGTAATAAGAGAAGGATCTTTTTCAATAGCATTACCAATTACAATAACATCGGCGCCTGCTTTGCAGTTCAGGTAGGCCTTTTCAGGGTCAGTAATACCTCCCCCCACAATAACAGGAACTTCCACATTTTCTGCCACAGCCTGTATCATACTTTCAGTAACAGGTGTTTTTGCCCCGCTGCCGGCATCCATATAAATGAGCTTCATGCCCAGCATTTCGCCTGCAACCGCTGTGCACATAGCTATTTCATTTTTATCAGACGGAACAGGAGCGGCATTACTGATGTAAGAAACCGTTGTAGGCGCACCGCCATCTACCACAATATAACCTGTAGGCATGATCTCCAGACCGCTCTTTTTTACAAAAGGCGCCGACACCACATGCTGGCCAATCAGTAATTCAGGATTTCTGCCGGAAATAAGAGAAAGGTATAAGAGCGCATCAGCATATTTGCTCACCTGCGACGGGCTACCCGGAAACAATATAACGGGTATATCGCAGCTGGCTTTTAACTGCTGCACCACTTCATCTAAATGATTGGAAATAACCAGGCTGCCCCCTACAAAAAAATAATCCACTTTTGCCTGAACAGACAGATCAACCAGTTTTTCGAGTGAAGATGCTGTAACTCCATCCGGATCTATTAACACGGAGAATGACTTCTGCGCATTTTTCTTTTTTTCCAACAAGGAATTATAAATATTCATCTTCATGTAGATAAAGGCCGGTTTATGCAAAAATGCAAAAACTTTTCCAAAAAACGGCATTTATCAGCAGGGGAAATGCCTATTTCATTTTTAAAAACCGGTTTGTCAGGTATTTACGCACCGGCTCATCATATAACTTCAGGCAGACCCAGGCCAGCAATACGCTCCCGATAACCAGGGCTGCCGCTCCCGGTAACGATTCCATGAATGTGAGGTTTTTGTTTTTAACCCAGGCATAATACAGGTAAATAAAGGGATAATGCACCATGTACAGGGGATAGGAAATATCCCCTAAAAATTTGCAGACCCGGGTGGTTACTTTATTCGTTGTCTTTCCAGAAGCCCCAAGATAAACCAGTAAAGGGAAGATAATAACCACGCAAAGCGTTTCATAAATACCGTTTATCCATAGGTTCTCACTGCCTCCTATCCTTGGCATAGCTGATAAAATAACAATAGAGATGCTGCCTGTCCAGAAAGCTCCTTTTATTTTTACAGGCCTGAATACGCGGGACAGCAGCAAACCCGCCGAAAATGAAAATAACAGGCGCAGGGAACCCCCAATCATTTCATCCCGGGTCATCGCGAACCCTACACATATATCACCTAAAGGTCCAAAAATGGCAAATGTGGCTAATCCGCATGCTGCCAGGAAAACCAACACCGACAGCGCATTGGTGGAAAGCTTACGAAGAAAGAATACATACAGGATATTACCGATGTATTCAAAAAACAAAGACCAGCTGGGACCATTCAGCGGGTACATTTCTCCTAAACCCCTGATTTCCGTACCAGGTGTGGCAGGAATTAAAAAGATATTCAGCAGCGTAGCCACTAGCAGCATGGTCACAGATACTTTTGAAACATCCCAAACCGAACATCCCTGAGTATAGAACATAATAGCTCCAATAATAGCCCCTATAACCACCATAGGATGCAGGCGGATCAACCTTCGCTTTATAAAGTCTTTCGCCGTTGTTGTTTTGGTTTTCCAGCGGTCATCATAAGCGTACCCTATCACAAAACCAGACAGGATAAAGAAGAAATCAACAGCCAGATACCCATGATTGATTTTCTGATCTATATGACTGGTTGCGTAGGCTTCAAACAGGTGAAAACACACAACTGTTAATGCTGCTACTCCACGTAATCCATCCAGTATATTATAATGAGGCTTGGTATCTGCAAATGCCGCTGAAGGCGCTTCTGTTATGGCCATTTTGTAATTTTATAGTGCCCGGTTTAGGCATCTCACTCTTTTGACGGGAGAAAAATACGGATTTAATCCGAAAGGACTGACAGGGCTTAAAATGATCATATCTGTTTTGTTTGACAGATTGTTTTTATCTTCCCTCAAAAAATATATGCGCTGTTACTTACTGTTTTTTGCCCTGATCTTATCTCTTTATGGACAGACACAGGATAATGCGTTTAACTATAGCAGTACCAAAATAACTGTGTGCAACAAGGGAGCGGTAGTATCTGCCCATCCGCTGGCCAGCAAGGCAGGGCTGCTGATGCTTAAAAAAGGCGGTAATGCTTTTGACGCCGCTATCGCCACCCAATGGGCATTGGCAGTTGTTTATCCCGGCGCCGGCAATATTGGCGGCGGCGGCTTTATGGTAGCTGTTTCACGGAATAAAAAACCAATAGCTTTAGATTACAGGGAAACGGCTCCTGCTGCTGCCCACAGGGATATGTATCTGGATAATGAAGGAAATGCCAACAGTGAAAAAAGTCTCTATGGACATTTATCCAGCGGTGTGCCAGGAACTGTGGCCGGGTTATTCGCCGCTCATCAGTATGCCCGGCTTTCTATGAAAGACCTGGTACAGCCTGCTATTGAACTGGCTGAGAAAGGCTTTATCATCACTGCGGCTGAAGCAACTGCATTAAACAATGCCAAAAGCTCATTTGAAAAATATAATACGCAGCAACCGGTATTTGTAAAGGACGAATTGTGGAAAGAAGGCGATACGCTTGTCCAGAAAGACCTGGCCGCTACCCTTAAAAGAATCAGCGATAACGGTGCTAAAGGTTTTTATGAGGGACAAACCGCAGCCCTGATCGTGGCCGAAATGCAGCGGGGGAAAGGACTGATAACTTTAAAGGACTTGAAAAACTATAAAGCAAAATTCCGGGAAGCACTGGTATTTGATTATAAAGGCCACACTATTATAGGTATGCCTATGCCCAGCAGCGGTGGCTTATTGCTTAAGCAGATGCTGAAAATGACAGAACCATTCAATATAGGCAAAATGGGATTTCAAACTGCAGCATCGGTACAGCTGATGACAGAAGTTGAACGCAGAGCTTATGCTGACAGGGCCAAATACATGGGCGATGCTGATTTTTATAAGGTGCCTGTAGCGCAGCTTTCAGGCAGCGCTTACTTAAAAGAAAGAATGAAAGATTATGTACCCGGAAAAGCAGGCAACAGCAGAGAAACTGTTGAAGGCAGGGTACCGGGTTACGAAAGCGAAGAAACCACGCATGTAAGCGTTATTGATAATGAAGGCAACGCGGTTTCCGTTACTACTACCTTAAATAATAATTATGGCAGCAGGACCGTTGTGGGCGGTGCCGGTTTTTTATTAAATGATGAAATGGACGATTTCAGTGCCAAGCCAGGATCGCCTAACCTGTTTGGCGCAGTAGGTGGCAGGGCCAATGCCATAGAACCGGGTAAAAGAATGCTCAGTTCTATGTCGCCCACTATTGTATTAAAGAACAAAAAACCTTTCCTTGTAGCAGGAACACCCGGAGGCACTACCATACCAACATCGGTTTTTCAAACCATTGTAAATATCATTGATTTTAAAATGACCACAAGCGATGCGGTAAATAAGCCTAAATTCCACCACCAATGGTTACCCGATGAAGTGTTTATTGAAAAAGGATTTTCCGATACTGCTGCGGACGGTCTTTCTGCAATGGGGTACAAGCTTACCCCGCGTGGGCAAATAGGTCGCACTGAAGTCATCAAAGTACTGCCCAATGGCCGTTTTGAAGCAGTTGCTGACCATCGCGGAGATGACAGCGCTGAAGGATGGTGATGACAATGGTAAATATTGAATATTAAATGTAAAATTTATCTCTAAATCTGAATACTAAAATCTAAAGTCTATAATCTATTCCCCAATGAAATCATTAAGTACAGTAGGACTATTGTTATTATCCAATTCCTTTATGACACTTGCCTGGTATGGTCACCTTAAATTCTTTGGCAAAGGCAGCGCTCATGCGGTTACCCCATTATGGGTTATTATATTAATAAGCTGGGGCATTGCCTTTTTTGAATATTGCTTTATGGTACCGGCCAACAGGATAGGCTCTTCGGAAACAGGCGGGCCTTTTTCGCTTATCCAGCTAAAAGTGATACAGGAAGTGATCACATTGGTAGTATTCGTGATCTTCTCAAAAATCGTTTTTGAAAATTTTCATTTTTCGGTCAACCATTTGATCGGATTTATACTGCTGGTAGCAGCGGTATACTTTATTTTTAAAGGCTGATAAGGGGTTATTAATGCCCTTCGTCTCCGAAGATTCTGTGTATTCTGTGGTTTCTGTGAGCAGCACTCAGATCAAATACCTTTGTCTCTCACAGATTACACAGAAGATCACAGATGGAGTACCCTGGGCAAGCGCTCCCTAAAAAGTCCTTTGGACAGAGCGACATTAGTTTTCATTTATTTAAACTACTTATCATTAACGGCATATCGAAAGGCTAACTGCTTGATTGTCTATAACGATAGCTGTGATACTGGTTCATGATCAGTCCTGCTTTAATTTTAAAGGTGCCATAAGGCTACCAAAACCACCTTTGAGATCAGATCCCTGTACAATGATCAGATATCCTCCGCCTTTAGTTTCTGTAGTATAAAATGAAACCCTGGCTTCCCCGTTCTGGTCAGTAATCACATCGGAGTTCCAGTAAACCGTTTGCCGCAGATCAGGGAAAACAGTTTCTTCATCAGGCGATGCATAACGGGGACTGTAAAACTTACGCCCCACAAAAGGAGCATCGGGCTTCAGCAGGTATACGCCCGGAATTCTTTTCAAAAAAGGCCCTACATTACCATGAGTAGTAATTTCAATAAAGATAGGAGGATCCATAAAATTAATATTCCCTGGAGTGAACTTAGATTGATAAGGCAACCCGTATTTAATGCTTGTCATTATTTCTATTCCTTTTACATCTTCTGCTGAATAATATTGCAATACATCATAAGGGTTCATTTCAAAGAATTTCAGGTCCATGCCATCAATTATAATCCATATCGGACTTTTACCAATAGAAAATGGCGCACCTCTCACAACCGGAAATCCGGGGATTTGCTTTCCTAAAACTGTGAGCAGATCTGCTTTAGGTGTTTTCTCTAAAACAGCCTGGGTAATAGTTTGATCGGCCCCACCATCCTCATTTAAGTTTTTTGAATCGGGAACACGGGCTTTTGCCGTTACTACTACTTCTTCCAGGTAGCGGCCATCACGCTTTAATTGCTCCATGATCAGCGTTCTGCGGTCAAGGGATTTTTTAAGCACAGTATCAAACACAATACTGTTAGGATCATATACCACAACAGGCTCCTGAACAGGAGGATAAGTTTTATTAAATACTTCCACTCCTATCCCAAATGACTTTTCTCTTTTGTTCACTGCGCTAATGAGCGTACTAACACTATCAGTATAAAATAAGGGGAAATTTTTAAAGATAAAAACGCCGTCTTTATTGGTAACCGTATCCATAAAGAACGCTCCTGTTTTACCGCTGCGCCCAAAAAGCGTTATCCTTGTATTTGATGATGGTTTATTCAAAATATTGACAACTTTACCACTCACCTGGAAACCCTTTTCATACTTATATTTTCTTGCAGTGTCCAGCAAGTTATATTGTACCCATCCCTGCGTTAGTAACAATGCATCAGTAGCCTCACTCCCTGCATTCCTGATATAATAGTAAGGCTCTTCTATTTTTCCCTTCAGATCAGCGCTCAGCGCCATATAGCTCACTATATTTTCAGCATCGGGTTGAACACCCACCTGGCTGGTGTCTATAACAGCTATTGAAAAGCTGCCAGGCACACTTTCATTGGTATGCTTTTTCACTGACAGCGTTAACATTACACTATCCTTGTTTATGTACGCATCTTTACTGGCAGCAAGGTTAATCTTTAAATCATCGTTGTGCCAGACAAATAATGCCCGTTCATTTACAGGTACCCCGCTTGCATTATAAAGTGTAAAGCGGGCCACACCGCCGGGAAAAGCCTTAGCAGCTATTTTAATT
The DNA here is from genome assembly GCA_027493055.1 of Niabella sp. Lineage (GTDB taxonomy): Bacteria > Bacteroidota > Bacteroidia > Chitinophagales > Chitinophagaceae > Niabella. The sequence goes on along the minus strand of JAPUDO010000042.1, from coordinate 13,401 downwards.
TCATATTGTTTTTTATTTTGAAGCCTTCCCTGCACATAAAAACTGCCTCTTGTACTGCCTGTTATAAACCATGCATTATTTTCTTTACCAGGACTGACATCTATTTTCACAATAATGCTGTCAGCTTTTTCAGAATAACTCACCTGCAAAACCTGGCCGTCTCTTTGCACCGGCGGCAGCTTATAAGCCGCACCGTTTTCAAGATAAGCAGTATAGGTTTCATTGGCCTGCGGGGTCATCCATACCACGCCCATTCCTTTATGAACAGAAGTAAAGGCGCATACCACATTGCCCCGGCTATCTTTGATAACACCGTTCACATCTGCACCCATTCCGTAAATATTCAGGGCCTTAAATCCAAGTCGCTGTTTAAACCCGGCAACAAAGCTGCCTCCTTCAGGTAAGAACTGGAGGTCTGTATTTTCATTAGCGGTTGGCACCGGTATCCGAAGCTGCATATTTTTGTTAGTGATTTCCACCCGGAGATTTTTATGATACCGCGGGTCCTTCAGCAAAGTGTCAATATAAATGTTACCGTCAGTGTCGGTAACCATACGCTTGCGAAACAATGCTTTGTTTTTAAACATCAATGCCACCTGTATCCTGCTGTTGGCGGCCGGAACCTGGTTCCCCTGCTTTAAGGCGGCTGACATTAACAGCCTGTTACCTGAAAAGTTAAGCTCCTTTAGTGTGGCTTTCCATAATGCTGCTTTTGGGTCAATGATTTTAAAAGTACCGGTAAAAAAAATCGAATCGCCAAAATTCCTCATATAGTTGGTATAGCCGCGTATAGTGTACACACCTTGCGAGAACAGTTGTTCACTTAAAGTAAGATTACTGTAAAAAAGGCCGATATCGCATACAGTGCTTATTCGCTTTACCAATCCACCATAAGCGTCAATAAATTCTATATAAGCGATCCTGCTGCTGTCGTTTACTATATTTAAACTCCCGGCAACCACATATCCTTTAAGCCATAAAGTATCATTCAGGTTATATTGGGGCCTGTCATAATGAATAAAGATCTTTTCTCTTCCATCAAAAGTTGCCATGCTATCACTAATTTCAATCTTTTGCTGAAAGCTGCCCAGCTGTGCCTTTGCCACTGAAACAAGAAAGAGCAATAAACAGCTCAGAAGCGTTTTCTTTTGCATATACGTTGTATGGAGTATTACGCAAAGCATCTTATTGCTAAAGGCCGGTTATCTCTTTTTTAGCGGTAATAAATTCGTTCCAGACCTGCTGTACAATCGCTGCAGCCGGAGGAATATCATTGATCAACGCACAAACCTGGCCAATTTCCAGCTCTCCTTCCAGCAAATCGCCATCAAACATGCCTTTTCGGGCACGGCCTTTTCCTAATAAAGCCGAAAGCTCCGCAGCAGCGGCACCCCTGGCTTCAGCTTCGGCTACCTGTTGGGAAAAATGATTTTTCAGCAATCGCACCGGCGTTAGTTTTTTCATAGACAACTGTGTATCACCTTCAGATGCCTCAATCAGGCGGTTTTTAAAATTCAAATGTGATGAAGCCTCCTTACTGGCTACAAAACGGCTTCCCATTTGTACGGCTTTTGCACCCAGGGCAAAGGCTGCCAGCATTTGCCTGCCGGTAGCAATACCTCCAGCGGCTATTACAGGAATTGAAACTGCGCTTACCACCAACGGTACCAGTATCATAGTAGTGGTTTCTTCGCGCCCGTTATGACCACCGGCTTCAAAGCCTTCGGCTACCACCGCATCACAACCGGCTTGCTGGGCTTTAACAGCAAATTTGCTGCTACTTACCACATGCACCACCTTTAAACCTGCATTTTTAAAAACCGGCGTCCAGGTTTTAGGGTTACCGGCACTGGTGAACACAATGGGTACCTTTTCTTCTACAATGATCCGGACCTGCTCTTCTATATCCTGGTATAAAAGCGGCAGGTTTACGGCAAAAGGCTTTTTTGTAGCAGCTTTACATTTTTGAATATGCTCTCTTAAAACATCGGGGCTCATAGACCCTGCACCAATAATACCTAAGCCACCGGCATTGCTTACAGCGCTTGCCAGTTTCCAGCCACTTGCCCAAACCATACCGGCCTGGATAATGGGATACTGGATATTAAAGAGTTGGATAATAGACATCGCTTTTGCTGACTGTTAACAGATAACGGCAATTTACGATTTAATGGTTAATCTGGATGCGGGATCGGATGCTGGTTACTTGTTACCTTCGGACTTTCTGCTTTTAGCCTTCGGCCTTTAGTTTCTGGTTTCAGGTCTGCACGGCGCCTTCCGCCTCCGGCCTTTAGCTTTCCGCTTTCATCTTTCATATCGTACACCGTACATTTTTAATTGTGCTGGACACCGGATACTGGTCGCCGGTTGCTTGCTAACGTCTAAGTACTAAGATCCTGGTACTTTCCTTACAGGTCAAGTTTATAAAGCCAATATCTTTTACCTAATCGCTGGTCAATCTCCCTTAAAGCCCTGAAGCCTAAAGTTTCATAAATATGCCTTGCTTTATCCATTAATTCAGAAGTATGGAGGGCAATAGTTTTTTCCCCGTTGGCTTTTGCAGTTTCAATACAGATCTCTGTCAGTTTTCTGCCAATTCCCTGCCCGCTAAATTCAGGGGCAACGGAAACAAACCGGATATAGCTCCAGTCTTTGTCGTAAATATCTGTTGGATTCCCGCCTGGAACAAGGAAAGCCATTCCTATTATTTTTTGCAGGCCTGTTGTGCAAACGACACATTCCGATTTTTCGAGCAAGTCCGTATAAGTTTTATCATCCTGCAGGCTTTCATATAAGGTGTTCCAATTATCTTCAGTCAGCAATGGTTGAAATTGTCCCCATGATTTGATTGCCAGATCTTGCAGATCCTTTAAATCATCAACATTTCCTTTTCTGAATTTCAGATTCATTTTTATTAACGGATGACAACAATTTAATAATGTGGTTGCTGGTTACAAGTTTCTGGTTTCAGGTCTGCACGGCGCCTTCCGCCTCCGGCCTTTAGCTTCCGGCTTTCATCTCGTACATCGTACACCTTACATCGTACATTATGCTGGTTACTGTCTAACGTCTAAGTACTATTGTCTAAACACTTCTTTCAACCCTGTCATCTGTCATCCGTCCTCTTAAAATCACTCATTACTCATCACCCCAGGTCAATGCTGGTATTATCGCCAATATTAAGACTGCGCTTTTCACCTTTAAGACTGGTATCGCTGCCAATAAGCGAATCTTCCAGCACTATATCGTATAAAGTGCAATAAGCACCTACAATAGAATTTTTAACTATAGATTGTGTCATCTTGGTATATTCACCTAAAGTAACATTGGGACCAATGATACTGTTTTCAATGCTGCAACCCACACCTATACTTACCGGCGGAATAATAACGGTATTCTGATATTGTGAGGCATCACCTTCTATGCCTGATTTTCTCAGCAATGTAGCGTTGGATTTCAGGAGTGTATCTTTATTACCTGCATCAAACCAGTTATCTACCTTAAAAGATCTAAACTTCACGCCTTTCTCTATCATACAGTCAATAGCATCTGTAATATTGAACTCTCCATGCGTAAGCAAACCTCCTGAAATATTGTATTCAAGACATTCAAATAAGATATTGGTCTCTGTTATTTTATAAATGCCTACCATTGCCATATTAGACTTGGGAATATTGGGCTTTTCAATTACAGATTCAATAAAGCCGCTATCATCTATTTCTGCCACGCCAAAATCTTTGGGGTTATCCACTTTACGCACACCAATCAGGGAACCGGAACTGCGCAGCACTTCGTTTATGTCATACTCGCAAATTGTATCACCCAATGTGATGAGTATTTCATCGTCCTTCACCAGGTCACGTGCAAGGCTGATGGCATGTCCCACCCCTTTCCGGTCTTCCTGACTTACAAAATGAGCAACAATATCACTGTGCTTATCTTTTACATAGTGGTAAATTTTATCGCCCAGGTATCCTATAATAAAAATAAATTCATCTATACCCGCTTCTTTAAGCTGGTCAATAATAATGCTCAATACCGTTTTATTAGCCACGGGTATCAATGCTTTAGGCTGTGTATAACTATGTGGTCTTAATTTAGTTCCGGTACCTGCAACAGGAATGATTGCCTTCATATATATGTAAGATACTGAATGTAGTTAGTAAAAAAGAGAGTGAAGGTAAGCAAAAATGGGATAAAAACATTGTACGGGAATTTCTATAACCTTAATTTTGCGCCATGCAAAACGACACTATACTATTTGACCTGCTCAATAAGGAATTAGAGCGGCAGCGTAATGATATTGAATTGATTGCCTCGGAGAACTTTGTTTCTTACCAGGTACTGAAGGCTATGGGCAGCGTGCCAGCCAATAAATATGCAGAAGGCTATCCCGGACGCCGGTATTATGGAGGATGCGAGGTAGTGGACGAAATTGAAAACCTGGCCATTGACAGGCTGAAACAGGTATTTAACCTTACCTGGGCCAACGTTCAGCCCCACAGCGGAGCGCAGGCCAATGCTGCCGTATTCATGGCAGTTCTGAAACCAGGCGATACTATTATGGGACTTGACCTGAGCATGGGTGGGCACCTTACCCACGGAAGCCCCGCCAACTTCAGCGGCAAGCAATACAATGTAGTTTCTTACGGCGTTAATAAAGAAACCGGTTTGGTAGAGTATGATGATCTGGAGCAAAAAGCATTAACTCACAAGCCCAAAATGATCATTTGCGGCGCCTCGGCATACAGCCGCGACTGGGATTATGCCCGTATCCGCGCAGTAGCCGATAAAATAGGTGCCATTGTAATGGCCGATATTGCACATCCTGCAGGCCTGATTGCCAAAGGATTATTGAACGATCCGTTTGATCATTGCCATATAGTTACCAGCACTACGCACAAAACGTTACGCGGCCCCCGTGGCGGTGTTATCATGATCCGTCATGATTTTGAGAATCCGTGGGGATTAAAAGATCCAAAAGGCAACACACGTAAGATGAGCCAGCTGCTGGACCTGGCCGTTTTTCCAGGCATACAGGGCGGGCCTTTGGAGCACATTATAGCTGCTAAAGCAGTAGCATTTGGCGAGATACTGGACGACAGCTTTAAAACATATGCACAACAGGTTGTAAGCAATGCCCAGGCAATGGCTAAAGCTTTTGTTGATAAAGATTATAACCTGATCAGCGGCGGTACAGATAATCACCTGATGCTGATTGACCTGCGCAATAAAAACATTACCGGTAAAAAAGCACAGGAAACATTAGATAAAGCATTTATCACGCTTAATAAAAATGCGGTTCCTTTTGATGATAAATCGCCGTTTGTAACTTCAGGTATCCGTGTAGGTGTTCCCGCTGTTACTACGCGGGGATTAAAAGAAAACCATGTTATTGAGGTGGTGGATATGATTGATAAAGTATTAATGAACGCCGATAATGAGCAATTAATTGTAGGAGTACGCGAAGATGTAAAAGCATTCATGAAACAGTTTCCGCTATATCCGGAGTTAGGATAGTATATTAGTTCATGGTCTATAGACTATGGACCATGAACTATTAATAATTAAGTTTTTTCATATGATTCAAAGAAAACAGACGCTTTGGCTGCTGCTCTCTACCATCAGCAGTGCGCTCACTTTTAAATTCCCGTTTTACACCGGCCTGGTAGCGCCTAATACTACCGGAGTTGAAGGACCGGAGCTTACTGCAACAGATAACATCTATTTGATTTTATTATCAGTTATTGTAGTAGCGTTATCTGCCGTAACTATTTTCCTGTTTAAAGACAGGAAAAAACAAATACGGTTTAGCCTTATAGGACTGTTGTGCTCCATAGGCTTGGTGGCTGTTTATTTTATGTACACCAGGAATTTCTCCCAGGGTACTTTTGCATTGACTTCTGTTCTTACCCTGCTTATTATTATTGGCTTCTTTTTTGCCATCCGGGGCATACGGCACGATCAGAAGCTAATCAAAGATCTGAACAGGCTGAGATAGTTTCTTCTTCCGTCAAATAATTTAAAATGCGGAGTTCCTGACACTTCGCATTTTTTATTGGGTAAAGGATCAGGGTTTCTTTCCACAAAATATTTAAAGTACCTTTGCACCGCCCAAATCAGGCATATAAAAATTGTACTATGGCACAAGTAAAAGTAGGAATGGTTCAGATGAGTTGCACTGCCAATAAGCAGGAAAACTTAAACAAGGCCATTGAAAAAATAAAAGAAGCTGCAGCAAATGGCGCACAGATCATTTGCCTGCAGGAATTGTTTACATCGCTTTATTTCTGCGATGTGGAAGATTATGAAAATTTCAGGCTGGCTGAGCCCATTCCTGGCCCCTCAACAGAGACATTACAGGGTGTGGCAAAAGAGTTGGGAGTAGTAATCATCGCTTCGCTTTTCGAAAAAAGGGCCGAAGGCTTATACCACAACACTACGGCCGTTTTAGATGCTGACGGAACCTACTTAGGTAAATACCGTAAAATGCATATACCTGACGATCCTGCTTATTACGAGAAATTTTATTTCACACCCGGCGACCTGGGTTATAAAGTGTTTAAAACAAAATTTGCCACTATTGGGGTATTGATCTGCTGGGACCAGTGGTATCCCGAAGCAGCCCGCATTACCGCGTTAATGGGCGCCGAGATCCTCTTCTATCCTACTGCTATTGGCTGGGCTACAGAGCAGGACGAGGAAACCAATAAAGACCAGTACAATGCCTGGCAAACCATTCAGCGCAGCCATGCCGTAGCAAACGGTATTCCCGTAGTAAGCGTGAACCGCGTTGGCTTTGAACAAAATGGCGCTATGAAATTCTGGGGCGGCAGCTTTGCCACCAACGGACAGGGAAAATTACTTTACCTGGCTTCACACGACCAGGAAGAAACCAAAGTAGTAACGCTCGATTTAAAAGAGGCCGATAGCTTCAGAATGCACTGGCCGTTCCTGAGAGACAGGAGGATTGATTCTTACCAGCCTATTACGAAGCGGTATATTGATGAAGAATAGTCGGAAAGACAGAAAGTCCGGAAGTCCGAAAGTAAGCATCAGACTAACCTTATTAAATAATTGATCAGTGGCGTTCAAAGAAAAATAGTCGGAAAGACGGGAAGTCCGAAAGAAATATCAGACTCACTTTTAGTAAAAATCAATCAGTGGCATTCAAATTTGAAAAACTAATTGTTTGGCAAAAAGCAATTGATCTTTCCTATGAAATTGATCAGTTAGCTAAACAGTTTCCCAAAGACGAACTTTTTGTTCTGGCCTCTCAGATCAAAAGAGCCGCAGATTCAGTTTCCCTTAATATCGCCGAAGGGTCAACCGGACAAAGCAACGCAGAATTTAAAAGATTTCTGAACATCGCACTGAGATCCGATATTGAAGTAGTTGGATGCCTCTACCTGGGCAGAAGAAGAAAAATTATTACAGATGAAAAATTTCACTCAGTTTACAAGTTATGTGAAGAAATACTGGTGATGATAAATGCTTTAAAAAAATCGTTAAACTAACATGATCTCACGCACTTCCGGTCTTCCGGACATTCCGACTTCCGGACTTACTCCAAAGCAACTCGGCTACTCCTTCCCTGCCGAATGGTATCCGCATGAAGCTACATGGCTGAGCTGGCCACATAAAGAGGCATCATGGCCCGGAAAGCTGAACGCTATATTTCCCTACTATGCACATTTTGTAAAAGAGCTGGCAAAAGGAGAAACCGTTCGTATTAATGTAACGGACGAAAAAATGAAAGCCTGCGCCATCAAACACCTCCAAAAGCAGGGAGCCGATCTTTCTGCAATAGAATTTTATATACACCCTACCAACGATGCATGGTGCCGGGATCATGGCCCGGCATTCCTGGTAAACCCTGAAGCTACAGCACACAAAAAAGTGATAGTGGACTGGGGCTACAATGCCTGGGGAGATAAATATCCTCCTTATGACCTGGATGATGTGATCCCAACCAGAATTGGTGAAAAGTTTGGTATCCCGGTTTTTCATCCGGGTATAGTAATGGAAGGCGGCTCAGTGGAATTTAACGGAAAAGGAACGATACTTACTTCTACGGCTTGTTTATTAAATGAGAACCGCAACCCACATTTAAACCAGCAGCAGATTGAAGCATATTTGCATAATTACTACGGGGCAGAGCAGGTGCTTTGGGTAGATGACGGTATTGTGGGAGATGATACGGACGGACATATTGATGACACCGTTCGTTTTGTAAATGAAGACACAGTACTTACTGTTATTGAAGAAAATAAAAACGATGAAAACTATGCATTGCTGCAAAATAACTTAAAGCAATTGCAGCAGATGAGGTTATTAAACGGCAAACAGCTCAATATTGTGGAGCTCCCGATGCCTGATCCTGTAATTTACGAAGACCAGCGCCTGCCTGCCTCCTACGCTAATTTTTATATCGCTAATAAATCGGTTATAGTACCTACTTACCGCTGCAGCAAAGACGACAAAGCTTTAAGGATCATACAGGAGCATTTTAAGGACAGAACCGTTGTAGGCATTGATTCTACCGAAATCATCTGGGGACTGGGAAGCTTTCATTGTTTAAGCCAGCAGGAACCAAAAGTGTAGATGGGGCTTACTGACTAACTGCCGCTAATTCACAACTATTCCGCCAAATGTTCTGAGAAACATTTTGTTTCGCAGAACTATACTGTAGCCTTTGGCTGCATTTAAAAAGTAGCAGAAGGCTATAATATAAAGCTTCGGGACTACAGGGTTCCGAAAAGCGATGTTCTATAAATATTTGACTTTTTCAGGATTTTGATCACCTGCCATATTGATCAAATAACAGTCCTGAATGTAAGGTTGATGCGGGGTACATTAACCTTTTTTGTTGGGGGAAGGCCATGCGGCCAACAGGGTTGGCTGGTACCTTTTATTACTTATTCAGGAATAAACTTCAGAAGCTCTGCTAATTCTTTATCTGTAAGATTATCTTTTTCTGACTTATCATATATAGAAAGAAGATAAACAGTTTCCTCCTTTATAACAAAATTGGTAATTACCCAGGCTCCACCACTTTTACCTTTATTTTTGGAGGCAATGGCAAGGCGTATTTTAAAACATCTTTTACCAATTGGTGTTCCCTGCTCTGGGTTCTGCTTTAGTTGTTGCACAAGTGCTAACAGCTCAAATTTTAGTGAGGCGTATTTTTTTGAAAGCTTTCTGGCTTGTCTTTCAAAAACTTCAATAGATTTTACACTATAGTTCATTTAAAAAATCTTCTGCATTACGCGCCTTCTTTTTACCGGCCCTGATTAGCTTCATTTCGTCCACAGCCTCTCTCATTTCTTCAAGCAGCTTTGCTTTCGTATCTGTAAGAGGCTTAGCCTTTACATAAGAAAAACTGCGCAAAAGTTCCATTACAAAACCGGCTTTGTTATCCTTTATTTCCAGTAATACTTTCATATAAATAATATTAGCGCTTCTGAATATGTATAATAATGTTATGGTCAAAAGCATTACAAATTTAGCTCAAAAACAAGTATATACAATATTGATTGTCTAGGTTAGGATGAAAGAGAAAAAGCTATTTTACAACAGTCCTGAACGTAAGGTTGATGCGGGGTCCATTAACCTTTTTTGTTGGGGGTAAACGATGCAGCCAAAAGGTCTGACAGGCACCTTTCATGACCAGCAGGCTGCCGTGCTCCAAAACAGTTGATGCAACTTCTTTGGTTTGCTTGTGCTTAAAGGCAAACTTCCTTTCGGCCCCAAAACTTAACGATGCAATAGCGCCATCTTTTTTAAGATCTTTTTCTGCATCACTATGCCAGGCCATGCCTTCGCTGCCATTATGGTATAAATTCAGCAGACAGGAATTATAGGTTTCCCCTGAGATCTGTTCTGCAACTTTTTTAAGCTGCAGCAATGCATCTGTCCAGGTCAGCGCTGTTTTGGTAATGCCTGAATACGTGTATGCTAACGGTTCATCAGCATACCAGGCCACTTTTCTTTTAGTGATGATCTTTTTACCAAAATTGATCGCTTCATCATTTTTCCATGCAATCGTATGCATCAGAACTGAGGCATATTGGCCCGCTTCCTCAACAGGAAAAATCTTTCCGTAATACAATGCTTCACCATCATAAGGAAGCAGGTTTGTAAGCGGCATACTAAACTTTTATTATTTGTTTAAAAAAATGTCGTCCTGTTCCGATAGCCCCGATAGATCGGGGGAAGACGAAGGACATTTTACTATCGAGCTATGCTTCGACAAGCTCAGCATAACATCCTTTCCTGAAAAATTATTAAAAACAAATGAGTTCCTGATATCAACAATCCAAATCACTTCCCTGGTAAATGTTGCGCACCTACGGCGCGCCATAAAACCTGTGAAAACATCGGGCTATAAATATTTTGTCTCTACGAGACAATCATTTGCCGTGCAGCGCAAACTCAGTTTACAACAACCGCCCCTGCTTTACCTCGGCCTCCAGCTCCAGCAGGTATTTCTTACGCCATAGCCCACCTGCATAACCGGTCAACGAACCATTCGCTCCTATTACCCGATGACAGGGAACAATAATGGCAATGGGATTCTTACCATTGGCATTAGCTACCGCCCTGATGCTTTCAGGCACCGTAAACGACAGGGTTTGCTGCATATAAGACCTTGTAACACCATAAGGAATGGTTTGTAAAGCCTGCCAAGTCTGCTTTTGAAAGTCAGTTCCCTGTAATTGCAGCGCTACTTCAAACACCTTCCGCTCCCCCGCAAAATATTGCTCCAGTTCTTTTGCCACCTGTTCAAGATAAGGCGTGCTCTCTTTGATCAGCACAGCTTTCAGCCATTTTTCAACTGATGATAACCTCTGTTCAAAATCAGCTTCTTCATAAAACTCCAACAGGCAGATGCCTTCATGGCCCGCACAGGCAATCATTGGCCCGATGGGTGTTTGTAATTGTTTATAATAAATAGTACCTGCCATTTTAGAAACGTTATTTATTCAAGAATCTCATAGTGTCGCCAGGAGGCGACAGCATATATATGTGTAGCGAAGACGCTACACATAGCCGGATTATAATAAATAGTACCTGCCATCACAAATATTTTGCCGTATAGCTTTTCTTTACTTTTTTAATATCCATTGGCTTACCGGCAAACACTAACTCTCCGCCCCCATCACCGGCTTCAGGGCCCAGTTCTATCAGCCAGTCGGCACTTTTGATAACGTCAGTATTATGTTCGATCACCAATATTGAGTGGCCCTGCTCTATCAACGCATTAAAAGAAGCCAATAACTTTTTTATATCATTAAAATGAAGCCCGGTAGTAGGCTCATCAAAAATAAAAAGCACTTTATTGCTGCTTCTGCCTTTTCCTAAAAAGGAAGCCAGCTTTACACGCTGCGCCTCACCACCGGAAAGAGTATCGGAAGATTGGCCCAGCTTTACATATCCCAACCCTACATCGCTCAGGGGCTGTATTGCATCGGCCAGCTTCTTCTCGCTGCTGAAAAATCCGATAGCTTCATCCACACTCATTTCCAGCACATCATAAATGCTCTTATCCTTATACTTAACTTCCAGTACTTCTTCTTTAAAACGCTTACCTCCACAGCTTTCACAAACCAAATGCACATCAGCCAGGAACTGCATTTCCACTACCTGCTCGCCTTCACCTTTACAGGTATCGCAACGCCCGCCATCAACATTAAAAGAAAAATGCTTGGGCAAAAAGCCACGCATTTTGCTTAAAGGCTGTTTGGCAAAAAGATCACGTATCTCATCATACGCTTTGATATAGGTAACCGGGTTGCTGCGCGACGATTTTCCGATCGGGTTCTGATCCACCATTTCTATCTGCTGGATGCTTTCCACATCGCCCGTAATAGCTTTATGAAAGCCCACTTTCTCCCCACTGAACTCTCCTTTTATCTTTTGTAAAGCAGGATAAAGGATCTGCTTTACCAACGTAGTCTTGCCACTGCCGCTTACACCGCTTACCACGCACAAAACATTTAAAGGGAACTCAACTGTTATATCCTTTAAGTTATTTTGCCGTGCACCTTCTACTTTTACAGAACGGTTCCATTTACGAACTATTGCAGGCGGCACAATAGAAAATTCACCACTTAAATATTTACCGGTCAAACTCTCCGGGTTTTTTATCAGCGTTTTAAAATCCCCTTCGGCAACTACCTCCCCCCCTAAGTGAGATGCCAGCGGTCCCATATCAATAATATGATCCGCTTCCTGCATGACCATTTCATCGTGCTCTACCACAACAACCGTATTATCCAGATCGCGCAGCTCTTTTAAAACTTTGATCAGGTTATCTGTATCTCTGGAGTGCAAACCAATGGAAGGCTCATCCAGGATATATAACGAGTTGGTCAGATTGCTGCCCAGGCTTCGCGTTAATTGTATCCGCTGGCTTTCCCCACCGCTTAAAGTATTAGCCACCCTGTTCAGGGTTAAATAGCCTAATCCCACTTTCAGCAGTGTGTCCAGCCTGTTGTTGATCTCAATAAGAATACGTTTTGCTATCTCCTTTTTATGATTTGACAATTTTAGCTTATCAAACCAGGCTTTCAGGTCGCGCGCAGGCATTTCACAAAGCTCACCGATGTTTTTACCCCCAACCTGTACGTACAATGCTTCTTTACGCAACCTGTAACCGTTACAATCAGGACAAATAGTGCGTCCGCGATAACGGCTCAGCAATACGCGGTACTGCACCTTATACAGGTTTTGCTCTACTTCCTTAAAGAAATCATTAATACCGCCACGGGTCTTCCACAAATAATCGTATTGCTCTTTCGTAAGATCAGCAATGGATTTATGTACCGGGAACCCTTGCTTTGACGCATTTTTCACAAAATGATCTTTCCACTTTCCCAGCTTCTCTCCTTTCCACGGTGCTACCGCGCCCTCATATACACTTAACCTTTTATCAGGAATAACAAGATCTGCATCAATTCCCAATACCAGGCTAAAGCCTTCACAGGTTGGACAGGCCCCTAAAGGGTTATTAAATGAAAAAAGATTAGGCCGGGGTTCTTCAAACACTATACCATCCAGCTCGAAGCGGTTATTAAAATTTAATAGCTTTTTCTTCCCGTTTTGAAGCACTATTTCTACATAAACCTCTCCCTCTCCTTCGTAAAAGGCAGTACCTATCGAATCCCCCAGGCGATGGATATCATCTTCATCAAAATCTTTGACTACAATACGGTCAATTAAAATATAAGCATCCTCATGCTTTTTTGTAGTTTTTGATTTCCCTGCAAACATTTTATCCAGGTCTTCGTCTTCCAATTCAAGCAGGTCTTCAATACGTAAAACTTCTAAAGCCCTTTCTTCGGATGGGTTGGAGGAGGCTATACGGCTAAATCCCTTTTGCAGTAATATATTAAACTC
>JAPUDO010000041.1 GCA_027493055.1 Niabella sp. | reverse complement strand
AGGGGGATTTTTTGATAGGTACGGCCTTAAGCTGGTCCCAGGTTGAGGGCAAAGATTCTTTATCTGTAAAATTAATTCCGCAACAGTTTAATGCTGCCACTCCTGAAAATATTATGAAAGCGGAGCATTTACGTCCCTCCTGGGGTGCATATGATTTTTCAAAGGCCGATGAGCTGGTGGAATACTGTAAGAGAAACAATATGGTTATCAACGGGCATACTTTAATATGGCATAGCCAGATGCCTGCCTTTGCACGTCGCATAGAAAGTGTTGATTCCTTCCGTACCTTTTTTACAGATCATATCAGGAAGGTTGCAGGGCATTACAGCGGTAAAGTGCAGTCGTGGGATGTGGTGAATGAAGCGCTGAATGAAGACGGCTCATTGCGTAAATCGCCGTTTCTAACTAAGCTTGGGGACAATTATATAGTGGATGCTTTTAAATTAACCAATGAGGTATCACCTAATACAGATCTTTATTACAATGACTATAATAATGAGCAGCCTAAAAAGCGTGCGGGCTGCATTTCGCTCATTAAAAAAGTTCAGGAGGCAGGTGTAAAGATTGACGGAGTGGGCATACAGGGCCACTGGCATGTAGGCAAAGTCCCTTTTAAGGATATAGAAGAAAGTATAGTAGCATACGCTGCATTGGGGTTGAAAGTAGCGTTCACTGAACTGGACATAGAGGTATTACCCCGTAATTTTACGGGAGCTGAAGTAAGCCGGCGAATGAGCGCAGATGCGAGCTCCAATCCATATGTGAACGGCCTGCCGGATAGTGTTCAGCAACAATTAGCCGATGACTACGCTGCCTTGTTCAAACTGTTTTTGAAGCATAAGGATAAGATTGCCAGAGTTACTTTATGGGGTGTTCATGACGGTCAAAGCTGGCTGAATGGCTGGCCGGTGCCAGGCAGAACTAATTACCCGCTTTTATTTGACAGGCAGGGCCGTCCCAAAGCTGCATTTTATAGTGTCATCAATATAAAAAAATAACGTTTCAATATATCAACTGCATGAGCAACAAAACCTCAGTAGCTTCTCAAAAGCTTTCGGTAACCGAGAAAATAGGTTATAGCCTGGGCGACCTGGCGGCCAACCTGGTGTTTCAAACGCTGGTTACCTACCTGGCATTTTTTTATACGGATATATATGGTCTTAAGCCGGAAGATGCCTCTATAATTACACTTATAGTAGGTTTGATTGCGGGTTTTGCCTTTAACCCTATTATTGGGGCCATTGCAGACCGAACGCGTTCGAGGTGGGGTAAATTTCGTCCCTGGATCCTGTTTACAGCCGTTCCGTTGGGTATATGTGCATTGTTAGCGTTTAGTACTCCGGACTTTTCTTATAAAGGGAAAATGATCTATGCGGCGGTAACCTATTCTTTGTTACTGCTTTTATATGCTGCCAATAATTTACCATACTCCGCTCTGAGCGGTGTAATTACCGGTAACATGGGTGAAAGAAACAGTATTTCGTCCTATCGATTTGTAGCGGTAATGTTTGCACAGTTTTTTGTGCAGGTGTTTATGCTTCCTATCATTTTATCAGTGGGGCAGGGCGACAAAGCTGCAGGGATTGAAACAGTAATGACGTGGCTGGCTGTTGTTGGTACTATTATGCTCCTGATCACTTTTTTTACAACGAGGGAAAGAGTCATACCCACAGCAGAACAGGAGTCTGGTTTAAAGGACGATTTGCAAGACCTGTTCAGAAACAGGCCCTGGATTATTATGCTGCTGGTGACCACTTTTATTTTCATTACGTTGGCAATGAAGGGAGGCTCCTATGTATATTATTTCAATAATTATGTGGATGAAGAGCGGCTGAAGCATTTTATTTCTCCTGTCACGAATTTCTTTAACTCTGTTGGCATGAACTTCTTTGGAGAGGATCCAAGATCTGCGGGGTTTGGTCTTTTTAATGCAGGCGGAATTATGATGATGATTATCGGTATTACGTTTTCTAAAAAGTTTGCTGATAAATATGGGAAACGGGATGTCTTTCTTACTTCATTATTCATTTCAACCTTATTTGTACTTTTCTTTATTTTCTACGCTCCCGGGTCAGTGGGGTTGATGTTTTTATCCCAGATTTTGCATGGATTTTTTTATGGCATCAGTACTCCGCTTCTATGGGCCATGATAGCTGATGTAGCAGATTATTCGGAGTGGAAAAACAACCGTAGGGCTACTGCAATTATTTTTTCGGCGATGATGGTTGGCCTGAAAGTTGGGTTAAGTGTGGGCAGTGCATTGGTAGCTTCTATTATTGGCCGTTACGGCTATATATCTGCAGAGGGGACTCAAAATGTAGTACAGCCAGAAACTGTGGCAACGGGTTCCAGGATGCTGGTAAGCGTATTTCCCTCCATTCCGTTTTTTATTGCCTGCGGATTGCTGTTTTTTTATTCTATAGATAAAAAAATGGAAGTGCAGATTGAGTCAGATTTAAAGCAAAAGCGTCAAAGTTCATAAGCTGTCTGTAAGCTATGAATGATGAACTATAAATTTCACTATTTAC
>JAPUDO010000040.1 GCA_027493055.1 Niabella sp. | reverse complement strand
TTAGTTGATATATTTTTTCAGGTCTGCTTTGTTTAATAGCAGGCCTTTTTCATTGAAGGGTACCCGGCTGCTCAATATTAAAGCAGGTATCATGCGCGAGAAGGAATATTCCTCAATTTATTACCTTCTCTATCATTAATAATTTTCCGTCGTTTGTAATACCCTCGGCTACTATTTTAAAGCGTTTGGTACGATCGTTATTGTAAAATCTTATAGGGAGCCCGGGGTTTATATCATTTATAAAAATATTTGGTTCCCAAAGCAAAGTTTGCCTGGTGTCTTTTTTGGTATCAAATCTATCCGGGTTGCTATAGTCGGGGCTGTAAAATTCTTTTATAATGGAGTAGCCTTCGTAAGAAATGATGTCAGGTGCAGTTTCGATCTTATTATAACGGCTTTCCCCCTTTTTTAAGTAAACGGCCAAAGTCCCGTCAGGCCCGCCACCGGCAGCACCGCTAAACGTAGGAAATATTTTTATATATGCAATGTCTTTGAGAAAAATGGAAGCCAGGAAATCAGGTTCCACGGGCATTTCATCAAGAAAGAGGCTCATTTCATTCGGGGTTGTATTCCCAAAAGAGTTTGGGGTTGACGTTTCTCCCATTAGGGGTTTAATAACCTGCATTGTCAACGGTTTTCTGTAGAATATGTGATAATAATCCTGCTTTACCACAGAAATGCCCGGTACTTTTACTGCGAGGTAATCCAAAACATTCATGCTTCCATGAGGTTCCTCAGTAAGGTCAAACGTTCTGGCCATTATTCCCCGTGAAAAAGAGCCGCTGGTATAATATTCGTCCAACTCCTGAAGCTTTGTCTTTATCCTGCTGCTAACCGTTACGTTTTCCAGTATTGTGCCTAAGCCGTTCAGGTGCTCTTTGTAGGCAGACAAAATAGTTTGATTGTTTAATCTTTCAGTTTCATAGCTGTCCGCGGTGATTGCCTGCTGCGGAACAGGATACTTTCGCCGCAACGCATCGGCATCCAGTTTTATTGTTAAGAATTTACTTTTTCCACCTTTGACATCTGAAAAAAGTAATTTGGAATGGTCATAAAATACCAGTGAATCCACGGTAAAATTTCCCTGTGCATCTGTTTGGATGATCTGCGAATATTTTCGCCGGTTCGTTACCGTATCTTTTGGAGATATCATTAATAAGAGATCTTCGTGCTCAAATGGTTTTTTCCTGTCTCTAAGGATAGCCTTACCCGAAATTTTTATAAAGCCATTGTCTGTAAATATGGGAGCAGGCAGTGTATTATTTACTACATCGCTCCATTTATAACGTCGCCAGCCATTGGTCATCATTACCAGGTCTAAGGCCTGCTCAACACTATCTCCTGTTGAAGTAAAATACCAGGCTGGGCGATGTACATGGCCTTTTATGTCGCTGGTAAGCAGCAATGAGGAATAAATGTTTTGTGGCCTGGGCAATGTGTCTTCAAGATCTGCGTCTGTTACAGAAACAGAAAAAGAGCCACTTATAGAGCCTTGTAATTTCAGGGAAAATTGATTGAGCTTTCGTTTTCTTACATCATTACTGTTTGCGATCACTTGTGCGGGCAAAATGTATTCCCTATTGTTTACAAATACCAGTCTTTCAGCCAATGGGATGTTATTATCATTGAAAACAGTTATCTGTAATATACCCGAAGGCAGGGATGTGGTTTGCACGACTCCATTTACGGTATTTTTATTTGTGTGAAAGTCCTTCCGGAAAACGGATCTGTTTTGCATCTGCCCGATCATATAAGCCGGTTCAAAAGCACGATTGTTCCCCGGTTGTTCAATCTTAAAAGCTATGCCACGATCAGACTGCCGCAATTGCACCGCAACTCCTTTCACAGTTGATTCCGGCAAGGGGTATCGCTCTTTAGTGTCCGGTTTTATTGCATAGTATTTTTCCCCGGCTATTGGGAGCAATGAAAATACTCCCATGCCGTCATGCAAGCAGTGGGCTGTAGTAAAGGCTTTTCCGGCGCTATTTTCAATATCAATGCTAATGTTAGCCGGCCGGCCATTTTCATCAATTGCTTTAAAAGCAATGTTATTTGCCAACCCTGTAATAAGATTACCTCCTTCGGGAAAAAAACTCACCTGTAAACTATTTGTAGCTGTTTTTTTGTCGGGGTTAAGCTCTGTACCAAAAACTTTTATTCGTTTGGTAAACAAAAAATCACTTTGATTCAGCATAACAGGAGCGTAGGCTCTTAACGTGTAATTTCCTGATGCTATGTTATTTTTTAACGATATCTGGCCTTGTGATACGCCCCAATAAACCGGGAATACTTCTCTTTGTACAACGTTTCCTTCACTTTCCAATAATTCCACAAAAAGCGAGGAACTTATAGATGATGGTAAAAAGTCCGCCATAAAATATGCTTTGAACCAGATATCCTGCCCACTGAAATAGTGTTCCCTGTCTAAATGAAGATAGACTTTTTCTATACGGTTTTTTTCAGCCCAGGTGTTTAGCCGATCCTCTACCGGCTGTGCTTGCAGGGAGCAAGAATGAATAAGGAGAACGATTACCGGCAATAGTT
>JAPUDO010000039.1 GCA_027493055.1 Niabella sp. | reverse complement strand
AATAGTTAATAGTTAATGGTTAATAGTTAATAGTTAATGGTTAATAGTTAATAGTTAATGGTTAATAGTTAATAGTGTTACCAATAGTCTAAATACTAATATCTAATATCTCTCTCATCCCAACTGTCAACTGTCATCAATCCGCTGTCATCTTTACCCTCAATCATTCAACGCATCATAAATCAGCAGCCCGTTTTTGGAAATAACCGTTTCTCCCTCGCCTAATCCCGATTGTATATAAGTGATGCCATTCAGCTGGCGATATACTTGCACCGGCCTTGTTTCAATATTGTGTTTGTCTTTGAAAACCATTGCCCAATATTTGCTTTTATCGAAAATGATAGCTGCGGAAGGTACAGTGATCATGCGCTGGTTCTCGTTATAACTTATGCTTACGGTACAGTTCATGTCGGGCTTTAGTTTGAAATCTGCGTTGGGCAGGCTTACGCGGAATTTCATGGATTTGGTATCCGCGTCTATCACATTATATATTTTGTCTATTTTGCCCCGGTAATTAATGTCGGGGAAGGCAATTGTATTCACTACCGCTTCATAATTTTCTTTGATATGGGCAATATTACTTTCGTTCACGTAGGC
Source organism: Niabella sp. (assembly GCA_027493055.1). Taxonomy (GTDB): domain Bacteria; phylum Bacteroidota; class Bacteroidia; order Chitinophagales; family Chitinophagaceae; genus Niabella. Next base: position 20,304 of record JAPUDO010000039.1, on the reverse strand, counting down.
TACCGCCCATATTTCATTGGTATTGGCAATTGAAAATAAGGGTTCGCTTTCCTCCGGACGAATAAGCTCGTTAATGTTGATCTTTTTAGTGACTACAAATCCGCTGATAGGCGCCGTTAATGGAAAAATGGAACCCTTTTTAAATTTATAGATACCATATATTTCTCTTATTTTAGATAGATTAGCCCTTGCTTTCTCTAATTCTGTTTCAGCAAGCTTTACCTCTTTTTCGGAGTTGAGCTTTCCTTCAAATAAATCTTTTGCTACCTGTAAATTTTTTTCTGCAATAGCTACTTCATTAATGGCGTCCAGGCGTTGCTGCTCATATCCCGCCACTTCGCTACTTTGAATAGTAGCCAGTACTTCACCCTGTTTCACATAATCTCCAAGACCTGCATTGATAGATTTTACGAGGCCGCCCACAGCAGAAAAAACCTGGGCAGTTTTATTGTTGTCGGCTTCTATCTTTCCAAAAAAACGGATCTCATTTTTTACTTCTTCCGTAACTGCTTTTACAAACTCGCATTTGGCCATCATGGTATCGCTCAGCGAAAAGGCAATGGCGTTTTCTTCGAAAGGTTTGCTCTTGCAACTGCATAAGGCAGTTGCAAATCCTAAAAACAACAGGAGAATATTTCGTATAGAATGGCTCATCTTAATATATGTCTTTGCCGGTTAAAAGATTTAATTGTTCACCAGAGGTGATGAGTTGTATCTTAATTCTTGAGAGCTCAGTAATAACCTCGTTATACGTTTCAAAAAAATCAATGAATTCAATAATGGAAACATTGCGTTTCTGAAAATTTTCTGTCATTCCCTTTACCGTTACTTCAAAGTCTTCATTGTATAATGATTTGGCTTTTTGATATTCTGAAACGGTTTGTGTATAAAAGGCATGGGCATTTTGCAGCCCGCTTAATACTTCGGCCTGCATGGCCTCCTGACTGTAACCAGCCTCTTTTATTTTGATTTGTGCAGACCTGATATTTCCCTGGTTCCTGTTCCAAAAAGGTAAAGGAACAGAGATGCCGGCATTGACCTCGTTTTTAAAGGCGCCGCTGTTTTTATCATAAGATGCAGTTGCAGTGATATCGGGCACTGCCAAACGTTTTTGATATTGCCAGTACTGCTCTGCAAGGAGCTTGTTTTGCCGGCTGATCTCTAATTCGGGCCTGTTTTGTAAAGCTGCCGACTGTAGCTCATCAAATGTTTTTTGCCGGATATATTTTTCTATTTCTTTTTCAGAAAACTGAAACGTTATAACAGACGATGTTTGTAACAGGGCTTGCAGGCTGCTTTGCGCTTCATGAAAGTTTTTTATTATTTGGGAACGGTCATTGTTGAGGTTTAAATAAGCGCCTTTTAAACGAACTACATCTTTAAGCGGGATATTCCCTTTGGCTGCCTGTGCTTCATAAGCCACCAGCAAAGTGTGCAGCAGGTCCAGCTGTTTATTGTATTGCCGCAATAACAGCTCCTGCTGTCCGGCAGTAAACAAATCCGTATGCAATCTGAATTTGAGCAGCCTTAACAGTTGCTGAAACTCCAGCTCTGCTATTGCTGTATTGGTTTGGGCTAATGCTATCTCTGATCTTCTTTTGCCGCCTAATAATATCAGCTGCTCCAGTTGAATCATTGCCTGGCCGTTATTGCCTCCGATATGAAAAGGCTTTTTATAATCAGGGTCATAGGCATTCACTGCTGTTGTGAGAACAGGATTGGGGTACAGTTTTGCCTGGATAACCTGTGCTCTTTGTGCTTCAATGTTCATTGATGACGCAAGCAGTTGAAAATTTTTGGCTAAAAAGATACTATCTGCATCTTTCAGGCTTATGCTGAGGGTATCCTGTGCCTGCAGCTTTTGTGCGGTTGCTGTTACGAATACGGGTAATAAAAATATAAATCGGAAATGCATTTTGCCCTTGTTTCTAGGGCAGCAAATATGTTTAGAATGAGCTTAAAAACGCCTTAAAGCAGATAAAATTACGCTTAACCTAATGGCAGCTGTACTTCAAATACATTAATGTTTTCTGACGGGCTGGTGTAGGAGAGGGTGCCTTTATGAAGCACTATGATATTTTTGGCCAGCGTTAGCCCTAGTCCGAATCCTGCTTTGTTCCGGCTGTTCTCACCCCTGAAAAAAAGGCTGAATAAAAAAGTCCTTTCTTTATCTGATAAAGAAGGCCCGGCATTAATAAATAATATAGCAAGCCGGCCTGTTTGCGAGCTATCCATTTTAATTTCCGCCTTTCCATTTTTATCGCTGTACACCACACAGTTGTTCAGCAGGTTTTGAAAGGCCTGGCGTATAAGCATTTCATTGGCATAAATGGTCAGTTTTTCCGCATCGGGCTCATCAGGCTGATAGCTGACTTCAAAAATAAATTCCGGGTAAAGCGTATTAAGTTCACTGATACAGTCAAAGATCAGTTCATCCGCCCTTATGGAATGTTTATGCACCGATTGCCCAGATTCTATTTTGGAAATTTCCAGTAATATATTGATGATATCAGCTAACGACCTGGTCTTTGTGATCTGCGTATCTATTTCCTGTTGCATTATTTTGTCTGCGGTCTTATTCCTGATCCTTTCCTGTTCTGATATCAAAACAGCAATAGGCGTTTTTAGCTGATGGGAAATGTGATGTATAGAATTTTTCTGAAAATTATAGGCTTCATTAGTACGGCTTACCAGTTCGTTAAATTTTTTATGGAGGTATCTGATCTCAAAAGTATTGGTTTGGATAATACTGTTGATAGGGCTTATGCCTATTTTATAATTGCTTAAAAGCATTGCCAGCCGGGCAATGGGTTTGGAGATCCTGTTAGAAATATAAATGGAAAGCGCAATAACCAGTGCAGAGAAAACAATAAACACAATAAGTAACAGGTTTCTTAAAAAAGATAATTTGGTATAACCAAATTCGTCAAAAGCTTTACTGATACCGTAATAGCTTTTATTGTTGGAGGTAAAATAAATGGCTACTACGTCATATAACCCGTCTTTCTGCTCAATCCAGTTTTTATGGTCATTTAGTTCTGAAAGAAGTGCCCCTGAATAAGAAATGGACACATCATCCAGGCTGGCATAGACCAGTTTTTTGCTGCTGTCGAAAATGAGCAGTTTTTCATTCAGGATTGAATTAATGGTCAGCCTGTCTATGGCGTCGGTCAGTTCTTTTTCCTTTTTCTCCACTTCAGAGATGAAATGCAGAGTAGATAATATCTTTTCTTTTTGCCTTTGCTGAAATTCTTCTTCCCGGTACTCTGAGAACAGCCAATACATCACAAAGAATAGTATGCCTACCAGCGCTATTGAAGTTGCTGAAAAATATAAAAGTATCTTATTCCTTATTTTCATTCTATGTCTAAATAATAACCGAATCCGATTTTGGTTTTGATGCTGTTTTTACCAAAAGGCTTATCTATTTTATTTCTTAAAAAATTAATATAAACCTCGATGGTATTGGTGTTGGCATCAAAGGCGTTGCCCCATATTTCTTTTACCAGGACGGCTTTTGATAAAATTTCCCCTTTATGTTGAAGGAGCTGCACTAATATTTGGTATTCCCGGGGTGTAAGGATAATTTCCTGGCCATTGCGCGTTACTTTTTTAGTGTTCAGGTGTATGGTTATATCACCGGCCTTCATGGTGTTGCCTGTGTTTTTTATCATGCTTTTTCTTTTGATGAGTACCTTTATACGCAAAGTAAGTTCCCGCATATAAAAGGGCTTGGTAAGGTAGTCATCTGCACCACAGCTAAATCCTTGCACTTTATCATCCAGTTCGCCAAATGCAGTGAGCATTAGCACCGGGGTATGGCTATTGTACTCACGGAATGCCTTGCACAGCTCAAAGCCATTTTTTCCCGGCAGGTTGATGTCCATGATCACACAATCAAAGGTCTCCCTCTTTAAAATCCGTTCTGCCAGTAAGCCGTCATAAAGGGAAGTGACCTGTAATGCTTCCGCTTTTAATGCCTCACAGATATTCTGCTTGAGCGTTTGGTCATCTTCTATTAACAGGATGTTCATACTGCAAACTTAGTGTTTCGTTTTTTATTCAATATAATTGCCGGCCAGGGCAAACGCATCTAATTTTGAGGGATTCTGTACTTTAGTATCACTCCTTACGGAGCTTTTTAGCGAGCTTACGCTCATTTTTATAATCCTGTCAGCCCTCCGGGCTTATTTGCCTGATCATTTTCAATCCGCCGCGGCGGATGCAATAATTATAAAAACGTACAATGGCCCTGATAAAAACCCTGAAAGGGTGATGTAATTGCTTTATTTGCCCGGGTAAATGGCTTTAGGCTTGTATTTAAGATGCGTTTGCCCTTCACCCGGTCTTACAATATCACAAAAAGTTACAAAAGAGCTGTAACTTTATAGAAAGATGTTACAATGTCTATAATAAAACTACCTTTATTGTTTGTTGGCTCTCAAGGAGAGAAAACGATCTATACACTATTTGATAGTGGCGCTAACCTGTCCTGTATTAATCCTGATATAATAGAAGGAATAACGGAATTGCAATCTTTAGGAAGGGTGAGAAAGCTGGCTACAGCAAGCGAAGGATTGTTTATAGAAGTAAAATATCGCGTTGCTTTGGATTTCTACATTAATGATGTTTTATTATCTGATGAGTTCCTGGTAGTGCCTAATTTAAGTGAAGAAGCTATTATTGGTGCAGCAACACTTCAAAAATGGAGGATCAGGTTGAATTTTGAACATGATATAGTAGAAGTAGATCCTAAAGTGGCTAAACTGCAGCTGATCTGATGCTGTTTTCTGTAATAATAGGGTTTCTTTTATACCGCCAATGTTGGTGTTATCACCAAACATCTTAAGTAAACGAATGACGAATGCCCGGTCAACAGCCGGGCATTTGTATATATTTACCTGTAAATATGTTATTCAGTCCCCATTGCTTCCAGCACTTTTGGTGTTACACCGGTGAAGCTGAAGCCTCCATCGTGGAAGAGGTTTTGCATGGTTACATATTTGGTGAGATCGCTGAACATAACTGCTACATAATCTGCACAGGCCTCAGCAGGAGCATTTCCCAGGGGGCTCATTTTTTCTGCATAGTTAATAAAGCTGTCAAAGCCTTTTACACCGCTGCCGGCAGTGGTTGGAGTAGGAGATTGTGAAATGGTATTAATGCGCACTTTACTTCTTTCGCCGTAATAATAGCCGAACATCCTGGCTACACTTTCAAGCAAGGCTTTAGCGTCAGCCATTTCGTTATAATCAGGGAAAACACGCTGCGCGGCAATATAAGTAAGCGCCACAACGCTTGCATGCTCATTCAGGGCATCCAGCTCCCAGCATGTTTTTAAAACCTTGTGCAGGCTCATAGAGGAGATGTCGAAGGTTTTTTGGTTCCATTCGTAGTTCATCTCGGTATAATGTTTTCCTTTTCTCACGTTCAGGCCCATACCAACGGAGTGTAAGATAAAATCCAGCTTCCCGCCAAAATGCTCCATTGATTTTTCAACCAGGTTTTTAAGGTCGTCAGTATTGGTGACATCTGCGCCAATTACAGGAGCGTTGCCGCATTCTTCAGCAAGCTGGTTAATGGTGCCCATACGTAAAGCAACCGGTGCATTGGTTAATACGATCTCTGCACCTTCTGCATAGCATTTTTGAGCTGTTTTCCAGGCAATGGATTTTTCATCCAGCGCACCGAATATAATTCCTTTCTTTCCTTTTAAAAGATTATAAGCCATAGTTAAAAATTAGTTGGTAAAAGTAAGGATATTTTGATTTGTAACCCGATAGCTGGGGAATTGGGTGCATGCATTTTTTGTTTAAGGCCTCGAGAAGTCAAATATTTATAGAAAATGTTAATTCCAAAGTTAAAAGCGCTGCGGAGCTACGCAACATTTGTCCGGAGATTTGAAGAAGTAAATTTATGCACCTGGCATCAATTAATGGCGTGATTTATAGTTTCCGTTTATGCAGGACACTATATGCACCACAGGTAAACTCAGCCCTGATTTATCGGGGTAAACTGTAGCAAGGCTGATGAGCAATGTTCATTTGCCGGTTCCATAAAAATTACCGGAACACTATCGTTTTCGGTGTTTCTTCCGTTCGATGGCATAAACTGCTTTGGTTGTAAAATAGCCCAGCGCGGCGCCCAGCACTACATCGCTGGCCCAGTGCCGGTTATGATAAATACGTGAAATAGCGGTAAGGGAAGCTACGGAATAGGCAACAGGTGCTAACCATTTTTCATGCGGGAACTCCTGTGCCAGCACAGTGGCCATTGTAAAGGCAATGCTTGTATGAGCCGATGGCGTGGAACTGTACTGATACTTGCTGAATGGCAGCGCATAGTTGAACGGTGTTTCACTGGCATCGGGCCGGCTGCGCCTGATAATGTTTTTTGAGGCAAGACAAATGGCTGATGAAATGGCCATAGCTTTGCTACCTCTTAAACCAATGCTTTGGATATGCTTGTTACCGCTTGCCAGGCCGGTAGCATATACAAGCGGAAAAACAAACAGGCCATAATGGCTGCCTATAGGTTCTGCAATGCCGGCTACACTATTTGAAAAACTATTTTGATGATGCAGCGCTAGGCTTTTGATCTTTTTATCGAAGAGCATGGTAGCGCCCACGGTGCCCATAACTGCAGAGAATTTCAGCCAGTCTTTCTTTTGCCATCGAAGAGGTTTTTGAACCGTGCGGAATCCATCTTTAAGGCTGCTTATAACAAAATCTTTATTTAATGTTTCATACTGGTGAGATAATGAAACAATACTGTCATGACCTGGTAACGTATCTACTGGCTGAGCCTGTACTGTAATGCTGATAAAGATTACCAGTATAGCAAGTGTGCCGTTTTTGGCCTGCTTCAGCAATTTTAGGTAAGATATGGTAGTGAGGGCCAATGTAGCTGAAATATTAATCTGTAAGATAATGGTACATCATTGCCATGCCGGTTAAGCCACCGCTAAAGATGGCTGCCATGGCCAGGAACAAAAGCAACGCATACACGATCATTGAAAATGTGCTGCGGCTGGACATTAACCTGTTATTTAAGTACCTGAACGTAAAATAGCCGGCTAACAGCATCAGCGGCACTACGGCTATAGTTATAAGTACTTTTACGTCCATCAGCAATGATTAATGTTGAACCATTTCCCGGGCATTTTCCAATGCTGCGGCAGTAGGCTTTTCGCCGCCCAGCATTTGGGCAATGGTTGTTATACGCTCCTCCTTATTGAGCTGCCTGATATTTGTTTTTACTTTTTCGGCCTTCAGCTCTTTATATACAAAGAAATGGGCATCGGCTTTACCGGCAATTTGTGGCTGGTGGGTAATACAAATCACCTGCCTGTTGGCTGCCAGCTGTTTCATAATGATGCCTACCTGTTTTGCTGCCTCTCCTGAAATGCCTGTGTCAATTTCATCAAAGATTAATGTAGGCATATCCATTTTTTCCGCTACAAGGCTTTTAATGCACAGCATCAAACGGCTTAGCTCGCCGCCGCTGGCTACTTTGCTTACCGGCTTGAACTGTTTGCTTTTATTAGCATCAAATAAAAACTCAATTTTATCTATACCGGTATCGGTTGGAGCCTGCGGTGACAGGGACACTTTTATAGCGGCGTTAGGCATACCTACCTGTGCCAGCATCTGGTTTACCTGTTTTTCAAAAGCCGGGATTTGTTTTTTCCTGGATACTGATATTTTTTCTCCGGTAGCCAATACTTCTTTTTCTAATGCCGATACCTGTTCTTCAAGTCCGGCAACCCGGTCGTCAATATTAAGAACGGCCTGTAATTTTCCTTCCAGTTGTTGCTGTATCTCCAGTAATTCATTGGTGGATTGAACGCCATGCTTTTTCTGTAACCTGTAACCGGCAGACATACGCTCATTCAGCTCATCTATTTTTTCAGCATCATAGCTGATGTTGTTGTTTAAACGTTCAAGGTCGGAGGCAACATCGCTGAGCTCAATTTGTGCGCTATGCAGCCTTTCTGTAATAGCAGGCAGGTCTTTATGATAGCTGCCATAGCTGCTTAACAACTGCACCAGGCTTTTTAATTGCTGGGCGATGGGCTGCTCGCTTTCAGATAGTTCTCCATAAACCCTGTTGAGCGTGCTTTTAATACCTTCCGCGTTTGAAAGTATTTTTAGTTCTGCCTCTATATCTTCCAGCTCGTTCTCTTTAAGGGCTAATGCTGCCAGCTCTTCAAACTGGAACCGGTTATAGTCGCTTTCTTTTTCAAATTGCTGCTGTTGCTGCTTCAGGTCGGATAGGCTTTTCAGGCTTTGCTTCCATTTTGCATAAACCGATCTGTAGGCTGAAAGGGCTTGTTGTGTATCGGCCAAAGCATCAATCACGTTTACCTGGAAGCTGCTGTCATTTAAGGAAAGCGTATCAAATTGCCGGTGCAGGTCTACCAGCAGTTCACTCAGGCTATGCAATTGCGTAAGGTTTACCGGTGTATCATTGATAAAAGCACGGCTCTTGCCCGAAGCGGCAATTTCGCGCCTGATCACCAATTGAGGCTGTTCGTCCAGGTCATTTTCTATAAGAAAATTGTTGACCAGCTTTTTTCCCTCGGCATTAAAAGTGCCTTCTATTACGCATTTTTTTTCTTTATTTACCAGGGCCGATGTGTCGGCTCTTTCGCCAAGTATTAAATTCAGCGCACCGATAATGATAGATTTGCCGGCGCCTGTTTCCCCGGTAATAATGTTCATACTCCTGGAAAAATCTATTTCCAGCTCATCAATGATGGCATAGTTGCTTATAGATAAATGTTGCAGCACACAGCAAACCTACATGAAAATTTTCATTCATAAATTATGCAGAGACGGAATGAAACAGGGTAAACGCACAAATATTTAACAGCGGGGTTTATATGTGTATTTTAATGCCATGGATGCGACGATATATGCCGCTGACGCAAATTTGTGCTATTGTATTTTTAATAAATAAATATTCATGGGGAATTTAATGTTTACACAATTTTCATAAGGGAAAGAAAATGTAATTTAGCGGTAATAAAATTTTATTTGGATAAGGAGTTTATTATTGACGGATTGATATTAAAAGCCAGGTTTAAGCCGCATATGATGAGCTTACACGCCAATTATGCTTTGCGGAACATGGTACGTAAAAGCTTCAGGGACGTGGAAACGTTATGCTTCCTTGTTTTAGAGGAGTATAAAAAGGACTATGGACAGGTAATAAAAGTAGGTCTGAACTCTTTTATTGTAGAAGTTTTGGGTCATGTATATGCTTATAGGATCCTGCTGTTTTTGAGAAAAATATATCCTTTAGAGATTTTTAGAAAATACTCCTATCATGCCTGCACTATTGAATGCGGGGACCGGCAGTACGACAGGAACCGCTGGTTTTGGGATATGCTCAGCTTCCTGAAGCCAGTGATATTTTTGTTTGTACAACAGCAAAAAGGAAAATAGCAGATGCAGGTAAAGTATTTATGTAATCAAGTCCCGGAGTTGTTATTTTTAAATAGCCCGATATTCAATAGTTCAGTGTTTTATTATATATTTAGTCCCTGTTAATTTTACCTGGGCGCATAAAAGTTGTTCACAGTTGTTGGTGATAACACCAACAATGGCTCTGCTGCCGCTGTTGCGTCTTTTTGACCAACAGCCCAATCACGAAAGTTTTATGCACCATTTTACTATTAATTTTGACAAAAAAGAAAAGTATGAAAATAGCCATTATTAACGGGCCTAATCTAAATTTATTGGGGCAGAGAGAGCCTGGTATTTATGGTGCTGATAGCTTTGAGAGCTTTTTTGAAAAGCTGAAAGCCAAATATCCCGCTATTTCATTCGAATACTTCCAAAGTAATGTAGAGGGAGAGCTGGTAAATGCTTTGCAACACCTGGCTAATGATGTGGAGGGCATTATTTTGAACCCTGCTGCATATACCCATACTTCTGTTGCGATTGGCGATTGTATTGCGGCTATTAAAACGCCGGTGGTAGAAGTGCATATCAGCAATGTTCATGCAAGAGAGGAATTTAGAAGGCTATCGCATGTAAGCGCCAAAGCTGCAGGAACTATTTGCGGGCTGGGACTTGATGGGTACCGGCTGGCGGTAGAGTATTTTATTAACAGATGACCGTTGACAGATGATGGTTGACAGGGTGTAAAGAATGTAAAATGTAGAATATTAAATGTAGAATGTTAAGTCTCCGTCTGTAACCAGCAACCGGTATCCAGTCTACGAATAGCCAATTTTCAATATTTAATATTTCAGATTCGGGGTTGCAGGTTACTGTTTCGGTCATCTGTCATCCGTCCTCTGTCATCCGTCCTCTGTCAACTTAAAAAACTAACGAATGCAAACGAACAGGAAAAACGCTTCTCTTCTTAGTGTTACAGTTATAGTAGCTGCGCTGGGCTATTTTGTGGATATTTATGATCTCCTGCTTTTTGGGATCATTCGCATACCCAGCTTAAAAGATATGGGACTTACGGCTTCACAGATCACAACTGATGGGGAAAGCATCCTGTCCTGGCAAATGTTTGGGCTGATGCTGGGCGGCATTGTATGGGGTATTGTGGGCGATAAAAAGGGGAGGAGCAGTGTGCTTTTTGGATCAATATTGCTGTACTCCCTGGGTAATATTGCCAATGGTTTTGTACAAACCGTGGAGCAATATAAATGGATACGTTTTTTTGCCGGTATTGGCCTGGCTGGCGAGCTGGGAGCAGGCATTACCTTGGTGGCAGAGCTGCTGCCTAAAGAAAAGCGCGGTATAGGGACCTCTATTGTAGCTGGTTTTGGCATAACCGGAGCCGTAGTTGCTTTCTTTGTCAAAGAAAATTTTCATTGGCGCACCTGTTATTTTATCGGCGGTGGCCTGGGGCTTGTTCTGCTGCTGCTGCGGGTATCTGTACTGGAGTCGGGTATGTTTAAGAATATGAAAGAAAAGGCGGTAAGCCGTGGTAATATATTTATGCTGATTTTTAACAGGAGCCGGCTTACAAGGTATATTCAAAGCATATTAATTGGTGTGCCTACCTGGCTGGTAATAGGCATACTGGTAACCTTTAGCAACGAATTTGGAAAAGCCTTTGGAATTGTTGAAGAGATAGACCCTGGCAAAGCCATCATGTTTGCTTATGCAGGATTGGCGGTAGGTGATGTCTCTATTGGCTTTGTAAGCCAGTGGATGAAGAGCCGGAAACGGGCTTTATACGTTTTTTACGCCATCACAGCCGTGTTTATGGTGCTGTATTTTACTGTGCAGTGGAATGGCAGCGCTGCGCTGATGTATGCGCTGTGCGCTGCGCTGGGCTTTGGGTCTGGCTTCTGGGCCATTTTTGTTACCATAGGAGCTGAGCAGTTTGGTACCAATCTGAGGGCCACGGCTGCTACTACCATTCCCAATATGGTGCGTGGCACGGTTCCGCTAATGTTCATGCTGTTCCAGTTTTTACGGAGCCTGCCCGGCGTAGGATATGTAAACGGAGGTATTTATACCTGTATCATTGTATTTATGTTGTGCACCATAGCTGTCATAACTTCTAAAGAAACATTTCATAAGGATCTGAATTACGAGGAGGTGTAGGGGGGAGTCCGGGAAGTTAGAAAAGTCGGGAAGTCCGAGGTCCGAAGTCCGAGGTCGGAAGACGTTTGTGTGTGCCTTTGGGCTTTCTGCTTTTAGCCTTCGGTCTTTAGCTTCCGGCTTTTAGTCGCTTCACAATGTTATTCTGCCTTTAGCGACTTTTGAACGGGAAAAGTTTTATGTGCTTAACGTTACAGTCCGAAGTCGGAGGTCGGAAGACCGCAGATAGCTGGATGGTTACAGGTCGCTGGTTTGCTGGATGTTATTTTCTTTGTTGAGTGCCTTCGGGCTTTCTGCTTTTAGCCTTTAGCTTGCATCTCGTACATCGTACACCTAACATCGTACATCTTACATTTGCTGGTTGCAAAAGCTGATGATCTCACCTTCATTTATCTGGTACATACATTTAAAATGGCCTTTGGGACCTTTGGGAAGTCCGTATTTGGAGCAGGGCCTGCAGCTGATGTTAACACCGGCTGTCAGTGACTGGTCAATTTTATAAGGCTGAACACCTAATAATTCCGGTACCGTGCTGCCCCATATTGAGGCAATAGGCTTGTTAAAAGCTTCTGCTATATGTGTAAGTCCCGTGTCAAAACCAATAATAGCAGTGGCTTTCGATACTAAAAAAACCGACTCATCCAGGCTGGTTGCACCACAGGCATTATATACTTTATCGCCTGTTTCAGCAGCTACAAAAGCCCCGTTCTGCTGAACATCAGCGCCTCCAAGCAATACTACAGGCAGGTTGAGCTGCCTGCAAACCGAAATGATCTTTTCATTGGGCATGCGCTTGGTAAAGTGTGCGGCGCCTATAATAAATCCTATATAACCCTGTTGGTGGGAAACGGGCAATAAATGGGATAGCTGGTATTCTTTTCTTATGAAATAATCAATGGGCTTATTGTCGTTTACAATGCCAAGCGGGGCGGCAGCTTTTAAATACCTGTCTACCAGGTGCACCGGTGGTACCAGCTGTTTCCGGAGTTTCAGGCTCAGCCATTTGCGGATGGTTTGTTTATTATAGGTGTAAGACCTGATGCCTGTCCGTAGCTTTATAATACGCGTTCTTAAATTACTGTGCAGATCAATAATGCAATCATATTTTTCGCTCTTTATTTCGGCAATCGTTTCATTGAGCGATTTTTTCAGGAGTAAAAGCTTATCTAAGTACGGATTGCCTTCGTAAATATATTTGAACTGCGGTTTGGTGATAAAATGTATGGTAGCTCCCGGCAGTTGCTGCTTCAGGCATCGCACTACAGGAGTGGTATAAATAACATCGCCCAGCGAGCTGAAACGAATGACTAATATTTTTTTCGGGGAATGCAATTGGGGAATGTAAAATGTTGAATGTTAAATATAAAAATATTAAATGTCTATGGATGTCCTGAAATTGGCTTCCAGCTTTTTGCCTTCTGCTTTCAGCCTGCGATGCACCATTAACTATGCACCATTAACTATTTTATCAATAATACCCGTAGTGGAAAGCCCCTCTACAAAAGGCATTATTTTCACTTCGCCGCCATTGGTTATTACTTCTTTAGCGCCAACGATGGTGTCAATATTATAATCGGCCGATTTTACCAAAACATCAGGCAGCAAAGTTTTAATCAGTTTTATGGGCGTGTCTTCTTCAAAAAGTACAACCGCATCTACAAAAGATAAAGCCGCTAAAAGCAGGGCTCTGTCTGCTTCCTGGATGATGGGGCGACTTTCCCCTTTCAGTCTCTTTACCGATGCGTCAGCATTCAGGCCAATGATCAGGCGGTCGCCATTGCTACGGGCATTTATAAGTGATTGCACATGGCCCGCATGCAGAATATCAAAAACACCATTCGTGAAGACTACCTTTTTTCCCTGCTCTTTCCATTGTGCACGCAAAGCTGCTGCCGCTGTTAAAGACATGATCCTGCTCCTTATATTATTTTCAATGCTGCTACTCATGCGTATCTATTATAGATATAATTTCATCAAGGGTTACGGCCACGCTCCCAACTTTACTTACAGCAATAGCTGCTGCATAGTTGGCCAGCTCGCAGGCCACAGGTAAATCCATACCCGATGCAACAAAATATCCCAAACAGGCAAAAACCGTATCGCCGGCCCCGGTTACATCAAACACTTCTTTGGCTTTTACAGAAAAATGCTGCTCCGTTTTTTTTGAGATCAGTGAAATACCTTCTTCTGAACGGGTTACAACAAGATACTGGGTTTTTGTTTTTTTCAGGAGCTTATGCGCGGCGCTGATAAGTTGGCCCCCGGTTTCTATTTTCTCTGTAACAGTAGCTTCTGCCAGCTCACGTTTATTGGGTTTGATCAGCCAGGATCCGGTGTATTTGTCATAGTGCAGGCCTTTGGGATCTATCATTACCTTTTTACCTGCCTGGCTACAAAGCGCTATCAGCTTTTGGGTGAAGCTTTGGGTGAGCAGTCCCTTATTATAGTCAGAAAGCATCACCATATCTGCTTTACCGATTTTGGTTTCTAGCTTTTTAAGAAGCTGCGCTTCAATGTTCCCTGAAATATCGGCTGTAGTTTCCCTGTCTACACGCAGCAGCTGGTGCGTACCGGCCATAATGCGGGTCTTTAAGGTGCTGGGCCTTGAAGGATCGGCCACAACAGCCGTTGCCTCTATATTTTCTTTTTTCAACTGTGCCAGGATGGTGCCCGCTACCGGGTCTTTGCCGGTAACGCCGCATATAGAGACTCTGGCGTTAAGCTTAAAAAGATTCTGGGCTACATTGGCTGCTCCACCCAGGGTGATGGTCTCGTTTTTTACACTAACCACAGGCACCGGTGCTTCGGGAGAAATACGGCTGGCGCTTCCCCATACATACCTGTCGGCCATTATATCCCCGATTACAAGAATATGAGGCTGTTTTCTTTTAGTGGAAAAAGATAGTAACTGTTCTTTCAGGTTCATGCTATAACAATAGTTGCGCTAAAGTAAAGTATTTGTTGTTTATAAATGGAGTATTGATAGGTTGTATCCTGATAAACTGTTTAAACACAGCCTTATATGTTAAAATTATTTATAAAAGCAGATAATAGTTTATCTTTTCATAAAAATCCGAGTATGATAACGCCCAGACAGGCTCTTTTGTCAGCTGTCATTCTTTTGCTGGTTTGGGTATCCTGTACGCCAGATAAAATTATTGATCCTGATCCGGAATCACCCACTCCTGCAGAAACAAAGACTTACCAGGAACTGCTGGCTGATTCTTTATACAGATATGCCCGGCAAATTTATTACTGGAATACCCTGTTACCGGACAGTGCAACATTCAAACCCCTGAACTATACCCGGTCAGATACACTGTCTGGTTTGAAAAGTGAGCTGTTGGCCCTGACCAGGATTGCTATAAACCCGGCTACGGGTAAACCTTACGAACAGTACCAAAGCTATAATAATGGTGTGGTTACTGATGTTAACACTTCCAGTAAGTTTTCGTATGCCATATTAACGTCTGATCTATATAGTGGTGGTGTTGTCTCTAATATTATTACTGATCAGAACAGGGTGGCTGATTTGAAAATGACGCTTGATGGTAAAGAAAATGAGCTGGGCTTTACTATTGCGTTTGCAAGAGCTTCCTATTTAAACGGGACACCTAAAGCTTTGCCTTCACATCTGAAAGATAGTATTGTAGGGTTGGTAAGAATTGTTACCAAAGGCTCCCCGGCATGGAATGCAGGCGTAAGAAGAGGAGACCTGATCGCAAAATTTAATGGGAATGCCTGGACCTACTCTAATAACCTGACTCAAATAGACAATGCGCTGAAAGGAAACAGTATGGTACTTACTACCTACAATCCTGTTACCGGGTCTTATTCTGACCATTCTTTTGAGAAAGCCCTGTATACTTTCAACCCGGTATATAATGATACGCTTATTATTGCAGGTACTAAAAAAATTGCCTACGTAGCATACAAATCATTTACAACAGGAGATAATACCGAGCCTGCGCTGGAAGATGCATTTAACAGGTTTTCAGAAGCTACAGACCTGGTGATTGATCTCAGGTATAATGGTGGTGGTTATGTGAGTACTGCAGAATATTTTGCAAATACTATATTACCGTCTGGTGTCAATGGAAGTGTTTTGTTTAAAGAAGTTTATAATACTGCCATGCAAAACAAGCAGGCCACTTTGCTTAAAAATCAGCCGGTTTACCTCAATAACATTAAGCAGAGCTATACCTACTATGATCTGGACTTTTCTGTAAGCCGGAATACCACCTATATAAAGAAGATAGGGAGTTTTAATTCATCTGGAAATATTGGTACGGTGTATTTTATTGTAAGTGATAATACCGCATCGGCCAGCGAACTACTGATTAACTGTGTAAAGCCTTATTTTAGCGAGGTTTATTTAATTAATGCGCCGTTTTCAGCAAGTGATAATCCCAATTATACTTATGGAAAACCAATAGGTTTTTTTGAGATAAGACTGGGCAAGTACAGCGTTTATATGTCCAATTTTGAATCGAAAAATAAAAATGATGAAGGCGGATATTACCAGGGAATGAAAACTGACCTGAGATCGGATGATGATGTGCGATACGATTTAGGCAATCCTAATGAGTTGGCTTTTTTAGCTGCTATAAGAAGGATTACGGGAAATAATTCTTATCAGCCTGAGTCCACTTCTCCCCGCTCTGTTACATCTGTGGCATCAGGTGTAAACGATAAGCTGGTTCAATATGTGGGAGAGCCAACAAAGATCTATGATATGGTTGCAACACCTAAAAGTATCCGCTGATATTATTGCTTTTTTCCCGTGGTAGTATCCTGCAGTTCTGTTTTGGGTGGCCCCTCCTGTATGTTCGGGTCCCTGGTATTTCTATCATGCAGCACTTCTTTTGCAGCGGGTGGCGTTTTTTGTTTTTTGCTATGGCAGCAGGCAATAAGACTTATACTGATTACCAGTATTGCCAGTATTTTGAATATGCGCATTGTTTTTATTTTTAGCCTATTTACCAATAGTTACAGTTCCCTCTTTTTGTAAGATGCAATAAGACGCCGGAAGGTTTGCTAAGGTTTTGCCTTGCTACCATGTATCTACCGATGTACCCAGCCAGGCCATCATCCCCATACCTGTTTCTATTGCGGCTTCATTAATATCAAAAACAGGGGTATGTACATTACGTATATTATTGGGGTCGCCCATTACGCCCAGCCTGTAAAAGCATCCGGGTATTTTCTGGGTATAATATCCAAAATCTTCTGCTCCCAGGCGTATCTCTGTTTCTCCTACATTATCTGCACCAATATATTCAACAGCCTTTTTAGTAGCTATTCTGGTTAATGCTTCATTATTAAATACAGTAGGATAGCCTATATCTATATGCAGGTCTAGCTTGCCGCCCATGGATTGTACCAGGTTTTCGGCTACTGTTTTAATATGTTCATGGGCCTCAAACCGCCATGCTTCATCCATAGCCCGAAAAGTGCCCATCAGCTTCACCTCTTCCGGGATAACATTTGTAGTAGTGCCCCCGTTAAACGCTGTTATGGATAGTACGGAAGGGTTCAGGGGATTTCTTTTCCGGCTGATGATTTGCTGCAATGCAATTACAAGATGTGAGGCAATAAGTATAGGATCTACTGCCGAGTGGGGCGCAGCAGCATGTCCGCCTTTTCCTTTTATGGTAAAATATAGCTCATCCGCACTGGCCATTACTTTACCACCCCTGAAACTTACTTTGCCTGTTTCGAGGGCAGGGTGTACATGCAGCCCGAAAATGGCCGATGGCGCAGGATTTTCTAAAACCCCCTCCTTAATTAACAGGCTGGCTCCCCCGGGATTTTTTTCTTCGCCGGGCTGAAATATCAGCTTCACAGTGCCTTCCCATTCATCTTTTAGCTCTTCCAGGATCTTTGCAGCGCCTAAAAGACAGGCAGTATGTACATCATGACCACAGGCGTGCATTACGCCTTCATTGACGGACCGGTAGGGCACCTCATTAGCCTCAGTAATAGGCAGGGCATCCATATCAGCACGAAGCGCTATTATTTTTTTACCAGGATTTTTTCCTTTTATTAACCCAATTACACCTGTTTGTGCCTTTATTTCAAATGGTATATTTAATTCAGCCAGTTTTTGCTGAATAAAAGCCGAAGTGTTAAACTCCTGGTAGCTTAGCTCAGGATGAGCATGCAGGTGCTGTCTTATGCTGATAAACTCAGGAGCATATTTTTTTGCAAGGGATTGTATTTTTCCAATCATCAGGCAAACGTACAGAAAAATTTTTATGCAGGTGGAAAGCACAGGGTCTGACCGTCACGGTCTGACCCGTAAAATTCATAGCAGCGTCTCACGTCAGGCACTGTGTATGGGACCGTGACTCAGCGACAATGCTGCCTCCTGTTCATCTGTTGGGTAAATAAACCGGGTGTAATTTAATCTTCCGTTTCGTTTTCTTCAGGTTTTACCTCAACGGTATCGTTCATGATAAAAATGTTGCCGGGGAATACGGAGGCCATTCTTTTTTGATAAGCCTGGGCATCGTTCCTGGAAATGAAATTACCGGCTTTCACTTTATAATAGGGCGCCTGGTACCACATATAGGCTTTAAGCTCCGGGAAGTTGGTCAGTACTTTTGTACGTGCAGCAATAGCTTCTGCACGGTTGGTGCTGCTTACTACAAGCAATCTGTAACCTTTTGCATTTCTGCGTTTGGAAGTGTTACGGGTAGAAAGGTCGTTGGCTTCGGCCTGCTTTTTTAGTAATATATCAATCCGGGGATCTTTATAAACGTTCACACTGCCTGTTGTCTGGGCCAGCAAACCGGAGGCAAAAAAAAGCATTGGAACTAACGGCAGAAATTTCATCATTTATTCTATTTATTTTTCTTAGATTAGTTTTTTTGTTAAAACGTTGCTTTTGCAAAATTAACAGAACCCGGGCAATTGCAGGGTCAAAAATACTTAAAACATTTTTTATGAATGACAGCACTGAAGTGATTGGATATATGGCTACCCTCATTCTTGTACTATCTTTTTTGCCCCGCAACATCAAATATATCAGGAGTATCAATTTTTTTGCGTGTGTGCTTTTTGTGGTTTACGGGATTTTACTGGGGTTTAAATGGCCCATTATTTTGAGTAACGGGGCTATTGCGCTCATTCAGCTGTATTATTTATATTTTAGCAGCAAAACAAGTGATATAAAGTGAGTTTGTAACCTGTAACCTGCCAACTTATCCTATTTTTGCGCCATTGTAGTATGATGCAAATCCAACCTGCTGTAGCAATAGTTATTTTAAACTGGAATGGTAAAAAATACCTCGAAGAATTTTTACCGTTTTTGTTTACTACCACGTATCCCCGTTACAGGGTGATTGTGGCAGACAATGGCTCTTCCGATGATTCCTTATCTTTTTTACAGGAAACTTATCCTTCCATAGAAATTATAAGGCTTGATGATAATTATGGTTTTGCCAAAGGATATAATATGGCATTGAAACAGGTGGAAGCGGATTATTATATTTTACTGAATTCGGATGTGAAAGTAACTGCAGGCTGGATTGAGCCTATGATCAGCCTGCTGGGGCAGGATCAGCAAATAGCTGCCTGTCAGCCTAAATTGTTGTCTTATCATCAGCCTGCGTATTTTGAATATGCCGGTGGGGCAGGAGGCTGGCTGGACCATTATGGTTATCCGTTTGCAATGGGCCGTGTATTTGATATTTGTGAAGCGGATACGGGACAATACAACCAGCCGCGGGCTATATTCTGGGCTTCCGGAGCCGCTTTATGTGTGCGTGCGTCTGTTTTTCATGAGGCAGGCGGATTTGATGATTATTTTTTTGCACACCAGGAAGAGATTGACCTGTGCTGGCGCATACAGCTACTGGGCTATAAAATTTATAGCTGCCCTTCCTCAGTTGTGTATCATGTTGGCGGAGGTACCTTGCCCAAAGGCAATTCTTTAAAAACCTATTTGAACTTTCGCAACAACAATATTATGATCTATAAAAACATGTATGGCTGGCGGAAGTGGTATGTGCTTACTGCAAGAGCTTTGCTGGATACGGTTTCTGCTTTTAAAAGCCTGTTAAAAGGTGACAGGGGATTTTTTGCAGCAGTGTTCAGGGCCCATTTGTCTTTTATAAAATGGATATGGACAGATCGGAAGAAGAGCGTCTTCCCTAAAAATAAAAAGGCGCCTTTGCAGGGATACCTCAGGAAAAATATTGCCTGGGCTTATTTTATACAAGGTAAAAAGAAGTTCTCTGAGCTGGTTTGTGAAAAATAGGATGAGTGTAAAAAATGCCTTACCGGGTTGATTATTTTTAGGCTGTTTCCTTTATTTTTGCACCATAACAATATATTACATGGAACCATTAGATGTAGAAAAACTTAAAGAACAGGAGTACCAGGAAAGTCTTGAGAATTATGAAAAGAACGACTTCAGACAAAGCTGGGTAAGGGCTTCTGCCTATATATTCTATTTGAGTATTGCCTGCTTCTTTTTAATGACATGGGGTGGTTGTTACAAGCTGTACACTAAAAAGTTTGAAAAGCCCAAAGTACATATACAGGAGAGTACGCTTTATACTCCCAAATACAAATAATTTCAGGAAAATTATTTTGCTGTAAACGAAAAGCCTCTTATATTTGCATCCCCTTTATAAAGTAAAGGTAATCAATACAAAAGTTCTTTTAAGCGGAAGTAGCTCATTTGGTAGAGCACGACCTTGCCAAGGTCGGGGTGGCCGGT
>JAPUDO010000038.1 GCA_027493055.1 Niabella sp. | reverse complement strand
GCTCGAACCGGCCACCTGAAGCTTGGAAGGCTACCGCTCTACCAAATGAGCTACTCCCGCTGGTTAATGTGATCATGTGCCGATTAGCTAATTAGCTAATGCATACTACACAAAATATTTGCAAAGAACTTTTTTTCATTGGCTAATTGGCACATGGGCTCATTAGCTAATTTAAAAAGTGGGCAGGGAAGGATTCGAACCTCCGTACTCCGGAGAGAACAGATTTACAGTCTGTCGCCTTTAACCACTCGGCCACCTACCCGGTTAAGTTGATAAGCTAAAATGTTTCCAGGTTGATAAGGATATCCTTTTTCAAATGATAAACATCTAACCATCAGCTAAAAAAAGAGCCGAAGAAGGGAGTCGAACCCCCGACCTGCTGATTACAAATCAGCTGCTCTACCAACTGAGCTACTTCGGCTTATTTCTTTTGGCCTGTAATAACTTCATTGAAAGAACAATGGTCGAACCTGCGACCTCCCCGCTTACAGGCAGGATGCTCTTTCAACCCGATAGCTATCGGGAGAGTTATTTCGGCTTGCTTATTTTATTAAAAGAACTTAATTTTCAGAGCCTTTAAACTGCTTTTTATAACACACCAAAAAGCTCTTCAAAATTTGGAAGGCAAAAGTAGGGGGATTTTTTCAATCCTCAAAATACCCAAACAATATTTTTTATAAAAATTTATCGGCGCCAGTCCTTATTCACCTTTGTTCTGAAAAACCCTTTTACATTATGCTTTGAAGGGATTTCATATTCGTTGTAGTAAATTGATTTAAACCCAACATATCCAAATATACTATCACCCATTTTATAATGCCGCCTGTTCAATATCAAACTTTGCGAAAACGGGAAATTCAAGGGCTCTTTTTCATCCATATCAACAATATCATCAAAATAATACGGCATTGTTTTAAATACGTTTTTAGTTATATATACCGTTGTTCCCCACCCGCTGAATCCCGTTCCAAAACCGATGTTCAGCCATAAAGTATCCTCATCTCTGTTTAAATAAGCATGACAAACTAAAACCTCCGAAAAATTTCTTGTAACGTACGCACTTGCAGCATCACTAACATACCCCAGTTCTGTTTCATAATGATCCATAGCAACCGATCGTTTTTGCCCTTCCTCTAATTGCTCAAACATCTGTTGAATTTCAGGAACGCTATCAAGCTTTTTAAATACCGGAAGATGTTTTAAGCTTGTATCTATCTGGAAAACATCCCAAAATCTGTTATCACTCCATTTCTTTGCAAAAGATCGCAAACTGTCTGTGTTTTCAATAAAAAAAGTGTCTACATGGCTCCCTGAGCGTGCACCTGTATCTGAAGAAGAATCATAAGTAATATTTAAGCTATTATTAATGCTGTTATTACAAGCTAAAATTGTCATAAATGCCAGGAAATAAAGTGTACTCATAATTACAGTTTCAAATAAGATGCAACACCCCGGTTCAATCCACAAAAAAGCCCCGCAAAAGCGGGGCTTACAGTATTTTAAGTGTAATCAGGCAATCATTTTTTCCTTCCTTCTTTTTACCTGGTTCACAAGCGAATCAAAAGCAGCCTCAAAAGACTCTTCAAAAGATTTGCTTGTTGATTTTACAAAGAAGCTGTGGCGGGGTACATGCACCTTGATCTCTACAATTTTATCCTTGATCTGGTGCACTACATTGTCCAGTTTTAGAAACACATCCGACTCAATAATGCGATCATGAAACGTATTCAGTTTCTCCATTTTGCGGTTGACAAAATCAATCAGTTTTTGATCAGCATCGAAATTAACCGTTTGAATGTTTACATTCATAGTTCATATATTTAAGAGTGAATAATTAATAAAAAAATTCTTTTCAAAGAACTGTTTCAGCTACGTACTAAAGTTACTGAAAAGAATAACCATTCTCAAAAAAATATTTGCTAAAGTTTTGCTATTAAATCAGGCTTTGGGATGGGCGTTTTTGTACACTTCTTTTAGCTTTTCAATGGTGTTATGTGTGTACACCTGGGTAGCAGCCAGGCTGGCATGGCCCAGCAGCTCTTTTACCGCATTAAGCTCTGCTCCGTGGTTTACAAGGTGAGTAGCAAAAGTATGCCTGAGCACATGCGGGCTTTTTTTATCTAATGTGGGAATTTCGGCAAGCACCTGTTTTACCAGTAAATACGCATACTTGGGATACATTTTTTTTCCTTTTTCAGTAACCAGCAGTTCCTCCTCCGGCGCTGCAAACTCTTTTCTCTTCAAAGCCATATAATCCTGTATAGCTGCCAATACATCCTGGTGCAGGGGTATGCTCCGCTCTTTATTACCCTTGCCCAGTACTTTTACCTGCCGGCGGCTAAAATCTACCTGCCTTTCTTTTAACCTGATGAGCTCGCTTAAGCGCATACCGGTGGCATAGAAAAGACTGATGAGCATTTTGGCGTTCAGTGATTTCCAGTCTTCAGTGGCGGTGGTCACTGATGTTTTGAGCGTGGAAAGGTCATCTTCTTTAATAAAAACCGGCAACCTCCTGCTGGTTTTTGGTGAAACGATCTTCGCCATCGGGTTAGCCTGCAGGTTCCCGGTTTTTATATGAAATTTAAAAAAGGACTTAAGCGTGGAAATTTTACGGTTGATGCTTTTGGATGTGAGCTCATGTCCTTTAAGATCTGCCAGCCAGCTTCTTACATGCTGATAGTCTATGTGCGTGAACGGAACCCCGTCAAATTCCTTCAGCAGGAAAAGATAAAAATCATTCAGGTCGCCCTCGTAGGCAATAATGGTATGCTGCGAAAACCTTTTCTCAAATTTTAAATAACTGATGAAAGGGCTTATATGTTCTTTTAACGTTCCGGGCATAAAAAAAGTCCCGCACCAGGTGCAGGACTGCAATTTATTTAAAATCCGTTGTAATTATAATTCGATTTTACCGCTGGCGATTTGCTGCTTGTAAACGGCTTTCAAAACCTGACCGCGACGTTTTACGGATGGTTTTGTAAAGCTCTGACGTTCACGCAATTCCAAAAGAACTTTGGATTTCTCAAATTTCTTTTTGTACTTTTTCAGCGCTTTGTCAATGTTTTCGCAGTCTTTAGAATCAATGATTAACATAATTTATATACCTCCTTTGGTAATTTTTTGAGGGTGCAAAGATAGGGATATCTTTTTTATAAACAAATATTTTGGACAGAATGTTATTGTGCAGGAACTTAGCGCCATGTTTACAGGTATTATTGAAGCTACAGGAACGGTCAGAAAGATTACGACAACAGGAAGTAATACTACTTTTTGGGTAGAAAGCAGTATCAGTCATGAGCTTAAAACAGATCAAAGCGTAAGCCATAATGGCGTTTGCCTTACAGTTGAAAGTGTTTCAGAAAATATACACGCGGTAACGGCCATTGAAGAAACGCTTAAAAAGACCAATCTTGGTGCGCTGCAGGAGGACGATATATTAAACCTGGAACGCTGCATGATCACGAACGGCAGGCTGGACGGCCATATTGTACAGGGCCATGTAGACGGAACGGCTGAATGTATCAGTGTAAGTCCGAAAAACGGCAGCTGGGAATATGTGTTCAGGTTTGATGAAAAATTTGCACCGCTGGTAATAGAGAAAGGTTCCGCCTGTATTAATGGTATCAGCCTTACTGTTTTTGAAGTAACGCGGAACAGCTTTAAGGTAGCGGTGATCCCCTATACTTACCATCATACTAATATCCGGCACATCAGTAAGAGCGATACTGTAAATATTGAATTTGATGTGATCGGTAAATATATTCTGCGTATGCAGGAGCTAAAAGCATAAAAACACCCGCTTTACAAAACAACTGCAGAAAATGCCTGAAAAGATCAGGCAGGTATTTCCGGGGATTCAATTTTTTCTGAATACCGGATGCTTATTACATTTCCCTCCTTCCTGCCGGTTTTAACGGATATATAGAAATCGCATACCCTGTAAATATCATACTTAAAATAACCATCTGACCGGCTCTGCAGCAGCTGGCTGCCCTGCAATACTTTGAGCTGGTCCAGGTTACCGGCAACAAGAAATTCGTTTAAGGTCATTAGGTACAATTATACCGGTCTTCCCGGTTTGTTAACCAATAATCACACTTTCGCCTTCCGTACTTTTATAAATAGCGACATACTCCCGGACTAAGGGTTCCTGTAAAAAGGTAGTAAAAGGTTTAATGGGCCAGGGGGCTGTACCGTATAAAGATAGTATTTTATTGTAAGGTTACAAAAAAGCTATACCTGCACCGCTTTCTTTTATAAGGTGTTATCATTCCATATCTGCCAGCTGAGCTCTGCCTGCCCTACCAGCATTTCGTAACCGTTTTTTATAGACGCGCCCCGCTCTTCTCCTTTTTGCAGGAACAGGGTTTTGGAAGGATTATATACCAGGTCATATAAATAGTTTTTACTGTCCAGGTATTCGTACGGAATAGCCGGGGCGGTATCAATTTTGGGAAAGCTTCCCAAAGGTGTTGAATTAATAATCAGCGGATATGTTTCAACAATAGATCTGTTCAGCTCTTCATAAGTAAAGCCTGCGCCTTTGCTGCGCGAAACAAAAGCATATTCAATACCCAGGCTTTTCAACACATACAATACAGCCTTTGCGGCACCGCCTGTGCCCAAAACCAATGCTTTTTTATGATGAGATTGAAGCAGGGGTAATAAAGAGCTTCTAAAGGCAGGAGCATCGGTATTAAATCCTCTAAGCTGTCCGTTATTGTTTATTTTGATACAGTTAACCGCAGCAATCTCCTTTGCATCATCACTCACAGCATGTAAAAAAGGCAGTACCTGCTCTTTATAGGGAATGGTTACATTAAGTCCTTTTAAACCAGGATTTGAAGCCAACAGTTCTGTTAATAAGGATATATTGTCCAGCGGGAACAGCTCGTAGGCTGCATCTTTAATATTTTCTTTTTCAAATTTTTCGGTAAAATACTTTTTTGAAAAAGACTGGCTCAAAGGCATGCCAATAAGGCCATACAGATGCATCAGGCAGTAGTTTTCTTATCGAGGTATAAATGAAAAGTGTCACCACGAAGCCCTATGCGCATTGCTTCAAGGGCAATTACTTCATTAGGGGGTATGTTGCCCAGGTTCACGTTGCATCCTATCAGTTCCAGGAAATATAATTGCTGTGCCTTTTGAGGCGCTTCCCAGATTATTTTTTCAGAAGGGATCTGGGTCAGTATTTCCTGCACCAGGCCTTCACGTACTTCACCGGTACCCCTGTAAATACCTACATTACCGGCCTCTCTTGCTTCTGCTATTACATAAGAAGAGCCTGCTTCCAGCTCGGCCTGCATAAGTTCTATCCACTTATAAGGAGGTATGATATGTGTGGCGTCCTTACTTCCCACCTCGCTTAACACTGTGCCGTACCGGGTTAGTTTTTCTATATAACCACATTTTTCAGCATGGGGAACAATAATAGAGCCATCGCTTACTTCCATATAGTCAACTCCGAAATTCCTGCAGGTATCAATATAATCCTGTACCTGGTTCCTGACCAGGTAGGCTTCAAACAGTGTGCCGCCAAAATACACCGCCATACCATGCGATTTATATAAAGCTATTTTTTCTTCAAGTCTCGGGGTAACCACAGCAGTCCCAAAACCCAGCTTCACAATATCAACATGAGGATGCGATACATCCATAAAATTTTTAGCTTCTTCAAGGCTGAGGCCCTTATCCATTACCATTGTAAGCCCCGAAGTGCGGGGCTGTTGCTTCCTTTCCGGTAACTGAGTCAGATTAAACTTCATTCCCTAATTCAAATTGGTATAGCGGCAAATGTATTATATATTGTTCAAAACAGGAAAGATAATGAGGCATATCAAGATTATACGGCCCCAGTATAAGGTTATAGCACCCGGCTATTTTCCTCCTTTGCGTTTTTTATATTTCAGGATAAGATCTGCTACCTGCTGATGCTGAAGCAGCGCCGGGTTAACCTGGAGTATCTTTTTTAACTGTGCAGGAGATTGGATCAGCGCTTCTTCCAGGTGCATTAAGGCTTCCTTTTTTTTACCCTGCACAAAATGCAAAAGCGCTTTGTAATAAGTGAATACAGGTTTATCCCTGGTCATCTGTATGGCATTGTGCACCTGCTTCAACGCTTCATCATAATATTCCGCATCGTATAAACATTTTATAAGCGCTTCCCAGCCAATGGCAGACCTGGGCTTCAATCTTACCACGTTAGAAAAATACTGGATGGCTTCTTTCTCAAAACCAAGCTTCATTTTACAATCGCCCATTAAAATATTATACTCAGCTTTATTACGTTTTAGTTTTAAAGCAGTATCGAGCTGTTTTATACAAAGCTCGTATTTCTCTTCTCTATAATAGGTGAAGGCTATTTTGTAAGACAGATAGCTCACTTCAGGATTTAAATGCGATGCTTTGCGATAATAAAACCTTGCCTGCGCATAGTTTTTCATCTTTTCATAGCAATACCCTATCGCTTCATAAATAACATCTTCGGGCTTGGACAGTTCCAGCACTTTCTCCAGGTTTTCTATGGCATCCCTGTACTTACGTAAACGGATGTAAGCGTCCCCGATATTGCGATAGGCATAATCCATTTTTTCGTCTATCACCAGGGCATACTGATAGGCATCAATAGCCTTCTCATAAAGCTTTATTCCCTGGAAAGCCGCGCCCAGGTTAAACCAGGCCAGTTCATTGTAAGGGTGCTCATCAATAATCTCTTTGTGAATTTCTATGCTTTCTGCATTGCGACCTGTATAGTCCGTCCAGAAACAGATCTTATACAGGGCTTCTTCATTTTCCGGTTCCTGCATCAGTATTTCTTTAAGGCAATCAAATACCTTATCAAAATCTTCATAGTCATCATATACATCGGCCAGCTCAAAAAGCAGGTCGATCTTATCTTCTCCCTCAAACAGGGCCAATGCTTCATTTAACAGGGATACCGCCTCTTCCTGCCGGTCCAGCGCAAGAAAAGCTTCGGTTTTTAATATATATATATCAATATTATTATGATCTAATATAGCCGCCTGCTCCAACAAATCAAGCGCCTCCTCATATCTGTGCTTGCTTAAAAGAAGATCAGCCTTTTTAATGATGAGCGATGCAGAATAAGGAAATTGCCCGATAGCTATTTCAACAGCCTGGAAGGCTTTTATATATTGCTCCTGTGCCTCAAAATATTCAATAATTTTCTCAAAAGCTTCTTCCTCAAGATAAGAACCACTCCTCCCCCTTCTTAAATTTTCATAGCGTTGCAACATTTCATCCAGTTCCTGGTCTTTCTCTTCATCATGTTGGGAAAAATCCTTCATAATAACCTCCTTTTATTTTAATTGCCACACCCAAACCGTTACCAATTACTAATTTATGCTACTTCAACAATAATAAAGCATGTAAGTTTTCCTCAACTGTGCAAAACTATTTTACCAGCTGATTATTAGCCAATTATACAATTGTTAATAAAATTTTAAAATTTCTCATATATTCTCATAAAATTTCGTATCTTCGTGTTGTCTTTAATAATATTTAACTTATCAGTTATGCTAAAGGCTGTATTTTTTAACTTACTGTTCATCTTTTCCTTATCTGCTGTAACACACGCGGAAGGAGAAGTGGTTGCTGATAATCTCAGTAAAGAAAAGCCTAAGAGCTTTTCTCTGGATAGTAAACCGGGCACCCAGCTTCATTCTTTTTCACTCCGGTCAGGAATGTATTTTAAGGGAGAGAACTTAATTAATACTGAGGTTGCCGCCAGTAAAGCTTATTCTAATAATAACCTTTCTTTTGAGAAAAGTCAAAACAGCTATTTGCTTCCCTCTAAAAAGAAAGCTATTCTGAATAAAATTACTTTTAACCCTAATGAATTGCTGAGGAATTATCCCGGAAAGTAGATATCAACTAATTTAATGAATGCAATCCCGGTAAAAGCCGGGATTTTTTATTTGGTGTTTTGCCTGCTAAACTCTGTGTAGGTCATTACCCGGTATCCTGTTTTGGGTATATCAAATTTTGCCAGGGGCACTACCGAAAACTCAATGTTAGATACCGTATAAGTTACTTTATCGTTTCCCCTGGACGCATCGTACTGCATTGCAAAGCCCGGCAACCCTTTATTGATACTTTGAAAGCCGGTATTTACAGGAATAAGCTCTTTGGTAAAAAATACAGTGAATGTAGTTCCGTCAGAAAGCTTACCTACTGCCTTCTGGCAATTGTATCCCGCTATTTTTTTAAACTCATTCTCTATTTTATAAGACACTCCTTCATATCTTTTATTGGACGCCTTCCATTCAGCAGCGGAGTAGGTGATCAGGTATTTCTTATTACCATAGTCTTTTATATTAACCGCAGTGCCTTCTTTTGCATCATAAATAGTTGATTGCGAGCCTATAGAGCTAATAAACTCAGATTTACTTAAATTCCCTTTTACATATATGATATTGGTTGATCCATCCAGCATATCGCCAACTTTTGGTGTGGCATTATCTGTATTAACTACTATATCATAATAAATAGTGGCTTCCGTAAGCTTTTTCTGAGCGAACGAAAACATAGATGCCAGTACTAAAAACAATAGGATAAGTAACCTGCTTTTCATTATTATTTTAATTCAACACTAACTAAGACGCTACAAGATAAACAATAAGTTGCGTAAAAAAAATCCGGGCTGTAAATAACCCGGACTTCTATTATTATTTTTTCTTGTTTCTTTCCTGCATTTGCTTTTGTTGCTGCTGCATTTGTTCCAGCCGTTCCTGCCATTTGGATTTCGTTTTAGGCTTTTTACGGTTGGCGTCAATTTTAGCCAGGATCTTATCGTGATCAATGATATAATTCTGGATAATAAACTGTAAAATTAATGTAATAATGTTTGATACCGTATAATACCAGGTAAGCGCCGATGGAAGCCTGTTAAAGATAAACAAAAGGAACACAGGCATAATGTATGGCATATACTTCATCATGGGATTACTTTGATCTGGCGTCATGCTCATACTGTAAACCGATATCAACAAGCTGGTTATAACAGCAGTAATTGTAAATAAGCTAAGGTGGTTACCCAGCAGCGGTATATTGAAGCCAAACTTTATGGGCGCATCGTAAGCCGAAAGATCCGTTGCCCATAAAAAATCAACGGCCCTTAAATCCACGTTTGAGTTAAAAAAGCTGTAAAGCGCAAAAAATATGGGAATCTGAAATAATGCAGGAATACACCCCCCCAGCGGATTTACGCCAGCTTCCCTGAATAATTTCATCTGGTCCATACTCATAGCCTGCTGATCGTCTCCGTGCTTCTCTTTCAACTTCGCTATTTCAGGCCGTAAAGCCTTCATTTTAGCGCCGCTCAGGTAGCTGCTGTAGGTTAACGGAGAAATAAGCAGCCTGATAATAAGTGTAAGCAAGGCAATGATAATACCGTAGCTGCTTACAAATCCTTTAAAGAAGTTGAAGATAGGAATAATAATATACTGGTTCAAGGGCCTCACAAAAGCATATATGCCCTGGCCCAGGTTTACCAGCTTGCTTAACCCCATACCTTCTCTTTTCAGTATATTATAATCAGAAGGGCCATAAAATATACTTAACGGAACAGAAGCGGTAGCTCCGGGGTTAACAGGAATTCGCATATTGGCAGTAGACTGGGAGACGACATGGCTATCGCCTTCAGCAGGCATTTTCCACTCCATTCTTCCACCAGAAAACTTATTTTTAGCCACCAGGAAAGTATTGAAAAAACGCTGCCGTACCCCTATCCATTCTACCGATTTATTAAATTCCACGATATCGGTTTTTCCTATGGTATGATAATCAAAGCTGCCGTTTTCCATATAACCCACCTGGGTATTCTGCCTTTCAAAATCCAGGTCAGACTCCTGCTGATGGGCCTCATATTGCCATAACAGGTTCAGGTTACCCTGCGTAAGCAGCTGCCCGGGTTGCACCAGCTGAATATTAAAATCAATTTTATAGGCATCAGGGTAAATAATATACTGATGCGTTATAAACGTACTGCTTTGTGCACTGTCTCCTCCTTTTAATTCAAAGGTTACCACCTGCGAACCCGATGGGCCCTGCTCTACTTTACCATTGCTAAAAAATAAATCGGCAGTTTGCGAGCTTTGATTGGCTGAAGTGTTGATAGCGTAACTGATCTTATTAAAATCAGCTGCAGCCAGCTTAACAGGCTGCCCCGTTTCTGCATTCTTAAATTGCTTCAGCTCCACATATTGAGGCTGTCCTCCTTTATTAGTGAAGGCAATTTTAAAAACACTGTTTTCAGCAAATACCAGTTGCTCACTTCCCTGGGCGGCCTGCTGAAACATACCGGCCCTGGCTACATGTAGCTGGGAGTCCGCTCTTACAGCATCCAGATGAATAGCGGCGCTGTCCACTTTGGGCTGCATGGCCCTGGCTATAGAGTCCTGGCGGGCCTGCTCAGCCATGGCAGCTTTTTGCTGTTTTGTGTTATAGGTAAAATAAAAGATAAATAGTATTGCTAAAAGAGAAAAACCAACAACGGTATTACGATCAAACTTCATTCTGAGCTATAATTTTTTTGTCCGGAGAACCCCTCCGGGAAGGCGCAAATATAAGCAAATGCGTATATTCACACCATAAATCAACAACATAACCGTCTTTGATCAAAATTTTACTGTATGCCCATAAGAATGACTGATGATCCCCAGGGACAGGACAACGATTATAACAATGACCGTGGCAGCGGTGGTGGCGGCTCCAACCAGGGAGGTGGCGGTGGCGGCCTGTTTGCCTTATTACCTTTATTATTCAGCCTTTTCAGGGGTAAAAGAATATTTCTTTTAATTGTTATTGCAGCCGCTTTGTGGTTTTTTGGAGGCCGCGGCGGCGGGTGCGGCGGCCTGAATATGGGTGATGTGGCACAGCAGTTATTTTCCCAGAGCGGGTACAGCTATAATCCTAATGAATTTAATAAAGCTTCTATTTATGAGGGACTGGCTGATGACAATGCTAAAAATCCGCTTCCCGAAGCGGTATCATTGCTGCGTTTTGCACCCCGACGTGGCGACCAGGGCGCGCAGGGAAGCTGCGTAGCCTGGAGCAGCGCTTATGCAGCACAAACTATATTAACTGCCGCAGCTACCGGAAAAGATCCCAACAGCATAGCCTTCAGCCCTTCTTATTTATACAACCAGATCAGGCTTGGAGATGACTGCCAGGGCTCTTACATACAACGGGCTATGCAGGCCATGAAAATAAATGGCGGAGTGCCGCTGGCACAATATCCCTACAGCGACCAGGATTGCAGCAGAACCCCCGATGGCTCTGCCATACAGGCCGGCCGTCAAAATACTATTCATGGCTTTACAAGGCTGACCGAGGGAGATAACCTGAACCAGATCAGTGTACGTGCCGTAAAAGAACATTTATCTAAAGATGCCCCGGTAGTAATTGGCATGATGGTAGGCCAAAGCTTTATGCAGGATATGATGGGCAAAGACCTGTGGCAACCCCAGGGGCTTGATCGCTCTCAGGTAGGTTTAGGCGGCCATGCCATGTGCGTTATTGGTTATGATGACAGGAAATATGGAGGCGCTTTCCAGATCATGAACAGCTGGACGCCACAATGGGGCACTAATGGCGTTGCCTGGGTCAGGTACGGAGATTTTAAAGAATATGTGCGTGAAGCTTATGGAATAGACCCTTTACCTAAATCAGCAGCTTTAGCCTCCCTGCCTTTGGAATGTACCATCGGGCTGGTTGATAATGCTACCAAACAATATATCAAACTAAAATCAACCGGGAACAATGCCTTTCAAACCGTAAGCCCTATCAAAGTAGGTACCCGGTTTAAAATGGAGGTAAATAACTCCACAGAGTGCTACATCTACATTTTCGGACAGGAAACGGACGGTAAAAGCTTTGTTCTTTTTCCTTACCTGAAAACAGGTGAAACCGTTTCCAAACACGCTCCGTATTGCGGCATAACCGGTTACAGGCTGTTTCCCAAATCCCAATCTCTTGAAGCTGATAATCTAGGCAGCAAAGATTATATAGCCATTGTTACCAGCAAAAAAGAACTGAACTATACGCTTTTTAACGAGGCGATAAATAACAGCCCGCAAAGCACTTATGGCGCAAAAGTAAATGATGCCATTCGCTCCATGACCCTTGCTTCTTCCCAAACCGCTACACCAGACGGCAGAATCAGTTTTAAAGTAAACGCCAATGCCAGCCAGGGAGTGGCTACCATAGTATCATTTGATAAGCAGCCATAAGAAAAGTTAATAGCGTTTAATAGGGGAAAATTAAATTGTCATAAAAATATCATGCAATAAAACATTAAAAGACATTTTACTCTTATTTTCGCATTTGATCACAATCATGGTTTAGCGTGATAACTATCAGCGATTTCGCTGCAGGGAAATGATTTTTTTGCAGTTAACTCAAAAAATTACTCTTGAATACTAAGGTTACAGATACAACTACTGCCTGCTATCATTGTGGTGATCTGTGCACAGACACACATTTACATATCGGCGACAAAATCTTTTGCTGCTCCGGTTGCAAGCTGGTGTACGAAATCTTAAATGAAAACGACCTTTGTACTTATTATGAGCTTAACAGGCATCCAGGCAGCCAGCAGCTGCAGCAAAAGCGGAAAAATAAATTTGCTTACCTAGATAAAGAAGAGGTAGTAAGCCAGCTGATAACTTTTGCAGATGATCAGCAGGTGCATATAACTTTTTCTGTTCCCCAAATGCACTGCAGCAGCTGTCTTTGGTTGCTGGAGCATCTGGGCAGCCTGCAAAAAGGCATATTGAATGCCAGGGTTAATTTTGTACAAAAAGAAGTTTTTGTAGTTTACAATAAAGCCCAAACTACCCTGCGTGAGGTGGTGGAAACCATGAACGCCATAGGCTACGAGCCTTACCTGAGCCTGAATGCAGGCAAGCGCAGGAAAACCAAAAATTATTCACGTCTTACCCAGATCAGCATTGCAGGGTTCTGCTTTGCCAATATTATGATGCTCAGCCTGCCTGAGTACTTTTCTGTAAGCAACTACCTGCAGGAAAAAACGGGGACCGCTTTCCGCTATATCGGGCTGGTACTGGCCCTGCCGGTTTTCTTTTATTGCTCGCGCGAGTTTTTCGCAAATGCCTACAGCTCTATAAAGACCAAATACCTGAATATAGATACTTCCATAGCGCTGGCTATTTTACTTACATTCGGAAGAAGCCTGTACAACCTTTTTGTGCTGGATGGCAATACCTATTTTGACAGTATGAGCGGTATTGTGTTCTTTATGCTGGTAGGCAGATGGGCACAGGACCGTACGCAACAGTCACTGGTTTTTGACAGGGATTACAAATCCTTCTTTCCCATTGCCGTAAATGTAAAACGGAACGATAGCGTGGACCCCGTGCTGATAGGCGATCTCAAAGAAAAGGATATTATTGAGGTGTACGACCAGGAGATCATCCCTGCTGACGCGGTACTGGCAAAAGGCAAAGCGCTGATAGATTATAGCTTTGTAACCGGCGAAAGTATGCCCAGGCAAATAGAGCCCGGATCGCTGATCTATGCCGGAGGCAAGCAGTTAGGAGAGCGCATTGAGCTAATGGTATTAAAGAAATCGGACCAGGGCTACCTTACCAACCTGTGGAACAAAGAAGCAAAAAGCAATCTTCACGCCGGCAAGCTGCTGCACCGTATCAGCAATTATTTCACTCTTGTTGTTTTTGCACTAACATTTGCCAGCGCCATTTTCTGGCTGGCAAAAGGAGAATATAACACCATGTGGAATGCGCTTACCACTACTTTAATTGTGGCCTGCCCCTGTGCGTTGCTGCTTGCAGCAACCTTTACCAACGGAAATGTAATGCGCATACTCAGCCGTTCGGGACTATACCTGAAAAATGCTGACGTTATTACCAGTATGGCAGGGGTAAAGCATATTGTGCTGGACAAAACCGGCACCATTACGCTTAATAAGAATTTCAATGTAAATTATAAAGGGAAAGCGCTTACTGATGATGAAAAAAAGCTGATCGCATCGCTTTCGAGGCATTCTACCCATCCCCTAAGCAAGGCCATTTACGGGCATCTGAAAATGAAACAGCTTCTTACTGTTGACAGTTTCACCAATCATCCGGGGAAAGGGATTGCGGGATGGATAGATGATAAGTATATTAAAATAGGCAGCAGGGATTTTGTTCAGCCTGCTTCTGCCGGCGAAGACCCCTCTAATACCAGCAGGGTATTTGTGTGGATAGATGGCGTTGTACCGGGAGTATTTGAGCTGGAAAACGTGTATCGTCCGGGACTGCACGCAATGCTGCAAAACATCCGCAAAAAATTCAGGCTATCTGTTCTCAGCGGCGACAATGATGCTGAATATGACCGGCTGGCTAAAATGACGGGTACCGGTACCGATATCTTTTTTAACCAGTCACCAGAAGATAAATACAATTACGTGACCCGGCTGCAGGTATCCGGTGCTAAAGTGCTGATGGCCGGAGACGGACTGAATGATGCCGGCGCCCTGCGTAAAAGCGATGTGGGGATTGCTGTGATGGAGGAAAATAATTCGTTTACTCCGGCATCTGATGGTATTGTCAGCGCTGCTGCATTTACCAGCCTGGATGAAATGCTGGTTTTCTCAAAAAACGCAGCAAGGGTGATCACTATCAGCTTTATAGTATCTATCCTGTATAATATCATTGGGCTTTATTTTGCGCTGCAGGGCCTGTTAGCTCCTGTAATAGCAGCTATTTTGATGCCAGCGAGCACTATTAGTATCATTTTAATCACTTTTTTAATGTCCGAGTGGTATGGGCGGAGGTTAAAGCGGTTAAAAAGATGACGTATATCATATTTTCGGATGTTTAAGATCAAGTTTCGAGATTACTGATTCCATGACCTTTGCATGACAATTTAGTATGAGTATTATTATTATTACAGCAATCGTCAGTTTACTTATTGCCGGAGTTTTTCTGGCTGCCCTTATATGGAGCATAAGGGACGGCCAGTACGATGACGATTTTGCCCCGCCTAACAGAATATTATTTGATGACCACAAAACAACAAACAACAAATAACCAAAGCGTATGGAATTAGAAAAATTCAGTTATGACAACAAGATTCCAAAAATGTTTGCCATTGCTACAGTCACCTGGGGTGTTGTAGGAATGCTTGTAGGGGTGCTGGCAGCTTTTCAGCTGGCTTTTCCTGTTTTAAATTTTGGACTGGAGTTTACCACATTCGGACGTGTTCGCCCGCTGCATACCAATGCAGTTATTTTTGCTTTTGTAGGTAATGCCATTTTTACTGCTGTTTATTACTCAATGCCAAGACTTTTAAAAACGTCTATGTGGAGCAATGCGCTTAGCAAGATCCACTTCTGGGGCTGGCAGCTGATCATTGTGGCGGCGGCTGTAACACTGCTGAGCGGTTATACTACCTCAAAAGAATATGCCGAGCTGGAATGGCCGATTGATATAGCCATTACCCTGGTTTGGGTGGTATTTGGCGTTAATATGATGGGCACTATTCTTACCCGGAGGGAGCGTCACCTGTATGTGGCTATCTGGTTTTACCTGGCATCATGGGTTACTGTTGCTTTGTTGCACATTGTCAATTCTTTTGAGCTGCCGCTTTCGGCCCTGAAAAGTTATTCCTGGTATGCCGGTGTCCAGGACGCGCTGGTGCAATGGTGGTATGGGCATAACGCAGTGGCTTTTTTCCTTACCACACCATTCCTGGGAATGATGTATTATTTTCTGCCCAAGGCCGCCAACCGCCCTATCTACTCTTACCGTTTAAGTATTGTGCACTTCTGGAGCCTCATCTTTATTTATATATGGGCAGGTCCGCACCACCTTTTATATACCGCTTTGCCGGAGTGGGCACAGTCCTTAGGCACTACCCTTTCCATTATGCTTTTATTGCCCAGCTGGGGCGGTATGCTGAACGGCCTTTTCACTTTAAGAGGAGCCTGGGATAAAGTACGCGAAGACCCGGTGCTGAAATTTATTGTAGTAGCGGTTATCTGCTATGGTATGGCCACTTTTGAAGGGCCCATGCTCTCTTTGAAAAATGTAAATGCTATTTCCCACTATAGTGACTGGACTGTAGCGCACGTGCATATTGGGGCCCTGGGCTGGAACGGCTTTTTAACCTTTGGTATGCTGTACTGGCTGATACCTAAGATGTTCAATACCAACCTGTATTCCAGGAAGCTGGCCAGCACCCATTTCTTAATAGGCACTTTAGGTATTGTTTTATATGCCGTGCCTATGTATTGGGCTGCGTTCAGGACCTACTTTATGATGACTGCTTTTACTCCCGAAGGACAGTTACAATACCAGTTTATAGATGTGGTACAGTCCATGGTTCCGTTCTATGCACTCCGGGCTATAGGCGGCACCATTTACCTGGCAGGTGTGATCCTAATGGTATATAACCTTGTTAAAACAGCCAGGCAGGGAAAATTTGTAGAAAGCGAGGAAGCAAGTGCTGCACCTTTAACCAGGGGTTATAAAGCACCGGCAAAAGCCCACTGGCATGAAAAGATCGAGCGTAAACCGGTGATGCTTTTAGTATTAAGTTTTATTGTTGTGGGTATTGGCGGGTTTGTAGAAATGGTGCCAACCTTCCTTGTAAAAGAAAACGTGCCTACCATTGCCAGCGTAAAACCTTATACGCCGCTTGAACTGCACGGACGCGATATTTATATCAGAGAAGGCTGCAACAACTGCCACACGCAAATGATCAGGCCTTTCAGGTATGAAGTGGCACGTTACGGTGAGTATTCCAAAGCAGGCGAATCAGTATATGACCACCCGCATTTGTGGGGCAGCAAACGTACCGGACCGGATCTTGCCCGTATTGGAGGTAAATACCCTGACAGCTGGCATTTTAACCACATGCTGGAACCCGCCTCCATGGCACCCGGCTCTGTAATGCCTCCTTATCCCTGGCTGTTTGAAAAAACCATTAATATAGGCGCTACCAATTCAAAAATTCACGCAATGAGAAAATTAGGAGTGCCTTACGAAAAAGGATATGAAGCCGAAGCGGTAAATGATCTTAAAAAACAGGCTGGGAAAATTACAGCCAGCCTGGAGAAAGAGAAAATCAAGATCCCCAGCGATAAAGAGATTGTAGCACTTATTGCCTATCTGCAACGCCTGGGTACAGACATTAAAGCTGAAAAAACAAGCAAATAAATAACAGTCAAAGGATGAAATTCATTAACTATCTCGAAAAAATAAGCGGAGTAAGCATCTTCCCCATTATTTCGCTGGTATTGTTCACTGCAGTATTTCTGCTGGTTATCATATATGCAATGAAAACAAGCCGTGAATCTATTTCAGAAATGGAAAATCTACCTCTTGATGATAATTAAAATAGCTGCAATGAAAAGATTACAATCTATATATAAACCCATCCTGCTACTATTATTCTTTACCCTGCCAGGTATAGCCCCCCTCCTTGCACAGGAGCAGGCTTCAGCCCCGGCAGCGGCCTCCTCCTTTGTATTGGACGCCAATTCGGTGCTGGTATTTGCGGTGGCGATGCTGGCTGCAGTTATAGCCGTTTTAGGATATACTGTAAAAGCCTCCCTTGATCTGCATAAAAAAAGAAAGGCCGCTAAAAGCAGTGGAGAGCAGGTAATAAAATCAATATTACTGGTTTTCCTGTCATTAGGCGCCCTGCAGGCTTTTGGACAGGATGCCGCTGCTACAGCAGCGCCGGCAACCGGTGCCTTCTCCGATGCCAAAATACTCCGCTATTTGCTGTTTGGGATCATAGCGCTTGAGCTGATCACCATTTTTGTGCTTGTTTACTGGATACGCTTTTTCACAGGCATAGAAGATCTGCAAAGAGAAAAAGCTTTGGAAAGCAAGAAGAAATTTAAAGGAATACCTTCGTGGTGGGCTAAGGCCAATAAGCTTAAACCAATGGAAGAAGAGGCTTCGTTGGATGTAGGACACAGCTATGATGGCATCAGGGAGCTGGACAACGCCACCCCGCCATGGTTTACCATCGCATTTATAGCTACCATTGTGTTTGGCTTAGGATATCTATGGCGCTATCACGTGGCAAATGCGGCTCCCAATCAGTACCAGGAATACGAGATCTCTGTCACCAAAGCCAATCTTGAAAAAGAAGCTTATATGAAGCTGAAAGGAGATGATGTAAACGAAAATACAGTAGCCATGGTAGACGCAGCAGGAATAGCAGAAGGGAAAAAGTTATACACCAATAACTGTGTGGCCTGTCATGGTAACGATGGGCAGGGCGGTGTAGGGCCTAACTTAACAGATGATTACTGGCTGCATGGCGGCAGCATAGGCGATGTTTTTAAAGTGATAAAACTGGGCGTTGTGGAAAAAGGCATGATGAGCTGGAAAGATGTGTTCTCTGCCGACCAGATAGCACAGATCGCCAGCTATATAAAAACCATGCACGGCACCAAACCTGCCGGTGCAAAAGAGCCTCAGGGAGAGCTGTATAAGGAAAGTGCGCCTCAGGCGGCCCCGGCTGACAGCAGCAGCACGGCAAAATTATAGGTTACTTAAAATATGGATACGAGTATCGATCATATAGGACCACAGAAGGCGGGCAATAGTTTTCGCGACAGGCACAGCAATGTGAACGAGAAAGGTAAGCGTAATTGGGTATATGCCCTGAAACCCAAAGGAAAACTTTATCGCTACCGCAACTACCTGTCTTTTGTGTACCTGGGTTTATTTTTTGCACTTCCGTTTATTAAAATAGGCGGGATGCCGGCGATACAGCTGAACTTTACCGAAGCCAAGTTTATACTCTTTGGTAAGATCTTCTGGCCTGATGATTTTTTCATCTTTGCTATTGCAATGATCGCACTCATTGTTTTTATTGCATTATTCACCATCATATACGGGCGTGTATTTTGCGGCTGGGTGTGCCCCCAAACCGTTTTTATGGAGTTTGTTTTCAGAAAGATAGAATGGTGGATAGAAGGCACGCCGGCTCAGCAAAAGAAACTCAATGAAAGCCAGTGGAACACAGATAAGATCATAAAAAAAGGATTAAAGCACTTTGTTTTCCTTTTCATTTCACTGCTCATAGCTCATACCTTTCTTTCTTATATCCTCGGCGTAAAAGAAGTGCGGCACCTTATCCAATCCCCCATATCGGAAAATGCAGGATTGTTTGTAGGCCTCCTGTTTTTTACAGGGCTGTTCTATTTCGTTTTTGCATTTGTAAGAGATATTGTTTGCACCACTGTTTGCCCTTATGGCCGCCTGCAGGGTGTGTTGTTTGATAAAGATACCATGCAGGTTTCTTATGATTATAACCGCGGCGAGCCCAGGGGAAAGCTGAAAAAGAATGTGAGCCAGCCTGTACTGGGAGATTGCGTTGACTGCAAACTTTGCGTAAATGTTTGTCCTACCGGCATTGATATACGCAACGGGGTACAGATGGAATGCGTGGGATGTACCGCCTGTATAGATGCCTGCAATGGTGTGATGGAAAAGCTGAGCCGGCCTTTGGGACTGATCCGTATGGCATCCGAAAACCAGATCTCCAAAAAGCTGCCATTCCGCTTTAACGGGAAAATGAAATTTTACTCGGCGCTTTTAGTAATTTTGACAGGCGTAATGGCGTTCCTGATAATATCCCGGAAAAGCATTGATGTCTCCATATCGAGGGTGAAAGGACAATTATACCAGGAAGTGGGGAAAGATTCTTTGTCTAATTTGTTCCAGGCTAAAATTATTAATAAAACGCACGACGACGTACAATATGAGCTGAAAGTGGAGGGTGCTATTCCCGGAACAGTAAAAATGATAGATCTGCACCATCATACACTTAAAGCAGAGAGCCTGAACAATGCTACATTTTTCATAGTGGTGCCCGTAAGCGGGATCAAAAAGAGGTCTTCAAAAATTGATATTGGTGTGTATGCTAATGGTACAAAAACACAAACCGTTACTTCTACCTTTTTGGGACCGTTTATGTAACAATTAAAATAAAAAAATGAGCTGGGGTTACAGAGTAATCATTATTCTTGCTGTTTTCGTTGCAGGCATAGTCTCTATGGTTTACGTTTCCATGCGCCAGACCAACGAGGTGATAGACGCTAATTATTACGAGCAGGAAATGAAATACCAAAGCGTGATAGATGCTAAAAAGAACCTGCATGCGCTTGAAGATACAGTTGCTATCCAGATAGCAGAAGGCTATGTACAAATACATTTCCCCGAAGCAGCAATAACCCGCCTGGATTCAGGAAATATCCAGTTCATGCGGCTTTCAGACAGTAAGAACGACAAATATATCCAGATGAAGGAAGAAAGCGGCAGCCTGTACAAAATACCTGTTGCTTCATTCCCGAAAGGATCGTATAAAGTAAGGATAGACTGGAGCAATGACGGGACCAGCTATTACCATGAGCAGCAATACAATATTGATTAAATGATGCAGACCCTTTTTATGGGATTATTAATGGGGCTGGCCGGCAGCCTGCATTGCGTGGGCATGTGCGGACCATTGGCGCTTTCACTGCCTTTGAGCAGCACAGGCAGGTGGAACCGCTTTTTCTCTGCCTTAGCTTATAATACAGGTCGCACTACCACCTACTTCACAATGGGGGCATTACTTGGCTGGACAGGATCAAGGCTGGTATTGATGGGATACCAGCAGGCATTCTCAATCACTGCAGGAATTATTGTTTTATTGTTACTTATTGCAGGACGGTATCTTCCGTCATTGCCTGTGTTTACATTGTTCCAAATAAAATTCAAAAAATATCTTGCCGGTTTTTTAAAAAGAGACAATACGGCTTTCAGCCTTTACATTTTTGGTATTTTGAACGGACTGCTTCCCTGCGGCCTTGTTTATATGGCTATTGCTTCTGCCTTAATTATTGGAGGGCCGGTAGAGTCAGGACTTTTCATGGCTGCGTTTGGCCTGGGAACACTTCCCCTGATGCTTTTGCTGATGCTGACAGGACATTTTATTTCCTTTTCGTTAAGATCAAAAATGAAAAAAGCCGTTCCTTATTTTATAGCATTTGTGGCAGT
>JAPUDO010000037.1:21506-21749 GCA_027493055.1 Niabella sp. | reverse complement strand
ATCCGGCATCTTCGGTCAAATGCCAGTGAAAAGTATTAAGCTTGTAATACGCCATTAAATCAATAAAGCGTTTTACATCACCAGGTGTAAAGAAGTAACGGCCACAATCAAGCATAGCACCACGATAGCCGAACCGGGGCTTATCTTTTACTGTTACCAGCGGCAGTGCTACTGAAGCATTATTGTCTAATGGCATTATTTGCAGCAACGATTGCAAACCATAGAACAACCCGCCAGCATCGC
>JAPUDO010000037.1:0-21496 GCA_027493055.1 Niabella sp. | reverse complement strand
GTATTTTTACCAACCGTCAGCTCATAAGATTCTTTCCCGGCCGCATGATCCAGAATAAATAAGATACCGCTTGCCGGCTTAGCTCCCTGTTGAATAGCAGGTGTAAAACCATAATGCTCCACAATGAACGATTGCAGAAATCTTGCCGACCGCTCTGCCGCAGCAGTATTATAATATATTTTTGTTTTGGCACTTATTTCAAAACTACCCTGTTTAACATCTGTGTAAACAGGTTTAGGAATAATGTTCACTTCCTGCGAAAAAACATCCGGGATACCATATCCGGCTATCAACAAAAACAATATGATCCGCTTCATCAGGTTGTTATTTAATTTACCAATTTTCCTTTGATCATCCATACTTCTACCGGGCCGTTACTAAGTCCGTTGGTACTGGTAAGCGCCACTATGGTATCATCCTTAAGAACCGAAATGCTATTCCATAAACCACTTCTCCCCTGGGGAATGGCAAACGGTTCTGTGCGTCCGTCAAAACTTTCTGCCAGGTTATTTCCTACCATCACTTTCATAACAGCATTTTCAAGCAAATTGCTGGTTCTGTTTTCTGTTCCCTGGTAGGACAAGATCGTTTCGCCTGTTGACAGCTGTCTTAAATACGGCGCTCCGGCATACACTTCATTGTTTACAGCATGTGCCATAGCATAGATCCTGTTAGGACTTTCTGCAAGCACTGTTGTTTTCCAGTTCTCCTGGAGTGTATTGGTAACAATATAAGGCTTAAAATTCACAAAACCATTATCCTCAATAGCAACAGCTATCCGTTGGCCTCCCTTTAACAGCAGGGGCACCGGCATCCCGTCCCTTTTACCTGCCCGGAAACTGATGATCTTAGGCTCCTTGCTCCAGGTTTGCCCGTTATCTGTTGAACTAAGCATGGAAATATTCTGTTCATCGGAAGTTGTATATATTCCTTCATTGGCAAAATATAAC
The DNA here is from genome assembly GCA_027493055.1 of Niabella sp. GTDB lineage: Bacteria > Bacteroidota > Bacteroidia > Chitinophagales > Chitinophagaceae > Niabella. The sequence continues at coordinate 20,546 of JAPUDO010000037.1, read as the reverse complement.
TGTACCGATCCATCGGGCAATTGGATAGCAGCCGGCTCCCAGCAACCATTCTCAAACTGGTATCCCGCTTTATAAATTTCTTTCGCATCGCCCCATGTAGTACCATTATCCAAACTTGTTTTAATACGAATGGCAAAACGCCTGGAGGGATCAATATTATACGGGCGGGGATTATACATCAGCAGCAAATGTCCATTGCGCAAGAGTAATATATCTGGTACAGCCATATTCATACCCTCTTCTTTTTCTGCAATAATCCTTGCGCCATGCCAGCTCTTTCCATGATCATTGCTTATAACCTGCCAGATGCTTCCATCAGCTTCATATACGCATAACAATCTTGCATCTCCAAGCTCAATCAATCTTGCATAGCCTGCATAAGGCTTTCCGGCGGGTGGTGCAGCTACCTTAACCAAACTGGTTTTATCCCATTCTATTGTTTTAGCCTTAACCACAGGCGTACTATCAGTATCTTTTTTTGAACCTGTATTTTTTGAGCAACTAATAGCGCTGGTACAACAATGTAAAAAAACAAGGCCTGTTATAATCTTTATCAACATCTCTTTATACATTAGAAGCACGGGCATTAAAAAACGTTTTTTCTTTCCGTAATAATCAATACTTCGGATTCTGATTCAGGTTAGGATTGTTTAATACTTCGCTTTGAGGAATAGGCAGGCGGATATGTTTTCCTACTTCAAAATTCTTAAAATCAGGATCCCGCTCAGCAACAGCATTTACTTTGTCCTGTGATTCCAGATCGCCCCAGCGTTTGAGATCTGCCCAGCGCACACTTTCACCACAAAGCTCTAAAGCTCTTTCCATTTTCAGCCTGTTTCTGAACTGTTCTTTATTATTCCCGATTGAAGGATATGCAGCGGCAAGCGGCGCCATTTTTGAGCGCTGACGTACGCGGTTAACATATTGATAAGCATTGCCCGTCTGGTCCAGTTCATTTAAAACTTCTGCGTACATCAATAAAATATCTGCAAACCTGATGATACGAATATTAACCTCACTGAAATAATCTTCGTTATTCCTGTAATAATCCCTGGAATATTTTTTAAACCATGCTTCATCCGCACCCCATTCCCAGGAACGTCCATATACCTTATCCCCGAAATCAGCCTCAAGCGCCGGGTAGAACAGGGAATATCTCAGTCGTGGGTCAATCTGGCCATCAGTAGTTTTTTCTTTTTTAAACTCATTCACCAACCAATACCTTGCCTGTCCATCGCTCCAGCCAATTCCGCGGGGGGCAAAGAACTGTGCCCTGTTATTACCCATGTTATTATCCACACAGTCACAATCGCCGCCGGTATTTTCTTTTGAGTACTGGATCTCAAATACTGATTCTTTATTATTTTCCTGTGTTGCCCTGAAGTTCTCTTTAAAATCTACCAGGTCATACAGGTCTTTACCGGCGCCGGTTATAAAGTAATCCAGCGCGGTTTTGGCCGCTGACCATTTGTGCTGCTGCATATAAGTTCTGGCCAGCATACCATACACTGCGCCTTTGGTAGGCCTGCCCACATTGGGTGCATCCCATTGTTCGGGTAAATTAGGCAAAGCATCGTTCAGATCTTTTTCTACCTGGGCCCAAACTTCTGCCAGGGTATTTTCCTTGGCCTGCTCGCCCGGATCAACGGGAGGTTCCAGAACAATGGGTATTTTCTCCCATAGTAAAGCTGCATAGTAATAATAAAAGGCCCTTAAAAATCTTGCCTGAGCCAGTATACGATCTTTTTTTACAGCATCGGTAAAAGGAATATCAGGCACATATTTCAATACCTGGTTACACCTGAAAATAGCTTTATAAGTATCCCGCCAGGTCCATGAATTACCTTCCCAGAAATTGTAATTCACATACTGGAACCGTGTCCAGTCTGCCAGCTCTACCCAGGGACTTTTGCTCATCCCTTCATCAGAAGTAAGATCAAGCCTGAAGTGTATCCATCTTGACCAGGTACCATCCTGGTAAAAGATGTTATAAATAGCGTTCACACCTTTCTGCGCGTCTGTTTCATTTTTCCAGAATTCATCAACAGTGAGGGTGTTGGGATTGGTTTGATCCAGCAGGCTTTTATTGCAGGATGTGATAAAAGCGGCCAGAACAAGTATCGTTATAATAAATTTTTTCATCTGTGTACTTTTTTTGTTTTTCAAATTAGAAACCAAGCTGAAGGCCGATAGAGTATATTTTTAAATTTGGATAAGCTCCAAAATCATATCCCTTTTCAAATATGCTTCCGTTACTGAACTCAGGATCAAGACCTGTGTATTTGGTAAAGGTGAGCATATTCTGACCGGTTAAAGAAACCTGGGCATTGGAAAAACCTATATTTTTCAACACCCTGTCAGGTATATTGTAAGCAATGCTTAAAAACTTCAGGCGGAAAAAGCTGCCATTCTCCAGCCACCTTTCAGTGTCGCCGCGGGAATTAAGCGTAGATCCATAATAAGCCCTGGGAACATCAGTATTCGGATTTTCAGGTGTCCAGGGCCGGATGCCTGCACGATAGTTGGAATTATCATCAAACCGGTCCATAACGCTCCGGGGACCATTAAACACCTTAGCGCCAAAAGAGCCGAACCAGTCCATCGTAAACTCAAAGTTTTTATAAGTGGCTCCTGTATTAAAACCTAATTCAAGTTTTGGCCACGGGCTTCCCACCACTACTTTGTCCAGGTTAGTGATTTGTCCATCTCCGTTATTATCCCTGAAACGGATATCGCCCGGCTTTGCAGTTGGCTGTATAATTTTGCCTTCAGCATTTTTATAATTATCTACTTCTGCCTGCGACTGGAACAACCCATCGGTTTGCAGCACGTACCACATGCCTATAGGCTGGCCTAAGCTTGTAACTGTATTGCCCACATATAATTCATTTCTTCCATACCCCAGTTCAACAATTTTATTTCTAAGTGTGGTAATGTTCACCGTTCCATAATACCCGAATGGATTGTCATAATTGCGGTAAGTGGCAGAAAACTCGAACCCTTTATTTTCCAGAGTGAGCGCATTAGCGCGGGGAGCCGAGCCATCATGACCGGTAGTCATTAAAATGGGAGATTGATACAAAACATCTATTGTACGTGCTATGAAATATTCCGCCGAAAGCGAAAGCTTATTATTCAGCACAGAAAGGTCAAAACCATAATTCTGCTGCTTCAATGTTTCCCAGCGTAATTCGGGATTAGATAATTGCACCTGGGTAGCGGACAGTTCTTTTTGCTGATTGGCACCCATTGCAATGGTGGTTAGTGTATTTATAAATGCACGGGTTTCATATTCGCCAATATTGGAGCTGCCTAAGGTCCCGTAATTGGCCCTTATTTTCAGATCATTGATCCAGTTTACATTAAAGAATGACTCTTTGCTGATACGCCAGGCCGCTGATACTGATGGGAAATTACTCCACTTTAAACCTGTTCCCAGCACTGAAGATCCATCACGCCTGATAACGGCATTCATTAAATACCTGTCGTCATAAGCATATTCTGCCCTTCCAAAATAAGACATCAAAGTAGCCCGTCTTCTGAACCCGCCAAGCTTGGCATTAATACCCTGGTCCAGGACATCATAATAGCGGCCCTCAGAGTTCACTAAAACATCTCTCTTTTCTCCCCATATCTGGGCATAATCATTTTGTTGAAAAGACTGGCCTGCAACAACAGACACATCATGTTTCGCAAATTTATTTTTAAATGCCAGCGTATTCTCAATCAGCCTGGAAGCTGACTCTGCCCTGTTCTCATTTGCAATAGACGGTTCATAAGCCTGGTTCAGCGTCCAGTTACCTGGTTTTCTGAAGAATTTATAATGATCGCGGCTGGTCTCATATCCCAGGTTTAACCTGTATTTTAACCAGCTGGCAAATTTCAGTTCCGACCAGATGTTTCCCCGCAACCTCAGGTTCTCATTTGTTTGTGCTATCAAATTAGCGATAGCAACAGGGTTTGTGGCAAAAGTCCGGGCCTTTGCTTCATCACCATAGCCAAAACCGCCGGGATTTGCCGCATTATATACCGGTATGGTAGGCAGCAAACGTACTACATCCAGTACAGGGTTTCCGCCCATTTCATCTGTTTTTGCATTGGTAATGGCAATATTTTCACCAATGCTGAAAATACCTTTGGAACCCTGGGAATTCACCCTGAAGCTAAACCTGTCAAAACCGGTGCTGATTACGGTTCCCTTATTGCCAAAATAGCCTAAAGAGGTAAGATAAGACCCGTTCTTACCACCGCCGGAAAACGATACATTGAGATCGTTAATCGTTCCTGTTTTGTATGCCTCATCCTGCCAGTTGGTATTAATAGTTGTATCCAGCTTTTGCCTGGCAACGCCGGCATTATCATAAGCCATATAATTCAGGCGCTTGAATTCATCTGTTTCTGCCAGGTCATACCGCGGCATGATCTGGATACCCGATTTCGCAGAAACATCAATCTTCATCGGGCCCTCTTTTCCTTTCCTGGTAGTAATAATGATCACCCCGTTAGCTGCCCGGGAGCCATAAATAGCAGCCGCAGAAGCATCTTTTAAGATCTGGATGGATTCAATATCATTGGGATTAAAGTCCCGGTTGGCATTTGTAATCAGTCCGTCAATTACGTATAAAGGATTTGTGCTGGTACTGTTTGATACATTCTTCAGACCCCTGATCTGAATCTGCGCTTCAGACCCCGGCTGGCCGCCGCCTCTTACTTTAATTCCCGTGGCAAGCCCCTGCATAGCTTCTGCTAATGTGGTAGCCTGCCGTTTTTTAACATCAGCGGAATTTACCACTGACACAGCACCCGTAAGATCTTTTCTTAATTGTGTACCATAGCCTACTACCACTACTTCGCCCAGGTCAACTGCCGAAACAGCTAATTGTATATCTATCGTTTTTTCATCACCAACTACTATTTCTTTAGAAGCATAGCCAACAAATGAAAATACGATTGCCTGTCCGGTACGGGCTTCAATGGTATAATGCCCCTGTAAATCTGTTACTGTTATGGATGTAGTGCCACTTATTGTAACACTCACTCCCGGTAAAGGTTCCGACTTTTCATTCCTGACCGTTCCCGTGACAGTGGTTTGCGCCATCAGCCCGGAAGAAATGATTACCAAAAGAAACACCAGGAAGTACTTGTTTGCAAGGCAGCCTGTTAGAGTGCGCCTTAACGTTACAGCATAATGATACGCTATGCGTTGCGATTGTTTTAATCCCATATGACAATTCGTTTATTTAGTGAAAGGAATTCAGTGCTAAATTAAATACAGCTGATTTTTTGTTACCGATATTTTGTCTCATCTTTTCATCAAACCGTCTCATTTTATAAGGGAAGCTGTTTAAAAAACGGGCTTCGTCTGTTTTGAGAAAGAAGGATATCCATTATGTACCAGTGGCCACCCGTCTGTATCCCAGTTTACTTTATCCAGCATTAATGCCCGTTGGTTTACTGTTCCTATCATTGCGTTTTTAACATCCATTGCATGGTACAGCATCCAGTCGCTTCCATTTTTATCTGTTATTAACCGCGCATTATGGCCGGGTCCGGCGTATTGATCGTTTCTTTGTAAAATAAGGGTACCATTGCCAGGGACAGCAATATCTTTACCGGCCTTGTCAAGATAAGGGCCTTCCAGGTTTTCAGAGCGTCCCACCCTTACCTGGTAAATGCTGGCAGCACCATCGCAGCAGTTATTTTTTGAGCCAAAAAAATAATAATATTTCCCTTTTTTGAACAGGTTCACTCCTTCAAAATCACCCGCCGCAATTTTGAATTTCCGGCTCATATCTTTTACTGATTTTCCATCATCGGCAAGCTCAACCCCATAAGTTCCCTGTGTTGCAGCATTGCTATAGCTTCCCCAAAAAAGATATTTCTTTCCGCCATCTTCATAATAAAACGGGTCAATTGAGTTAGGCACTCCTATCTCCGATGACAAAAACAGTTTACCTGCATCGGCAAACGGGCCGGAAGGCGAAGCAGCTACCGCCAGGCCTACACCCGGGTTTGTATCGCCCCATGTTGAATAAGAATAATAGAGATGATATTTCCCATTCACCAAAGCAATATCAGGCGCCCAGATGCCTCCCGATGATTTCCAGGCGGGCTTTACTGTAAAAGCGTCCCCTATATACAGCCAGTTGACCAGATCTTTGGAACGAACAATCGCTACTAAATGATTCTTCTTATCTACCTCCCAATAGTCTTCCGTTCCATACGCATAAAAATAATCCGAAGCAGGATCCTTTATTACCGTTGGATCGGCCAGAATGGGCTTAAATACAGGATTGATGTATTCTGTGGCTCCAACCGGCTCTGGCGGTGGTGGCGACTGCGGCGTGCTTTTGTTTTTACCACATGCGGCTGCAAAACATATAGCAGCGGCTAACAGAAAATATTTATAATAACCGTTCAATTTCATACAGCTTTTTAAAGGAACAGGTCAAATATATCCTGCTGCACTTAAAAGGTATTTTCATTTTGTATCATCTTTTCATCAAACTGTCTCATTTTTACAATAGAGGTGTAAAGAACTTCCTTTTGTAAAAGAATCATTAAAAAATATTGTAGGTTTGAAAAAACAGGTTGTATTTGCAAAAAATTAAACTTCACTTTCTTCTGTTCGTCTTGCTATCTTTCTGTATGTTGACGGCACATACGCAACATTACTATTTTAAGCATTTCCAGGTAGAGGACGGCCTTTCCAATAATACGGCTATCTGCACTTTGCAGGACAGCAAAGGATTTATGTGGTTTGGCACAAAAGACGGGCTGAACAGGTTTGACGGTTACACATTCAAAATTTACAGGAATAATCCCGCTGACAGCACCAGCATAGGCAACAATTCTATATGGAGATTATATGAGGATGAAAACGGTGTTTTATGGGTAGGCACAGAAAGGGGCCTGTACAGTTTTGATCAAGCACTGGAAAAATTCAGCCCGGTAAAAAACGCTCCCGGCAGTGAGGTCAGCGGTATTACTACCGACAAAACGGGCAATCTTTGGTTCGTTGCAGGATTTAAAGTGTACCGCCTTTCTGCTGCCACAAAAAAGCTGGAAAAATTTGACAATGGTACTACACTGAACTTTTGTGTTACCATTTCCAGGTCATTATCGGGAGATATATGGATAGGAAATATCGATGGCAATATTTTACGTTATGACCCCGCTTCAAATGATTTTTTGTCCTATAATCTTTTCTCTCATTCAAAACCGGCCTCTTCCGGATGGATTGAAAAAATATATGATTCAGGTCTTGGTTTTTTATTCATTGGCACTTCTAACCAGGGTGTAAAAACATTCAATCCTTCCACCGGGGAATATACTGATCTGCTGACTTATAACGAAGACAATACGGAGATATACGTAAGGGATTTTATCCGTTTTAAAGAAAACGAATACTGGATTGCAACGGAAAGCGGTATTTATATTTATGACGTAAATAAACATAGCTTTCAGCATTTAAAAAAAAGCACAGTTAACGCTTATGCGCTTTCAGATAATGCTATTTATTCCTTCGCGAAAGACAGGGAAGGTGGCATCTGGGCCTGTTCGTATTTTGGCGGGGTAAACTATTATTCTAACCAAAAGCTCACTTTTGAAAAATACTTTTTTATTCCCGGCGTCAATACATTACAGGGAAATGCCGTGAGAGAAATAAAACAGGATCATGCGGGCAATATCTGGATCGGAACAGAAGACGCAGGACTGAACCGGTTTGATCCAGCCACCGGGAAGTTTACAACACTAACGCCCGAAGACGGGCACAGCGGTATTGCCCATACTAATATTCATGGGCTGATGGTGGATGATAATCAGCTTTGGATAGGCACATTTGAGCATGGCCTGGACATCTTGGACCTTGAAACAAGAAAAGTGATCAGGCATTTTGCTTATGGCACCGGCCCTCATGATCTTAAAAGTAATTTTGTCCATTCCCTTTTTAAAACCAGCACCGGGCTGATTGTTATCGGCACTTCCAATGGCATGTACATTTACAACCGGGAATACCGGAACTTCACCCAGCTAAAATTCTTCCCCAATAATGTTTTCTTTTCTTCCATAGCAGAAGATCTTAAAGGGAATTTATGGATCGGCACATTTAAAAACGGCGTCTATTATTTCAATCCGGATCTGCAAATATCCGGCCGGTTAAAATTCCTTCAGAAAGGCACAGACCGCTTTGAAAAAAGCCGTGTAACTTATACCTACCTGGACAGCAGGCAGCAGCTATGGGTTTGCACGGAAGACGGCCTTTTTAAAGTTGATATACCAACAAAAAAAATCAGGGCCTATTCTACAGAAAACGGTTTACCCGGAAACATGGTGTACAGTATCATAGAAGATAACAACAAATACCTGTGGATTACTACTTCCAAGGGACTGGTGCGTATGAATCCGCAGACGGGAGCCACCAACATTTTTACACAGGCAAATGGTCTTTTAAGCAATCAGTTCAATTACTCCTCTGCGTTTAAAGACAGCACCGGGCGCATTTACTTTGGCAGTGTGAAAGGAATGATCCTGTTTGATCCAGGCCGGCTAACTACCCGGAATATTATTCCACCGGTTTATATCACCAATATGCAGATCAACAATATTGATGTGGATATCAGTATGAAAGGGCCCCTGAAAGCATCACTGCTCAAAACGCACTACATTACATTGAACTATCTGCAATCTTCACTCAGCTTTGATTTTGCAGCGCTATATTTTACTTCTCCGCAAAATATTGAATACGCTTACAAACTGGAAGGCGCTGATAAAGACTGGAACTATATTAAAACCAACCGCAGGGTATATTTCACCAACCTATCTCCGGGCACTTACCGGTTTATTGTAAAATCTACTGACAGTAATGGCAACTGGGCAATGAATCAGAAAACGCTTGTTATAAAAATACTTCCGCCATGGTGGTTTAGCAACCTGGCTTATACTGCTTATATCTTAATAGGCATTTTGGCCATATATATTATCATACAGTTTTATCATAACAGGCAAAAGGAGAAACAAAAAGTACAGATGGCCGTTTTTGAAAGAGTAAAAGAAAAAGAAATGTATGAATCAAAAATAGATTTCTTTACTAAGATTGCTCATGAAATAAGAACTCCCCTCACGCTTATCAAAGCGCCCATGGAAAAAATAATGAATAATATCGGCCAGGTACCAAAGGTGGAAAAGTACCTGCTGGTAATGGATAAAAATACGAAGCGGCTGATGGACCTGACCAACCAGTTACTGGATTTCAGGAAGATAGAGTCAGGCGAATTCTCGCTGTACAAAGATCATATCAATATCGCTGAGCTTTTCCAAAACATATATGCCAGCTTTATTCCATTGGCAGAGCATAAAAAGATCAACTTTGAGCTGCACGTTCCCGATAAAAATATTGTTGGCTATATAGATGAAGAAGCTACAACTAAAATACTCAGCAATCTTTTTGACAACGCTATCAAATACAGCCGGTCTTTTGTAAGAGCGCTAATAAGCCGCCCATTGGTTAGCGAAGACGTTATTATAACCATAAGCAACGATGGGCAGGAAATTCCGGAGGACTTACAGTATAAAATTTTTGAGCCGTTCTTTAGAACAGCATCGGCAGAAAAAATAACAGGTACCGGCATTGGCCTGCCGCTGGCAAGATCTTTGGCCGAGCTGCAGGGGGGCTCACTATCTTTGGAATCCGTTAACGGCATCAATACTTTCACCCTTCAGCTTCCATTAAATTTAAAATCCTAAAAGCGTGCAAACAACCGACACTTTTGAAAAGGCAGCGATATTAATAGTGGATGACAATGAAGATATCCTTGAGTTTTTACTGGATGACCTGGGAGAGGCATATACAATTTATACAGCAGTTAACGGTACAGAGGCTTTAAAAATACTTTCTGAAGAAGTGGTACACCTGGTGATCAGTGACGTAATGATGCCAGAGATAGATGGTTTTGAACTTTGTGATAAGATCAAATCCAGCTTTGAGCTAAGCCACATACCTGTCATTTTGCTCACCGCCAAAAACAGCCTGGCCTCAAAAATCGAAGGTTTATCAACAGGCGCAGATGCCTACATTGAAAAACCCTTTTCGCCGGAGCACCTGGCAGCACAGGTTTCCAGCCTTTTAACCAACAGGAATAAAGTAAAAGAGTATTTTATTAATTCGCCGCTCGCACATATAAAAAGCATTGCCCATTCCAGGCTCGATGAAGAATTCCTGGAAAAACTCAATAATTTTATTGTTGAAAATATTGAAAACCCCGACCTGGATGTGGAGCACTTAGCTGTAGCTATGAATATGAGCCGCCCTACTCTTTACCGAAAAGTAAAATCCATATCCAACCTGTCACCCAATGAAATGATCAACCTTTCAAGGCTGAAAAAGGCCGTTGAATTAATGAATACCAAAGTAATTGCACTCGGTCAGATTGCAGACATAGTAGGATACAGCTCGCTTACCCAGTTCGGGCGTAATTTTCAAAAACAGTTTGGTCTAACGCCGTCAGAATATATGCAGAGAGCAGGAAGCTGATAAATGTAGAATGCGCTACAGGTTACATGCATTATACATTTAATTATAGAATTTCTATACTGGATACTTGTTCATAGTTCATGGAAATATTGAATTTTAAATTAAAAATTTTACGAGTAATAATCAACAAACAATGCTCAATGTTCAATATTCATTGATTGTACGTTCCGGAGGCAATTGAACATTGATTATCGCGTATTTAAAATTGAATATTTATAGCCTGGTTGCTGAATGCTGGTTCATAATTCATGATCGCCCTTCTTGTATACTTTTTAACCAACCTTCTGGTTTTAAGGTCGACGACCTTCAACCACCTTCAACAACTTTTAAACCTTTAAACTTCCCTCCCGTCATCTGTCACCCGTCATCTGTCAACTTGAAATAGTCCGAAAGTCCGGCGGCTGAAGTCCGGAGAAAAACCGGCATTTAGCTACCCGCTTTAATATCGTACATCGTGCACCTTACATCGTACTCCCTCCTCCAAACATTTCCTTCAGCCTCAACGCCAGTTCCTTTACGCCTTCTGTTGCCGGCTTTTCAATAATTGTAAGATGATGCATCTCCTTCAGGTAAGGAACAGTTTTATCAATTACAAACTTAGGATTATAAACGGGTACTAAATCTATCAGTCCGGCAGCAGGATATACCACCAGCGATGTACCTACCACCACAAAAATGTCTGCATCCATTGCTATTTGCGCAGCCTTTTCAATCATAGGCACTGCTTCGCCAAACCATACAATATCGGGCCTCAGCTGCCCGCCATCCGGCGCTAAATCGCCCATATTTATATCACCTTTTATTTCATAAGAAGGTGAAAGCGACTTTTCACTGCGCATCTTAAATATTTCTCCATGCAGATGGATAACATGGGTTGATCCGCCACGTTCATGCAGATCATCAATATTCTGGGTAATAATGTGCACGTCAAAATATCTTTCCAGGTCTGCCAATCCCCTATGAGCAGCATTAGGACTGGCTTCCAGTGCCTGTTTACGGCGCATATTATAAAAATCGAGCACCAGCGCAGGATTTCTTTTCCACCCTTCGGGCGATGCCACTTCGGTAACATCATATCCTTCCCAAAGGCCATCGCTATCCCTGAATGTTTTAATACCACTTTCAGCGCTGATGCCCGCCCCTGTTAATACTACCAGCTTCTTCTTCATTGAGTAAACTTAGAGATTCTTTTTTACAATCGCAGCGCTTCTCCTGAATCTCCTGAAAATAAAAATCACGGCAACCAAACCAAGCCATAACGGCCATACTGTAAGCACGCCGATAAATATATCTCCAAAGATCTTACCACCCTCGCTGAAAGCTGATACAATACGGCTTCCAAAACCGGGTCTATCACTATCAGCTTTATAACCGGCCAGCGGTTCAAAATAGGTAAGATTAATAGTGCTGTATTTTGCTTCACCCGAAAGCTGGGCCAGCCTTGCTTCTGCAGATTCTATATCTTCCTGGATATCATTTATCTCGTGCTGCACCTTAAGCACATCTTCCATTTTACCTGCCTGTTTTAGAAATTCCAAATACTTGGCTTTCGTTACTTTTTTGGTTTCAAGCCTCGCTTTGGTATCAATAATATTACCTGTAACATCTTCAGAAGTGATGCTACGTTGCAACTGGCGTGTATCTTTTGCAGCCAAACCATTTACCAACGCTTCAAATTGCAATACCGGTACTTTTATTACAATGTTGGTTTCGTTCTTATAATCAGTGGCATTATTATCTTCCCTGGAGATATAGCCACCGTATTTTTTAACAAGATCCCGGATAAAGAAAGCATAGGATTCGTGCTGTTTTACTTCCAATGTAATGTTAGCCGTCTTAATTATTTTCTTATCCCAATCTATAGTTACAGGCACTTTTGTTACGCTGGGATCAGGTACTTCCAAACCTGTACCTATGACGGTATCAGGCAGTACTAACCCTTTATAACTATCAGTAACGGAAGCTTCTTCCTGTTTTTCGGAGGCTATGTCATTTACAACAATTTCACTAACAGCAGCTTCTTTATTATCACCCGTATTACAGGCAATAAATATCCATGGCAATATTGCTATTGCAAAAAATAAGCGTTTCATTATTTTAATTTTTTAATAATTAGTTGAGGTAAACCCTCATGGCAGCAAGCACGCTATTAAATTCCGGATATTTAACGCTATGCTTTGGCTTCTTAGTTATTTATTAGATAACTTTTAATACCAATTCCATAAAAATGGTAATCCCTGTAATTTGTTAAGTGATTGGTAAAGTCAGTCGGTTAACAGGTTGATAAGTTGAAAGGTTGACAAGGAGCATTTTTACCACCCTATCAACCTTTCAACCTGTAAACATTTTAACTTCTCCCTACTCCTCTCCCGCCATCTTCATTACTATCTCCCACTCCTCCGGTTTGACTGATTGCGTGGAAAGTCGGCCCAGGCGTACCAGGTCCATATCCTGTAATTTTTTTTCTGCTTTTATCTGCGCCAGGGTTACCGGCTTTTTCAGTTTCTTCACCGGGGCCACATCTACGGCTACCCAGCGCTCATCATCCGTCGTAGGGTCGGGGTAGGCTTCTTTTACAATTTTTGCGATACCAACAATTTCTGTTCCTTCGTTACTATGATAAAAAAATGCAAGATCGCCTTTCTTCATAGCCCTGAGATTTAGCCGCGCAGCATAATTGCGCACACCATCCCAAACCGTTTTTTTGTCTTTTACTAACTGGTCCCAACTATACTTAAAAGGTTCCGATTTTATCAGCCAATAAGCCATAATAAATGATGAGTATTGAATTTAAAATTTTAAATGATACATTTACCTCATAAAAATAAAGATCATTTGCAACAAATAAGCATTTGGGAAGCTGAAACATTTTATGCACCACAGGATATTATTATTGTAGGTGCCGGCTTTACCGGTTTATGGACAGCCTTTTACCTTAAACAAAAATATCCATCGAAAAAAATCACTATTATAGAGCGGGGGCCTGTACCAGCAGGCGCTTCGGGCCGTAATGCAGGTTTTGCCTGCTTTGGAAGCCTTACAGAAATATTATCAGATATAGATACAATGGGCGCCGACAAAGCATTACAATTACTTCACTGGCGCTTTGAGGGATTAAAAACGATCCGGCAGCACTTTAATGATTCGGCTATAGACTATTACAATACAGGAGGCTATGAACTGCTTAATGAAGAAGCGCCGTTAGAAAAATTAAACGCCATCAACAGCCTGCTCTACCCTGTCACTTCAGCAACAGAAACTTTTGTTTTAAAGAATGACCTGATAGAGGAGTTTGGCTTTGCTAATACCCAATATCTCATTGAGAACAGGTTCGAGGGTTCTTTACATCCCGGCAAATTAATAGGTGCACTACTGCAAAAAATGTCTGCAATGGATGTTCAGGTAATGTGTGGAACAGAGCTAAAAAATTTTGAAGAAAGCGCTGATGACATAAAGCTGCAAACTACTGATAAGCGTACGCTACAGGCACAACAGGTGATCTTTTGCACCAACGCGTTTAGCAAATCTTTATTGCCGCATATAGCGGTTGTGCCTGCACGCGGGCAGGTATTGCTTACAGAGCCCATTCCCGGCTTAAAACTGAAAGGCATATTCCACTATGATGAAGGTTTTTATTATTTCAGAAATCTGAATGGCAGGATCCTGTTAGGAGGAGCCAGGAACACTTCTATAGCAACAGAGTACACACTTGATGCATTTACAACACTACCCATTCAGCAGGCGCTTGAAGATTTTCTTTCTAAATTTATATTGCCAGGGCAAAAACCGGCGATAACCCATCGCTGGGCCGGCATTATGGCTATGGGACAGGAAAAAACACCCATCGTCAAACAACTTACAGACCGAACGTTTTGCGCTGTAAAGCTGGGAGGCATGGGCGTGGCATTAGCCCCTACAATGGGAAAACTGCTGGCGGAAATGGTATAAATAGCTTAGGTACCTCTATCTTACGCGGGGCTATCAGCAGCAAAATTTCACACTTCAACTTTAAAGCACTAAAACAACATACAACAACATTAAATTCCTTGTAAATATGATCCGCTATTTTACTGCAGCTTTTTTAATAATAACCACTGCAATTTCCTGCAATACCACAAACGAAAAAAAGAACAATACGGAAAGCAGTGCTGTCCCTGATTATACAAAACTGGAACAGGCCAGCTGGTTATTGGGGAACTGGGAAAATATTTCTGAGGATGGAGCAGCTACAGAAAACTGGAAAAAAGAAAATGATTCTACGTTTAAAGCAGAAAGCTTTATAATAGCAGAGGAGGATACTGTATTTTACGAAAAGGTAACGCTTCAGCTAAGGAAAGACACACTGGATTTTGTAGTCAGCACAAGAAATCAAAATGAAGCGCCGGTTAGTTTCAGGCTGGTAAATAGTAATGAAAAGACGCTGGTTTTTGAGAACCCGCAGCACGATTTCCCTACCAAAATAACTTATAACAAAATAGGTGCGGATTCAATTTATGCTGAAATATCAGGCACCGTAAACGGATCTGAAAGAAAAGAAGGCTTTCCGTTTAAAAAATCTGCGCCTTAATTTAACTGTATTGAAATATCCGGAGTGTATCATCTTTCCCCCGGATATTTCAATTCTGCAAGCAGGGATCAGATTATTGTTCTCACACCTTCAGCAATTACAGATGAAAATACTCCGGGCTTATACCCTATATGCTCATTATAGTAAGCCGTAAGTTTTTCACTGAAATCATCAAAACTGTCTTTCTTTATCAAAGCAATGGCACAACCGCCAAATCCGGCGCCAGTCATACGCGCACCAATACAGTCTTCGTAAGTTTTACAAAAGTCAACTATCGTATCTAATTCCTTTCCCGAAACCTCGTACAGGTTCTGCAAAGAATCGTGAGAGGCATACATGAGTTCTCCAAAAGTTTTAATATCACCCGAAACCAATGCAGTCTTTGCTTTTTTCACTCTTTCATCTTCTGATATCACATGCAATGCCCTGTTTTCAACAACCGCATCATTGATCAGGTTCCGGTTACTTGTAAAATCTTCAATAGCTACTTCGCATAAATGCGTAACTGCTAATTTCTGCTGCAGCTGTTTTAAAGCGGTGCGGCATTCATTAAAACGCTCATTGTATTTTGACTCCACCAGCTTCCGGGGTTTGTTGGTATTAACAATGGCCAGCACATAATCCCCTATCTCAAAAGGCAGGTATTCATAATCCAGCGTATCGCAATTCAGCAAAACAGCATGGGAATCTTTACCCATAGCCACTGCAAACTGATCCATAATACCACTGTTCAGCCCCATAAAATCATTCTCCACGCGTTTACCCAGCAAAGCCAGCTCCACTTTGCTCATGCCTGCGTTGAACATTTCATTTAAAGCATGGGCGGTTAATACTTCAATAGAAGCTGAAGAAGAAAGTCCCGAGCCAATGGGCAGGTTGCCGCTGAAAAGAAAATCAAGCCCGGTTAGTTCAATGCCTGCTTTTGTAAATTCATGAATCACACCAACAGGGTAATTAAACCATTCAGGACCGGTTTTGCTGTAGGCACTTTGTATAGCTACGTCTGTAGTTTCGGGGAAATCAACAGCGCGAAACCTGAATACATTATCGTTGTTTTTGGCTACCAGCAGTGTAGTTCCCATTGTAATAGCGCATGGCATCACCATACCGCCATTATAGTCAATATGCTCTCCAATGAGGTTCACACGGCCCGGGCAGAAAAAAATGTGTTCGGCCGGCTTGTTAAATTTCTTTTCAAATTCAGCTTTCAGATGATCGATAGTCATATCTATTCTATATTTTTATCAAAAATAATTTTATGGCGGAAATATCAGAGCAATTATATGGCCAGCACCCCAACGGGAAGGACGTATTTGTATATACTTTAAAAAATGAGGCAGGTACCATCGTAAACATTACTAATTATGGCGCTATTATTATGGCGTTAAAAATAAAGAAATCTGACAATACTTACAATGATATTGTTCTGGGTTTTGATGATCCTGGTCAGTATTGGAGCGAAACCTATCTTAAGAACTACCCCTATTTCGGCGCTGCAATCGGCCGTTATGGCAACAGGATTGATAAAGCATCCATTACCATCGACGGTACAGAATACAAACTGAACAGCCATAATCCCGGCTACCAACTGCATGGTGGTGTGGAAGGTTTTGATAAAAAAGTATGGGAAAGGGTGCCGTCTGCAGATGATGAGCTGGTACTGCAGTACGTAAGCGCTGATGGAGAAGAAGGCTTTCCGGGGGAACTGACTGCACAAATTATTTTTAGGCTGAACAACAATAACGAGCTAAGCTATGAGTATAAGGCTACTACTACTAAACCTACCGCAGTAAATCTCACACATCATAGCTATTTCAATTTAAACAACGGCGAAGGCGATATACATACCCATGATTTAAAAATTAACGCTGCTCATTACCTTGAGCAGGATGCTAACTATTGTACCACAGGTAAGGTATTGCCGGTTAAGGACACCCGTAACGATTTTACCGGTTTTAACCAGACGGGCAAAATTGAAAATCCTGAAAATGGGATTGATATCAGCTTTCCCCTGGATACAATCGGTATTGAAAATGTTGCTGCCGAAGCTAATTTTAACGGGACTAAATTAGAGGTATTTACCACCGAACCTTTGGTTCATCTGTACAATGCCTATGGCGCTCCTGAAATTACCGGGAAAAATGGTACACAGTATAAGCCCTTCTCTGGCTTTTGCTTTGAAACCCAGAAGCACCCCAATGCTATCAGGATTGAAAGCTTTCCCAATACGATTCTAAGGGCGGGAGAGGAATATTATACAAAGACAGTATATAGAATAACAACAGCCTAGATCATAAAATTCAATAA
Source organism: Niabella sp. (assembly GCA_027493055.1). Taxonomy (GTDB): domain Bacteria; phylum Bacteroidota; class Bacteroidia; order Chitinophagales; family Chitinophagaceae; genus Niabella. Next base: position 3,138 of record JAPUDO010000037.1, on the reverse strand, counting down.
ATAATTTTAATGCCGATTGCATAAAAACCACTTCTATTTATGCAACAGGATATTTACGACTCCACATTCGTAAAAGAGATGTTTAATAGCATGCCCTCTTCTTATGAAAGGATGAACTATATAACCTCTTTTGGCTTTTCAATTCGATGGAGAAAGCAGTTCATTAATAATCTTGGACAGTCCGACCAACCTGTAAAAGTATTGAATATGCTTTCGGGCCTGGGTGAAAACTGGAAAATGCTAACAAGAGCTTACCCTAATGCTGACCTTTTTGCACTGGATTTTTCTGAAAAGATGATACAAATCAGCAAAAATAAAAAATACACATAGCTTAGGGAACAGGTTCTATTCCATAAATCACATCCCCGAAAAATACTGCATCTCTTCGTCAAAATCCAGGAAAGGATATTGCGCTGCCAGTGCCTTCGCTTTCTCGTAATGGGCTTTTAAAAACTGCTGATGCGCATTGGTTTTGGGCTGAAAAGCTTTATGCTTCCGTGCTATAGCTATTTGTTTCACCTCCTTCATTAATAGCTGCGAATTGCCGTCAATACAGGCTTCTGTAAATTTCTCCAAAACAAATTCTGTAGCGGGGTAGTTAGGATGCGCCATATCCACATCATAAAAACGGTAATCGCGCAGCACATCAATAACCAGCTCATAAGCCGGAAAATAATATACCCCGGGAAATTTATCTACCAGGTGATGCACCACTTCAATCAGCCGCGCTTTGCTGCGGTTATTGTCTATAACACCATCGCGTAAATGGCGTACCGGGCTCACAGTAAACAGTATATTCACTTTAGGATTGAAGGCACGCAAACGATGATAAGTATTATCCATCGCCGCAATAATCTCTTCAATGCCCAGCAATTTTTTGTAAAACCACTGTCCGGGTGCACGATGACAATTGGCCACATGCAGGTCATGCCTTTCATTTTGCAGGTTATTTGAAGACAGTATATAAGAAAACGCTGAGCCCAGGGTAATAATCACCCAATCCGTATCTTTTAAAAAATGATGCGCCTGCTCCACGGCTGCATTAATATTTTGCAGCACAGCTTCCTTATCCATACCCGAAAAGCGGGAATGATGGTGCCACGAGTTCCACAGCTCGTTCAGGTAAAACAGGTCGGTCTCCGTATATCTCCTGTTTTCAACATAAGATATAAGGCTGTGCCTTACACTTGCCGGCTCAAATAAAATGCCATGTGGATTTTGCAGCACCTCAAATTTATACCCGGCCAAAGCATTACCAATATGCTCGGTAAAGCAGGAGCCTATCAGCAATATCTTATTGCCATAAGCTATGGGCTGCGGCAGCTTAGCAATATTTATAGGTGCCATGAAATCCATACGGGAATATTAAATTTTAAATATTGAATTCTAAATTTAAAATTTTACATTCAATATTTTATATTTCTCTCTGTTTCATCACTTCATACAAAATCATTCCTGTGGCAACAGAAACATTAAGGCTTTCAAAATTATTTTTCATGGGTATGCTGATATTTTCATCGCATATTTTCAGCAATGCAGGATAAATACCTTTTTCCTCACTACCCATTACAATAGCCGTGGGGACCGTAAAATCACAATTATAAATATTTTTTGAAGCCGTCATTTCACTGGCAAAAACAGTAATGCCGTTCAGGTGCAGCTCATCCACTGCTTTCATCAGGCTATTGACACGGCATACCGGGATCTTTTCCAAAGCACCTGCAGAAGTCAGTATAGCATCATCATTCAAAGCCCCTACTCCCTTATCAGGGATAATAATGGCATTAACACCGCAACACCAGGCCGTACGTGCTATACCACCAATATTACGGATATCAGTAATACCGTCTAAAATCAAAAACAAAGGGGTTTCTCCTTTCTCTACAACAAAAGAAATAACATCCTGCAGGTTCTGATACTGTACTTTGGCAATTTGCGCAATGCAACCACCGTGGCCTTCCACATTAAAACTATGAAGCTTTTGCTGTGGCACATAATTAACAGGCACTCCCTGTTGCGCGGCCAGCATTTTCAGCTCCGAAGCCTCCTTACCCACATAACGGGTATCCATATAGATCCGGTCCAGTCCTTTGCCGGTCTTCAATGCTTCTATTATCTTTTCTGCGCCTATAACAAGCGAGCTTTTCTTTGGTCTCTGTGGTGATCTGAAATTTTTCACTGGGCAAAGAAACTAAAAAGTATAGATATTATTATGCCAGCTGATGAATATAATTCATTGAAATTGCTACGCTCTCCCGAGAGCTATCGGGATTATCGTCCCGGTTATAGGGTATCTTTTACCGTTAAGCTTATGTAAATGAAACTGAATTGATATTTTTTAGTGCTTATTCATCCACACTTTCAACTATATGTTGCTCCATCATACTAAGACAATTGCCTTGTTTAGACCAGGTGCCGGATTCATTTTTGTACACAATTCTACAGTAGGGGTCTATTGAAAGTACCCGGCAGCTTCTAAAAAGAGTTTCATCTATTCTTTCAGTTTTTTGCTCCAGCCAAATTTGCCAAAACAAAAGGTCTTCGTAGTTACGATTGCTATAATATAACCATGTAAAAATTACTTTAGCCTTATAGCCTTTCCGGTTTGCAAAAATAGTTGCCTGATTTATAGCTTCCTGTTTTCCGGTCAGGGCAGCAATATTAGCGTCTGGTTTATTTAAGGGCAACCCAAGATGGATGATTTGACCATATTCATCAAGATTTAATCCAAAATTGAACTGGTCTTTGAAATCTTTGGGGTTGACATAGGTAAAGCTGATGCTGTACTTAGGCGTAATACCAATTGCAATGTCATCTACCATTTTCATTTGTTTTTCTATGTCATAGACAACTATCGAGGGATGAAGCTCTGCTTTAGATAACTCGCCGAGGGCGCGTTCAAGCACCTGGCTAACCCGTTCCTGTATTTTCACAGGCAACTCCTTTATATCATGTACAAAGGTGGGGCGATAATGCTTTTTTTTGTTCATCTAAAATGATTTTATTAGTTCCAGGGTAGTTAGTTTTCGACAATACGCTTTGCGCCTTTATTACAACCCCAATAACTTTTCCAGCCATACAAACAACGCTACTACCAACCATACCAAAGCTGCCAGCACCAACAGCACTACAATCAAT
>JAPUDO010000036.1 GCA_027493055.1 Niabella sp. | reverse complement strand
AAAGCCGTTTCCCATCCCGTGAAAATGCCGGGTTTACATGAAAACGCCGTTTCCATACAATATCATAAGGTTTATACGTTGCAATTTCAATAGCTTTTTCGGGATGCCCGTCCGGATAGAGCTTAAACACAACAGGATCTGTCTGATAAAAAGTTTCAGAAGCAAACCATTTTCTGTCCGGCGATATGCCCAGGTGATTACCACGTGGCGTCATATTTCGTTGCAGGATATTGCCTTCCAGATCTACCCGTACCAGGGTAAACCGCTCTTTCAGGTCTTCCGGTTTTTTTCCGTCTTTTTCATATCGCAGATGCCCTATCATCGATTCATTGTTGTACCAGACAGAATGCAGTGTTTGTGTCATTATTTTAAGACCGGTGCCATCGCTGTTACATATTCCCTGTAATTGTCCTTCTTCAAAAGGCCCCACATCTAATCTGAACGCGATCTTTTTTCCGTTGGGTGAATACTGGCAATGCAGCGCTCGCCAGTCTTTTACGGCAGCTATTTTTTCAGATGGCAAACCGGCTGGCAATGGAACTTTAGCAATTTCCTCATTGGTCAGGATCAACTTTGTTTTAAAAGTGTTACAATCCAATTCATAAATACCCGGCTCTCCCTCTCCTTCTCCACTGTAAATGTTGTACATGATCTTATGTTTAAAGGGATAGTGACCAAGCCCGGCGCCCGTTATTCTTTTTGTTAAAAGATCCTTCCCGTCTTTAGCAGCAACAATCCTGACAAGACCTTTATCAAAAAATGCTATCCGCTTATTATCAATCCATTGTGCTTCCACGCCGTTATGCGCCACTGTTCCATTAATGTCTGTCAGCTTCCTGTGATCTTTTAAATCCCTGTTGCAAACCCATAACTCTCCAGGGACAAACTCTTCCCTGCCGTAAGGTTCTTTTTTACACTTTACATAAACAAGGGTCTTTCCGTCCGGGCTTTCGGGAGTTGTATTATAAAATGAAAAAACGGCAGATACTCCATCGGAACTTACCTGGTGCTCCTTCACCTGTGACTGCTGGGCGCTCAGTTCAGTGGTAATCACTGCCAGAATAATCACTGATGCTATGCTAAATATTCTATGTTTCAGCTTTATCATAATATTATTGCTTGATCTCGCAAAAGAAAGTACCACTATACTTTTCATTAAGTGGCCGGGAATAATAAATACGTTTCCCATCCCGTGAAAATGCCGGGTTTACATGAAACCGGCGCTTCCAGGTAATATCGTAAGGATCAAAACTCGCTATGGTGGCTGTAGCTTCGGGATGCCCCATGGTGTACAATTTCACAACAACCGGGTTGGTTTGATAAAATGTTTCGGAAACAAAATGCAGCCTGTCAGGAGACATAGCCAGGTGGTTACCGGGCGGTGTCATTTCTTCCTCCAAAATATTACCATCCAGATCCCAGCGGGTAAGGGTGTATCTTTTTTCCGGAGCTTCCGGCCGCTTACCATTTTTATCAACCTGCAAATGCCCAACAATAGAGGAATTATCATACCAGAAAAAATGCAGCGCCTTATTCATGATCTTCATGCCTGAGCCATCCATATTGTAAATGCCCAGCAGCTGCGATTTTTCAGACGGGCCTACATCTAAGCGAAACGCAATCTTTTTCCCATCAGGCGAATACTGGCTGTGCAGGGTTCTCCAGTGTTGTAACGAATCAATATCTTTTGGTTGCAAATATGCCGGAAGCGGGATTTTGGCGCAATCCTTTATACTTAACACTAAACGGATCTGCTGTGTGTTGCAATCCAGCTCATAAGTACCAGGTTCTCCCCTCCCGTCATCCGTATAGATATTGTATAATATTTTATTTTGATGAGGCTGATGCCCCAGTCCATCAGCCTTAATTTTCTTATCCATCAGGTCTTTCCCCGTACGGATATTTACCAGGCGAACGAAACCATTATCAAAAAAAGCAACGCGGTCGTTATCTATCCACTGCGCTTCCACGCCGTTATGAGCGGCCGTTCCGGCAATGTCTGTCACTTTATGATGCTTCTTTGCATCCCGGTCGCAAACCCACAGTTCGGCAGAAGTAAAGTCATCTCTGCCCGAAGGCTCTTTTATACAGCGAACGTACACAAGTGTGCTGCCATCAGGGCTTTCGGGACAGGTATTGAAAAAGGAAAAAATAGTAGATGCCCCTTTTGCACCCACCTGGTGCTCTGTTAACTGAGGTTTTTGTATCATTTGCTGTGCATTAGCCCCACCCATGAACAGGGTAGCTGCAACCGCTATCATAATCGAAAAGAATTTTCCGGCAATATGTTCCTGTATGCGTTTATTCATCTTTATAATATCTCAATAAAAAAAGTACCGTTATATTTTTCATTTAAAGGCCGGGAATAATAAACCCGTTTCCCATCCCGGGAAAAAGAAGGGTTCACATGAAATTTTTTCTTCCAGGTGATGTCCAGGGGGTCAAAGTGACCTATCTCTACCGGCGCCTTACCCTCGCCGGAGTAAAGCGTAACCACTACCGGGTTTGTCTGATAAAATGATTCTGATACGAAATATTTCCTGTCAGGAGATATAGCCAAATGGTTACCTCTTGGCGCCATCATTTGCTGCACTACATTTCCATCCGGGTCCCAGCGGGTAAGTGAATATCTCCGTTCGTAGGGATCGGGCCTTTTACCATCCCGTTCATTGCTTAAATGCCCGATGAGCGAATTATTATCGTACCACAAAAAGTGAAGTGGCTTCATCCAGGCTTTTACACCCGAACCATCCACATTACAGATGCCTAATAA
>JAPUDO010000035.1 GCA_027493055.1 Niabella sp. | reverse complement strand
GCCAAAAACAATAATAAATATACAAGAGAAATAAATAAGATTCAGATAATGGAGTTAGGTATAGGAATGTTTGGTGATCTGCAGATAGATACCAACGGAAAACCACAGCCTGCACAGCAGCGTTTACAGGAAATTATTGAAGAAATAAAGCTGATGGATGAGGTAGGTCTCGACTTCTACGGGATAGGAGAGCACCACCGGCCTGATTATGCTGTTTCAGCTCCTGAAATAGTGCTGGCCGCAGCATCAACCATTACTAAAAATATTAAGCTGGGGAGCGCGGTTTCTGTGCTCAGTTCTTCGGACCCGGTAAAGTTGTACCAGAGCTTTGCAACGATTGATCTTATTTCAAACGGCCGTGCTGAATTAATGGCGGGCCGCGGCAGCTTTATAGAATCTTTTCCGCTTTACGGGCAGGACCTAAAGGATTATGATGCTTTGTTTGACGAAAAGCTGAGGTTATTATTACAGATCGATCAGCAGCATCCTGTTTCGTGGAAAGGAAGATTCCGCCCCGAGCTTAAAAATCAGATGGTGCTGCCCAGGGCACTGAATGATCATTTAAAAATATGGGTGGCTGTTGGCGGAACACCGGAATCAGTAGTACGGGCTGCTACGCTTGGCTTGCCTGTAATGTTTGCTATAATAGGAGGTAACCCGGCGCAGTTTAAACCTTTGTTCGAATACAATAAAGCCATATATCAGCAATCTGGTCATGACATAAATGCTTTTGAAGTGGGTGTTCATATGCATGCATTTTTTGGTGAGGACAGCAGCGAAACAGCCGAATATTATTACCCGGTTTATGCTGCTCAAATGGATAGAATAGGAAGATCAAGAGGGTGGCCGTCCTACCAGCGTGTACAGTATGACAGGGGACGTGGTAAAGGCGGGCATTTAATTATTGGCGATGCCAGCGAAGCGATTGATAAGATACTGGAACTGCACTACATGTTTGGACTAACACGTTTTTCTGCTCACATGGATGTAGGGGCACCTTCTCACAAAAGGATGATGAAATCCATTGAAGTTTTTGGAACCAAAATAGCACCAAAAGTGAGGGAGGCGTTGGGCGTTGTAAATAGTAAATAGGGAGTAGCGAGTAGGAGTTGCAGCAGGAAGCCAAAAGCATAAGGCTTAAAGCTTTTGGCCCTTCTTACGCAGGTCCTCCTACCTGTGTGCCGATGTTACTTGTCTCTGGCTTAATTAGTTTGTTCGCAAAAAGGGAATGATTTTTTAAAATAGCTGGTAACAGGTATGCACAGGTCAGAGACCATGCGCAAGGAAGAGTAGTAAATAGTGAGTAGGAAGTAGCGAGTAGGGGCAGCTTTAAGTCTAAAGCATAAGGCTTAAAACATTTAGCTTTGAGCATTGGTTGCTGAATTTTAGTATAGAATTTCTATACGTCATGGTTGATAGCTGATCATTGCCCGCTTTGTTAACTCTTAAGCCACTATTAAACAGCCTTCAACCATCTTCAAATACTTTCAAACCTTAAACTTTAGGTAGTAAGTGGTGAGTAATGTTCCTATTTCCTACTCGCTACTTCCTACTCGCTGACTATGAATCACCTTATGAACAAACCTCAGCTTCTCCTTCACTTTCGGATTGATCACAAACGGGTACAGGTCCTGTCCGCCCATACTCCGGTTAATGGTGTTCATGGCGAAAGTGAGCGGTAACCAGTATTGAAAGATCATTTCAAAGTCTTTTAGCCGGTAAGGGTCAAGCAGGATATTGGCACGCATATAAGGGTCATTGGAAAAGCCAGGAGGCTGGATGTTTAATCCGAAAGAATAAGCCGCCTCAATAGTGTCCACTATATGTAAATAATGAGCCCAGGTTTCGGCCCAGTCTTCCCAGGGGTGCATAGTGGCATAAGAACTGATGTAGTTTCCGTTCCAGGAAGCAGGGGCACCTTCTGCATAATGCCTGTTTAAAGCCTCCTGGTAATTGCAGGTTTCATCGCCGAACAAAGTCCTGAACTCTTGCAGAAAGGATGAGTGTTGTATCAGCAGGTCCCAGTAATAATGTCCTACTTCATGCCGGAAATGCCCCAGCAATGTCCGGTACACCTCATCCATACTATTCCGGGCCATTTCTCTTTCTACATCATCAGCCTCGGCTATGTTTATGGTAATGACCCCGTTTGTATGGCCCGTAAGCACACGGGGTTCGTTGTTACCTGCATCTGCCATAAAGTCAAATACCAGCCCTGCTTCATCAAACATTTTGCTTTGTACAGGCAGCCCCCATTTTAAAAGAGTGTATACCAGCCTGTGTTTTGCCGCTTCTGTTTTTTCCCATCGTGCGCGGTACACCATATTGCTCAGATCAGGGATGACCCGGTTTAATGAGCAGGCAATACAAAAGCTGGCAGGATCCGTATCCGGAATAATCCAGTTGCATACATCATATTCGTGATTGGCACAATAATGATAGGTTTGGCCTGATGCCTGTTCTGATAAGGACCCCTCATTTTGCAGGGTTAAAGAAATCATTAAAAGACGATTGGGATCGAAGCCGAGACTGTTCCCGCAAGACTGACAGTAAGTATTTTGAAAATAAACAGGATGTCCGCAATTTCCGCAGGTAAAAAGACGCATAAAATGTAGCGTTTAAGTTTTAAGAAATCCTTTCCGGGAGCAGTTAAAAACTCTAAAATTATGCCATAATTAAGACATCCGGTAAAGTAAAATTAAGTGTAATATCTCTGCTTTTGACTGGTTCTTTTGTGTATGATAATTTCTTGAAAATAGAGAATTAATATATAAATTATCACCATTTGGTGTAAATTTATACTATGGAGCAGTCTTTTTCTGTAGAGCAGCTTTTAAGGGAGTACGATAGTGTTTTGAAAATTTATACAAACAGCGTAGAAAAAAAATTTTCTGAATAAAACCTGTTTGAATACAACGAGATCCTGTTTTCTGCTCATTCCTGCGCTATTGAAGGGAATAGTTTTTAGGTTAACGATACGAAAGAGCTGAAGGAACATGGTTTAAAGTTAAAGCTGCACGATAAATCCATGCTGGAAGCATTTGAAATTCTGCACCATTTTAAAGCGTATGAGTTTTTATTTACTCATCTTACTTTACCTCTTACGGAGCAGCTCTTAATTGACACGCACAAAATTCTTACACAAAATACAATTCAATATACCAAAGGATATGAGCCGGGCGCCTACACAACTACCCAAATGGCTGCAGGAGACACTGTTTTCCCCAACCATGAAATCAGCATTGCCAATGTTCCTGCATTGATGGAACAAACGCAGAAAGCTATTGATGAGAGCGTGGCACATCCTGTTGAAATAGCTGCAAAGTTTCATAAGTATTTTATTTACCTGCATCCTTTTCCTGATGGCAATGGCCGTTTAGGGACGCTTTTATCCAATTTTATTTTAGCAAAGTTTCGTCATCCGATTATTATTATTACTGCCGGGCAAAAAGACGCATATTTTAAAGCATTAAAAGCGGCCCACAAACACAAGGATCCGGATATTATTTCAGCCTTTTTTATAAGAACTTCTATAGCTCGTATGAATGATGAGCTGTTGCAAATAAGAACGAATGCAGCACAGGAAACCAGTAATGATAGCGGAAAACAAATCCGGGGTCTATCCTTTGCCTTTTGAACTTTCTTACTCCGTACGGACAATGTGATTAACTTAAACAATAATGTTCTGCGAAACATTTTTGTTTCCCAGGACTATATAGCCTTTGGCTATTTATAAATGTAACCAAAGGCTACAACATAGCGCTTCGGGGCTACAAGTCCCCGGTAGCGATATTAACTTCATAACATTGTCCGAAAGGATCGAACAATCTTTGTGCATATCTGCCCTGTAAACTGAACCTTTCAGGGGCAGCTTCATATTAAATACAGGTACATAGTAAAGGGAGGGAGAAGATAAGAATATCCCCTCCGTAGTTTTACATGAGAAACTTGCAGCGGGATAGCTTATCCCGGAAATTAAATGTGTTGAAACAATATTATATCCTGTGTAATATGCTTTTCATTTGCAGCTGTTCTTTCAGATGATTTTTTTGTAGTATGATGAAACCCGTTTTGCGCTTTGATCTTAATAAGCTTTAAAAGGTTGTAAAACAAATATATTTTCTATTTGGCCTTATGTCAATAGTCCGATAGACCAAAATCGGAGTTGCTGGTTCCGGCTATCTTTAGAAATGAAGTTAGAGCATACCAATCAGGCTGCAAAGCCGGGTGAGAGAAGTGTTATCGCGTGCAAACATCCGTTTACGGGCATTAGCCAGCTGATTTTTTACTGTATAAATGCTCACGTTTGATTTTTGGGCAATCTCTGGAATAGACAGGCCTTTGTTCCACAGATTAATAAATTCTGCTTCACGGGGCAGTATAATGTCTTTGGGCAACAGTTTTTTATTATCGCTATGCCAGCAAAACGATTGGTTATTAAATGTAAAGCGTATCCAGTATCCTGGTTCAGGTGCCATAAGATGTGTTATATTGGATACACAATCAAAAGATACTTTTACATTACCTGATGAAGTAAAGCTAACAGGCCGGGAGCGATACAGCAGGCGCATCTTTACACCCTGGAGGTTAATTACAGAACATCCCCCGATTGCAGACTGGAAATTATGGGGCGGCGTATGGCAATGTGTGGATAAAATATCTTCTCTTAGTGCCAGAAATTTTTCCACTGGTTTAATATCCTGTGCTGTTGACAGATAAGCATGATCCCATTTTTTTTCTTTCGCCTCCGGACTTAGTCCAATCAGGTCGAAGATGTTTTGGGTGTAAAACAAATAAGTGTATTTCTCAAAATCAAACAGGGCGTAAACGCAATCAGTGTATCTGGATGTTTCTTCCAGGATAGCTATCTGATCTGTTAGTTTGGACGAATAGAGATTATTATCTCCTTCCCTCCATTCCTTCCTGAGCTTTTCTGCAAAGTTTAGCAAAAATTTTCGGTTGTTAAATTGAGTTGCATTCGTCATTGGCACCTGGTTAATACTAAAGCCCTGATCACGTATTTAATAAGCGTCAGATTTTTAGGTATTAAAAATAGGTGTTATTTTTTATTAGAAGACCTGCCATCGCACTTATTTCAAATCGGTTATATGTACTCCCGCTGGTGAGTCCTTTCCTGATAGGATATTTTGTGCGCTTATAGTGATTGCTTTATCTGGTGGATATCCGTTTTTCAGATAATGTGTCAGAAGCTCATTTTTTCTTTAAGCTTCACCGTTTGCCTCCGGCTGATCTCTATTTTTTCGCCTCCTTTTAGCTCTACCAATAAGCCGTTATTAAAATACGGCTCAATTTTTTCTACTGCCTGGAGGTTGATGATATGCTTGCGATTGGCACGGAAAAAAGTTTTGGGATCCAATCTTTCTTCCAGAGCATTGAGCGATTTTAAAATAAGTGGCTTATGGCTGCTAAAGAACACTTTGGCATAATTACCTACACTTTCAAACAACCTTACTTCGCTTAATTTTATGAACCAGCAGCGGTCGCCGTCCTTAACAAAAACCTGGCTTTTATCCGTCAGCATTTCATTACCGGAAAAGCCTTCGCCTTCTCTGTTTTCCCTTGCTTCGCCGATATGTACTTTTTTAATGGCCGCTTCAAGCCTTTTCTGATCAATAGGTTTTAATAAATAATCCAATGCGCTTACTTCAAAAGCTTTAAGGGCGTACTTGTCAAAAGCAGTAGTGAAAATCACTTGGGGCACCGTGTCTAATTCTGTGAGCATTTCAAATCCTGTTTTACCGGGCATTTGTATGTCCAGGAAAATAAGATCGGGCTGCAGCAACTCTATTTTTTCAATGGCTTCATTGGCATTTGAAGCTTCGTCAATCACTTCAATTTCAGGAAAAGCCTGCATCATTTTTTTTAGTTCAGCGCGTGCCAGCCTTTCATCGTCAATAATAATCGTTCTCATGTAAAAAATATTATAATATAAGGGGAAGTCTCAGTTTGGCAGTAACAGTAGCCGGGGAAGATTGAACGATCTCAAACCCAGCCTTGTCGCCATACATCAGCTTCAGTCTTTCCAGTATGCTCCTGATCCCAAATCCACTGTCTTTTTGCTGCTTTTTTAACCGCCCTGTGCTTTCTACTGTAAGCTCCAGGAAACTGTCCTTAAGCGCTGATGATAACCATACAGTACCACCATTCACCTCGTGGCTGATACCATGTTTAATAGCGTTCTCTACCAGCATCTGCAGCATCATGGGAGGAACCGGCTGGCCTGTGGTTTTATCATCAATATTATATTTCACACTGAGCCTGTCCTCAAAGCGCATCTGTTCCAATGCAAGATAATCTTTAATGATGTTCAGTTCATCAGCCAGCGACACTGTTTCAGACCTGTCTATGTTGATGCTGCTGCGCAGGATATTACTCAGCTCGGTAATAGCTGCTCTGGCCCTTTCCGGGTTTTCGTCCACCATGGCCCGGATGCCGTTAAGCGCATTAAAGATAAAATGCGGGTTGATATGCGTTTTTATGGTCTTAAGCTCCAGCTCTTTAACATGCGATTTTAATTTCAGGTTGTCTATCTGCCCTTTTTGAGAGGCGTCAACATAATGGTAAATGAAATAAATAGCGCTCCAGGTAATAAAATAGGTGAACCAGGCCAGGGAATTATTTAAAAAAATAAGAAGAATGGACCTATTGACAATGATTATTTCTTTTTCATTAAGTAAGTTTAGCTTATTATAGATCACCAGTTCGCTGATCCCCGCTATACATGAAATAGCAAGCGTAAGAACAATGAACATCCATATCTGTGCGGTCACTTTTAGCTGGAGCACTTTCAGCTTCAGGATGCTGCCCCTCAGGATATGGGTCATCACCAGCCCTAAAACAGCAAATCCGGCAGATCTTTGTATAATGACCAGGCGTTCATCCGGCAGGCTCAATCGTCCAACAGACCAGGCGCCGAAAATATGCCATAGAAAAAAAACGCCCCAGCCCAGTATCTGGAACAGCCAGTAATACTTTTTGCTAATAACCATGATATAACAAATCTAAATAAATCAAAACCTTATTGTGCTATTAAATTATTAATGGTTACCTGGATTTATGAAGGAGGTATTATAGAGGATGAATGTTACGGGGCAGACACATCTGGTTTTGAAGTTGCTATGCTTTATGTCACTCCTTCCGCTGGCGCGAGTACCCGAAGGGGGAGGGTGGAAAAAAGCTATGTGTGGCGTCCACGCCGCACATTTATATGTTGTTGCCTTCGGGCTATCCCACGCTACGAATACCCCAGGGCAAGCGCATAAATATCTTAACATCGTAGTTTATACATTGATTTTAATGGGGCTGACCAAAAAGGTTGCCAAATGATTCATTTATTCGGGTAGGTGATGGAGACTAATAGTCGTTTATGCAATTCTCAGAACCTTCGTTTACATTTTTAGTCGGCCCCAAAATAATTTATGCGATCGCCCTGACGAATACCCCTGCATTACCGTATCTTATGCTAAAATGCTTATTTTTGCCAAATAATTTTCTCTGAATGACTATCACACCCGGCCCGTTACTTCAATCAGTTGATAATCCGGGGGATTTGAAAAAGATCCCTATGGAAAAATTGCATGAGTTTTGCGAAGAGCTCCGGCAATATATTATTGATGTGGTAAGCGTGCACGGCGGGCATTTTGCTGCAAGCCTGGGGGTGGTAGAGCTTACCACTGCGTTGCATTATGTTTATAACACGCCTTACGATCAGCTGGTTTGGGATGTAGGCCACCAGGCTTACGGGCATAAGATCATTACCGGACGCAGGGATAGTTTTGAAACCAACAGGAAATATAAGGGGCTCAGCGGTTTCCCCAAACGTTCAGAAAGTGAGTATGATACTTTTGGAGTGGGGCATTCTTCTACTTCTGTCTCTGCTGCTTTGGGAATGGCGATGGCTGCCAGGTACAAAGGCGAAACAGACAGGAAGGTGGTGGCTGTAATAGGAGATGGGTCTATGACGGCGGGAATGGCTTTTGAAGCAATGAACCATGCCGGTGTTGCGGATAGTGATATGTTAATCGTCCTCAACGATAATGGTATTGGAATAGATCCTAACGTGGGAGCTTTAAAAGAGTACCTGACGGATATAACACTTTCTCCTGCTTATAACAGATTCAGGGACGACGTATGGAATGCTTTAGGTAAACTTCCCGTTGGTAAGAACTTTACCCGTGCTATGGCCCATAAGCTTACTGAGGGTATCAAAGGAATGGTGAACAGCAGCGCCAACCTGTTTGAGGCATTGAAGCTTCGCTATTTTGGCCCGATTGATGGGCATAACATCAGTAAACTGGTAGATACTTTAAACGACCTGAAGCATATTCCCGGACCGAAATTGCTGCATGTTATTACTACCAAAGGAAAAGGTTATGCGCTGGCCGAGAAAGACCAGACCCGGTGGCATGCCCCCGGCCTTTTTGACAAGGTAACCGGTGAGATCTATCAAAAAAAATACGACACGCCGCAGGCTCCCAAATACCAGGACGTTTTTGGAAAAACAATAATTGAGCTTGCAAAGCAAAACAACAAAATAATGGCTATTACCCCGGCCATGCCTTCGGGCTCATCATTAAAATATATGATGGAAGAAATGCCGGACCGCGCTTTTGATGTGGGTATATGTGAGCAGCATGCGGCCACATTGAGCGCTGGTATGGCTACGCAGGGTATGAGGGTATTTTGTAATATCTATTCGTCCTTTATGCAAAGGGCTTATGACCAGGTGGTGCATGATATTGCCATACAAAAGCTTCCTGTGGTACTTTGCTTAGACAGGGCCGGGTTAGTGGGAGATGATGGCCCAACGCATCATGGTTGCTACGACATTGCTTATTTCCGTTGCATTCCCAATATGATTATCAGCTCACCAATGAATGAGGCAGAGCTGCGCAACCTTATGTACACCGCTCAGCTGGAATCTATGCAACAGCCGTTTGTTATTCGCTATCCGCGTGGTGAAGGTGTAATGCCGGAATGGCAAACCCCCATGGAGGAAGTGGAGATAGGCAAAGGCAGAAAATTAAAGGACGGGCAGGAACTGGCTATCCTTTCTTTAGGCCATCCGGGTAATTTTGCAGCCGCCGCTATACGGAATCTTAAGAACGATGGTATCAGCCCTGCTCATTTTGATATGCGTTTTGCAAAACCTCTGGATGAGGCTTTATTGCACGAAGCGCTGTCTGCTTATGACAAAATCATAACTGTTGAGGACGGAACGGTTGCCGGCGGATTTGGCAGCGCTGTTCTTGAATTTATGGCGCAGCATGGCTATAAGAATGAAATAAAAATATTAGGTATTCCTGACAGGATAGTGGAACATGGAACACTTAAAGAGTTACACCATGAATGTGGTTATGATGCGGAAGGTATTGCCAGTGCTGTAAGAGAAATGATGGAAGTTAAAGTTTCCGTTTCATTATAATAAAGAGGGTATTGCTTGCCGGCTGGTGCTGAAATGCCTCATAATTCGGGTGTTTTGTAATGCTTAAGCCCGGATAATTTGTTAGAGGAAACATTCATCATCAAGTGCTCATTTTTGTCCTTAGGGTAATGAGATCCTCATAACGGTGCCTGTTATCCGGTTGGATTTAAAAGCAAAAAATATACGGATGAGAAAGTATTTTTGTTTACAGCTTACCCTTTGTTTTACATCCACAATTTTTTCCCAGGATTATATCGGGCAAAAAAGCTATGGAGGCATCTCTTTAGGAACCTTCACCTATACGGGTATGTATAGTAAAAATGCATCTTTTGTCAGTCATACTTCTATGTCGGGATCGGTGTTTTATGACCATCGGCTTACCCTGGACAGGCAGCTGTTTGTAAAAGGAGAGCTGATGCTGGGAGAAATAGCCGGCAACAACATGGATAAGGATAAAGAAATATCAGATAATCCTTTAAAAGGAGGGTTTAGAGGTTATGTTGTAGAAGGCAGCGCTAAAGTAGAATATGAATTGATGAATCTGTATCGCCACAGGATAAGCCCTTATGTAAGTGCCGGTGTTGGGGTCTACTATTTATTCGATTATGAATACAAACAAGGTGAGCCTAAAACTGCCGGCGAGAGCTGGGGCATTGTGGCGCCTGTGGGCGGCGGTGTAAAGTTCAGGCTGAATAAAAGGGTGAGATTATTTGCGGGAGGCCATTACAGGTTCTTTGCCAGGAATTTTGATAACTTCCCGGACGAAACAGTGAAAAACCCCAACAGGTATTATACATTGGTTGCAGGTGCGTCTTTTGCGCTTCAAAAATTTAACCGGCTTTGGTAATGAGTTTGTGGAAAATGTAGTTTATGTGTCTGTATTAAAGATACAACTACATTCTGTGAATCTGTTCAAAAGGGTGTAGGACAAATCTCCCTGAAATAAAATATTACGGTGCGCTGCACCTATAAACACATCCGCTGCTCCGTTGCTATAAATATTACGGCCGTGCTGTGGCTATGCAGATGATACTTCGCAAATGTTCACCCTATTCATGCTGTCTACAACAGGTGCAGCGCACCGGAAATCTTTGTAAAATACAACATAATGCTTCTCTAAGCCGCAGTGAGGCTGGATGTAGGGCAAATTTCCCTGAAATGAAATGAAATATTACGGTGCGCTGCACCTATAAATACATCCGCTGCTCCGTTGCTATAAATATTACCGCTGCGCTGCGGCTATGCAGATGATACTTCGCAAATGTTCACCCTATTCACGATGTCTACAACAGGTGCAGCGCACCGGAAATCTTTGTAACATACAACATAATATTTCTCTAAGCCGCAGCGCGGCGGGATGTAGGACAAATCTTCCTAAAAAAAATATTATGGTGCGGCTGCACCTTGGGTTACTGTTTATTTCGTTATTATTCTGTGCTGCTTTGTGGCTACAAAGATTAGCGCTGCTCTTACTGCTTATGTTAAAAGGTGCAGCGCACCGATAATCTTTGTAATAATTCAACCCCGTACTTGTTCAAGCCGCAGCGCGGCGAAATATTATTGCCCGATAGTCCGTGTAGCCATAGTAGCATAAAAAGGGACTTTTGTCCTATACCCGCTCGGCGTAATATTAAATTATTCGATACATTTGAGATATAAACACCTGTTATGGCTAACACCTACACACAATGTTATCTCCATTTGATATCGCCCCCAAAAACCGCGATGCATTAATTAAAAAGGAATGGAAAGGTGAATTGGAAAAATATATTGCCGGTATTGTCCGCAATAACCGGCATAAAAACCTCGCAATTGCTGCAATGCCTGATCATATCCACATTTTTGTAGGGTATAATGTTAACCAGCTAATTCCCGCGCTGGTTGAAACAATAAAAACTTCCTCCAACACCTGGATAAAAGAAAAGAAACTTTCAAAAACTAAATTTGAATGGCAACGAGGTTATGGGGCCTTTACCCATTCGCGATCACAGCTTGATACGGTGGTGAAATATATTTTGTCACAGGAAGAACATCACCGCAAAAGGACCTTTAGAGAAGAATATCTTGATTTTCTGAACAAATATGGCGTGGAATATAACATGGAATATTTGTTTGACTTTTTTGATCAATGATAGCCGCCCTGTATGAAACTGGCTTTCCTATTACGGCGCTATGCGCCTTTTGCTTTTCTCTATTTTTCCTACTACAAATATTATCGCTGCTAGGCAGCTGTAGAATTCAGAATGAACATTAACTACCCTTTTAATGGAATTTACACTTTTTTGCGTCTGAGCAGAAAAACCTGTTTTCATGCAAAAAAGATTACTTCTGAAAACCACGATTATATTGCTGCTATTTGTTATTGCAGCATTTGTTGCGAAAGACAGGCTTAAAGAGCAGGTGCCGCACTATATTTCAAATGCCACGTTTAAAAAAGGTTCTTCTCCTGATAAATACCTTATTGCTGCCAGCCGTATAAAAGTTGCAAAAGATTTTGTACATAAAAATAAGTATAGTGCTGACCGCTGTTTTTTTATCGATATGTCTTTACCTTCCGGGAGCCCTCGTTTTTTTGTTTATGACCTGAAGAAAGATACGGTTATAAATGCGGGGCTGGTAACACATGGTAACTGCAACCAATATTGGCTGGAGGGCAGGCTGTATGGCAACACAGTAGGTTGCGGATGTACTTCTCTCGGCAAATATAAAATAGGAAAAAGCTATTATGGTAAATTTGGGCTGGCTTACAAATTACATGGTTTGGACAATACAAATGATAAGGCTTTTGAACGGTTTGTTGTTTTACATTCACATGGCTGTGTGCCGGACAATAGGCAGGAGGATGCTATTTGTCAAAGCAATGGCTGTCCTACGGTAAGTCCTTCTTTTTTAAATATACTGCAAGCCGGGATTGATGCATCTGAACAACCTGTATTACTGTGGATGTATGAGTGAGGTTACCCTTTAATAGTAGGATGCATTTCTCTTTCTCCGTGCCGAGAAGGGGTTAGATCCAGAGGTTCGAAGGACTCCCTGGGAGACTCCTTCGGAGGGATGGGGCGAAAAGCGAATAATGCTTATAAGCCTGTTTTATATTTTCCATTTTTAATTCTGCATTTTCAATTTATCTTCGCGGCTTATGAGTACTAATAATGAAGCTGTGCAGACAGGCAGGCAGATTGTGGTAAGTGGCGTTCGCCCTACAGGAAATTTACATTTGGGTAATTATTTTGGTGCATTGCGTAACTATGTTAAAATGCAGAACGAATATCAATGCTATTTTTTTATTGCGGATCTGCATTCGCTTACTACCCATCCGGATACCAAAGAGCTGAAAGAAAATGTGCTTCATGTAGTTTCGGAATACCTGGCCTGTGGGTTAGACCCCGATAAAGTGGTTTTATATTGCCAGAGCGACCTTCCGCAGACGGCTGAGCTTTATCTTTTTCTTAATATGATGGCTTATAAAGGTGAGCTGGAAAAAACCACTACTTTTAAAGATAAAGTACGTTTGCAGCCAGAAAATGTAAATGGGGGATTATTAACTTATCCTGTTCTGATGGCGGCAGATATCCTGATCCATCGTGCCAGGCTGGTTCCGGTAGGCAAAGACCAGGAACAGCACCTTGAAATGACCCGCACTTTTGCCAACCGTTTCAACCACAGGTATGGCGATGTATTTCCCGAGCCTAAAGCATTTAATTACGGAGAGCAGCTGTTAAAAGTGCCCAGCCTTGACGGCGCTGGCAAAATGAGCAAAAGTGAGAACCAGTATGCTACCCTCTATCTGTCTGATGAAGATGACCTGATCCGTAAAAAGATCATGAAAGCAAAAACAGACGCAGGCCCTTCGGAACCTGGCAGTGTGAAGCCCGATTATATTGAAAATATGTTCGACCTGATGAAGCTGGTAAGCCGGCAGGAAGTGATTGAGAAATTTGAAGCTGATTATGACAATTGCAATATCCGTTACGGCGATATGAAAAAGCAGCTGGCAGAAGATATGGTAAGCTATATTGCACCTATCCGTCAAAAAGCCAAAAATATCCGCGCCAATGTATCTGATCTTAATATCATTCTTAAAGTAGGCGCCCAGAAAGCTGCTGAAAGTGCCGACAGAACCCTTCAGGAGGTAAGAAAGGCTATGGGACTAAAATATTTTTAGTACATTGAAAAAATTACTACTTTGTCAAACTTTAAAATATTCTGCCGGCAGTCCTGTGGCCTGTTGGTATTAAGCACTTTGCAAAATGGCCAAATCAAAACCTAAACCCAAGCATATTGCTATTGCCGGAAACATTGGTGCCGGGAAAACTACATTAACCCAAATGTTGGCCAAGCACTATAAATGGATACCGAATTTTGAAGACGTGGACCATAATCCTTACCTGATGGATTTTTATGAGGATATGCCACGCTGGAGCTTCAACCTGCAGGTTTATTTCCTGCATGGCCGCCTGAAACAGTTGCTTGATATTCAAAACGGAACGGAAACAGTTATCCAGGACAGGACCATTTATGAGGATGCTAATATATTTGCTCCCAACCTTCATGAAATGGGGTTGATGAGCAAGCGTGATTTTGATAACTATTTCGAGTTTTTCCAGACCCTTAAAACAATGGTAAATCCGCCCGATCTGTTGATTTATCTGAACGCATCGGTACCTACACTGGTGGGGCAGATACAAAAGCGTGGCCGTGAATACGAAGAAAATATCCGCCTGGATTACCTGAAACGCCTCAACGAGTTTTATAATAAATGGATCGCCTCTTATAAAGAGGGACCGTTGCTGGTAGTAGATGTAGATAAAAATAAGTTCGGTGAAAATGATGAGCATTTTGGAGAGATCATTGCTAAAGTTGACTCCACTTTATACGGATTATTTTAAAAATATACTAAAGATTAAGTTTGCATGTAATATGCAGTTTGCAATCAACAATATTCAATAGCAGGGACATGAAATATTTGCCTATCAATCCAAAGCTCTTCCTTAATAACAGGGAGCGTTTTGTAAACAAAATGCAGAGAAGTTCGATCGCCATTTTTGTAGCTAATGATGAAATGCCGCAAAATGCCGATGCCATATACAAATATAAACCCAGCAGCTCCCTGTTTTGGTTAACAGGAATCAGCCAGGAAGATTCCATGCTTATTCTTTTCCCTGATAATCCTGATCCCAGGTACCGTGAAGTACTGGTATTGGTGCGTCCTAACGAGTTAAAGGAGAAATGGGATGGCAAACGTTTAAGAGCGGCTGAAGCAACAGCTATCAGCGGTATTTCAACAATAGTATGGTCAGATGCTTTGCCTCCGCTTTTCCAGGCATGGATGCATGCGGCTGAAAATGTGTACCTGGATTCTAACGAGCACGACCGTAAAGGCTCCTGGTTAGATACGGCTCAAACACGCTATATCAAACACCTGAAAGAGCGTTACCCCCTGCATCATTATTTACGTGCAGCGCCCATTATGCGTGGGTTACGTGCTATAAAAACAAAATATGAAGTAGAAGTATTACAGAAGGCCGTTGACATCACTGAAAATGCTTTCCGGCGCCTGTTGCAATTTATAAAACCTGGCGTTTGGGAATATGAGATAGAAGCTGAGATTGTTCATTCTTTCCTGAGCCAGCGTGCTACAGGAGAGGGATATAACAGCATTATAGCAAGTGGTGATAATGCCCGTGTATTACATTATATTTTTAATAACAATCAATGTAAAGACGGGGAGTTGATATTGATGGATTTTGGGGCAGAGTATGGTGGATATAATGCAGATCTTACGCGTACTGTTCCTGTAAATGGTAAATTTACCAAAAGACAAAAGGAAGTGTATAGTGCCTGTCTTGAAGTGCACCGGTATTGTGCTAAAATTTTAAGGCCTGGTATTACGATAGCTGAGTATCATGAAAAAGCAGGTGATGCGTTTACAAAGCAATACCTGAAATTAGGATTGCTCACTAAATCCGATGTAAAGAACGAAGACCCGCAAAACCGCGCTTACCGGAAATATACATATCATGGTATTTCACACCATTTAGGGATAGATGTTCATGACCTCGGCCCTAATTTCTTTCAGCCTGTTCAGGCAGGTATGTTATTCACTGTAGAGCCCGGTATTTACATTGAAGAAGAAAAAATGGGTATCCGTATTGAAAACAATTTCTGGATTACCAAGAATGGTAATATAGATTTAATGAAGAATATTCCTATTGAAGCGGATGATATCGAAAGGTTAATGAAAAGTAAATAGTTAATAGTTCATCGTCTATGGTGCTCTCTGCTATGGACCATGAACCATGAACCATGAACTAAAATGAAACAAATTCCCAATCTTTTTACACTGTTAAACCTGGTATTTGGTTGCATGGCCATCATTTATATTTTTAAGAATGACGGCTTCCTGTTTACCAATGCTCCCGGCACGTTTTCTATGGGCCTGATAATTGGCGGTGTTTATATCTTTTTTGCTGCCGTTGTTGATTTTTTAGATGGTTTTGTGGCACGCTTATTTAAAGCAACATCTGAAATGGGTGAACAGCATTAAACACTGGCCGATGCCCTAACATTTGTAGATGCTCCGGGCATGATAATGTACAGGCTATTACAGATAGCATTAGTGAAATCGGGTATGCCGGCGGATAATATGTGGCTGTTACTGCCTGCTTTACTTATCCCATGTGCAGGCGTGTGGAGGTTGGCAAGGTTTAACCTGGATAAAGAGCAAACCTACTATTTTAAAGGGGTGCCCATTCCCGCAGCCGGACTTGTAATAGCTTCATTGCCTTTTGTGCTTAACAGTGACCATAATACTCAGATTGCGGCTTACCTCTATAATCCTTATGTTTTATATGCTGTTACCGGGATCGTTTCGTTTCTTATGGTATCGCGTATTCCGCTTATCAGCCTGAAGTTTAAAAATTTTAGTCTTAAGTCAAATACAGATAAATTTATTCTGCTGCTTATAGGGTTGCTGGCGGTTATTTTTCTGAAGTGGCTGGCCGTTCCCGTAATATTTGCGGCTTATGTTTTGGTATCATTAATTTTCAGGCCTAATAAGTAGCACAGGCAACACGCATAATTTTACATTGTACACCGTACATCATAAATCGTACACCATATAATTTGTCTATGTTATATCTCGTTCCCACACCTATCGGTAATTTGAAAGATATTACATTGAGGGCTTTGGAAGTGCTTAAAGAAGCAGATGTTATTCTTGCAGAAGATACACGTACTACTTCGCATTTACTCAATCATTACGGGATATCCAGGCCACTAACTCCTTACCATCAGCATAACGAGCATAAGGTTGTAGAGCACCTGGTACAGCAATTAGCTGCAGGTAAAACAATGGCGCTGGTAACAGATGCAGGTACGCCCGGCATTTCGGACCCTGCTTTTTTGCTGGTTCGCGCCTGTGTGCAGCACCATATTGAAGTGCAAAGTCTGCCCGGTGCTACGGCATTTGTACCGGCATTAGTGAATAGCGGACTGCCCGCTAACAGCTTTTGCTTTGAAGGCTTCCTGCCTCTGAAAAAGGGACGCCATACCATGCTTGAACAATTAAAAACCGAAGTACGTACCATGATCTTTTATGAATCTCCTGTGCGGTTGGTAAAAACGTTAAATGACCTGGCGCAGTATTTTGGCGCAGACAGACTGTGCAGCGTGAGCAGGGAGCTAACCAAAATGTTTGAAGAAACGAAACGCGGCACCTTGCAGGAAGTGGCTGAGTACTTCTCTCAAAAAACAGTGAAAGGGGAGATCGTGATTGTAGTGGACGGTATGAAAACGGAGAAAGCGAAAAGGAGGGAAGAGCAGGATGCAGAAAGTTGAAGGCAAGGGGCTGTAACCTTTTGGGCAGCGAATGGTAGCTCATTAAGATATCCTGAATTAGAAGATTAGAGTTAATATTAAAACTCAAACTCAATAAATGCATATACGCCCGGCAAAAAGCACGGAATCCTGGCCAATAGCCGAATTGATTAATCTGGCTATGCTTGAAATCACTTATCAGTTTATTGGAAAGGAAGACCTTAGAGAAGCCAATGCCTTTATAGCGCACTTTGTAGAACAAGAGGGCAATCAATATTCATATCAAAATATATTTGTCGCAGTGGAAGAGGACGAAATCATCGGTCAAATATGCCTGTATGACGGTGCTGAATTGAAAACCTTACGCCAACCTATCCTGAATCGGATTTTTGAAAAATATGGTGTGAATTATCAAGCTGCTGACGAAACCCAGGTTGACGAAATGTATATTGACACCTTTGCTGTTTGTCCCTTAGCCCAGGGAAAGGGAGTGGGAAAGCAACTGTTGACATTTGCAATTGATTATTTCGCGCATCAACAAAAACAAACATTAGGCTTATTGGTAGACCGTGATAATCCAAATGCAAAAAGGCTGTACGAACGTTTAGGGTTTAAAGTAACAAACGAAGTCAACATCTTTGGCAAAGCTATGGACCATATGCAGCACACACCTTAAATGTTACAAAAAATGCCGAGTGCCTTGCAGAACACTCGGCTGGAAAGCAAGAGGTCAAATCTTTAAGCCTTATGCCTTCGGCTTTTGGCCGGTACTTTTGCGTTTCATAAGCATCCGCTTATATTTGTATTTTTCGGATTTAAGGAAAATGATTATGATTAGAAGCGTTGCAGCCTTTTCAGCTGCTGCATTTTTATGTTTTTCGTCCTTTGCTCAAAAGGGTTACTGGCAGCAGAAGGTTAAGTACACCATGGATATTGATATGAATGTACAAACCAACCGTTTTACAGGGAAGCAAAAACTGGAATACTGGAATAACTCGCCGGACACATTAAAGAAAGTATTTTACCATTTATTCTGGAACGCCTTTCAGCCCGGGAGCATGATGGACGAGCGGAGCCGCAGGCAGGGTACTTTTATGTCTGACCGTGTGGATTGGGATGCGCGTGTAAAAGACCGGATACAGAAGTTAGCGCCCGATGAGGTAGGTTACCAAAAAGTAAAATCGCTGAAAATGAATGGTGTTCCCCAAAAGTTTGAGGAGCTGGAAACCATACTTATGGTACCTCTTGGCAAGGCTATTTTACCAGGCCAGAAAGTGATCTTTGATATGGAGTTTGAAGCACAGGTACCTTTACAGATCAGGCGCAGCGGCAGGGATAATCCCACCACAAAAGTACGCTATTCCATGAGCCAGTGGTATCCGCGTATCTGTGCTTATGATAAAGAGGGCTGGCACCCTGTGCCTTATGTGGCACGCGAGTTTTATGGTCCTTTTGGAACTTTTAATGTGAATATTAATATTGATAAAAACTATATGCTGGGCGGCACCGGCTATCTTACCAACGCCAGCCAGGTAGGGTATGGTTATGAGGCAGCGGGCATAAAAGTAAATCCTCCTGCAGGTGAAAAACTTACCTGGAAGTTTACGGCGGATAACGTGCATGATTTCATGTGGGCAGCTGATACTGCTTTTATTCATAAGAAAAAGCAAATAGCAGACGGGATCACATTGCATTTGCTGTATAAGCTTGCCGGGAAAGCGCCTGAAGAATGGGAAGCTATTTTAACCAAAGCAGAAAAGGCATACCCGTTTATGAAAAAGCATTTCGGGCCTTACCCGTATAAGCAATATTCATTTATTACCGGTGGCGATGGTGGGATGGAATATCCTATGGCTACTTTACTGGCAGGCCCCGGTGCATGGTTGCACGAATGGTTTCACAGCTGGTACCAGGGAGTGCTGGCAACTAACGAAAGTAAGTATCCGTGGATGGACGAAGGCTTTACTACCTATGCAGAACAAAGAACTGACGCCTGGCTGAAAGACGATTCTGTTTCTTTTGCCCAGGCAGATAGCTATAAAAGTTATTATGAGCTTGTACGCAGTGGCCTGGAAGAACCGCTTTCTACTCCTGCTGATTATTTTAATACGAACTACGCTTATAGCGCTGCCAGCTACAATAAAGGCGCTGTGTTTATAGAACAGCTGGGTTATATTGTAGGCGCTCAGACCAGGGATGAAATTTTGCTGGCTTATGATGCTAAATGGAAATTCAGGCATCCTGATGCTGATGATTTTATCCGGCTTTCGGAAAATATCAGCAACATGAAGCTGGACTGGTACAAAGCATTCTGGATTAATTCAACAAAAACCATAGATTATGGCATAGACAGCATCTGGGAGCAGAACGGGAAAACACAGATAAGGCTTCGCAATGCAGGATTAATGCCCATGCCCATTGACCTGGTGATTACCAGGGAAGATGGCAGCAAGGAAATGTATTATATTCCCCTGGACCTTATGTATGGATCAAAACCTGCTGAAAGTAGTATGCCGCGCAGGGTACAGCCTGTATGGCGATGGACCAGCCCAACTTATACTTTACCGGTTGAGTTGAAAAAGGAAGAGATTGCAGCTGTTGAAATAGACCCCAGCCATAGAATGGCAGATATTAACAGGCATAATAATAAACTGAGTTTTTAAAAAAGCATAACCAGCTGCTGGTGAAGCGCCGGGTGATTGGATCACCCGGCGCTTTTTAATTCCAAAATAAATTTTGTACAATAAAAATATGTTCTACATTTGTAGAAATAAATCTATAATTGTAGAATGATGAAGTTATCAAAATCGGAAGAGCAACTGATGGAATATATCTGGCAAAAGGAAAAGGCGTTTATGAAAGACCTCATTGATTGTTTTCCTGAACCCAAGCCAGCCAGCACTACAGTTGCTACACTTTTAAAGCGCATGACGGATAAAGGAGTGATAGGATATAACCAGCTGGGTAATTCCCGGGAGTATTATCCGCTGGTAAAGAAATCAGTCTATTTCTCCAGACATGTAAACAGCATGATCAAAAATTATTTTGATGATTCGGTATTACAGTTTGCTTCATTTTTTACTAAAGAGACCAATTTAAGTAAAGTGCAGCTGGAAGAGCTGAAAAAGATCATTGATTCAGAAATCAAAAAAAAGAAATAAGATGACAATAATATATCTGCTAAAAATGATTGCCTGCAGCGCTGCATTTTATGCGCTGTATGCTTTGCTTTTTCAAAGAGAAAAAATGCTGGTATTTAACCGGTTTTATTTACTGGGCGGATTGGCTGTTTCTTTTTTCATCCCGTTTATAACAATTACGGTACCGTCCTCTGCCCCTGCCGGCCAGCCTGTTACGCATTTCATAAATGAAGTAATGATTACCGAGGCGCTACCCGCGCAGTCTTCAGGCTTTTCTGGCTCCGGCGTTATTGCTTATAGTGTGATGGGCATTTTTGTTTTGACAAGTTTTTACTTCCTTGTTCGTTTTGTAATGAACTATTCAAAGCTAAGAGCCATGGCAAGGCATCGTGATAGTTTTTGTATTAATGATATAAGAGTGGTTTTGTTGGGTAATGAAACCGTTCCGCACAGCTTTTTAAAAACGGTTTTTTTAAGCAAGGCTGAATATGAAGCAGGAAGGGTAGAGGCCGAAGTGCTGGAGCATGAACTGTCACATATCCGCCAAAAACATAGCTGGGATATTTTATGGGTAGAGCTATTACAGGTTTTTACATGGTTTAATCCCATGATTTACCTGTACAAGCGATCTATAAAAATAAATCATGAGTTGCTGGCCGATGCTGCCGTAGTAAAATATACAGATGATGTGCGCAGTTATCAGCATGTTTTGCTGCAACGGGCTGTTGCGCAAAGCCCGTTAGCATTGGCGAGCAGCTTTAATTATTACACCACTAAAAAAAGATTAATTATGTTAACGAAAAAAACAAACCCTATAATCACCGGCTGTAAATCTTTGCTGGTGCTGCCTTTACTGGTATTGCTGGTATTTGTATTCAGCGAGCGCCTGTATGCACAGGTATCAGAGAAAGAGACTAATAAGGAAGCAGCGTACACTGCGGATGGAGTTTCTTCGGATTTAATAAAAGAATATAGGAGCATACAGGATAAATATCGTGTTAACGGGAAACTGCAGTTAAAAACATTTGGGACGCAATTATCAGAAAGTGACAGGAAAAGATTAGAGAAAATCTATTTAAGTATGAGTGAAGCGCAGCAAATGGATGAAATAGTAGGGTTTATACGTCCTCCTCTTCCATCTGAAAAAAATATAGTATCAGGCCGCGATTTAAACGCATGGAAAAATGCCTCCCAGTATGGCGTTTGGATTGATGAGAAAAGGGTGCCCAACAGTGTACTGACTAAATATAAAACTACCGATTTTTCTCATTTTTTTGTAAGTAGATTAAGTAAAGCCGCGAGAAACCATGGTCAATATTCTTATCAGGTTAATTTAATGACAAATGCGTATTATGAGAATTACAGAAAAAACGCTTTAGCTGATCAGGGTAAATATATATTGGTTTTTAGGAAGTTTAAAAAACCTGTGCTAAAGTCGGATAAGGATTCAGGCAAATTAGGAAATGGTACGGTAACGGAACATAAAAAAGATACCAAAGCAAAGTATTTTGCACCTCCCAAAATAAAAAAAGACGCTGAAGTACAGGATATAGTCAGAATGTCACCAAAAAATGAAGGAGTAGATAAACCTTTAAGCTTAAGTTTTTAAAAGCTGGTACAAATAAACAGGGGCCGTATTAAAAGGGTTGCTTCAGCATAAAGATAAAATCTTAATACCGCCTCTGTTTATATGTAATAGCCAATACTTAATCTGACGAGTTAGGTTTTTTAAGGCATTTACGATAA
>JAPUDO010000034.1 GCA_027493055.1 Niabella sp. | reverse complement strand
GCTTTCTTCTTATGTCAATCACAGGATTTCGTTAACAATACGGTTGATCTTAATTGCTTTTTGCGAATAGTTGCGTACGCTTAACCATTTAGCCATTAAAGGAGCACCTTCGTACAGCTCGTAATTCACTACTACTTCCAATCCCTGTAATGCCGGCTGCCGGTAATAAAAACGCACCAGCTTACCGGTGGCTGGCTTTTTGTGGGTAGCCCAGAATTTTGATTGCGCATTCAGGTAAGGGGGCAGATCGCTTACTTCATAACGGGTAAATGCAAAATCATTGCGGTTGCTGCTAAATGCGTCTATCCAACTGGGAAGCAGATAGGCTTGTTCTTTCTGCCCATATAAACCGCCAATATTATAAGCTTTTCCGTCTATCACAATCCGTGCCTCCGGCTGTACAGCCCGCAGCAGCTGCTGGCCGGTAATCTTGTTTTTGAAATCGGTACAGGCCAGGTTGGGGTTTAGCCGGAAGCGGCGCTGCAAAAGCCCGTTATCAAGAATAAGGTCCTTTTTATCTTCGCTGGTGAAAACTGTCGCTTTAGCAGAAACTGCCGATACCAGCCAGTCCGCTTGAACTATGTGCTGGCCGTGCAAAGCAAAAAAAACATCAAAGACTGATAAGATAATAAATGCAAACCGTTTCATCCAAAAATTATTTTAGATAGTAAATGTAGCATTACTGCATTACTATTAAGGCCTCTTTATGGAAGAAAGTAAAATAAAGTAGTATCAGCTTTTGTGACCAATTATGAAAAAGGAGTGCTTAGAACAAATACATTTGCAATGTATGGATTATAACTGAAGGAAGTTGCTCCCCGGAGTTTACAAAACAGCTGGATCTTATTTCAGTTATGCTTCATGATACAACAGCCGCTTATTAAAAGGAGGTGGGTACCCTGTGATGGGATCATTGATCATTTGTTAATGAAATTTCAGATATGGAATTAAGACTTATTGTTTTTGTTTTTGCTCTTTTGGCGGTAAAGAGCGCAGCTGCTGTCAATCATCCTGCGATTTGGTTCAACCAGCCGGCAAAGAAATGGGATACGGAACGGCTTCCCATAGGCAACGGACGTATGGGTGCCATGATGATGGGCGGTATAAAGAACGATACCATCCAGTTTAATGAGCAAAGCCTTTGGAGCGGCAACAATAACTGGGATGGTGCCTATAATACAGGCGATCATGGGTTTGGTGCTTACCGTGACTTCGGGGAGATCCGGTTATCCTTTGGTCACAGCGATGATGGTACCAATTACAGGCGGAACCTTGACCTGGCTGATGCCATATATACCACTTCATTTAAAAGCAATGGGGTGCGCTATCAGCGGGAAGCTTTTGCCAGCTATCCAGACGAGGTAATGGTGTTCCGGTATGCTGCACATGGAAAGGAAACGCTGTCTGGCTCCATTGATTTATGGTCGGCACAAAATGCTGTGGCTACTGCCGCAGGAAATGCATTAATGTTTGACGGTACCATGTCTAATGGCCTGAAACATGCAGCTAAAGTAGTCATACAAAAGGAAGGAGGTACCCTTACAGTGAATGGAGACAGGTTGTTATTTAAGAATTGTAAAACCATTACACTGTATGTAAATGCGCGTACCAATTATAAGCCAGACTACATGGCCGGCTGGCGGGGAGAAGCACCTTTGCCGGTTTTGGAACGGGAGCTCCAATTGGCTATACGCAAGGGATATACAGCTTTACGGGCTGCTCATATAAAAGATTTTTCCCGGCTTTCGGCTGCTGCAAAAATTGATGTTGGTGTAACACCGGCAGCTATTGCAGCCCTGCCTGCTGATTTACGGATGCAGCAATATGCAGCCGGCGGTAATGATCCGGGCTTGGAAGCACTCCTGTTTCAATACGGCCGTTATCTTTTAATAAGCTGTTCCCGTCCGGGTGGACTGCCAGCCAACTTACAGGGGCTTTGGAACAATAGCAATAATCCGCCCTGGGCAAGCGATTATCATAATAATATTAATATACAAATGAATTACTGGCTGGCAGAAACCACTAATCTTTCTGAATGTCATTTGCCACTGATCGATTACATTGTAGCACAGGCTGAGCCCTGCCGTATAGCAACCAGGAAAGCATTTGGCGCCCATACCCGCGGATGGACTGCCCGTACCAGCCAGAGCATTTTTGGCGGCAATGGCTGGGAATGGAACATACCGGCCAGCGCCTGGTATGCACAGCATGTGTATGAGCATTGGGCTTTTACGGGTGATAAAAGCTATCTTGAAAAAACCGCATACCCGGTATTAAAAGAGATCTGTAATTTCTGGGAAGATCGCTTGAAAAAATTGCCGGATGGGACGCTGGTAGTACCCAATGGATGGTCGCCTGAGCATGGGCCCCGGGAAGATGGTGTGATGCATGATCAGCAGCTGGTTTGGGATTTATTTCAAAATTACCTGGATGCTGCAAGAGCGCTGGATACGGACAAGGATTATCAAAAGAAAGTAGCTGAAATGCAAAAACAGCTGGCTCCTAATAGAATTGGAAAATGGGGACAATTGCAGGAATGGCAGGCAGACCGCGATGACCCGGACGATCAGCACCGCCATACAAGCCACCTGTTTGCCGTATATCCCGGCCGCCAGATCAATGCTGTCCAAACGCCCGAACTGGCACGGGCTGCCATTATATCCCTGCGCAGCCGCAGCGGTAATTATGGGAAAAATATCAATAAACCTTTTACTGTAGCATCTACTGTAGGCGATAGTCGCCGTTCATGGTCCTGGCCCTGGCGTTGTGCACTTTGGGCGCGCCTGGGTGAAGGGGAAAAGGCCGGCATGATGATCCGTGGTTTAATTACCTACAACCTGTTGCCCAACCTGTTTGCCACGCATCCGCCTTTCCAGATAGATGGAAATTTTGGTATCAGCGGGGCTATTTCTGAAATGTTATTACAAAGCCATGCGGGGGAAATCAGCCTGCTGCCGGCTATTCCCGAACATTGGAAGCAGGCCGGCTCCTTCAAAGGCCTGAAGGCAAGAGGAGGATTTACGGTAGATTGTGAATGGAAGAACGGGAAAGTAACCCATTACCGGATTGAATCCCTGAAGCCCGAAAAAGTGAATATAGTGATGAACGGGCGTGCAGTTACTATAATGTCTGCATCCGTTAGAAAATAAGTGCTATGTATAAAATAAGTAAAAATATGAAACACAGGTTTCTGACAGGATTATTAATGTTAATAAGCTTTTTTCTGTATGCGCAACCAACAGTACCTATTATACCGCAACCGGTAGTGCTGAACCAGAAGGAGGGCGTATTCTTATTAGACGAAAAAGTGCAGGTGATTGTTGCTGCCGGCAATAAAGAAGCAGCGGACGTGGCGCGCTTTTTTACTAATGCCGTAAAGCTGGTAAGCGGTTATACGCTTCCGGTTAAAGTTGCTGCTGCTGGAAAAACCATCCGTTTCAGCATAGTAAAAACAGAGGAAGTTGGTGATGAAGGGTATAGGCTGTCCGTTACCCCTGCCAGGATTGAAATTAGGGCCAACAAGCCTGCCGGCTTGTTTTATGGCGTGCAGTCCTTATTACAAACCCTGCCTGCAGTGCGCACCAACCAGGTATTACAGGTGCCGTGCATGGAAATCACAGATTATCCCCGCTTTCAATGGCGTGGAATGATGCTGGATGTAAGCCGCCATTTTTTTGCTCCGGAGCTGGTAAAAGAATTTATTGATTTACTGGCATCCTATAAAATGAACAGCTTTCACTGGCATTTAGTGGATGGCGCAGGCTGGCGCATCGAAATAAAAAAATATCCTAAGCTTACGGGTTTGGCAGCATGGCGCGTGGACGATTGGGACAAGTCCTGGGATTGGTCGCAGGTACAATTTAATGCAGACAGGAGTAAAGCAACTTATGGCGGTTTTTACACACAGGAGCAGATAAAAGAGATTGTAGCTTATGCAGCCGCACGTCATATCAATGTGGTACCTGAAATTGAGATGCCAGGTCATTCTGAAGCTGCTATGGCTGCTTATCCTGAGCTTTCCTGCCTGCCGCATAAACATTCTTTTAATGAGGCTGGTGATTTTTACGGGAAGGATGTACATCCCAATTTTTGTGCCGGTAACGACAGTGCATTTGTATTCCTGCAAAACGTGCTGAAGGAAGTAATGGCATTATTCCCGTCGCGGTACATTCATGTGGGTGGCGATGAAGTGGATAAAACCAGCTGGAAACAGTGCGAACGGTGCCAGCGCCGGATGAAAACAGAAGGTCTGAAGAACGAAGAAGAGTTACAGAGCTACTTCATTCAGCGTATGGAGCAATTTTTAAATGCCAATGGAAGAAAGTTATTAGGCTGGGATGAAATATTGGAGGGGGGCCTTGCCCCGCAGGCAACAGTAATGAGCTGGCGCGGAGAATCGGGCGGCATTAAAGCGGCTCAAATGAGACATGATGTAGTGATGAGTCCTACCGGCCCGCTTTATTTTGACTACTACCAGGGCGACCCGGAAACAGAGCCGCCGGCATTCGGAGGTTTTAATACCTTAAAACGCGTGTACCATTATGAGCCCATCCCTGCAGAATTGACGAAAGAAGAAGCAAAACATGTACTGGGTGCACAGGCTAATTTGTGGACCGAACAGATATACACTTACGAGCATGTAGAATATATGATCCTGCCGCGCATGCCTGCGCTTGCCGAAGTATTATGGAGCACAAAGGAATCCCGCAACTGGAAAAATTTTAACCAGCGGCTGCAGCCCCACCTGGTGGGTTTTGAACAAAGAGGTTTGCGTTATTCAAAGGGTAACTTTAAAGTGGATATCCAACCACAGGCGGCCGATGGTAAATTATTTGTAAACCTTGAAACAGAAAATGAAGAAGGCGTTATTTATTATACAACTGATGGCACAGACCCCGGTACAGGAAGCCTGCGCTATGAAAAACCTTTTGAAGTGAAAGGGGCTACTACGGTAAAAGCAGCATTGGCTATTCATAACAGCATGGTAAAAGGCCGCCCGGCGCAGCAATCCTTTACATTAAATAAGGCAACCGGCAAGCCATTGCAATATGCAAGCCCTTACAGTAAATATTATCCGGCTAACGGCCCTGCTACATTGGTAGATGGGATCCGTGGTACAAAAGATATTGGTAAACAATGGCATGCTTTTAACGGAACTGATATGGTAGCAACTGTAGATCTGGGACAGGTAACCACAGCAGGCTCCATTACCCTGGGCTGTTTGCAAAACTATGGCCAATGGATATTTTTTCCGCAATGGGTAAAGTTTGAAATATCCGCTAACGGAAAACAATTTACAGAGATCACTACCGTAAATAATACGATACCCATTTCCGACAAAGCGCCGCAAACAAAAGACTTTACCAGCCGTTTTGATCCACGCAGCTTCCGTTATGCCCGTATTACAGCAAAGAACTTAGGACAATGTCCCAAAGGCCATCCCGGTGAAGGACAGGGAGCCTGGCTGTTCTGTGATGAGATCATAGTGGAATGATCTGCCGGATTATGGAATTGACCTAACCCCGCGTCATATACACCAAACTTAAAACTATGAGGAGAATGGTCTTATTGTATATACCTGGTGCTCCACTCAGGATAATGCTGCGTTTATTTTTTTCCCTGCTGCTCCTTTTATGTGTTGGGAAAGGGGTAAGGAGCGCTCCATTTGATAATGAGGGACCACATATAATAAATAAAACAGTTGTTATTAAATCCGGATTAAAAAAGGGGGCGTCGGCATCATTCTTTTACTTTAACGTGTTAGGAAATACGGTACCTCCTTTCTTCTTTACAGATAAGGATACCGTAAGAATAATAAATGTTGAAGAACCTACGATCTTAATTGATGCCTATAAACATTATGCTTTTTTGATCTATCCGGGAGATTCATTGACAGTAACGCAAAACCCTGATAAATCGCCTGTGCTCAGCAGTACAAATAATCCCATCAGGAATAATGAGTTGTCTTTTTTCGTTGCGTTACAAAATGAAGGAATCTTTAATATTGAATCGTCGCTCTTTTTTTTAAACCCCAGGAACAAAGCCATTCTTTTGAAACCTGCATCTGTTTATGAGACTATTATAAAACCTGCCGCACAACTCAGGGAGAAAAGAATATCTTTTCTAAAAACGTATCAACAGCGAAAAAAGATGCGCGAAGAATTTGGTGATCTGTCGGAAGATCTGATTATGAACATGGAGCGGATACAGGGCACAGGAGTGATTAGTGCATTGGGTGCTTCCATGGCAAGCCTTCCCAAAGAATATCTTCAGTATGTAGATAGCACTATTGATAAATTGTTTTCAGAAAAAACACTCACTTCCGGAAATAGATTGTTTTTAATGGGGGCAGTATTGACTTACTTTAAAAACAGTGTAACAAACGGACAGGATGAATTTGTTAGTATGTACTCCCAGGTAAATCAGCTCCCTGCTTGTGAGCAGCGGCGGTTTTTATCATTTTTGCTGTTAAAAAAATATGTAAGAACAAAATATGAATCGATAAAAGATTACTGCGATTCTTTTATGAATGAGGAAGAAGATTTATATAGAGACTATCTTTCTGGAGAAATAAAAATTGTGAAGGCGTTACAAAAGGATAACAAAGAAAAATTACTGCTTGATTTTAACGGAAATAGCATTGCGTGGGAAGATGTATTAAAAAAATATAAGAGTAATATTTTGTATCTCGATTTTTGGGCAAGCTGGTGCGTTCCCTGCAGAAAGTCCTTTCCTGATTCAAAAAAGATGGCATCAGAGTTCAACAATAAAGCCGTTCGGTTCATTTATTTATCTATAGACCGGGAAATGGACAGTTGGAAAAAAGCGGTCCGGGAAGAAGGACTGCCTTTCGGGAACTGCTATTTAATAGCGAATTTTGATAGTTCTTTTTTAAAACGGCTATACGAGATTGACGCTATTCCCCGGCATATTTTATTAGATAAAAATGGTAAATTATTGTATGATGGTGCGGATTATTCCGGACCGGATAAAATTAAAAATGAAATACGTAATCATTTATAATACAAAAGGGTTGAGAAGATTGGATCCTTTGCTTTTAAGAGAAATTAGATAGTTTTGTGACCAGTTTCCCTTTTAGATTTAATTCCTGGCATTTCAGGATGTTATCTCATTAAATCAATTTATAACCAGTTTTATGGATCTTCTATCCCTGCTTCAAAGACCATATACCAAACAGCAGGCCAATGAAATGGTACATTGGGTAGGTAGTCACCAGAAACGTTTTGATAGCTTGCTGAAGATCTTTCTTGGTGAAGAAGATGCAACCACTATACAGCGGGCCTCATGGCCATTAAGCTATTGTATAGCCAACCATCCGCATTTGATAGATAAACACTATACCGAGTTGCTGGCTCAAATGGATGCGCCGGGTAAGCCGGCTGCTGTCAGGAGGAATATTTTAAGAGCGTTTGACCAGTTAAAGAAATTGCCGGAAATACATCATGGTGTTATAATGGATGCCTGCTTCAGGTATATAGAAAATCCTAATGAAGCTATTGCCTCACAGGCATTTGCCCTGGGCATACTGGCCAGGCTTGCTAAAATATACCCCGAAATTAAGCCGGAGCTTGATATGATCATTGAAAGCAGGCTGCCCAATGCAGCTCCAGCCTTTAAATCAAGAGCGAAAAAAATACTGAAATCGAAATAATGTATCCGGGCAGTTCATATACTGTTAAAATACTGAAATATTTATCAGCATAATTCCATTTTAGAATAGGATACTTTTACATTTGCAACCTTAAAAAAGTATTGAATCTTGAGAAAGTTTATCCCTCTTATTAGCCTGGCTTTGTTCTTTGTTGGTTGTAAATCCGGTTCATCGGAACCAGCTGCTCTTAAAACCGATTCGTCTGTTATCATATTACCTCCTCCGCAAAAAATAAGCAGCGCTGAATTGACTGCGTATCATAATAAACTAACCAGGCTCTTTGACAGTAACCTGAACCATACAAATTTCAATGGCGCCATATTGGTTGCAAAAGGAGGCAATATTCTGTATGAAAAATACGCAGGCTTTACAGATCCTAAAGCAAAAACTACCCCAATTACCGATAGCTCATCTTTTCACCTGGCATCTACCAGCAAACCGTTTACAGGAGTTGCTATACTAAGACTGGCAGAGCAGGGGAAAATACGATTAAACGATGATATAGCTCTTTATTTCCCTGGATTTCCTTATGAAGGCGTTACTGTAAAAGATCTGCTTTCCCATCGGAGCGGGTTACCTAATTACCTGTATTTTATGGATGATAAAGAAAAATGGCCCACAGGAAAAATGATAAGCAACCACGATGTGCTCCATTTTCTTATACAGTACAAGCCCGACTTAAATTACAGAAGCGGCAGCCGTTTCAGCTACTGCAATACTAATTATGTATTGCTGGCTTTGATCATAGAAAAAGTAACCGGTAAGCCTTATCCCGAATATATGAAGCAAACTATATTCGATCCGCTGGGAATGAAACATACTTTTGTGTACACTCCTGCAAACGCAGGCAGCGTGCTCATGTCTTACAAACCTTCGGGAGCGCTGTGGGAGCAGGATATTTTTGACGATACGTACGGGGATAAAAATATTTATAGTACTCCCCGCGATATGCTGAAGTGGGATGCCGCTTTATATAACGGAGATTTTATTCGTCAGTCGCTGCTTGACTCGGCCTATCACCCACTTAGTAATGAGCGCCCGTCCATGCACAATTACGGCCTGGGATGGCGCATATTAAACCTGCCTAATGGCAAGAAAGTTATTTATCATAACGGTAAATGGCATGGTTTTACACCCGCTTTTGCAAGACTTATTGATGAAAAAGCGGTGATCATCATTTTAGGTAATAAATATAATGCGGCTATATACAAAGCTGCAAAGCTGGCTTATAATGTTTTTGGAGATTATATGCAGGATAATACAGCCGCTGAAGAAGATGCCCAGGCCACAGTCCCTGCACCCGCGGTTCAGCCGGTAGTAACACCAAAGAAAAAGGCACCCTTACCTCCGGTAAAAAAGGAGCTAAGCCCAAAGAAGAAAGCAGCACCGCCTTCTGTAAAAAAAGAGCCGGCCCTAAAGAAGAAGGAAACTGTCAGCAAATCTGCATCAAAAATCACCGTCAGCAAGACTAAAGAAGCTGCTAAAAAAAGTGCAAAACCTCCTGCAAAAAAACAAAACGCACCGGCCCCTAAAAAAGAGACAGTAAAAAAGAAAAAAAAGACGTAAAAAGTCATCTGGTGATCATGATTTCTGTCATGTCTTTTCTGTCAACTTATATTATCTTTATCCTTTTAGTTTAAGATATGAAACTACTTAGCGCTGCACAAATGAAGGAATGGGATAGATACACCATTCAGAAAGAGCCAATATCCTCCATTGACCTGATGGAGAAGGCTTCCAGGGCCTGCTTTAACTGGCTTGAAAGTAATAGCGAAGCAAAAACTTTTTTTGTCTTTTGCGGCTATGGGAATAATGGTGGCGATGGCCTGGCCATTGCAAGGCTATTAAGCAAGCTGGATGTACAGGTAAGAGCACTTATATTAGATGACGGGGGCACGTATAGCAATGATTTTAACATTAACTTAGAGCGATTAAAAAGTGTGTTTACAGTGCCCGTTACGTGGCTGAAGCCCGGAGCTGAGCTGCCTCATATACCCGAACATGCTATAATTATTGACGCTATATTTGGTACAGGGCTGAACCGTCCGCTGGATGGGCTTAGCGAGAAGCTGGTAAATTACATTAACAGCCTTCCTAACAGGGTTATTTCTATAGATATGCCAAGCGGGTTGTTATGCGATAGCTCCTCCAAAAATTACACGGCTATAAAGGCAGACGATACGCTTACTTTCCAGTGCCTGAAAAAAGCGTTTCTTATACCCGAGAATGAAGAGAACTTTGGCAAGGTGCATATTTTAAATATTGGTCTCCATCCGGCTTACCTGGATACCATTGAGAGTAAGTTTGAGCTGATAGATAAAACACTTGTCCAGTCTTTTTACAAACCCCGCAAAGATTTTGCGCATAAAGGAAGCTTTGGACATGCACTTATTGTAGCCGGCAGCTTTGGTAAGATGGGCGCGGCCATCTTGTGTACAAGAGCCTGCCTGCGTAGTGGGGTAGGACTGGTTACTGCACATGTTCCGCAAAAAGGAATTGATACGATCCAGACAAGCACCCCCGAAGCGATGTGCAAAATTGACAATTCGGGTGATATTGTTACAGAAATAGACTATGATCTTGGTATCTATTCAGCCATAGGTATAGGGCCCGGTATAGGAAAAGAACAGGCTACTGCAAATTTGTTGTTTGGACTGCTGCAGAACTATAAAAAACCAATGGTGCTGGATGCCGATGCTTTAAATATATTATCAGTAAACAGGGATTGGTATTCTCTTCTTCCTGAAAACACGATCCTTACCCCGCACCCGGTAGAGTTTACCAGGCTGTTTGACGAGACTATGGATGACTTTGAAAAAACCGAAATTGCACTTCAAAAAGCCAGGGAGCTGAATGCAGTAATATTGCTGAAAGGCCACTATACCCTTATTGCCACTCCATCCGGAAAGGGTTATTTTAATACTACGGGTAATGCGGGTATGGCTAAAGGTGGCAGCGGCGATGTTCTTACAGGTATTCTTACAGGGCTTCTGGCACAGGGCTATACTTCAGAGCAGGCAACCATCATGGGCGTTTATATACATGGCCTTGCCGGTGACAAGGCTGCTGAAAAATATGGAATGGATGCTATGATATCCGGCGACCTGGTAGAAGAAATGCGGCACGCTTTTCTATAGAATCCCGTTGACATTACTTTTTGTTGATGTTCTTCGGGACTTGTAGTCCTGAAGCCCTATTATATAGCCAAAGGCTACATAATAATCCTGCAAAACAAAATGTTTTGCAGAGCCAAAATATTTCTTAGAGCATCGTTGACTCCACTATTTTACCCATCGGATTGTTTGCTTTTCAGCTCAATGATCAGGTCGCAGTAAGACCTGTCTATTACATCTTGCTTTGTTAGCTCAAAAAATTTAAAGTAGTGATCGCACTGGCTTTTCAGTTCTTCTATAGTAAATGCTTCATGCTCGTCAATTGCTTCTACCTCTATAAAGGTTCCTAAATTTTCAACAACATCAAAATGAAATTTCACATTGCCTATAAAATAAATTTTTCTTCTTTTATCAACTATCTCTTTCACGCCCAGTTGCCTTATCAGTATATTTTTCAGCGCAATGTCGGGTACGTGCCTGTACAATATTACCTGAGATGCTTTTGAGGCAGCAACATCTTCCCTGTCGTAGTTTATTAAGGAGTTCTCAATATTCCCTTCTCTTAGCTTTAGCCTGCCGTACTGAACATTGAAGTATGTGTCAACCTGATGATCAAGACCTTTAAACTCAGGTCTTAAAGTAAGTAATTTGTTCTCGTACATTTCAATATCATCAACCTTTGCTTTAAACTCAAAATTTTTAATATTCATTTCTGTTTTCTTAATCTTTCAGGGTATAGTTCTTATCTACAATTGCATATCTGCTCTTATCTTATGCTCGGGGCAGTCAACACGCAGGTCTTTAGTATATAATGGCTGGTTGAGCAATTTGCAGAAATGTTTTTGTCCTTTGGCTGACGGCCGGTAGTAAGTACAGGTCATGCACATGCGCTGAATGGTAATGACTTCCGACCTGTTCAGGTGGCGTATAATATTCAGCAGACTCAAAAGCAAGCCTTCCTTATCATCAGGGTGCAGCTGGTCAACCGGTGTCCGTATTTCCTTTGTAAAAAGCGATGTTTTACCGGCAATATCTTTGCCTTTTTTTGTGAGATGAATGATATAGCTTCTGGTGTCGTGAGGTTCATATTCTTTTGTGATCAGGTTTTTTTGTTCCAGCGTTTTAATAGTATCGCTGATGGTGGCTTTGGTCATGTTGAACTCATCTGCCAGGTAGCTTACCTTTCTTTTTTCGCTGCTGTGATAAAGCAGGAAGATCAATACCTGTACCTGTATAGGACTTAATGAAAACGCTTTGCTTTCCTGCCACAGCAAAACCCGGAAAGCCTGTGCTATCCTTTCCAGCGAAGCAACTATTTTGCTTTCAGTACTTTGGTTTTGATATGCTAAATCAAAGTCGGATGGGTTCATACTGTGAAAATACCCCATAAAGTTAGTAATCCTAACAATATGGGGCAAATTTTTTAACCTTTTACATCTGCAATAGATGCGCCAAAATTGATGTGCAGCACATTCCCGTTAGGCGTTACCAGAGCGGGAACGGATTTAACGCCTGCTTTTTCTGCTTCGCCAATCCTGCTGCGGTCTTCACCAATGTGAACTACTTCCACATTATCGGTGCCAATAAGATTAATAATGTCGTGTTCGGCACTTACGCAAACAGGGCAACCGGCATGATAAAAAATTGATTTTTCCATTTTTTAAGCATTAAATTTTTTGTAGCAATATTGCTGTGGCAAATATAGTTAGGATAACTAACTATATGAAAAAATTTTCAACTTTTTGTTATTAGCATTTTTTCAACAGCTACGTTCCTTTGACCTGATGCTCTTCGGGACTACAAGCTCCGGAGCTCTATTATGTAATTTTAGGCTACTTTAATGTAGCCTTTGGCTACATAATAATCCTGTGAAACAAAATGTTTCGCAGAGCATAGAGTGGTATGTTAACAATAAGGTTTCCCTTAGTTTACGGTCTTTCAAGTGTAAGGCTCATAATGCCTATTATTACTTCGTTGGCTAATGTTTTAAGCGTTAAAGCGTTCAGCTCTTTGCCTGCATTTAGGGGAATATCTAACACAGTTCCTGCACCACCTTCTATAGCTCTTTCGGTAAAGCCTTTAATAGAGCTGTAATTATCGAAGTTTCTGGTGAGCGTACCTGTTTTAAAGATAAGGCGGTAAGGTCTGGGGCCACTTTTAAAGGCAAATCCATCGTTCATATAATCCTGTTCAATGGGCCACCAGTTTTCAGGATTGACCAATGACAAAGAATCTTTAGTGCCGTCCTTGTATTCGATATAAATGATCCCGTTGACCATCTGGCTTTGTTGGTGATTAGTTGTGCCGGCCATTAAAAGATAGGCGTGGCGCGACCTGCCAGATAAGGGAATACGGATGCTTTCAGGGAAATTGTCCCATTGTGATGTATAGGCAATGTTTTTTACAACGCTTATCTTGAAAGGTATTTTATCCAGGTAGACAGCTTCTTTGTCTTTGATACCTTCATCACTGATTTCCGGTTGAATTAAAGGATAGCACCAGTTACCAATACCCTGCCAGGGAATTTGTAGGGTAGTAGTCGCGGGCCTGGGGGAAAGGTATTGATTCATGAATGTATGGCTTACATTATCATTCATTACCTGCGAAATGTTGATCGCTTCATAATTTCCTGTGGCTGCAGCATCCCAAGCAGTAATGGTGCTGTAAGAGCTGGTTCCATCCTGCCATTGAATGGTTACTTGATTGGTACCTTTTACCAGCTGCGCTGTAGGTATATCAATGGCTTTGGAGCCGGCAGGCACAATGGTTACTGCTTCTTTAAAGCTGTTTAACATCATCGTTCCTTTTTTTACCGTAGAAGTGTTATTGGTTACTGAAATTCTGGCTACATTTCTAGTGTCTTCATTTCAACCGAAGGTTTGATATGAACCATAACGGGCGCTGTCCACCTGGCATCACCCTGCCGGAGATTTATCAATAAAGGATGCCTGCCTTCTTTTACTCCTGAAAATTTTATAGCGCCGGACTGTACGGATAATTGGGTAAAAGCCTTCTGGGGATCAGTTACTATTTCAGTTTTGGCCTTTGAAAAGGATAGCTGTGCTGTTTCGTGGATAACTGAACTAACAATTTCTTCTGTCTTTTCAATCACATCGCCTGCCCAGGTAATGCTGATGGTATAGCTTTGCTGCACCCCGGCATTGATCTCTATAACTGGTGTATTCAATGCCTCTTTCCAGTTACCGCTTGTCTTTTTGCCATTTACATAAACGGCCGCAATACGGTCTTTAAGGGCATTGATACGCAGTACCAGGTTCATTTGTTTATTGTAGCGGGGTGTGATCTTGTAGATGGATGTATTTCCTTCTTCTTTATAATCAAAAGCAATATTGGGCGTGCCCAGCTTTGCATATTTCCAGTACGGGGGAAATCCCGGCTGGATAAGCAATTGATTGTTTAAAGCATCGGGCTTTATGCCAAACAGACCTTCTGTTAATGTTCTTGCGGCAACGCCGATGGGATCCGCAAAATCGCGGTATAGCTCACCCCGTACGGCATCATAAAAGGATAATTGCTGAAAACCTCCCGGGCAGGAGCTTAGGTACATGCTTTCTACCACTGCACTTTTCCACAGGTGGAAGGCTTTATTGCTTTCACCGCTTTGCCAGTAAGCCAGGGAAGTATGCAGGTTTTCCGCCAGCGCTACGTTGTTGATACTCCAGGTATAGGGTTGCCAATTGGTAGTTGCCAGGAGGTACAGGTCATTGAACGGTAAACCTTTTGCCGATACGGGTATATGTGGAATATGATTGTCCACATAGCGTAACATTTGGTACTGCTGCTGCGGGGTGGCTGTTTCGCCGTCAATAGCATGATAAATGGTCCATAAACCCGGAGAAGTATGCAGCAATTGAAGCCCGTTCAGGTCTTTATATTCTGCAAATGTTCCAACCTCTCCAGACCATAATTTTTGATTCATTGCATTTAATATCTTATTAGCTTCGTTTTCGTACCTGCTGCCGTCTTCCCCAACCTGTTTTGCTATTTGCGCTGCCATTTTATTGGCACGGTAATTATATGCGGTAGAATGCGTAACCCCGCCGCCACTATATTGCAGCGCATCGCTTGCCCAAATGCAGGCATAGGCATCGTAAAGCCCGTCATCATCTGCATCAAAATTTCTTTTTTCCCATTGCAGGTGCCATTGAATGGAAGGCCATACTTTTTTAATATATGCTATATCCCCGGTGTATTTGAGATGCGTGAGCAATTGATCTATAAATACCAGGTTCATATCGTAGTGATGGGGTTGTATCTTTCCATCGGGCAGGCGGCATATATAACCATTGCTGAACATGGCATTTCCCATCCTTTCTTTTTGCCGTGCAAAATGTAAAGCGGTGTCCGGTTCTACAGATCCGGGTGTAATATTGTTCACCTGCGACTTTAAATAGCTGTCAAAGTGAAGGCGGGCACGATCCTGCCAGCCCAGGGCATCGGCCGCATAAGCCCCGCGCCAGGCGGGTAGTCGCATACGCCATGCTACAGCACCATGCAGGAAGGAAGGCGCTTCCCATATAGCATCTGCTGCAATGGCCAGCGCACCTCCCAAAGGATTGATATATTCATCCGGTGTTTCAAGTACAATTCTTTCAGCAATGCTCTTCCTGTATTTTTCAGCCTGGCTGAAAATAATCGCAGCCTGGCTATAAGGCCTTATTTTATTGTTGCTTTCAACAAAAAAATAATATTCACTGTTGCTGCTTGTTGCTATCAGGCCTGCGATTACAGGTGCGTTGGATTTAGCAGAAGAAGCCCACAGGCTCCGTGGTGTTGCCTGCTGTTCTGCATCTGCCAGCTTCACCACAGCTGCAGCAGGAAATACACCTTTCAGCTCTTTGGGTTTGTTCTTTGCTGTAGTGTCGGACTTTTTATTGCCGTACTGTATCTCATACCTTTCCTCTTCGCTTAAGGGCCTGGTAAAGCCGTAGTTTAACTGAAACTGGTTTTTAGCAACCACATAAATATTGTCTTTGCAATAAGCAGGCTGCATATAAAATGAAGATTCAGGATCTGCACCAATATCTCCATCACGGCTGAATTTTTTACCGGTGGCTGCTCCGTAGGCTATTACCACAGATAGACCGGCGGGCACCTGCTTTGTTTCTATTTTAATGATCATGCCATCAGCATCTGCCATGGCTAAGGTGGTTAACCTGATCACACCGTTTTGAAGCAGCGGGTCTTTTATCTCATACAGCATGGATCCCGGCCTGTAGACTGTTTGAATGTTTTCTGCCCCGGTAAGCCATTTACTTTGATCTTTATACAGGATACCTATTTTACAGTTGCCGCCCATGCCGGGCATGTACAGCGCAAACTCAGGCAGATCGCCGGCTTCAACGCGAAAAGCAGTATTGGTACCATATAAGGCACGGTTAAATTTTTTTGTGCCTTTATGTAACAGGAAGTCATTACCCGATGGTTGGTAATGGAGGGGCCTCTCTTTATGATGCCAAAGCTGCGCCTGTACAGGATTACTTAGTATGCCTATCGGGCTTAATGAAATCAGTGAATAAAAAAAAAGGCGGATTAAATACTTCATGAGCTGATCTTAAAAATAAAAGGAGAGGCTGTCATGTATTTGCCTCCCTGTGAGGTTCCAAATAAATAAGCCGGCCTGCCGTTCTTTAATAATAATTGTGGCCGCTCCAGCCGCCCGTATTTAGTAAGGTGTTTAGGAGGCTCCGGCTGTTGTACATAATGACTTAAGGGATAATAAGCCGTTTGAGGATTGCTCCAATGTATTCCATCTTTGGATTGCATAATAATGCCCCGTTGATGGTCTTCATAACCCATATCCCGGGCTATTAAATAATGCTTCTTTTTTTCATGCCATA
This sequence comes from Niabella sp., assembly GCA_027493055.1. Lineage (GTDB taxonomy): Bacteria > Bacteroidota > Bacteroidia > Chitinophagales > Chitinophagaceae > Niabella. Next base: position 5,724 of record JAPUDO010000034.1, on the reverse strand, counting down.
CAAAAGCATCCTCCAACTGGGCGTTATGGCCATTCGATGAAAAGTCTATTATAGGATTATTACTGAATTTTGTAAATGGTCCTTCGGGATGCGTTGCAAAAGCTAATCCATATTTCCGGTTACCTCTTACGGTACCTGTAGCCTGTTCATATTCTTTGGTATTCCATGATTTATAATATAGCCAGTACCTCCCATCTGCATGTTTTAAAACAGAGGGATTGGTAGTGCAATGGTCGTCCCATGTTCCTTCATTACCAGGAAGCAGCACTGGTGCATCCGGCCTTTTCCAGGGACCATATATATTGTCTGCAGAGGCTACACCTATGCGTTTGGTATTGGTTTTGCCATTGCTGTTGCCTATATAATATAAATAGTATTTTCCATTGAAAGAAGTAATAAAAGGGTTGTGGCAGGTGGTAGCATCCCAATAGCTTGCTCCCCTTGGTGCAAGAACAGTCCCGAGCACTGAATAAGGGCCCTCAGGGGTATCAGCTACAGCATGGGCTATTTCAGATCCGTTGATCCAGCCGCTCATTTTCTTTTCTGCTTTCCAGCGCGAAAAAAATACATGTACTTTACCATCAGGACCAAAAACAGGGGAGTTGCACCATACATAATATCCTTCCAACTCTAATATCCGGCCAACAGGCTGTAGTTTTTTGTGGAACCGGCTGAGGTAATTGTCTATCGCCATCCATTGATCAGGCGCTATAATTGCACCTGCAGCCAGCATTGAAAAATTTTGTATAAAGGTCTTCCGGTTCATAGTATTCTGGCGTTCAACTATTCATTTTAACCTTGTACCTGCTATTTGATTCAATTTTTCATTTTTTATATAGGTCTTACGAGCGTTTTATTTCCACTGCATAAACATTTTCCTTCCCTTCAAAGTTAGCACGGAAAATAATCCATTTTTGATCGGGAGAAAAATGAACATTTGGCTCCAACTGGTATTGGTGATGTTTCATGTTCACTAACTTTTCTGATTTAAATTTGTTGCCATCGGGTTTAAACAGGTAGATCCACTGGCCGTCCGGAGCTTTGGCTACTGATCCAGGATGACCACCGTCTCCGGCAAATACCTGGTTGTTCCCCGAACTGGTATAATGCACCGACCACTCGTTTCTTTGCAGTTCATATTTTTTTTCTTTACCGGTAGCCAGCTCTACACCTGCAACAAAAAATGTTTCGCCCCTTGGCTGCTGAAGATCGAACCAGATGGTTTTACCATCTTTGCTGATCCATTCATGACCTGCAATTTCCATAGGCATCGTTCTTTTATGAATCAGCTTTATTTCTTTGCTGTTAACATCAATAGTCCATATCCTGTCCACTTTATGCCAGGGGCCTTCATGGCAGAACATTAGTAATGCAGGATCAGCAGGAGAGAATTGTATATGATTGAGCCAGGCGCTGTCTGTGAATATTTTATTGAGCTGCTTCGTATTAATATTAACAGTGAACAGTGTCCGTGGCAGTTTGGCATCATAAATAATATTGAAATAGCTGCTCTTGTTAGGGTTCTTTCTGAATAGTTCTTTTTCTTCGTCTGAAGATTTTGCACCTGCAAGCAATGTACCATCTGCGTTAATTGTAGTAATGCTGGCCTTAAAATCATCAGGAAAGACATATATAAGTCGTACCTTTTTTGTAGAAAGGTTTACAGCAAATACACTATCCTTTACCTGGTAAAAAGCTTCGTTGAGCTTTGCTGATACAATTTCCCCGGTCATGGGGGCTGAACTATTGGTGAGCCGTTCCGTTCCTAATGTTTTCAGATCAAGCAGGTACAGCTGCCGGTCTGCAGCATTGCTGTTATAGGTTTCCTGTTTGGCAGCAGGATCTTTGGTTTTTTGGGTGCTGTAGTAAACCATCTTATCTCCAACAAAAGGACTGTTATGAAAGTAGAAGCTAAGATTGCTTCTTTCATTAGAGGTAAGCCGGACGATTTTATGCCTGGTGTCTTTGTCTATCCACTCTTTGGGCATGTTGGAGCCGGTTTCTAATACAGGCTGGGCATTTAATGTTACAACTGCAGTAAGGAAAACGAAAGGTAGGAATATGATTTTCATGACAGCAATATTGTTTTAATATGATCAGATAATAAACTTCCGTAAGCTACAAAGCAAATACCATATCACTGTCCTGCTTCATCCTGCTATGGCATTTGCTGCAATCCTTCAAACTTTACTTTCCATTTGCCATCCTTGGGAATACCTGGTAGCGTGCCTTTTGCCTGGTCATAGCCTGCACACATCATTGCTATTGCTGAAAGCAGCCCGCCATTACCCGGCAAATAAATGGTAAGCCTGCCTTCCTGGTAGTTATGACCATTAGGCAGGTAAGTATTGGTTTGAATAGGCATCAGCAAGGCTTCAATAGCTTTATCAGGCATTCCCAAACGGGTGGCGGTCATTGCGGTCATGGGAAAATCCCAGCCCCAGGTATCGTGCCAGCTCCAGTTGTTCCATATCCAGTCAAATGTGTTTTGCATGATCTGTTTATCAAGCATGGGCGTTTGCGGCATCATCCCTAAAGCGCCAAAAACAGACGGATGATCAGTTTGGTATTCAGGGTTGGTATAAGAATCGGTACCGCTTTCTGTAAATAAATACTTATTGCCCTGAACTGGTAAAGGTGACAGGTCTTTGATAACGGCATCCCATTTCTGATCTCTTGGCAATCCCAGGCGTTCACGCCATTGCTGTGCTACTTTTAAGGCCCAGTGCCAGTACACCAGCTCATAAGTTGGATTGAAGGTTTCCTCGGCCTTAAAACGTTCCTGCGCCGGTATTAATCCTTTGCCCAGTACATATTTTTTTGTTGCTTCATCATAACGTGCAAAAGAGGCCATAAAATCGGCGGTACCGAAAACAAGATCTTTATACTTTTCAAGTACGGATTTATCCTGCTTTGCACGGTATAATAATTCTGTAAAATAAATAAAGTGCGGTTGCTGCCATATTAAAAAGGATCCAACGGAAGAAGGTACTTCACGCCCTTTATTATCCGTCATTTTTTGCCAGCGGATGCCTTTGTACCCCTGTCTTTTGGCAATGTCTTTGGCTATATCCTGTACCTTGAAATACCAGTCCACGCTTTTCTGTAAGAGTTCTGGCCTGCCCCATAAGGCAAAATGTATGCCGTGCCACCAGTGCATTTCAAGGTGTGGCTTGCCGTACCAGCTATTGTAAGTAAGTCCTGTTTCCTGTGGCGGAAAATTGCCGGAGCATTGTATTTTAGTGAGATATTGGGAAAGAATGATCCTTCTTTCCAACTCATCAGCACGGGGATCGGTACTGCCTGCAAAGTCAATAGCTCCACCACTTTTCCAGAAGGCGGCCAGGTATTGTTTGCTGTTTTGCTCCGTAGATGTGAAAGATGCGGCAGGCGCGGTTTTCTTTTCTTTATTAAACCTGACACTTAACTCAAAACTGCTTCCTTTGGTTGGTTTTACTAAATAATAGTGGGGCTGCTTTTGCGTTACAGACGCTGCACCTTTCCATAACGTGGAAATATAATAGCTGGTAGTGTCCAGTGTGTGGCTGATGGTAGCTGTATTTGCGGTTTTGCTTATAATGGAAGAGCTGTGCTGGTTGTCATTCTGCCAGTCATTGCCCCTGTCGCCCCAGTCTCCGTTAGGGTAGGGGAGCCTGATGCGGATCTGCAAACGCTTTTGAGCAATAAGAGGAGAGGATACTTTAGCGGCAATAGCGTCCTGCTGCTGATGCCCGTAAGTGATCATCTGTACAGGAATACCTTCTACAGTGAAATAAGATTTTATGGCCCCTGTCCACATATCCAGCTGCTGGCTGATACTTTTTATATCGGACAGTTTGGCCAGGCTACCATCTTTCTTAATAATCTCTAAACCGATATTGGCCAGGTGCAGCCGATGCTCGTTGATGCGGAAGTAATCGGCTGTTTTTTTTGACAGTTCGGGGCCCTGGTTGTTTTGAACCATATAAGTAACGTCCCTGCCATTAAGATGATAAGTTTTTAATGCATCTTCAACCTTGTAGTTATTTACATTGGGAAACGCGTGCCATCCCCATTCACTTTGTGTACCGAGGGGCACACCTGGAGCGTAGTCATCCGGAAATGATTGTAACCCGGTAATATCAACAGTAAAAGCAAAAGAGCCATTGCCCACTGAAAGGGAAGCCAGCGTATCGGCTTTATAAAGTTTTACCGTATGGCGCTGAACCAACTGCTGGCGATTTATTTTAGTTGCAGTTTGTGCCCAACAAATATGGCTCAAAAAAAGGAGGGTAATAAATATTTTACTGCGCATCGTTTAAAGTTATCAGTTACTGGTATGTGTTCTTGTGTTTTTTAGCGATTTTTTTATGCAAACGTTTGCGTGATCCTGATTTCAGGATACTACAGGATGCCCGGATTGTATATTTGAAGTAATATTGATTTTTAAATAACGAAAAATATCTCTTGTCATGCGATGTAAATATTTTTTGCCGCTTCTTTTTCTTTTTATAATGCCTGGTATTGCAGATGCACAGAAGCTTCCGTCTAAAAAAAGCATTTTAAATGTAATGAGGCTTACCAACCAGTATTTCATGAATAAATGGCCCGATACCGGGAAACCCATTGTAACTAACAGGGAAAGGCCCAGTAACATCTGGACACGGGGAGTGTACTATGAAGGGCTGATGGCTTTGTACAGTGTAGACCCGCAAAAAAAGTATTATGATTATGCAGTGGACTGGGGCGAAAAGCACAAATGGGGACTGCGCAACGGCATTACTACCAAAAATGCTGATGACCAGTGCTGCGGGCAAACTTATATTGACCTTTACCTGGTTGATAAAAAAGAAGAACGCATTAAAGATATTAAGGCCTGCATGGATCATGTAATTGCCAGCGGTAAGGATGATGACTGGAGCTGGATTGATGCTATACAAATGGCTATGCCTGTGTTTACAAAACTGGGCAATTTGTATAATGATACAAAGTATTTTGACAAGATGTACGCTATGTACGCTTATACCAAGCATAAACATGGTGATAACGGTTTGTATAACCCTGAAGATCATTTATGGTGGCGCGATGCTGATTTTGATCCTCCTTATAAAGAGCCTAATAGTGAAGACTGCTACTGGAGCCGCGGTAATGGATGGGTAATAGCTGCGCTGGTACGGGTATTGGATGAGCTGCCCTCATCAGACCCTCATTATGCTGAGTATTTACAGGATTTTAAGGATATGTGTGCCGCGCTTATTAAAGTGCAGCAACCGGATGGTCTTTGGACCGTAAGCCTGCATGATCCCAACCATTATGGAGGAAAGGAAATCACAGGAACCGCTTTATTTACGTATGGGTTTGCATGGGGAGTAAGGAAAGGAATCCTTGACAAAAAAACCTATATGCCCGCACTTACGAAAGCCTGGAACACGATGGTAAAAGATGCGGTGCACAAAAATGGATTTTTAGGCTATGTACAGGGCACCGGTAAAGAACCTAAAGATGGTCAGCCGGTTACCTATACCAGTATGCCCGATTTTGAGGATTATGGTTTAGGCTGCTTCCTCCTTGCGGGTACTGAAGTATATAAATTGAAGTAGGGTGAATATAGTCCGGAAGTCCGAAAGACAGGAAGTCAGAAGTCCGTGCGAATAAGTTAACAGGTTGAAAAATTGATAGGAGTAGAGAATGTTCAATATAGGATTATGTAGAATAATCTCAAAGCTTTTTTATTACTGGATAAGG
>JAPUDO010000033.1:4957-22567 GCA_027493055.1 Niabella sp. | reverse complement strand
TGTAATGCTTGATGCCTGTCTGCTCCGCAATGGCTTTAGCGGTAGCTTCATTATCCCCGGTCAGCATATACAGGTCAATGCCCATATCCTGCATTTCTTTGATGGCCTGTACTGATGTGTCTTTAATCTTATCGGCTATGGCAATGACAGCAAGAGCTTGTTTGCTGTTTGCAAACCAGATAACGGTTTTGGACTGTTTGCCCCATGCTTCGGCTTTGTCTTGTAATTCGCCAGCAATGGCAATCTTGTTTTCTGCCAACAGCTTTTTATTACCTACAAAATAGGTTTCGCCGTTGTGATTGGCTTTTGCCCCTTTACCCGTAATGCTGTCGAACAGGGATAAAGAGGTAGCCCGTACCCCTTCAAAGTGTTTTGCCACTGCTTCTGCCAATGGATGCTCCGATTGCTTTTCAATGCTCAACAGCACATTTTGGGAAGCATCGTCATTATTCAGCCATTGGATGGCAGTCACCTGTGGTTTTCCTTCGGTAATAGTTCCCGTTTTATCCAGTACGATGGCATTTATTTTCTTGGCCAGTTCGAGGCTTTCCGCATCTTTAATGAGGATACCCTTTTCTGCTCCTTTGCCAACACCTACCATAATAGCCGTAGGCGTGGCCAGTCCCAATGCACAGGGGCAGGCAATGACGAGTACGGTGACGGCTGCCAGTAATCCCTGTACGATCCCGTTATCGCCACCCATCACCAGCCATAGCAAAAAGGTCAGGATGGCAATGCCCATGACAACCGGAACAAATATGCCCGCAATTTTATCTACCAATTTCTGAACGGGCGCTTTGCTTCCCTGTGCATCCTGCACCATTTTGATGATATGGGCAAGCATCGTCTCTTTACCTACTTTCACTGCTTTAAACTGGAAGCTGCCTTTTTGGTTGATTGTTCCTGCAAACACTTTTTCGTTCTCATTTTTAAGTACCGGGACCGGCTCGCCGCTTAACATGCTTTCATCCACATACGAGCTGCCTGATGTTACCATACCGTCTACAGCGATTTTTTCACCGGGCTTTACCAGTATCACATCACCCGCGTTTACCTCTTCAATGGGGGTCTGCTTTTCTGACCCGTCGGCATGGATCACCATTACGGTTTTAGGTTGTAAGCCCATCAGTTTTTTAATGGCCGATGATGTATTTCCTTTGGCCTTTTCTTCCAGCAATTTCCCTAACAGGATAAATGCTATGATAACGGCTGCGGCTTCAAAATATACGTGCGCATGCAACCCTCTCTGATGCCAAAAGTCAGCAAACAGCATATTGAATACGCTGAAGATATAGGCGATCCCCGTACTTAACGCCACGAGCGTGTCCATATTGGCGGAACGGTGTCTGGCCTGTTTCCAGGCATTGATAAAGAAATCCCTGCCCAGCCATGCCACAACAGGGGTAGCGAATGCCCACATGATCTGGTTGGCATAAGGTATATCCATGAAGAACATCCCGATCACTACAACAGGTAAAGACAGGATGATTGCCCATACGGTTTTAGTCTTCAGCTTGCTGAAGTTTTGGGCGTGGATCGCTTCCAATGTTTCCTGCTGCCTGGTTTCATCTTCAATCAATAAATCGTAACCTACGGATTGTATTGCTTTTTGCAACTTTGAAGCGCTGGTCATATTCGGGAGATATTCCACGGTAAGATTCCCGGTTGCAAAGTTGACGGATGCACTGACCACGCCGGGTTGGTATTTTACGATACTTTCAGCGCTTCCGGCACAGGATGCACAGGTCATGCCCAGGACAGGAAAAGCTCCTTTAGCAGTGGTAATGTTATACCCGAGATCCTTTACTGCCTTCACCGCTTCGGGTATTGCCTCATGGTCATTTACCGTTATGGCGGCCCTGCGGTTGTTCAGTTCTACTTTATGGGTGGTGATTCCCTTGACTTGTGCCAGCCCCTTGTCAACGATGGATGCGCAATGGTCACTCTCTACGTTTTCCAAAGGCAGATAGATGATTTCTTTATTATTATCTGTCGCCATATTTTGCTGCTTTATTGAATAATGCAAATTTGACCATAATGCCAGTGGCTACTATTACGAAATTTTGGAATTGATTTATAAAATTTCAGGGAACAGGGTTAACCTGTGCCAGGGATACTGTTCGCTGCTATTCCGTTTCATGCGGCCAAAGCAAAACAGGCTGATCCGCACGGGAAACAGCCTGTTTGTTTTAACTTTCTCACTGGTTACCAGTTAAAGTTCAGTGGCACGTTTATTTTGAAACCAAAATTCCTGCCCATAGCAAATACACCCTGCCTGCCGGTAACATTGTTGACCGCCAGATATTTGAAACGGCTGAGATGGTTCTGATAGGCGATGTCGCCAAGATTGTTCCCGGTTACACTCAGGGTAAAAAGGGTTCTGCCTTTGCTCACAAAATCAGCAGCTACATTGACCCCAACCAGCCAATAGCTGGGTGTGGCCGTTTCTGTGTTGTATCCGGTAAAGGCATTGTTCTGTGCAAAATTGTAATCGCTTTCAATGCCTACGTGGAGATTACGGACCACATTGCCCTTGTGCAAAAAGTCTCCCCCAAGCGATGTGATCAGGCGTGCGGCAGGCACGAACGGAATATTATCCGAACCGTCCAGCGCCTGCGCAAATTTACCCCTTGTATAAGAGAAGGTATTTTTAAAATGCAGCCAATCCAGGGGATGCGGGTGGATGTCCAGGCTTAATTCCGCCCCGTACAGGAACACGTACAATCCCCGGAGTTCTTTGCTAAAATGGATGAGCTGCTGGGTTATCCCAAAGTAGATCCGCACGGCTCGCCCATACCGAACCGGAACGGTAAAATGGAATGGACGGAATATCACAAACTCAATGAGTGCAAGCCGGGAGATACCGCCATTTTTAAGGCCGTTACCCATTCCTCAGATGATTTTCTGAAATTCCTCAATACCCGCGAGTTGTTGCTGGAAACAGTTATAAAAATAATATCCATTGAAACATTTGATGGAACCATAACCGTTGAATACAATAAAAGAAAACAGGAACTGCTCAGCAATACTGTCTGTGACAAAATACTGGTCAGCAATAAAAAAATCAGGTCGGTCTAAGCTACAGACCGACCCGGGAAAACTGATACCTTCCGCCAAAACAATAAATTACTACAAAAGGGAATAGCGCAGGCACACCAGCGCCATTAATGGTCATGCATCTTGCTTGCTCCCTTTTTTAGGATAAACTCACTGCTCAGCAGGTAAGCGCCATCGGTCACCACTACTTCTCCGGGTTGCACGCCTGATGTAATCTCGATCCATAGTGCATTTTCGCCACCTGTTTCTACTATCCTCGGTTCAAACTTTCCGGCACCGGTTTCTACCCAGACGTGAGCGCCTTTCCCGTCATGAATGACTGCATCTACCGGCAAGGTGACGGCGCGGGATGTATTGGCCACAGGTAGCTCCACTACGGCCTGCATGCCTGCTCTTAGCTGGTTGTGCAGGTTGGGTATATTGCCCCTGATCGTGAGCAACTGGCTCCCTTCCTGTAAGGCCGGTGCGATAAATTCCACCCGCATTTTTTGCGGTTCGTTCTCAAAGCCGGCTACGGTCACATTTACCAGGTCGCCTGTTTTTACCAGGCTTGCTTCGGCAGGATACAGATCCGCTTCTACCCAGATGTTATGGTAGCCTTCCAGGCTCATAATGGCGGAACCTTCTGCTACATATTGCCCTTCGGTAACCAAAACTTCAGCAACAATACCATCTGCCGGAGCCATATAGGTAATATAAGGGCTGGTTTTTTTGCTGGTTTTTAACTGGTGTACCTGCGTTTCACTTTGATCATAGAGCAGCAATTTCTGCCGGGAAGCTTCCAGGAGTTGCTGAAATTTTTTGTCTTCCGGAAACTGTGATGCCTGCGCCACGGCAACCAGGTATTCCTGTTGCAACGCTGCAAGTTGTTCTGAATATATTTTATACAAGGGCTGCCCTTTACGCACCGGAACGCCTGTTTCTTTCACATACATGGCTTCTATTCTGCCCGCTGTCCGGCTGGATATCATATCCGTTTGTGAAGGGTTTACGGCAAGCCTGCCGTTCAGTTGTTTAAAGGAGGAAAAGGAACCCGTTCTCACCGTATCTGTATGGATGTTTCCCAGCATCTGTTGCGGTACGCTAAGCGTTAAGAAATCACCGGCATTGGTTTTATCAAACGGAACCAGATCCATTCCGCAAATAGGACAGCTACCAGGCTTGTCGCTTACGATCTGCGGGTGCATGGGGCAGGTATAGGTTTGTTTTTTGGTGGTTTCCGTTTGTGTTTTCGTGTCCTTGTTTTTACACGAACCCAAGCCCAACATGGCGATAGCGGCAAGCAGGAAAACGGAGAGGATATTTATTTTCTGGTTCATTTTGAATAATTTGATGTCAGTCTGATAAAGCTTTCACTGTCCACCAGGAAACTGGCATTTTTTGCTATCTGCCAATCGCCAATGGAATCTTTTATTTCTATCATGTCATTGATTTTGATACCTGCCTGCACCTGCCTGGGAATAAACACGCCCTTTTCTTTTTTAAATACCACGGCTTTTGTTCCCAGTTGAAGCACGGCATTTTGAGGCAGCCAGTAGGTACCGTCTTTTATTACCTGCATATTGGCAGTGAGTAACTGCCCCGGCTTTAAATCAGTACCGGACAGGTACACCCGTGCTACCGTAAAATTTTCGCCATTTTTCTGCGTGGGTTCAATCAGGCCAATGCTGCCGGTTTTTATATCGCCGGGGTTGGCATCGGTATGATACGTTAGCTGTTGACCCCGTTTGATGGTTGCTGCAATGGAAGGAGCAAACGAAAACGCTGCTATCAGGCTGTTGCTTTTGTAAATGGTAAAAACCGTTTCGCCGGCACCAACATACTGCCCTTCCCGGATGAGCACCGGCGTTGGATTAATGGCTTGCTGCGCTGCGGTAGTATTTGACGCAGCGGCACCACTGCCCATTGCACCCATACCATCTGCAGCCGCGGCGGGTGAGGGTGGCATCGCCGTACTGGAGGGCGATGCGTTGGCAGCTACCTTTTTTTCTACGATGTAACCATCGACACTGCTGTACACGGGCACACGGTACAAAGGCTTTCCGGTTTTAATGACCTGGTTGATCTGTGCCGCTTGCATGCCCAACAAATTAAGCCGTTGGGTTGCCCTTTGCAGCAATAAAGCATTGTCATCGCTGCTGCTGATGTAAATCAATTCTCGTTGTGCGGCGGCCAGGTCAGGTGAATAAATTTCCATAATGAGCTGTCCTTTGCGTACCGGCTGGTAATTGTACCTGATATACATTTTTTCAATTCTTCCGGCAACACGGCTGGAAATGCTTTCCTGGTGCCTGATATCATAGGTAACGATGCCCTGCACCGGGACGTAGAAAGCCTGGCGGCCGCTGTCCGGAGTGATCGTGCTGATACCGGAAACCACCTGTTCATTCACCGGCTTCAGCAACGGCAAAATGCTGCTATCTACATGCAGCTCATTGGAATGGCTCATGGGTACCAGGTCCATGCCACAGATAGGACATTTACCCGGATGATCCCGCACAATTTCCGGGTGCATGGGGCAGGTATAGGCCGTTGCTTTGTCGTGGGCATGCGTTGAATCCGCAGTGGCTGTTCCTGTTTTTTCCTTGCAGGAGAAAAGCAATAGTGCGAACAGCAGCGCTATGAGCATTTTATCTGAATAATTCCTTTTCATAATCGACGATCATTTGATATAATTTTTGTTTTTCGTCCAGCACATCAAGTCGCATCATATTCAGGGCGTCCCAGTTATCCAAAACCACCGTGAGAGTGAGCTTATTTTCCTGGTAGGTGATGAAGCTGGCATCAAAGGTTTTTTGCAATGCCGGTATCACTTTTTCTTCTATGGATTGAATGCGCTGCTGCATCGTTTGAATTTCAGCCTGCATGCCGTACAACATGCCCTGTGTCTCCTGGAGCATGGCAGCACGTTCCTGTTCCATCGCCTGGATATTGGACCGCATGGATTTGATCTCCGACTGATACATTTTTTTTGACCACGGCGCAATAGGAATAGAGACCATGCCCATCACACTGAATGCCTGTGGCATCATGGAAGATAACGGCGACATGTGGTCGTATTGAATGCGAAAGGAGGGCTTCCGTTCCAGCTTCATGGCTTCGATATTGAGCTGCATGGCGTGGATGCTTTCATTCATCCGCAGCACATCTTTTCGCTGGGTGGCAAGGCTGGCCGTGTCATAGAATGCTGCGGCAACAAAGCGTGGTTCATACACCGTATCTATTTGAAGCTCTGCATTGCCCGGACGGTTCATTAAAGCATTCAGATAGGCTTTGGCCTTTGCAATTTCGCTCTGTGGCATAAAGAGCATATTGCGGTTCTTTTCGATGGATGCTTCTGCCCGGTAAACTGTGCTTAGCTGCGACTGGTTGTAAGGGTAACGTACCTCTTCAATCTTCTTCATCATCTCCAGCACTTTTTCGTTTTGTTGGATGATCCTGACTTTCTCCAACGCTACCAGCCAGTTAAAATACTGTGATTTTGCCTGTGCTTTCAGCTCATTAAGCGTTACCGCACGATTGGCATTTTCCACATTGCCCTGCGATTGGATATATCTTTTTTTCGCCTGCAATTTTTTGCCGTTCGGAATTTCCTGTTCCAGCCGCAGCATAAGGGAACCTTTGTCCCTGGCCTCCATTATTTTCTGAAAAGGATAAGGCGTCATAAACGACCCTAAGCCCACCATCGGCGGCATCCAGGCAGTGGCGGCATCGGCGCTGTACTTGTATCCTTCCGCTTTTAACCCGTAGGTTCTGAGCAGGATATTATTGCTGTCAATTTTTTGCAGCACATCGGGCAGGCTCAGCACTTCCTTTTGTTGTGCCAGGGCACTGAAAGGAAGCAGTACGAGCAGCCATAAACATTTTTTAATGGTGAACATCATATACCTCCAGTTTTCCGTATTTTTTTAATTCGTACTCTTTTGCCATTAAGAAGATGAGCGGCGTTACCAGCAGGATGTGAATGGCTGAAGTAAACACACCGCCAATCATTGGCAGCACTACCGGTTTCATCACATCGGTTCCCACGCCAGTGGCCCACAGCACCGGCACCAACCCAAACAGCGAAACACAAACCGTCATGATCTTTGGACGCAGCCTTTTGGCGGCACCCTGAATGACATACTCCCGCAGATCTTCTCGGGTAATGGCTTCACTGGAATTGCCTTTGCGTTTGATCAATTGCTGCATGGCATCGTTGAGGTAGATCACCATGACGATACCGGTTTCCACCGCAATGCCAAATAAGGCGATAAAGCCCACGGCAACCGCTACTGAAAGGTTGACGCCCCAGAAATAGATGATATAGGCTCCGCCGATCAATGCAAACGGAACGGTGATCAGGCTTAAAAACGCTTCACGGATGGAGTGAAAGGCAAAGTACAGGGAGAAGAAGATAATCACCAGCACAATGGGCGCGATCCACATCAGCGTTTGCTGGCCCCTGATCAGACTTTCATACTGCCCGCTCCATTCCAGAAAATAGCCTGCCGGTAAAATGCCTTTTTGCTGATTGAGCTTTTCTATTGCTTCTTTTACCGTACTGCCCAAATCCCTGTCTCTTACATTGAACAATACAGCGCCCCGCAGCAAGGCGTTTTCGGAGTTGATCATGGGTGGGCCGTCTTCAAATTTTACATCCGCTACGGCGCTCAGCGGCACTTCGCCGAAAGCGGCTGACCGAAGTGGTATGCGTTTAATGTTATCTACACTGTTGCGGTAATCCTGTGCCAGCCGTACATTAATGCTAAAGCGCTGCCTGCCTTCCACGGTTTGCCCGATGGGCGCACCGCCCAATGCCGTTTCTACGGTTTGGTTCACATCGTCCACGCTCAGACCATAGCGGCCTAAATCTGCCCGGCGTGTGTCAATAGCCAGGTATTTGCCGCCCGTGATCGGTTCTACATACAGATCAGCTATACCGGCCGTGCCTTCGAGCGCAGTTTTTACCCGCTCGGAAACGACGGCAATCGTATCGAGGTTTTGTCCATAGACCTTTACACCCACATCCGTGCGGATACCGGTAGAAAGCATGTTGATGCGGTTGATGATGGGCTGCGTCCAGCCGTTTACCACGCCGGGAATTTGCAGTTTGGCATCCAGTTCGTTAATGATCTTCGCTTTGGTGATGCCTTCCCGCCATTCTTTGTGCGGTTTGAGCATAATGATGGTTTCAATCATGCTAATAGGTGAATTATCCGTGGCGGTACTGGCCCTGCCAGCCTTTCCCAACACCTTGTCCACTTCCGGAACGGATTTAATGATCTTATCCTGCACCTGTAATATCCTTTTCATCTCGGAGTTGGAAACATCCGGTAGCGTAACAGGCATGAACAGAATGCTTTGCTCATCCAGCGGCGGCATAAACTCTGTGCCTAAACTTCTGAGCAGGGGAATGGAAACCAGCAATGCCAGTATGTTGATGGCAAGGGTGGTCTTTCTCCACTTCATCACCCACTGGATCACCGGGGTATAGATTCGCTCCAGAAAACGGTTTACCGGATTAGCATTGTCGGGGCGGAACTTTCCTTTCATGAAGAAGGAGATCAGCACCGGCGCAAGGGTTAGTACCAATAGCGCATCCACTATGAGTATAAAGGTTTTGGTGTAGGCCATCGGGTGAAACATTTTCCCTTCCTGCCCGGTGAGTAAAAACACCGGAAGAAAAGAAGTAATGATGATAACCGTGGCAAAGAAGACACCCCTGGATACCTGCTTGCTGGATTTTTCAATAATGGACAACCGCTCTTCCTCGGTGATCCATTTTTCTTTTGCTTTTTTATTTTTTTTGTGCCAGATCATAATTGAGGATTGTTTTTTTGTTCTTGTTGCCAATGGGCATAACGGTCTGCCAGGTGCTTATAAGCATTTTCGCTCATCACAATGCCATTATCTACAATTACCCCGATGGCCAATGCGATACCGGTAAGCGACATGATATTAGAGGATATACCGAAAGCGTTGAGCAGGATGAAGCTGATGGCTATGGTAACGGGAATTTGAATAATAATGCTCAGCGCACTGCGCCAGTGAAACAGGAAGATGATAACGATCAGTGAGACCGCTATGATCTCTTCGATAAGTGTTCCTTTGACGGAGGAAATGGATTGCTTTATTAGTTGCCCACGGTCATAAACAATATCAAATTTTACCCCATCTGGAAAACCTTTGGCTACTTCCTGCATTTTGGCCTTTACGTTTTCAATTACCTCCGCGGCATTTTCGCCATAGCGCATGACCACAATGCCGCCGACTCGTTCTCCTTCGCCATTCTGGTCAAAGATCCCTAACCTTGTTTCACCGGAAGTTTGCACACTGGCTATGTCCGATACTTTAACGGCAATACCGTTACTGCTTTTTACGGCAATATTTTGGATTTCGCCGATGGACTGTAAATAACCGGAGGTCTTGATTACATAGCCGATATCACTTAACTCAAACTTGCTGCCGCCGGTTTCGTTGTTATTGGCACGAACAGCGCTGATGACATCACTTACAGCAAGTTTATAGTATAAAAGCTTGTTGGGGTCGAGGGTGATCTGATACTGCTTTTGGAACCCGCCAAAGGAAGCGATCTCGCTTACGCCTCGTACATTTTGCAGCGCGAACTTGATATACCAGTCCTGCAAGGCCCTTTGTTCACCGAGATCCATGCCCGGTGCATCCAGGGTGTACCACAGGACATGCCCAACGCCGGTACCATCAGGGCCTAACTGCGGGCTGACGCCCGGCGGCAGGTTGCGGGAAATGGTGCTAAGCCGTTCCAGCACCCGTTCCCTTGCCCAATAAATGTCTACGTTGTCTTCAAAAATGATGTAAATAAAGCTCATGCCGAACATGGACGTGCCCCGTACGTATTTGATCTTGGGAAGGCCCTGTAAGTTGGTCACCAGCGGGTAGGTTACCTGGTCTTCGATCAGCTGCGGTCCCCGTCCCATCCATTCGCTGAAAACAATGACCTGGTTTTCGGAAAGGTCGGGAATGGCATCTATGGGGTTGTTTTTTACAGCAAAAACGCCCCACGCAAAAAAAGCTGCCGCCAGCACCAACACGATGAAACGGTTGCGCAGCGACCATTCTATAATACGATGTACCATAAATGATAAATAAGGAACAATAAGTAATGCTGATGGGTGATCAGCGGTGGATAGAAATGCCTTTAGCCCAACAGCATGCTGTCAGGCTCAAATGTGGAGCGGAGTTTAAATACGGAAAACGCAGTTGCGCTTGTAGATCGGGGTTCCGGAGCTGTGGGGCGGTGCGTTAGTGGTGGGATTTTCCTCGGTAATGGAAGAAAAAGTGATAGCTGGAATGTCAATGAAAGAAACAGGCAAGGCTACCGCCATTAAACATAATCCCTGGAAAGCCGTTTCTGTTATACTGTGATCATTGGTAATTTTGAGCTGCTTGTGCTCATCCTTGCAGCAGCCCTTTTCCACCATTTTGCTCTTGTCGCTGCCGCAAACCGGACAGTTTTCTTCCTCGTTGCCTGATACACTCCATTCTACCATCTTGCCCATGCAATAATGCAAATGCAAGGTAGCCCCTGAAGTAGAGGCGAAGTAAGTAAAGGCTAATATGACAAGGAAAATCTTTTTCATTTTGTCGCTACAAATATATAAACATTTTTTTTGAGAATGTAGCTTAATAATTTTTTGGCCCGATGATACATGATAAGATAATTGGATTTGGCGTGCTATATGGCAAAGCATCCAAGTCAGGTGAGCAAAACAAACCGGCTATTGCCGTATCTGCTATCATCAAAAGTTGCTTATATCAATTAAACTTCTGACGAAATGCTAAAGGCGACATGTCGGTTTTCTTCTTAAACAGCTTATTGAAGGATTGGGGATATTCAAACCCCAACAGGTAGGCAATCTCCGCTACTGACAAATTACTTGTTAGCAGGTATTCCTTCGCTTTTTCAATCAGCCTTTCATGTATATGCTGTTGTGCGCTTATCCCTGTCAGCAACCGCAACATATCGCTAAGATAATGTGCTGATAAATTTAATTCCCCGGCAAAGTATTCAACGGTGGGCAAGCCTTTCGTTACTGGTTCTTTATTATCAAAATAATCATTCAGCAATAGCTCCATCTTTGTCAGCAGGTCATGGTTGACGGCTTTTCTTGTCAGAAATTGCCTTTCATAAAAGCGGTTGCAATAGTTAAGCAGTAAGTCAATCTGAGAAAGAATGATATCTTGCGTATGGCGGTCAATAAATTGATATTCCGTTTTAATCTTTTCAAAGATCTCCATGACATTTCTTTCTTCCCGCTCCGAAAGGTGCAACGCTTCGTTGACGGCATAAGAAAAAAATCCATAATTTTTTATCAACGTGTTCAGCGGATGCCGTGTTAAAAAATCAGGATGGAATATCAGGATATAGCCATTCCCACAATCGTTTCTGAACCGATCCATTTCGTCCGACGCAACAGCCTGTACCTGTTTTGGCGCAGTGAAGCTCATGGTTCCTTTATCAAAATCATAATACTGTTGCCCGTATTTTACCTTTGCAGCCACCTCTTTTTTGAACGAAACACTGTAAAAATTGACTGCAAATTGTTCCCATACTTCATTTTCAGCGGGAACGATGTCGGTGATGCGGATCACACTGACCAACGGATGCAGCGGTTCCGGCAAAGACAACAGGCGATGGAATTGTGATATGGAATTGATGATATGCACCCTGATTTTTCTTTTTCTAAAATTAAAAAAACTGTCCGCAACTGGACAGTCGTTTTATGGAATCAGGCCAGAAACATATTCCCGATTTCTTTCCTTGAAGCCTCGTTGCCTATTTCCAGCCGCCTGGCATACAGGGCCTTTGCATCTTCACCAGCTACATAACGGACCTGGTCTTTCCCATCGGTGGCAGCTTCGTACACCACTTCTGCGATCTGGTCAGCGGTAGAGGCCGTTTTTAATCCTGCCGACATGCCGTTAGCCACTTTGTTTTCCAGTTCCTGGTATTCCGGCAGGGAGTTAGCATCCAGCGATCTGTCCATAAAGTCTGTTATAATACCACCTGGCGCTATGGTTTTGATACCGATATTAAAAGCGGCCAGTTCAAAGGACATACTTTCACTCCATCCCTCCAGTGCCCATTTCGTGGCATGATACAGGGAGCTTAGCGGAAATGTATAAATGCCGCCGATGGATGTGGTCGTAATGAAAAGCCCTGCCTTTCTCTGGCGGAAATAGGGTATAAATGCCTGCGTTACACGTATCGCTCCCAAAAGATTTGTATCGATCTGCCGAACGATCTTGTCATCGCTGAGCGCTTCCAAAGCCCCGCTGAGGGCATAGCCTGCATTGTTAAAAACCACGTCCACATCACCCAAAGCAAGGGCCTTATCCACTGTTGAGCTGATCTGAGCCACATTTGTTATGTCGAGTGGTAATACGGATACGTTGTCAAGTTTCGTCAGCTCAGTTTCTTTTTCCGGGTTGCGCATGGTTGCGATAACCTTCCAGCCTTTTGACTGAAACAACCTGGCAGTGGCTTTTCCTAATCCTGCGGATGCTCCTGTGATGAAAATTGTCTTTTGCATAATGTACTGTTTAAGTTTTACCCTGCAAAATTGCCTTCAAATCAGGACTTGCATGTATCCAAACTGCTTTTAGTTGTATCCAAATCGTTTGACTTATAAATTTTTGATTTAAGCGGCCGGCAGGATGGTTGGAGTCCCTGATTTGTTTACAATGACCGGGTTAGAGCAGGCTTACCTGGTTGCCACGTTTCTTGCAATTTTTTCCATGATCAGGTGGCTGTCGCCAAATTTGCAGAGCGCGTCGCAATGTTGGCGCAAATCGGAAAAAAGAATATACTTGATCATTACCTTGTTCTGTTTTATGGCCGGCCGTGACAATTGCCCCACCACATCCTTTTCTCTTTTATCGGGTACGATCAGATAAAATACTTCGTCATCATCGGCAATCGTGTAACTCAAATCTGTAAGCCGTAAGATACCGGAATAGATGCTGGTACTTTTTTCCACCTCAAAGGCAGCGATGACATTATTGGTTGCTTTTTGAAACCATAATACATCAATCAGTTTTACGGTATTCAATGTTTCCCGGTCTAAATCAATCTCCGGAAATGCCTGCAAACAAATAAAAGAAAAATTGTTGCCGCAATGTGATTTGGAGCGGTCATTGGAAGCCGCAATGACATCATACCCCAAAGCGTGACCAATTTTTAGTAAGTGATACTGCATTTCTGTATGCAGATCCTCTTCCTCTTTTTCATGTTCTACTTCTTCTCGTCTTTTTTCAATCAGCTTTTCCAATTTCTTTCTCTCTGGTTCTGATAAATATTCATCTGTACCCAATATAATTTTCTGGGTGCCTATTTCAAAAAGCAACCCTGCAATCGCTCCCAAATCCAGCGAAAGTTCTGAGCGGTATTGCTTATTGGTATCAATCAACACTTCCCGCAGCGCCAGGTACTCGCTCCAGCTTCCTAATTTCTTCCTGTCTTTGAACAGATAATTGAATCCATTCAGGATAGCTGTATTAAAGGGTGGTACAATGGTGGGATGCAGAAAATAAAGAATGTTCGATACGGCAGGCCCCAGTCCTTTTATCTTGTAGCTGTCCAGCAGGATAATTTCTTTAATGATTTGCGCCTCTGTTTTTGCATTCAGGCAATTTTCAAGGAACTGGCCGAATTGCTGCTTATTTGTTTCATTTTCGTAAATGTCGGGGATTCTCAGCTTGGGCTTCCAGTAGAAGGGGTGCGCAGCTCCCTCAAACACCTGCTTTTGTTCGGTGATACAGGTGAGCACAAATTCAAGAGAAGATCCTTTAAAATCATTTCCGAATTTCTTGTTTTTAATATCATCCACTATCTGCTGTACGCCTCTGCGGATGGAGCGGAATGCTTTCAAACGTTCTTCGTTATTCGTAAACCAGGTATTATAAACTGATTCCCTGTCAGCTTTATACTGTTGGATGATTGAGTGAAGATGGCTATTCATCTTTGATGGCTTTAATGAGTTTTACGGTACCGAACAGGGTATTAAAATAGCGTGTTTCTTCCACATTTTTACATCCAGCTTTTTCGATATAGCCAGGTAACAGATCCTGCAAAACGACCCTTTTATTGGCGGTGGAGATAGGAGAAAAACAAGGGAAAAAACACCAGTCCATCTTTTGCTTTTGTCATTTTCGGAAAGCCGCTACTTCTTAACACCAATTTGTTTTACCCTATAAAATTAGACCTTATCCAACGGTTTGCGCTTTTCTTCCCTGATTTGTCTGAAATGGCTTGGCGTAAGACCGGTAACTTTTTTGAATTGGTTGCTCAGATAGGCAACACTGGAGTAATGCATACGCAAAGCAATTTCACTTAATGAAAGCTCGTCGTACACCAGTAATTCTTTAACCTTCTCAATTTTTTGAGCGATAAAATATTTTTCAATAGTGATACCTTCCACTTCCGAAAACAGGTTGGACAGGTAATTGTAATCATGATGCAACGCTTTGCTTAATAAATCGGATAAATTGGTTTTTTCATCATGGTCGCTATGATGCACCATGTTTATGATCACCGTTTTTATTTTTTCAATGATGCGCCCCTTCTTACTGTCTATAGGTTCAAACCCCAGGTCAAGCAAAGCTTTATCAAGCTGCTCCTTTTGATCGGCCGTAAGTTCCTTTTCAAGGGTCACTTCTCCCAACGTGATTTTTTGGGCATTTATGCCAATTTTCTTTAACTCACCGGCTACGACCAGTACACAGCGGTCGCAAACCATGTTCTTTATAAATAAGGTAACCATACTAAAGGGTTCATTTACAGACATTGAATTTGTAACTATTATCCTTGCCAAAGTTACGAAAGGAAAATCTTGTTTACGGAAGCAGCCATTAGTGCTGTTACATCCAGTGCGTTGGAGGCATGCGCAATAGTATTACAGGTAATAATGCTGTCTACTCCGGCATTTTGGAGTTCCTGGTAAGCGTTACCGGCAAAAACGGCATGAACACCAATACAGACCGGCGGCTTCATTCCTGCTTTTTTCAGGTGATTCACCGTTTCTATCATGGTACGTGCGGTGGAAATGATATCATCCACCAATACCGGGGTATGATCCTTGTATTTTTCAACCTGCGGAACGGTTACATTTACTTCCGTATCGCCCTTTCTTACTTTTTCCAGCACTATGTAAGGCGCATTGGCATCTTTAGCTACCTGCGAAACCCATTGCTCGCTTTCACTATCAGGCCCTATCAACAGGGGATGGCCGATATGATCGCGGATATATTCCGAAATAAGCGTTGATGCGTGCAGTACCATGCAGGGAACCGAATAAATTTCGGCCATTGAAGTTCTGCGGTGTAAATGCGGATCAATCGTAAAAAGTCTTTCTGCAAAACCGGAAATCAGTTTGGCAAAATATGCAGAGGTTATTCCCTCCCCTGGCTGGAAGACCTTATCCTGTCGCATGTAGGCAAGATACGGGGCTACAATACAGGTGCATTTTGCGCCCAGCGATTTTAGCGTATGAGAAAGAAAATATAATGGCAGCAATTTACCATCAGGGTGATCAAGCGTACAGACCAAGATCACCTCCCTGCCACTTACGTCGGTCAATACGCGGACGTATGTTTCCCCATCAGGGAAATTGCGTATGGTGGTTTCCCCGGTATCAGCTTCTAAAGCTGTAGCGAGTTGCTGTGCAAATGTTTCGTTTCCCGGTAGGGCAAATACAATGGGTTTCATTGACTCAATAGTTTTAAAAAAATAAAGATCATTTTCTATAACAGTATGCTTTGTGGTTAACAGTTCAGGTTAACCGCTGTGTTACTGAGCGCCCCAACCGCCGTCAACGGTCATAGCGTTGCCGGTCACAAAGGAAGCGGCATCAGCACACAGCCATATAGCGGCCTCGGCCACTTCTTCCGGCTGTCCCATTCTGCCTATCGGTTCCATGCTTTCAAACTGCTTCACGGTTTCCTGATCCGCTCCGGTAAAACGGTCGATCATCGGGGTTTGAATAACTCCCGGACAAACTGCATTTACCCGGATACCTGATTTGGCATATTCCAGCGCAGCAGTCCTGGTCAGACCGAGTACGCCGTGTTTACTTGCCACGTAAGCGGGAGATCCGGGGAATCCACCCAAACCAGCGATAGAAGCATTGTTCACGATAGCGCCTTTTCCCTGCTTCAGCATTTCCTGTATCTCATATTTCATACAAAGCCAGACACCTTTCAGGTTGATCCCGATGGTTTTTTCCCAGTTCTCTTCCGTGCATTCATGGGTGATGGCAGTAACCCCTTCAATACCGGCATTGTTGAAAGCGTAATCCAGGCGGCCAAAGGCTTTAACTGTTGTAGCCACCATTTCCCTGACCTCTTCGGCGCTGGATACGTCGCATTTTACAAACAGGGCTTCACCTCCTAAAGCCTGAATAAGGTGGAGTGTTTCGGTATCTTCCACCCAGTCTGCAATAACTACTTTGGCTCCCCGTTTGGCAAAACCTATGGCGGCTGACCTGCCAATGCCAAAGCTTCCCCCGGTCACTATGGCTACTTTATCTTTAAATGTTGTTTCCATTGTTTTGATTTTTTTATTCGATAGTAATGATGTTATCCGTTTTCAAATAAGAAAGGGCGTACTCCAATTCTCCTTTTGTATGGGCGTATAGGGTAAACAGCCTGTCGCCCACGCTCACCTGTTTGCCGAGGGGCGCATTGAACAGGATGCCGGCTGAGGCCGACTGCGGCGCTCCTGCCAGCTTCGCTACCCGCGCCAGTTTACGATTGTCTATTGCGGTAACAACGCCCTCCTTGTCCGCGCAGACTTCAAAATGGTAGGGTGCAAATGCAGGTTCCCTGAAACCGCCCTGACTTTGACAAATGGCCTGGAATTTTGCCCAGGCACTTCCTGTATCGAGAATGCTTCTGGCCATATTGTTACCGGTTCCAGGTGCATATTTGCCTGATAATTCCAGGAGCGCACCTGCAAGCGTAATAGCCCTTTCCTTCAAATCTGTTGGAGCCGTTTTCTCGTTGCGCAAAACAGCCAGCACATCCATTGCTTCCAGTGCAGGACCAATGCCTCTTCCTACCGGCTGTTGTCCATCGGTGATAATGACCTGTAATTGCAGGCCAATGGCCTGTGCCACCGATTCAAAATCATGTTGCAGTTGGAGGGCGATTTCATGCGTGCGTACTTTGGCTGTTTTACCTACCGGGAGATCTATGACCACATGCGTGGCACCGGCTGCCGATTTTTTTGACAATACGGAGGCAATCATCTGCCCCTGGCTGTCTACGTCCAGCGATTTCTCCACTGAAATCAATATGTCATCTGCCGGGCTTAGTTTTACAGCACCGCCCCACACAATACAGCCATTTTCTTTTTCAACGACTTTTTTGATCTCCTCCATATCCAGATCAACCGGTGCTATCACTTCCATCGTGTCGGCAGTTCCTGCGGGGGATGTAATGGCCCTTGACGAGGTTTTGGGAATCGTCAGCCCGGCTGCGGCAACAATGCTGACAACAATAGGTGTGGTACGGTTACCGGGCAGTCCGCCCACG
>JAPUDO010000033.1:0-4947 GCA_027493055.1 Niabella sp. | reverse complement strand
ACGCAGTGCTTGTCCAGTACCACGGATTTTTCCCAGGAGATGCTTTGTCCTGCATTGATCATGGCCTTTGTCAGCCCGATGATCTCAGGTACTGAAAGGTTATCGTCAGAACAGGCTGAAATAAATGCAGCCAGTTCAATGTTAGAATATTTTCCTGCAACGATATCCTTCATGATCTCGTTGAACTGTTGCTCCGTCAGTTGATCGTGATACATTTTTGCCCGTACATAGCTCAGGGAATTGATGTTCTCCAGGTGGGAGAACGTGAGGCAGTCCCCATCAACAACGCCCAGCCTTTTCATGGCTTCCATTGACAATGCCGCCTCATCCACGGCAAGCAGATCGGAGTGAACCAGGTTGAGGGTCGCTACAATGTTTTTTTTATGGTGGTGTATCACTATGCGGGTGAGTGCTGTAAAGCCTTCTGATTGGCATATGTGGCAATCAGCACGCATGTAGACAATGTTCTCCCGGTACGTATCAATACCGATAGATTTAACCCTTAACGTGTTGTAGGAATGATGATGTTCCATTTATTCATTGATTGTTATGGTGTCATTTAATGCGGGTATTTCGCATGTCCATCCGTAAACCTCTTTCACTTTATCCCTGAGCGCCTTTGCAGATGGCGGCTCTCCATGTACGATAAATATCTTTTCCGGCTGTTGCTTCAGCTCTTGCAGCCACTCAATGAGTTCCTGCTGATCAGCATGACCGGATAAGCCTTCGATGTTTTCTATGGCTGCGCGGACCGCGAAATATTTGCCATACAACTTAACTTCCTTTGCACCCTCCAGTAAAGCGCGGCCCCGTGTTCCCGCTGCCTGGTAGCCCACCAGCAGTACCGTGGCATTCGCATCGCCCAGATACTTTGCAAAGTAGCTCAATACCCGTCCGCCGGTTGCCATACCACTTCCTGCGATCACGATTTTCGGCTGCTTGCTGTTTATCAGTGCAGTTGTTTCTTCCAGCGTTGTTATACGCCGGATCGTATCGCACATTTGCGAACATTCATCGACAGACAGCTTATGCCAGGAGCCATTTTTGTGAAATACCTCCAGTACATTTTTCCCCATCGGGCTATCCATGTAAATCGGTATATCGGGCAATCTGCCTTTTTGTTTCAACTGCCAGAACAGGTACATCAGCAACTGTGTGCGCTCAACAGCAAAACTTGGTATGACGATGGTGCCTTTTTTTAATGCAGCCCGAATGATAATGCGTTCTAAAATATCCATCGCCGGTTCCTTCGGGTGGAGCCGGTCACCATAGGTCGATTCGATAAACAGGATATCTGCCTTCTCAGGTTTTTCCGGTGGGAAAAGCAGCGGATCTTGTTTGCGGCCGATATCGCCTGAAAACACAATCGTTTTCTCCCCGATCCGCAGCTCGATAAAGGTGGCTCCCAGGATATGTCCATTATACCTGAACCTGTAACTGATCTGTTCACCAAACGGCACCCACTGGTTCAATGGCGCGGTCTGAAAAAGCGGCAGTGTACGGTCCACATCCTGCAGCCCGTAAAGCGGAACAGCGGGGCTATGCTTAGTGTATTTATGCTTATTAGCCCGCAAGGCATCCTCTTCCTGGATTTTTGCGCTGTCCTTTAAAATAATTTTCGCAATCTGGAGTGTAGGGGCCGTAGCGATGATCTTACCTGAAAAACCTTCCTTTACAAGACGCGGGAGGAAACCGGTATGATCTAAATGTCCATGCGTCAGTAAAACGATATCAATATCTTTAGCAGGAAAAGAGAGCGGTTGCCAGTTAAGCAGCCGGAGTTCCTTTATTCCCTGGAACATGCCGCAATCCACCAGTATGTTTTTGCCATAAGCGGAAACAAGGTGCCTGGAGCCGGTTACTGTTTGCGCAGCACCTAAAAATTGTATTATTAAACCTGATTTTTCCATATCTGTTGTATTAGTATCTATATGATTTTTCAAGCGCTTGACACAGTGCAGCGCATTCTTCCAACACCTTTTGCAACCTGGGTGGTCTTACGCCGATGCTTTCCAAAATACCCTCACCATGATGCAGGGCCTTACATAAAACAATCTTCCTGTTGAGCAGCGCTTGCTTTTCCTTTCCGGTGAGCGTGGTAAGACTTGTTACGGGATGGAGTCCAGACAGGTTGATCCAGTCTTTTATGCCGTTATTTTTCGGATAATCCCAACTGACCAGGTTCATGTTCATACACCTGCCATACTGTGCGGCATCGTCTGAGAAACGGGTGTTGGTAACCACCCAGCCCTGATGGATCTTCTTGTCATGCCCGTCGATCTGTTTCCATTGGCGCTCCACATCCAGGAACCGGGATTGTATGTACAAGGGAATCTTGACATCGCATATATAACCCTGTTGATTATGAAACTTGCACTCGATCATAAAGTGCTGGTCATCCTTTTCAGCTATAACATCTATTTCGTGCTTCACACAATGCCCCTGTATGGTTACGCCAACTTCAGTTTTATACCCTTTGTATGTCAGTAATTCAGCTACAAACTGCTCAAAGGGGAAACCCGAAGGTCCCAATTCCATCAGGGCACGCTTCAGTTTATACCTTGCAGCCATTGGACGCGACCTGTCTTTCAATAACCGGAAAGCTTTCCTGTAAATTTCCTTAGTAGACATATTATCTACCAGCCTGTTCACAATTTCATTGGCAATATCCTCTGCCTGCTGGCTGCTGGCTCCTGAGCGGAGCAGCGACTGTTTCAATTTGTTCTTATTGAAGGGCACCCTGATACCCGATGCCTTTGTCACCTTTATAGTGCTGTTGTTGTCCCACATGTGCTATTGAGTTTTTGCTGTTGTCTTTAAGGTTGTTTACAACTTGTTATCCGTTCACAGCTCATATAATCCAGCGGCTTCTTTTTAAAGCCTGGTTGATAATGAGTGAAAGGAAGGAGAACACAATGACGATTGACCAATCCTGCCATCCGTAAATTGAAACTTCAAGGACTTTTCTCAACGGAACAACGAAGTAAGAGAGCAACGCTATAACGATGCATCCCAGCACCGCATACCATACATACCTGTTGCGGAACACTTCTGATTTATAAAATGCAACGCCCTTTTCAAATGACATATTAAAGACGTGGAGTATCTGCGAAAAAATAAGGGTATAGAAAAGCATATTGTTACACAGCTCACCGTTCCATCCTTCCTGCTTGTGCAGCCACTCGTGACTGGTAAGTACCGCACCGATGGTGGTAATGGAGATCACCGTAGAATAGGCAAAAATGGCTGTCCATCTTTTTTTATCAATGATCAGCGTACCGGCCGAATAAGGTTTTCGCTGCATGATATGCGCAGGGGCTTCGGTAACACCCAGGGCAAGCGCTGGCAATACATCTGTTACAAGATTGATGAAAAGTATCTGGAGCGGGAAAAGCTGAAAATGCAAATTCAGAATGGATGCAGTGGCAATGATCAGCAGTTCACTGAGATTACAGGAAAGCAGGTAGATCACAAATTTCCTGATATTATCGAAAATTACCCGTCCCTGTTTGATGGCCAGAACGATGGATGAGAAGGCATCATCTTTCAGGACCATATCTGCTACTTCCTGCGCTACCTGCGTACCCCTTTGTCCCATTGCAATACCGATATCTGCCTTCTTCAGGGCCGGAGCGTCATTCACGCCGTCGCCGGTCATCCCTACTACCATTTTATTTGCCTGGAACAGGGTCACCAGGTCCAGCTTGTGTTCCGGAGATACACGCGCAAATACAGGGGATTGCAGCCACTTTTGCTTGTCCTCCGGCGTCAGTTGATCGTAGGGCTTCATGCTGTTTCCGTGAACTACCTCATCGCTTTCTTCTGCCAGCCCCAACTGCATGGCAATGTTCTTAGCGGTGGCCGGGTGGTCTCCGGTGATCATCACTACTTTTATGCCGGCTGATCTGCATTCCTGAATGGCCGCACGTACCTCGGGGCGGGGTGGATCTAAAAAGCCGACCACGCCTACCAATGTAAGATGATGCAAGAAATCTTCCTCTTCCGCATCAGCGCTTCTAAAAGCAAAAGCAAGCATTCTTAACCCGGATTGCGCGTGCTTTTCGGCATTGGATAGCCATGTTGTTTTTCTTTCTTCAGTCAGTTCCACAACATCACTTCCTTCCAGTACGGATGAACAACAGGATAATAGTTCTTCCACTGCTCCTTTTGCGGCTACATAATAGTCACTGTCTTTGTGGTGAAGGGTAGCCATGACCTTCGTATCGGAAGAAAAAGGCACTTCATTTATTTTTGAAAAAGTTCGCTGATATTCATCCGGTTTAACGGGTGAACAATAGACCATTTTGAGTAGTCCCACTTCCAGCGGGTCACCCGATTCTTTGGCCGAGGTAGCATCATACTGATACGTTGCGGTGTTACACAGGGCGGCAATCCGGTGCAAATGCCCATAAGCCGGGTAATGTGGCAACTGATCATTATCCTTAAAGCGTATCACACAGTCTGCAACGTCTACTTCTATGCGGGAGCTGCCATCCTTAAATTCAATGTAGGCGGCTTCAATTTTGTTCTGCGTAAGTGTCCCGGTTTTATCGGTGCAGATCACATTGGTACCACCCAGGGTTTCCACCGATGACAACTTCTTGACGATAACCTGGTGCCTGGCCATCCGTAACATGCCGAATGCCAGCGCTAACGTGGAAACGATGGGCAGCCCTTCAGGAATTGCGGCAACGGCAAGGGCAATGGATGTTTCCAGCATCTGTACAAAATCCTTCCCGTTTAATATCCCGGCAGTAAATATGGCAACCAAAAGCCCCACAGTGATCCATAGCAGGTTCTTACTGAGCTTCTGTATTTTCTTTTCAAGCGGTGTAGCCGATTGCTGCGCCTGTTGCACCATGCGGGCAACGGTTCCCAATTCGGTGGCCATGCCGGTGCGCACCAGCGTCGTCTGGCCGGCGCCTGACGGCGCCGTGACGATATAGA
>JAPUDO010000032.1:22575-22788 GCA_027493055.1 Niabella sp. | reverse complement strand
ACCCTACCAGCGGAGCAATGTCTTTAATGTCGGTCAATCCGCCCAAATCAGATGCTTGTTTGTGGTAGGCTACTGCATCATCGCTTTCCTGCCCGTAAAAGAAAGGAGTATCCATTGGTCCGGGAGCAACTGCTGTTACAGAAATTCCGCGTGACCCAAATTCTTTGGAAGCGGCTCTTGTAAAATGTTCTACGGGAGCTTTTGCACCTGCAT
>JAPUDO010000032.1:0-22565 GCA_027493055.1 Niabella sp. | reverse complement strand
CGTAGAGTAATATCCGGTGAATGCCGCCAAAAGCGATGTTACAATCGTATTAATTTTACCGTTATCATTCAGTTTTTTTCCCGCTTCCTGGATGAAGAAATACGCCACTTTGGAATTGATGTCGCTCATACTGTCGTATTCTTCTTCAGTTGTTTCTGTAAAAGGTTTTTTCAATACTTTTCCAACCGTATTAATCGCAATATCAACACCTCCGAATTTTTCGATTGCAGCATCAAAAAGCTTGGTAATGTTCTTTACATCAGTCAAATCTGCCTGGTATAAAAAAGCTTCGCCGCCTGCGTTTGTAATGTCTGCCAGCGTTTTCTCGGCATCCGCTTTTGTACTGTCGCTATTGTAATGAATAACTACTTTTGCTCCTTTACTTGCAAAATCACGGCTCAATAAACCACCTAAATTTTTTGCACCACCTGCAATTAAGACTACTTTTCCCTTTAAATCGTTTCTTGCCATTTTATTGGATTTTAAATGTTTTAAAAATTGATAGGACAAAGGTGGCAAGACCTTGCATTTATTTTGTGGTGAACTTTTCGGAACTTTTATTTTTTGTTTTCTTTTCTGAATTTCCCGGGTGTTTGCCCTACAAATTTCCGGAAGAATTTTGAAAAATTGGACGGGTCATACGTCAATATCCCAGCAATTTCGGAAATGGGTTGGTCGGTTTCTGTCAGCATTCTTTTGGCTTCATCAATGATTTTGAGGTCGTAAAAATGGCAGGGATGATTTCCGGTTTCTTTTTGTACAGTATCGGTCAAATGCTGGTGCGACAGAAACAACTCGCTTGCAATCTGGTTGATTTCCATAAATTCGTCAACAGTCCCGGAAACCACATCCGCAATATGTTGATCCAAAAACTGGAAGTAGTTTTCGGTAATTTCTTTGCTTCTGTTCAAAATCTCTTTGTTCGCGTCCCTCATTTGGCTGAATAAAAACAAAACAAAGATGCGATTTTTTGAAAGACCTGCTATGGTGAACTTTTCGGGATTTTTCTATGGCATATTCCGCTTTAATGACCGAAGTTCATCTAAACTTGTATTTTAAGGTATTGCCCAAAAACTACAAACCCATTTGTTGTACCTTTGAGCGATAATCTTTAGGGCCAATTCTTTTATGTGTTTTAAAAAATTTATTCAGGTGACTTTCGTCTGTAAACCCGAATTCATCTGCAATCTGGCCTAAAGTAATGGTGGCTACAGCCAGGCGTTTTTCAATGATTTGTAACCGGTAATCGTTGGTATAATTGCGGTAGCTTACCCCGAATTTCTTCTTGAAATAATCACTGAAATAAGTGGCGGAAATCGCAAAATGAGCCGCGATATTTTTGATCTGTATCGAAGACGGTTCATAAATATGCTGATGTATATACGAAATCAGTTCTTCCTTCTCGGGCTGACCATTATCAATTCTGATATTGAGTTTGGCTGCTGCTTCTTTGATTAATCCTAAAATAGAAAGTACCTGGTAAAACATCAGCGGTGAACGGGCAATTTCTTTTTTACAATTGTAGGCTACAATGTTCTCTACGGTATTTTTCAGAATGGAAGTACAGGGTTCATCCATTTTCAGCTTGACCTCTTTCAGCAATTTATTCCGCATAATGTTTTCCGGCGCAAGGGAAATGAACGCATCAGCTTCATAATACATCTTATGCCCCGAGAAATAATCATCCGTAAATTTTATAAACGTAAAACGGGTGCTTCTGGCTATTTCAAAATAATGCTCATCTCCCGGACTAATGATGAAAAGATCACCGCTTTTATAAGGCAGCCGGCTGTTGTTTAACAAATGAATGCCTTTCCCTTTATGGATATAAACCAATTCATAATACGTATGGCTGTGTACAGGCAGATGAAACGCATTCTCTTCAAAATCGTGGATAACAAGAGGTTCAAACTGTAATTTCTTCATAAACCTTTTATTTAGGATAAAAGTACAAAAATAGCCGTGATATATACCAAGTCCATCATCAAAACAATAAGGAAATTTGTATGATGGAAAGAGAAAAAAACGAAACATCTGCCTCGCAAACCGTACTGATGTCGGTTACAGCAGGGATTTGCGTAGCCAATATCTATTATAACCAGCCTTTGCTGAAAGAGATGGCAGACAGCTTCTATACCAACGAGCGGACGGTCGGAAATATGGCAGTACTGGCACAGGCAGGTTATGGTTTGGGGTTATTTTTCCTTACCCCATTAGGCGATAAAATGAACCGACGTACACTGATATTGCTGTTGCAATGGCTGCTGGTTTTGGCGTTACTGGGAATGACATTTTCTAATAACCTACACCTAACGATTGCAATGAGCCTGCTTGTCGGCATATTTTCGGTGGCAGCACAGGTAATCCTGCCGATGGCCGCACATATGTCACCACACAATAAAGGTAAAATCGTAGGCATTATTTTTATGGGTATATTAACGGGCATACTTGCGGCAAGGGTCTTCAGCGGGTTTATTGCGGAATGGCTCAGCTGGCGTTATGTTTACGGTATTGGAGCCGCTATGGTATTGGCAACTTCCGTTGTATTGTACAGGTCTTTGCCGAATATCACAGCAGTATTCAAAGGTAGCTATCCTGATCTGCTCCGCTCTACGCTGCAACAGCTGAAACGATTTTCTTTGCTTCGCAGAACGGCTTTATTAGGAGGCTTGATGTTCGGGGTTTTTTGTTCGTTCTGGACTACTTTAACCTTTTACCTCAGCGGTACACCTTTCCGTTACAGTACCGACCAGATCGGACTGTTCGGTGTTCTCGCGATATTTTCAGCTTTACTGGCGCCGATGTTTGGAAAACTGGCGGATCAGGGAGGTGCCAACCGTTCCCGTCTTTTGGCGGTGATGCTGATTATCGGCGCAATCGTTATTTCGTATTTCTATCGCGGACAGCTATGGGCGGTCGTTGTTGCCGTGCTGCTGCTCGATCTGGGCGTACAGGCAGTACAGGTAACCAATGTGGCCGTAATTTATACCCCTGATGAAACGGCGCACAGCCGCATCAATACAGTATATATGACTTCCTATTTTCTGGGTGGTGCCTTGGGTACGTACAGCGGACTGTTCTTTTGGCAATGGAGGCAATGGAACGCCGTTTGTTTGCAGTTATTAATCTTTTCAGTTATGGGTTTTATACTGCTGCTGAACAAAACCCCAGTCTCCTTGTCTTTAAAAGAGAGCAAATAATTTTCAACACTAAAAAACAGTATATTATGGATTTGAAAAAATTGATACAGACCGCATTCTTTACCGGTATTGCACTGGCGGTAATATCGTGTAATAACGATCAAAAGCAAAAATCAGCTGATGCTTTGTTGCTTCAGGATGTGACTTTGATTGACGGAAACGGTGCTGAACCCCAATTGCACACCGATATATTGATACAAGGCGACAGCATTGCAGCTATCGGGCAAAAGCTGGATACCACGAATGTGAAAACGATTAACCTGAATGGCAAAACGGTTATGCCTGCATTGATCAGCGACCACGTGCATATCGGGAGCTTAAAAGGTACCGCAAACAAAGCCGAATATTATACCGAAGAAAACATCAAAGCACAACTGAACAAATACCAGGATTACGGCGTGTTGAATATTATGGTGATGGGAAGCGACCGGCCCCTGCTTTTTGAAAAGGGAATTCGAGACAAATCGGTTGCAGGGAACTATCCCGGTGCAAGGCTGCATTCCGCAGCTTATGGTTTTGGTGTTCCCAAGGGTGCCCCTCCGATAGAATTTGCAATGGATTATGTTTATCGTCCTGAAAAACCGGAACAGGTTGCAGCACAAATGGACAGTCTTGCAAAGCTTAAACCGGATTTTGTGAAAATTTGGGTGGATGACTTCGGCGGTAAATACAAAAAAATGGATCCTGCAATATACAAGGAAATCATTCGTCAGGCACATCAGCGAAATCTACGCGTAGCAGCACACGTGTACTACCTTTCCGACGCACGGCAACTGGTTGCCGATGGTGTGGATGTAATCGGACACAGTGTTCGTGACAGTAT
Source organism: Niabella sp. (assembly GCA_027493055.1). Classification (GTDB taxonomy): domain Bacteria; phylum Bacteroidota; class Bacteroidia; order Chitinophagales; family Chitinophagaceae; genus Niabella. Next base: position 18,542 of record JAPUDO010000032.1, on the reverse strand, counting down.
AATAGATGATGCATTGGCACAGCAGATAAAGGCAAAAGGTATCACCTATATCCCGACACTTTCTTTGGATGAATTTGCGTATATCTATGCCAGAAAACCCGAATGGATCAACGACCCGTTTTTCAAGGCGTCTTTGGAACCGGGCATATATGAAATGATCACTTCCGAAAAATACCAGAACGGTTTAAAAAATGCACCGAACTACGCAACGAATATCAAAGCGTTTGAAACGGCTTTAAAAAATCTTAAAAAACTGTACGATGCCGGTGCCTTAATCGCTATGGGAACCGATAGCGGGGCAATGCCGCTTCGTGCACAGGGCTTCAGCGAGCACCTTGAATTGGAACTGATGGTGCAGGCAGGCTTGACACCTCTTCAGGCAATAACCGTCGCCACAAAGAACGCTGCCCAAGTATTATGGATAGATAAGAAATTCGGTACCATTGAAAAAGGAAGAATGGCCGACCTGCTTATCCTGAATGACAATCCTGCCTCCGATATTAAACAGACCCGGTCTATCTATGCGGTGTATAAAGCCGGAAAAGAAGTGAGCAAAGGCCCGTTGAAATAAAATTCCACCAATTGAATATATAAAATAATGTTGACCGTAATCGCAAAAATGACCGCTAAGCAATCAAAGATTGTAGAAACAAAGGCTTTGCTGCAATCGCTGGTGGCGCCCACCTTAAAAGAAGAGGGATGCATCCAGTATGATCTGCACCAGGAGAAACCGGAAGAACAGGTTTTCTTTTTCTATGAAAACTGGGAAAGCCGGGAAGCACTGGAAAAGCATCTCGCCAATGATCACCTGGTAGATTTTAAAAAAAAAGCCCAATCGCTTTTGGAAAAACCGATGGAAGTCTTTCTGATGCACAAGCTCTGATGTGCAAACTCTGACGTTGTCAAAATGAAAGGTTAAGTCGTTGGAAACCAAAGCCGGGAAAAGACTGGGAATAAAAAAGTATCTGTTATGAAAAGAATATTAGTATCAACAACCATCATCCTGTTAATAACAACGAATATGAATGCACAGAATTTAAAAGGAAATAACTGGACCGCCCGCAAGGTGGACCGCACTTATATTGTAAGTGTTGCAGATAAAAGCAGTGTTTTGGATGCATTAACTGACTTTGTGATAGCGCAAAAAATTCCGGCCGGTCAGATTACAGGTATCGGTGCAACCAACGAGGCCACGTTACGTTTTTTTGATCCTGTGACCAAAAAATATGTGGATAAGACTTTTAATGAACAAATGGAAATCAGTAACCTTTCCGGGAATATCTCGGAAGTACTGGGAAAACCAATGCTGCATCTTCACGTTACATTGGGCAGAAAGGATTACATGGCATTGGCCGGACACTTACTTGATGCAAAAATTCGAGGTGCGGGAGAATTTTTTGTTTATCCTATCAGCAGCAAAGTCATAAAAGTTAAAAATGAAGCGGTAGGCTTGAATTTTTATGATTTCGGAAAAGAATAAAATTGTTTTAAATAACCTGGTATGATTGATTTTAAACACGTAGACCATATTTTGATAACTATTCCGCCGGGAGCGAAAGAAGCTGCCCGTGCATTTTATGGACAAGTGTTGCAGCTAAAGGAAATAGAGGGCAATCATCCCAACGGTGCCATTTGGTATGAAATAGGCAATATACAATTGCACCTTCGGGAAGAAGATGGCCACCAGACTAATTCTGACCGCCATCCCGCTTTTGTGGTGAACGATTTAACGGCAGCCAAAAAGTTTCTGGAAAAAGACGACATATCTATCAGCTATTCATCAGAGATTAAAGGAAGGGAACGGTGTTTTTTCCGTGATCCATTCGGCAATAGGTTTGAGTTGATCGAATATAAAAAATAGAGATTATGAAACAATTGATAAAGGCGGCAGGCATCATTATGCTGCTCATAAAAACTACATTAGCAATGGCACAGGAAAATTATGAAATTATAGCGAGGATATCACCCCAAAACCCCGATATGTCGGGCATTGCGGTAAGTTCGGATAACCGGGTGTTTCTTGGTTTCCCTCGCCACGCAGATAATCACAAGGAATTTGCACTTGCAGAGCTGATCGATGGCAAGCCTGTTCCTTTTCCAAATAAGGATTATGTGTATCCATCAACAAAACCCTATAAAGAATGGCTGGTGTCACCGCACGGAATGTATATGGACAAGAACGATGTGCTTTGGGTATTGGACGATGGCAAACGCTCCGGGCAAAAGGAAATCCCGGAAGGAGCCGCCAAAGTGGTCGGCATTGATATTCATTCCAAAAAAATACTGCAAACGCTGGTCATTCCAATACCTGTGCTTTCAGATGATGCGCATTACAATGACCTGCGTGTGGACCTGACACACGGCGAAAAAGGAAGCATTTATATTGCGAATTCAGGTTTCGGAGAGCATTATTCCCTGGTGGTTATAGATATAGCTTCGGGTAACTGCCGGGAAGTATTGCTCAATCATTATTCAACTTCCCCGGAACTTCATTTTATGGGCTTCCTTGAAGGTAAGCCACACGTTTATGATTTCAAAGACCAGACATTTCCCAATGGTGGTGCAGATGGTATCGCATTAAATCCCGACAGTAAGATATTGTATTGGACGACCATTACCGGCAGAAATCTCTATAGCGTTTCTACTGATTTATTAAGCGATTTTAAGGTCTCCAACCAACAAATAGCCGAAGCGGTAAAAAACGAAGGTCAGCACCCGGCCTGCGACGGGCTGGCCGAAGATGAGAACGGTAATATTTATTTTGGTGCGTTTGAACAACAATCCATTATCCGGCGTTCGGCCAGCGGAGCTTATACGTTGCTTGCCCACGATAAAGAAAATTTTGTATGGCCCGACGGACTGGCTTACCGGAACGGTTATGTCTATGTGACATTGGGGCAATGGAACCGTTTGCCGGGATTTAACAATGGAAAAGATTTACGGAAACTGCCTTACCTGGTGGTACGGATAAAAGGGGGTAATTAATAGAAAATGTAAAAAAATGATGAAGCCAATAATTGGAATATTGATGTTTTTAGGTACCTCAGCAATAGCAATTGCTCAGCAGCAGGCTCCTGAACTTGATGTGGTAGCCACCACCACAGAACGCAACTGGAACGGTATAGCCGTTTCCAATGATAAACGGATTTTTGCTGATTTTCCCCGTTGGGAGAAAGGTAACAATCCATCACTTGTTGAATTAAAAGACGGAAAAGAAGTTGCCTTTCCCGGTAATGAATGGAACAATTGGCAGCCGGGTAAAGACCCCAAAAAAGCTTTTGTTTCTATTAATTCACTTTACATCAACCGTGATGACAACCATCTCTGGGTAACTGACGCAGCAGGCGAAGCATTTGGAAAGGACAGAGTGCCCGGCGCACCCAAATTGGTTGAAATTGATTTGAGCAACAACCAGGCTGTCAATGTTTTTTTTATCAGAGATAAATATGCGCCAAGCGGAAGCCACCTGAATGATATCCGCATTCTGGGCGATGATGTTTTCATCACGGAATCCGGAACGGGCGCAATCCTGGTGCTGAACCGTAAAACATGCGAAATCCGCAGGTTACTGGCGAAATCAACATTGACAAAAGCCGACCCGAAAGCGCAACCTGTCATTGATGGTTTCCGTTTGCAGGGTAAGGATGGCAAGACACCGGTTATCAATGTTGATCAAATAGAACTTTCAGCAGACGGTAAGATGCTGTTTTTTATGTCGCCGTTCGGCCCCAACCTGTATAAAGTGGCGGTGAAAGACCTGTTGGACACAAAACTCAGCGATGAAGAGCTGGAAAAAAGAATTGCAATCGACCGTAAGGTCAATCCTGTCGGTGGTATCATTATGGACGGTGAAGACAATCTTTATCTTTCGGAAATAGAAACAAGCGCTATTCGTTGCGAAAGTAAAGATGGCACAAGCAAATGGTTACTTCAAGATCCTCGCCTGGTGTGGCCGGATGCATATTCTATTACACCTGACGGAACTTTTTACCTGGCGGTAGCCCAGATATCGAATATGCCTTTTATGCGCAAAGGAAAAGACTTGAGAAAACCGCCTTATTATATTTTTAGTTTTAAACCTAATTCAAATAATTAAAATTTAAGATAATGGAATACAGATTTTTGGGAGCATCCGGGCTTAAAGTACCGGTATTGAGTTTTGGAACAGCCACTTTTGGTGGAGGCAATGATTTTTTTAAAGCCTGGGGATCTACTCAGGTTGATGAAGCCAAAAAGCTAATTGATATTTGCCTTGAAGCAGGTGTCAATCTCTTCGATACAGCTGATATTTATTCAGATGGGCTTGCCGAAGAAGTGTTGGGAAAAGCCATAGCAGGAAAGCAACGTAGCGAACTGCTTATTTCTACTAAAACGACATTTACTTTTGGTGACGGACCGAACAACCAGGGATCTTCACGCTACCATATTTTAAACCAGATTGAAGGCAGCCTGAAACGTCTTGGAACAGATTATATCGATATTTACCATATGCACGGTTTTGATGGCAATACGCCGGTAGAAGAAACGTTGCGAACACTGGACGATTTGGTTGAAAGTGGTAAAGTGCGCTACATCGCGGTATCCAATTTTTCCGGCTGGCATTTGATGAAATCATTAGGAATTTCAGAAAAGTACGGCTGGAACCGGTATGTTGCTCACCAGGTGTATTACTCGTTGCTCAACCGGGAATATGAATGGGAACTGATGCCTTTGGGACTGGATCAAAAAGTAGGATCTTTGATATGGTCGCCATTGGCAGGTGGAAGACTGGGTGGAAAGTTCAGCAGGAAAAAAGAATGGCCAACATCCGGTCGTGTAGCAGCAGGTGGAAGCCCGGTTCCTACAGAAGTTGCCGAGAAGGAACATTTGTTTAAGATTACAGATGCTTTGGAAGATATTGCCGCAGAAACAGGCAAATCCGTATCGCAGGTAGCTTTGAACTGGTTACTGCAACGTCCTACCGTTTCAAGTATTATTATCGGTGCTAGAAATGAAGCGCAATTGAAGCAAAATCTGGGTGCTGTTGGCTGGAACCTGACAATGGAACAAATTAAAAAGCTGGATGAAGCAAGCAACGTTTCGTCCATCTATCCTTACTGGCACCAATGGCAAAATAAATCGTTGAACCCAACGCCGGAGTTTTATGAAAAGATTAATACAGCATGTGAACATGCTCGAATGTCAGATAATCCACAAAATCCTCGTAGAAGCTAAAATCAAAACTTTCAAAAGTGATCTCCCCGTTTCGGAACTTCTCAAAAGCAAGCAGATGTGATTTTACATTACCGTAGACAGTGAGGGTGGCTTTGCTTACTTTACGGTTTTTAGATTTTATATAATCATCAAACTGATTATATAGACTAAGCCTGGTTTCTTCTTCAACCTTTTGTTGTTCAGCAGCAGCTTTTCCCTTTGCCTCTATTTCGTTAATGTCAAAGGTTGGAGAAAAATGTTTCTTTGCAAATTCAGCGCGGTGCTGGTTCGGGATTTTTTTTAAACGGGCATAAGTGACAATGTCCTCAACTACCTTCTTTAGCTTTCGCAGCTCATCGTTGAGCTCTTTGTAATCGCCGTACTCTGAAGGGAGCCGCTCATTTATACAGCGACTCTTTTTATCCCAATAGGTAGGCGGAATTTTTACATCTGTTCCAAATAATGGTTTGTGTTTTTCGTTGCAGCAGTACTGAACAAAAATGGAGCAAGTGCCATCGGCATTGACCTTGTTAGCGCGACAAATTAGCTGAACTGGTAGAGACATAGCTTGAACAATTTTAATCGACTTCGGGTAGCCTAAACTTTGGTCTACTTTTGGTCTACTTTTTAAAATTGTTAAGCTGTTATAAAGGTAGTGAAGATCGTTAGCGGGATTTCCTATTAAATATTGAAAATCACCCCATTCACTGTAAAGTAGGGTAAAAAACAAAAAGGATCATCATTGCTGATAATCCTTTTTTGCGGACCGGACGGGACTCGAACCCGCGACCTCCGCCGTGACAGGGCGGCATTCTAACCAACTGAACTACCGATCCTTTCAAATTGGGAGTGCAAATATACAGGCTTTTTTATTTCTGCCAAATAAATCCATAGAAAGTTTAAAATTATTTGGTTATGAGTATGAAGCCCTAATCCAACTCCCGAATATTTTTAATTTACGGTATAAATAAAATAATTACTCAGCCTGAAGCTGATTCAATTTATCCTTAATTTCGGAGCCGTGATTTCGCAAAATACCATACAGGAAATTCTTTCCCGCATTGATATTATTGATGTGATCGGGGAATTTGTAAAATTAAAAAAGCGGGGTGCTAATTATTTAGGAAACTGTCCTTTTCATAACGAGAAAACGCCCTCCTTTACGGTTTCTCCATCCAAAGAAATTTACAAGTGCTTTGGCTGTGGTAAAAGTGGCAATACCATCAGCTTTGTGATGGAGCATGAAAAGTATAGTTATGTGGATGCCCTGAAATGGCTGGCCCATAAATACGGCATTGAAGTTGAAGAAACTTTTGTGAGCCAGGAGCAAAAAGAACAATTCCAGACAGCCGACAGCCTTTTTATCATTAACAGCTTTGCTGAAAAATTCTTTACCGACCAGCTTTTTAAAACAGAGGAAGGGCGTAATATTGGTTTGAGCTATTTTAAGGAAAGAGGGTTCAGGGAAGGCATTATTGAAAAATTCAGGCTGGGTTACTCACCCGAGGCAAGGACCGCTTTTACTGACGAAGCCCTCAAAAACCAGTACAATAAAGAGCTGCTTTTAAAAACCGGGCTTATAGCGGAACGTAACGGTAGCCTGCAGGATAATTATCGCGGTCGCGTTATTTTTCCTATTCACAATAACAGTGGTAAAGTAATTGGGTTTGGGGCAAGGATCTTAAAGACTAACGACCGGGCTCCCAAATACATTAACACCCCCGAAAATGAAATTTATGTAAAGAGCAGGATCCTTTATGGGTCCTACTTTGCACGTACCGCTATTGATAAAGCAGATGAATGTTTGCTGGTAGAAGGTTATACCGATGTTGTTTCGCTGCACCAGGCCGGTATAGAAAACGTGGTAGCTTCCGGAGGAACTTCTTTAACGGTTGACCAGCTAAGGCTCATTAAAAAGTATACGAACAATCTTACTATTATTTATGATGGCGATGGCGCGGGTATAAAAGCGGCATTGCGCGGACTTGACCTGGCACTGGAAGAAGGCCTGAACGTAAAGCTGGTACTGATACCTGATAATGAAGACCCCGACAGCTATGTAAATAAAGTCGGAGCCTCGGCCTTTACTGCATTTGTACAGGAACATAAAAAAGACTTTATCCTTTTCCAGCTGGAGCTGTCTTTAAAAGATGCCGGCAACGATCCTGTAAAAAAATCGGAGCTGGTTAATAAAATTGCTGAATCCATCTCTCGTGTTAATAAAGCAGAGGATTTTACGAAGCAGCAGGATTATATCAAGCAATCGTCCCAGATCTTAGGTATTGATGAAGCCGGCCTTCATGCGTTGGTTAATAAATATATCCGCGACCGTATCACTATACAGGAAAGAAAAGCTATTGCAGTGGGCCCGGATAAAGAAGCTGTAGCAAAAGCCGATGCATCTAATTTTGATGATGCCACTTTTGATATGCTGTTTAAGGACCAGCTGCAGGAACGGGAGCTAGCCCGGATCTTATTAGAATATGGCAACAAACAATGGGACGAAAATACACTAGTTGCTGACTATATTTTAAATGAAATTGATGAGCTGGATATTGAAGACAAAGAGGTGGCCAATATTGTACATGCGATAAAGGAGCTGTTGCAAAGCAGGCCCGAACTGTTCAGCGAAAAGTATTTTGTTTACAATGAAAATAAATCTCTAAGCATATTTGCTATTTCATTGCTTAACCATCCTTACGAGGAGAGTAAGAACTGGGCTAAAAAGGACCAGAACGAGGGTTACCAGCGGGCATTGTTTCAGCAGGGTTTCGGGGATTTTATAAGGACTGTTGCTGATGGCAACGAAAAGGAACTACAAAGCTTTAAGCTGAGCGCCGAAGACCGTACTAAATATATTGTTATCTCCGTGATACGCTACCTGAAATTAAAAAAGATAAAGCGCATGTTGCTTCAAAACCAACAGGACATGGAGCTGGATAAAAAATACGAGAAATTTTCAGAGCTGCATTTCATTCATAAATCTTTAAAAGATATGGAACGAGAAATAACCGATCAGCTGGGAATGGTTATATTGCAGTAGTGGCCTTATATATTCAATTCCAGGCTTGCTACCATTTCTTTAAGTTCATCTTCCCGCCTTTGCTGGTGTTATCAGCCGTATCCAGTAATTCCATCAGGTCCGTAATATCCAAAACCAATTCCTGTAAGCCGGAGATTGTGTCTTCGGGGAAAAAACCAATGTAATGCGTAAGCAACTGGCGAAGACTATGGTTCACACGCTTTGCCGGATGCTCTTTCAACCAATGCTCTAATTTTAGCTGCTTTTTGTTTTTCATACTTATCTGTTTTAAGATCAGTTTCTCCGTTAGCTAAGAAATTACGTGTAATGGTGAGTTTATTTTGCTCAACGGTTACATCTATATACTGACCGGCCATGAATCCGCAATCAGCCAGCCATTTGCCCATGAGCCTGATCTCCGGGAAATGCGATACCACATCCTGAGTATAATACGCATGGTAGCAAATTAGTTTTTCATACACTTTAAGTGTTCTTGCTTTAAAAGACTTATTGGTTTTTATAACAGCCATAGGTTACTTTGTTTTTCTGTTGCAAAACAAAGCATAGGGTATGCTGTATATAAATCCGGAAGCGGATATTTTATACCGGTTAAGGGATATTTTACAAACGATTTTTAAAAAGGTTTTATGTTCACACTTGCCCTGAAAGAATTTGACAAAAAGTGTTGTCAGGCTGAGCACAAATAATTGCGAATCAGGTTTCTTTAAAATAACAAAAACGGATGTCATGCTGAGCTTGTCGAAGCATAGTTCGATAGTAAAATGCCCTTCGTCAAGCTCAGGACGACATTGATTTTCATTTATTGAAACTTCCTGCCATTAACAGCTTTTTTTCAAAAAGATTTCATGTTCACACTTGCCCTGAAAGAATTTGACAAAAAGCATTGTCAGGCTGAGGCACAAATAATTGCGAATCAGGTTTCTTTAAAATAACAAAACGGATGTCATGCTGAGCTTGTCGAAGCATAATTCGATAGTAAAATGTCCTTCGTCTTCCGATAGATCGGAACAGGACGACATTGATTTTCATTTATTGAAACTTCCTGCCATTAACAGCTTTTTTCAAAAATATATTATGTTCACACTTGCTCCGAAAGAATTTAAGAGCAAGGCTTAAAAAAGTTTTTCCACGCTTTTTCCCCGAATGCTTTCGGGGCAAAAAGGTGGAGCCAAAAAGGGTAGCCGGTCCCGATATTTATCGGGAGTTGCCGGCTATTTCCGGAGGGAACTACTATCAGCGCTCTGCTTGGCAAATCATCTGTGAATATTTGCTTACGCCTGATTTTGTTTTCCTCGTTTTGAGATGGTCCCGTTTATCCCGCTGGTAGTGCTACGGATTTTTTAGGTTAAGGGATATTTTACTTATCTTTATTAATAACTTATTGAATAACAAAGCTTACATTTAAACCTATGATAAATGCCTGAATATGGGAAAAACACCTGACAGAAAAGAACTCATTGCTGCAAGTTTCATTACTAATGAGCTGGATTACGAGCGGGCTATGGTAGCGGATCGCAGGCTACGTTTACTTGCAAAAGAAAACATGCATTTTAAGAAGATGCGGGGTCGGTTGCGCAACTTAATTGTAGCATACGAGAAAAAGGAATGGAATAAACAGTCTGTGCCTACGGCTGATAAGTTAACGGAAAGCAGTAAAGCCGAACAGCAGGCCGAATCAGAAAGAATGTTTATTGAAAACAGGAAGGATAAAATCAAAAAGGAACTAAAAGCACTCGATATTACACAGCAGCAATTAGCGGCTATTTTAGGACATAAAAGCAAAACGCATATGTCTGAGCTGATCAATGGGATTAAGCCCTTCCGGCTTACTGACCTGTTGGTGTTAAACCTGTTGCTGAAGATTGATATGAAAGAGCTGATCCCTCCTTTTTTATCCACTAAAGAGCGGATCAAAGTGATAGCACAGTTGCATAAATTAAACAACCCCAAATTAGAGAAAAGGGCCTGGGCCATTTAAATGCCGGGCGCTGTATGTACACGATAAAAGCTTAAATTTGAACCTATGATAAATACAACTACTATGGAGAAAAAGGTACACGAAGGCCGGAATGTTAAACGCTTCCGCGAAATGCTGGGCATTAAGCAGGAAGCCCTGGCTTATGAGTTAGGTGATGATTGGAACCAAAAGAAAATATCCGTATTAGAGCAAAAAGAAACGATTGACACTCCCCTGCTACAGCAAATATCCGATGCGCTTAAAATACCTGTTGAGGCTTTTAAGAATTTTGATGAGGAACAGGCCGTGAATATTATTGCAAATACATTTGATAACGGTTCAACACTGTACGGTTATCAAAGAAATGAAAATTGTACCTTCCACCCTATTGATAAATTAGTTCAACTACATGAGGAAAAAATTGCTTTGTATGAAAGGATGCTTAAAGAGAAGGATGAAATGATGGCGAGGTTGGAGAGGTTGATTGAGGGAAAGTAAGAATTATCACAAACCACTATTTTAAACCAATTCTATCACTTTGAAAAATGGATAATTCATTTTTTGTTTTTTCGGATGCTCAGGCAAACCCTATTGTAATTGAGCGTGCACATTTATGTTTATGGGAGTTTAAAAATAACAGCACCCTAGTGGAATTTGGCTTTGAGATTTCTAAAGATTCCCTTCCACAGAATCAACTTACAATTAATGTATTTATTCCCTGGCTTTCTAGGTCAACAGGAGAAACAGACTTGTATGATAAACTTAGTAATTCTGAAAATAGCAGATTTATCTTCAATGACTCCATAAAACAAACTCAATCATTGGATGGAGGGCGAAATATACTTGGCGTTATTCATCACTTTGCTAATAGAGATGATTTATGTATTTTACCCATTTCAATTACGAGAAAGCCTAATGATATTCTCGAGTTAACGGCTAATCTTCAGCATTATAGGACCTACCAATCAAATGCAAATATTTACTTTAGATTTTCCATAGCACCACAAATGCCCGCCATATCAATGCATAAAAAGGGTATTAGTAAATCTACGATTGTTTATGATATTAAGATGAATGAACGAAGAAACATTCCTGACCAACTGATTGATCTTTTTTCGCAAAAAACTTTTTGTGAAATCAAAGCATGTTTTTGTTTCTCTATCATTCCGAATGATTACGATATTGTATTTTTTGAAAATGATTCGCTTAAGAGCGTAAGAACTCTCGAATATGACGCCTTCGCAAAATATCTTGAGGATAAAAGGGTAAAACAAGATGAATTGATAGTTGTATTTAATAAGAAGAGTGATCTGGAATCATTTTCATTCTTCTCAATATATACAAAAGAAAGGATTGGGCCTGCGCAATATATTTTGGCGATTTTAATAAATATGATTTCTGGAATTTTACTGTTTCTACCAGGCTTTAGGGCAGGGTTGAACGATAAAATTTCAATTTGGAAGCAAACACCACTAGAACTTATCATTGCTATATTAATCGCAATAGTAACGTTGCTATATTTTCTTTGGCCAAAACTTAAATGGCCAAAAAAAAGTTAACCTCATCTATTATCACCAAAAGTAAAGAATGCAAGAAAATATGAAAGCCTTATTAGATACCAATATCATTATACATAGAGAAGCTGGGCGCGTTGTAGAACAAGACATAGGTATTTTATTTAGGTGGTTAGACAGAGCAAAATATACTAAGTGCATACACCCCATTACCATTGAAGAAATTCAGAAAAATCCTAACCATGCGACGGTGCAGGCGTTTATGACCAAGCTTGATAGTTATGAGCAGCTGAAGTTCCCAACATCCTTACAACAGCAAGTAAAAGACGTATCTAACAAATACGACATAAATCAAAATGACATAAACGATTCGCTACTCCTAAATGAAGTTTATACCGGAAGGGTTGACATCCTAATTTCGGAGGACAAAAAGATTCATACAAAAGCCCAAGCACTTAATATATCGGATCGTGTGTTTAAAATTGACTCCTTCCTAGAAAAAATATTTTCAGAACATCCTGAACTCGTTAATTATAAAGTTTTAAATGTACGTAAGGAGTATTTTGGACAAATCAATCTGAATGATCTATTCTTCGACAGTTTAAAAGAAGATTATCCTGGCTTTGAACGTTGGTTTATAAAAAAGTCTGATGATATAGCTTACGTAACTGTAAATAAAGATAACAACTTAATACTGTCTTTTCTTTATTTGAAAGTCGAATCTGAGGATGAAAACTATTCAGATATAGTACCGCTTTTCAAACCTAAAAAGCGATTGAAAGTAGGCACTCTTAAAGTGATTAATAATGGGTTTCGTTTGGGTGAGCGCTTTATGAAAATTATTTTTGATAACGCGTTGACAAATAAAGTGCAGGAGATTTATGTAACAATATATGATCATCGGGAAGAGCAGCGACGGTTAATAGAATTGATGGAACAATGGGGTTTTTCTTATTGGGGAATGAAGGGAAGAGAACGTGTTTATGTGAGAGATTTTCTACCTACATTTGACATTAATCAACTAAAAAAAAACTATCCATATATTTCTAAGAATAGTACTGCATATATAGTCCCCATTTATGAACAATATCATACTGAACTACTCCCCGATTCCATTCTTAATACAGAGTCTCCATTAGAGTTTGTAGAAGACTTTCCACATCGTAATGGTATCAGCAAAGTATATGTTTCGAGAGCGATACAACCACATCCAACTAAGGGTGATTTACTGGTTTTTTACAGAACAGGGGGCTATTACAAAAGCGTGGTTTCCACAATAGGTTTAGTACAGGAAGTAATATACGATATTGAAACAGAGAGCGATTTCATTAAGCAGTGCAGGAAAGGCAGTGTATTTCCTGAAACAGAATTAAAGGCAATGTGGAATTATAACAAAAATTCAAGGCCTTTTGTCGTAAGATTTTTATATGTTTACTCCTTCCCTCATCGCATAAATATGCAACGGTTGATTGAATTAAAAATATTACAGGGTGTTGATGATGCGCCGAGAGGGTTCAAGCCGATTACAAGAGATCAATTTGAGTTAATATTAAAAGATACTAAGAGTAATGAAAGTTTTATTGTCGATTAAGCCGGAGTTCGCTGATATGATATTTGCAGGAACTAAACTTTTTGAGTTTAGAAGGGCCATTTTTAAGAATACAGGTGTGAAAAAAGTTGTTGTTTATGCCTCTTCCCCTATTCAAAAAGTAATTGGGGAATTTGAAATCGATTTTATTCTGAAAAATAAATTGGATGAACTATGGAATGAGACTCAAGAGTTTTCTGGAATAACCAAGGAATACTTTTTTCAATATTTTTCTAACAAAGAAGAAGGATTTGCTATTAAAATAAAAAATCAGAAAAAGTATAGACGACCTAAATCGCTTAAAGAAGATTATAATCTCTTGCCACCACAGTCATTTTTATACTTATCATAATTTCAATAATTATGACCGAAGAAGACAAATGGGATTTTATAAATGGATTAGATGAGGAGTTGCTTCTCGGCGGAGTCATTCTTTCAGAATGGACAACCTTTTTAGCCAAAGACGCTGAAATCGCATTTTGTAATGGCGCTAATCTTTCTGCTATTCTTACTTGTCAGGCTGCTATTGAATCACATTTAAGATTCGATCATTTTGACGGGCTTGAGTCTAAAGGCTGGGGGTTCTATCAGCTTATTGAAAAATCCTCACTGGAGGTTGACTTAAAACTTGAACTACATGAACTACGAAAGTACAGAAATAAGTGGGTACACGTAGAAGATCCAGCAAACGATTCAGTTCTATTGCAGCGCCCAGAATACTACGAAGAAGAATTAGTTGAAATAGCCAAAAGAGCAATCAAAACGATGCTTAAAACCCTTTATAATTCCCCTTACGTTTAGGTGAGTCTTAGTAAATCCTGCATCTCCCTGAAGAATAACAACAGCCTTTTTGTAGACTATTAGACGAGGTATCAGAATGCTTGTCAACTATAAATACCACTACCTACACACACATTCCTTTTAAGATAGTTCCCTAGAAAAATATTTTTCACACTCCAACGATCCCACTCAGCAAAACCTATTCACGAAAAATAATTTTGGTATTACCTATCCAGAAATAATCCCCGTTTTTCAGGTTTACTTTTATATACTGGCCCAGGCGTTGCGTGTTTTTATCGGTATTATAAAAAGTGCCGTTCTTACTGGGGCCGGTATCGCCTAACTGGTATACATAACGCCCGTTTTCGGTTTGTTTACGCGTAAGCTGGCAATGATTTTTAGAGATGAATTTGTCCGCCGTTCTTATTGCAAAATCGGCTAAAGGAGCGCCGGGCATATCGTGCCATCGGCCAATAGTAGTAATATCTTTATTAATAAAAAAGTGCTGTGCGGCAGTAAGAAAATTAGGCACTACTTCAAGATAAACCCCCGAGGCGATCTTAGCATGTCCGGTTGCCGGGTCTATATCTATTACCTGCGGCTCCTGCAATACAGGGATGGCGATCTTTCCTTCAATGCCATCATAATAAAAGCTGCTCAGCTCCCGCCCGGTCTTAAACCGCTTCGCCGGGTCTTTTTCGAGGCATTTTTTTACCATCAGCTCCAGCCATGCGGGGATATCGCACTCTATATTTTCCGGGTTCATATCATCAGCCTGCTTCCTGGCTTTTATGGCATCCACCCTCTTATCGCACATATCGGGTATAGACGCCGTTTTGTGCTTTTCTTCTAACTGTATCATCTCGCCTGTAGTCTTGTAATCCTTTACAGGAAACGGTACAGAGCCTGTAAGCATTTCATAAATAACAATGCCCAGGCTGTAAATATCGGAGGGCGCATCTACCATTGCCCCGTCCCATTTTTCAGGCGATTTATATTCCGCCATGCCTTCCTCCTTTTTACTGTGGCGCACCGTATCAGGATCGGAAAAGGACAGGCCAAAATCTATCAGCACATAACGATAGCTGCCATCCTCATTTTTGGTGCGGATAATGTTCTTGGGATTAATATCATTATGCACCACCGCATTCCTCCTTAACAAAGCAGAATCGGTATGCCGGGCTATATCATCAGGAATATAATAATGATGGCAATAGTTGAGGGCGCCTGCAATCTGTTCAATAAGGTCCAGCGTGTCCTCAATGGAAAAGTATTTATCTCTTCTTAAGATCGTTTCCAGCGTTTCACCGTCAACAAACTCCATTTCCAGCGATGGCTTATGATCGAGAATATGCTCCTCATACACTTTTACAATATTGGGGTGATCGAGTTTTTTGAGAATGTCCACCTCTTCCTTAAAATCGCGGTACTCTTTATCGTTCTCATTTTCGAGGGTAAGGTCGAGCTGCTTTAAGGCAATAATATTCCCGTCCGCTTTCCGGCGTGCTTTAAAAACAGCAGAAAAGCCGCCATGTCCAAGGACTTTTAAAATATCGTATGTTGATGCTAATTCTTTCATAATACTTATACTATGTTCCTTAAATGACAAAAACGAATGTCGTACTGGGGTTCAAATAACCAGGTGCCAGGTTCTTTAAAATGACATATATTTTTCCACGCTTTTTTCCCGAAAGCTTTCGGGACCAAAAAGGTGGAGCCAAAAAGGGCAGCCGGTCCCGATAGCTATCGGGAGTCGCCAGCTATTTCCGGCGGGAATAACTATCAACTGTCTGCTTGGCAAATCATCTGTGAATATTTGCTTACGCACGATTTAAAGAACTAATTATAAAACAAATTACTCGTCTTCGATAATCTGTTACTGATATCAAGTTTTAATAAATGAAAATTAATGTCATCCTGTTCCGATAGCTATCGGAAGACGAAGGACATTTTACTATCGAATAATGCTTCGACAAGCTGTTAATGACAAGTTCTTTAGAATGTTAATAATCAACAAAGTAAAGTGTCACCCTGAGCTTGACGAAGGGGGTTTTTACAATCTAATCATGGTTCGACAAGCTCACCATGACATTCGTTTTTGTCATTTCAAAGAACCTGATTCGCAATTATTTGTACCTCAACCTGACAACGTTTCTTGTTATTTAAAGAACTTATTTCTTTTCGTCCTCAACTCACCACGTAAAACTCCAGCACCACCTTATCATTAAAACAAATGGCATCGCCACTTCTTAAAACATGCGGCACGGCAGGTTGTGTAAGACTTGCGCCAGAAAAATCGCCCAGGCCGGTATTATATATTTTTATTTTATGCGCCGGATTGTTTAAAAACTTCGACCGGTATAGCTTATACGCACCTATCTCTTTATCAAACACAATATACGCGTGAGACCGGCTTACATAATTATTGATCTTATACTGCTCCTCATCCTTTTCTTCAATGCCTACAAAAGCAATATCGTTATGTATCTTAGGGCCGTTGTCAATTTTAGGATCTTTACACCTGCCGATGAAATAAGGTTTGCCCGTAGGCTCTAAAATATACTCCGGCTCCCAGGTAATGCCTTCCGTAGCAACAACCCTGGCCTTTATTTTTCTTGATATTTCTGTTGGTGTAAGCACTTCCACTCCTATGCCATCAGCTATTTTCGTTACCTTATCCGTCAGCTCCGACTGATGAAGCACTTCCACCAACAAATCGTCTTTATAATGAATGCCTTTCGATTTTAGTGTACGCTTGATCTGCTTTACAAAGTCTGCATCTTTCATTAAAGCCTGCAAGCCTACATTTTCAACCGCACTGTCTGCAAACCGGGAATGAAAAGTAAGGCCTGATACCACAGTATTACCATACCCCAGCATTTTTATAGCCCGTGTAATGGCGCCAATGGTTATTTCTTTTAGCTCCTCGATATTATCAGGAGCTGTTTGCTTCACAGGCGCAGATGGCGCGGTATTGCCGGTTACTGTGTCCGGCTCATTTTTAAAAGCCAGGTCTTCATCCGCGTTCAGCTTGTCTGATAATTGTTGTATTTTACGTTTTAACCAGTTCATTTTTTAGTTCATAGTTAATAAATTAAAAATATCCCGAAGCCTTCAGCTCCTTCAACATTTCTATAGCTAATTGCTTCGCCGATTCGGAATTGCCGATCTCCTCTATTCTTATAGCAAAAGCAACAGGCGCGCCTATTTTTGGCGATTGTACATAAAAAGTGTACCAGGCATCTGTAACCCGTTTGCGAACGGTCTTCCCGTTTTGTTTGATAAGCTTATCCCGTTCGGGGCTGCCCGTTTTCCCATGCACCTCCAAACCCGTTGCGGCACCTACTTTCGCCGATTGCTCTTTCATGTAACCTGCCATAATACCCGAAGCACCTGCATGTCCCGAAATAGCAACCGCCGGTTCTTTGCGCAATGGCTGGTTCCAGGCTTTATATAAAAACCTTGAAGGCTGTAAGGAATCTTGATTAGCAATAGCTCCGCTCATTTTAGCCAGGTGCAATGGTGTGGCCATTAATTCGCCCTGTCCCCATGCTATGTTGGAATAATTGGAGTTAAACCTTTTCCTTGTGTTGATATAGTTCTTGTTTTTAGTATTGTAAATATGCTCACCCTTTTCAACGAATGCGGCCCATTCCTTAAAATATTTTTCACTGTTATAATCGGCAGGACGTTTAAAATTGAATCCTCCACGATTGATGATATTCATACCCAGCTTGTCGTACATATCAAACACCGGAACTTGCAGGTTCTTTTCGTTGAGCAGCTTGATAAAATAAGCATTGCTGGAACGAACGATCGCTTTATGCATGTCCACATTTTCGCCGGAAGGCTCATCCGTACGTATCGCTTCTGCCGGGTGGATAAAGAAGCTGAACTTGGTAGCCTGCAAACCGTATTTATTGATAGCCGCATATGCATCAATTATTTTAACGGTAGAACCGGGGCGAGAAGTGTAAGTAACACCTAAATCCTGCGGCACTACTATCTTATCATTAAATATCTGCTTATAGATATTCCGGTAATCTTCCGGCTCAATATTGCTGATCAGCTTCAGGTCTTTATAAGAAGGCGAAGGATTGGAAGCCGAAGCCAGCACATCCCCGGTTTGCGCATTAATAGCTACCACCGAAGTACGGAAATTTTTATACGGAGCTTTGCTCTGGACAAGGGCATTGATCTTTTCGTTCAATACCACATCCAGCGAAAGCCATATATCTTTTTGCTTACTGTTCTGCTGTTTTATAAGATCGCTGTTCCTGCCGGCTTTTATGAACGGGGCCAATGCGCTGTAATCGTAAAGCGCCAGCTCGTTGTCTTTGGTGGTTTCGGGTAAGAACTTATTTTCTTTATACCGGTCGGTAGTCCTTTCTGTAGTGGTATAGCTTACATCAAAACCGCGCAACGATGTAAAATGCCTGAACTCGGCGGCATAGCCGGCACTCTCTT
>JAPUDO010000031.1:103325-108467 GCA_027493055.1 Niabella sp. | reverse complement strand
ACAGCCACAGATGCACAGATGTAGTTCAGCAAGAGTTTTTCAAGAGGCATTATATAAGTATTATTATTTGTCTGCAGGTATTTTCAACAAGGAAGAGCAAACCCCCTTGCATCAAAAAAACATTGTCCTCCCACGGTCAATGCACAAAAGCCTTTTATGCCAGGCTTTTTCATTCATTTTTATAAAATAGCTGTGTTCCGATGTGCCAATGACGTATTTGTAATATGCTGATAGCCAATCGTCGTTTCGTAGCGCAGCGAAGAAATCTCAACGCGCAGTTGAATTGCGATGGTAACAGGCTTTTCGTTAAGACATCTCCCGCTGGTCGATGAGCCGATCATTATTATATGTCATCGCATCATTGAGTTTGCATCGCAAATTGATAACTCGGAATGGCAATAATTTACTGTTTTACAAAAGATATCCAGGTTAAGCAGCAGGCCCTATTTAATACAATACGTTAAACCAAACCTGAGCAGCGATGCAAAACATATATTTGTTCCGCCAACAGCTCCCGATTTATAATTTATTAATCCCTGGGAATAGCCCAGGTAAACACCCGTATTCTTATAGTCCGCAGAAAACTGAATGCGCGGTCTGAAATCTGTACTGATGGTTTTTCTGTCCCTTGAAGTAGTATATTTTGTTCCATCTGCTGCAGATGCGCTTCCCTTCTCTGTAGCTTTCAAACAATAAGCAATATCAAATCCACCAACAATATCAAACGATACGGCTTCCCTGTAAAACCTGCGGCCGATGAAGGGAAAAAGATTTATAAAATTACTGCTAAGAATTGTTTTTCCTTTTGCAGATTCAGGATATCCGTTTCCTGTACTACCGTAAATTCCATTAATTTTCACTTTACTTCTTAAATTTTCAAATCCTGCATCAACCCCCAGCGCTACGTTGTTTTTTGTTACTCTTTTTATATTGCCCGATAAGCCATAAGAAAGTGCGCCTGCAGAACCATAAGGATTATTTGTATACCCGGAATTTGCCTGGCCCGAAACATTTATCTGGGAATATTTCTGTGCAGATGCCCCGGAAAATAAAAATACACCTGAATTAAGAGCGATCCTGAACCCGGTCTTCTGGCCAAATACACCGGCCGAAAAAAGTATTAAAAATAATGTAAGAAAGTTCTTTAACATAGCATACGGTATTTTGTGGCGGGTGATAACACCCTGCCACGGCAGACGCCGCTGTAGTATATTATCACCTACAGCAACGCCTACTTAACAATTGTAATGGGATAAGACCCTGTACTATTGCTAAACACTTTAGCGCCATTATACCACACATCCGTTGTATGCTGGTATGCACCGTCATTTTTTGTCATTGCACATACAATGGTATCCCGGTCACCATTACCCCAGTCAATATAAGTTGTAGTGGGGCTTTCTTCACTTTCTATATTGGGAACAATAGTAATAAAGCTATAGTTATACTCTTTGCTGTTACTAATTTTATAGCCATAGGGGAAGTCGAGGTTAGACTTATAATACAATTTTGGTTCCCCGTTCACCAGGTCATATTTTCTTATATTTTCCAACATAAAATGACCGGGGGTTTCCGGATCCAGCAGGCTTTGCCCCAATGCGTTTTCAACTCTAATGGGAACTGTAATGTCAATAGCTTCTGCCATTCCCTGCTTCTTACACCCAAACAGGCTTAAAAGAAAAAATGATACTCCGGAAAAAATAATATACTTCATAATTTAAATTTTAGCTAACCGGTATCAGTACATCTTAGTTCTGCAGCAGCTATTGGGCGCAAAGATTACTCATAAGGTTAATTTAATGTCCTAAAGGTAGTTATAGCAAAATACATCCCCAAAAAATCTATAATTGAATGGGCTGCATTATTGCGAAACACCGTCAACATCCGATCTGATGCTGATCTGTCCCTCAACAGTTATCCCCGCCTCGTTGGGCGTTTCAGCTTTCAAACCAATAGTAGCCATTTTTATATTTCTCAGTACTTTCCCGTCTTTGGTACCTGATATGAGCTGAACATAAGGGAAAGTAAACAAACCGTCCCGACCTCCTACCATCAGAACATGGCGACAAATAGTAAAATCATTGCCCGATCCTGTTATAAAAGGCTTGCTCAGCTCTTTGGTACCCTCGTAATACCCAATGTACCGGACAACAAGAGAAGTGCCATTCTGCTCAGACAAGCGAAGCTTAAAACCATCCTGGTTAACAGATCCGGGGGCTGTTCCAACTCCCGGTGCATTATAATTATCCCCATCATACCGCCAGGGCGCCAGCAGGTATTCACCTGAAACATCAGGAGGGTTGTTTCCTGTAAACACTGTAAAGCCCATTTCTTTTAATTTGTTCAGATAAGCCTGGGGCACAATGTCAGCCAGATTCTTATTATTTTTATCCTCTTCCTGCGAGCCGCCATCTTTTTTGCAACCTATCATTACAGGGATCATAAGACATAATACAAGTTTGATTGCTTTCATAATATCTGTTTTTTAGGAAATACTTCAGAACTGATCCAGCTCCTGCCAGGGAATGCCCTTATCTTCAGCAATAAAATTAGAGATGTTAAAAAACCGGCTCAGGGCGGTTTCGGGATTAGGTTGCAACCTGCTGTTAGCTGTTGCTGCAAGGCAAATACCATTGGCATTTCTGTACAGGATGGCAAAAGTACCCGGCAGGCTTCCCCACCAGAACCACTCAGGCCCTTCCACCACCCAACCACAGCCAAAATTCCACCCAAAACCTTTGCTGGCCGCAGTAGAACCAGCCATCAGCTTTATGGTTTCAGGGCTTAACAGGTCAGGTCTTGTAGCAGAACTATCCACAGCGGTAGCAAAGCGCAATAAATCGTTAGGTGTGCTCAGCCATCCCATCGCACCTGCTGCTCTTGGAATATTCATACCGTACACATAAGGTGCATCGCCTGATTGTCCGAAATAATCAACTTCTTTAGGCAACTTGTCTGCCTGCCTGGACCCCGCAATGACCGACTGCTTTGCACCAACTTTATTCCATATTTCTTCATTCACATATTGCGCGTAAGTCTTACCACTGGCCCTTTCGATAACTTTTTCCAGCACCATATAGCCAAAGTTACTATATGAGAAGCCGGCACCCGGCTTCCGGGTTAAAGGCAGATTATTCAATGTGTAGCTGATAATAGCTGCGGCATCTAAGGTAATATCAAAGAAAGCCGGATCATTATCCTGCCCCCATCCTCCACTGGTATGATGGAGCAGATCACTTACTGTTACATCGGTAACATAGGTCTTGTAGGGCTGCGTGCCATACATCGTTCCAAGGATACTGCTTATCCCAAATACCCTGTCATCCATTTTTACCTTACCATCCTGCACCAGTTTCATAACTGCAGCAGCGGTAATCAGCTTGCTGACACTTGCAATCCGGAATTGTGATCCGGTCGTAACAGGAATAGCGGAAGTCTGACCAGCAAAGCCATAGCCTTTGCTATACACCAGCTTGCCGTTTTTGCTGATCGCCAGCGAAAAACCGGGCATATTGTTCTGGCTCATCCATTGTTCTATCCGGCTATCTATAACAGCTATGTCCCTTTGTTTTTCAGCGTCAGGCTCCTTTTCTCTGATCTCATTTTTTTTACATGCCTGTACCAACAATAACAGGGCAACCAGCGTAAGCAGCCATTGGAGAGGTACGTTCTTTAACTTCATATTTTTCCGTCCATTTTTAGGGTTGACAATAAAAGCTTCATAATATTATCTGTATTCCTATATCGGGCAGTTTCAAAAAGGTCATCACGGTAAAAAAGTTATGAACCCTTTCACCATTAAAAACAACTATATCAGATATATTTGCACCATAACCGATGCAGGGAACAAAAATGAACAGGCTCACCATTCTTATAGTACTTCTTTCAGCGCTTATCTTATCCTGTAAGAGCAGTAACGATGTATTACCTAAACAAAAAATGGAAAAAGTGCTGTGGGACGTGGCCCGGGGCAGTGAATTCTTAAACAGCTATGTTTACTTTAAGCATCCCGAGCAAAACAAGGCGGCCCTGAACGACGCGCTGTTAGAGCGTACCCTTAAAATACATAAAGTAACCAAACAACAGTTCCTCAACACACTGGAGCATTACAGGAAACGGCCGGACGAATTTAAAATAGTGGTAGATTCTATCGTCAGCAAACAAAAACGTTTGATAGACAGTGATACCCTGTCTTCCGCAGCGCCTGGCAGCGCAGATTCCCTGCCTTCACCCGTTACCCAGCCGCATTAAACCGCTCTTACCATGCGTAACATTTGCTACAATGGGATTTATTACAATGAGCAGGAGCCTGTATTGAAGGCAGCCAATAAAAGCTATCGTTATGGAGATGGCTTTTTTGAAACCATGAAAATATGGAAAGGCAAAATCCTCCTGGCCTCCTATCACAAAAAAAGGATCGCAAAAAGTATGGCCCGGTTAAAATTCCTGCTTCCTGCCGGGATGGATACCGATACCCTTTTTACACAAATAACAGCGCTTTGCGCCCAAAACAATTGCCTGGAAGCGGCAAGGGTACGCTTATCTTTTTCAAACGGCGAAGGCAGCCTGTTTGACAGCAATAACCAGCTGCATTACCTTATTGAAGCCTGGCCGCTTGATGAGCGCATAAACAGGCCCAATGAGAACGGGCTCACCACAGGCCTGTTCGCTGCCATTAAAAAAAGCTGTGATGAATTTGCTGCCATCAAATCTGCATCAGCATTGATTTACAGTGTGGCGGCACGTTATTGTATGGAGCATAATTGGGATGACTGCATCCTGCTTAACCAGGAGAACCATGTTTGTGAAAGCAGTATTGCCAATATTTTCTGGATAAAAGAAAACAGGATCTTTACGCCGCCATTGACAGAAGGCTGTGTAGAGGGCGTAATGCGCGCTTATCTTATAGATACTATCGGAACAGTTAGGGAAATACCCTGTCTGCAAAAAGACCTGCAGGAAGCAGATGAGGTTTTTCTTACCAATGCTATCCGGGGCATCAGCACGGTTAAAACCTTTGGCAACAGGAACTATTCCAATACCATTGTAACAGAGCTGTTCAGGGAATATATTCAGCCGCTGTATTAGTTCATGGTTTGTAAATAGAGAATAGGTAGTAGCAAGTATGTAGTAGTCCTACTC
>JAPUDO010000031.1:26349-103225 GCA_027493055.1 Niabella sp. | reverse complement strand
ACTACTCACTACTCACTACTCACTACTCACTACTCACTACTCACTACTCACTACTCACTACTACCTATTCACTATTCACTATTCACTACTTCCTACTCCACCTCCTTCTCAAAAACCGTTCTCAATACCTCAACCGCTTTTCTCCCTTCATTCCCCAAATCCAGGCTATAATCATTCACATACAGCTCAATATGCCGGCGCATTACGGCCTCGCTCATAGTTTGGGCATGTTCTTTTACATAGCCGGATACAGCAGGGTAATGGTCAAATGAATATTGCAGGCTTTTACGAATAAGCTCATTTATTTTCAGATACATTTCCGCTCCCAGCTCTTTTTTAATAACAATACCGCCCAGAGGTATGGGAACATTCATTTTAGTTTCCCAGTATTCGCCCAGGTCCAGCACTTTGTGCAACCCTTTCTGCCCGTAAGTAAACCGGTTCTCATGAATAATTACTCCCAGCTCAGCTTCGCCATGAGCCACAGTGTCTTCAATTTCGTGAAATACTTTAAACACTTTGTTTTTTGCATGGGGATAAGCAAAGCTGAAAAGCAGGTTAGCAGTAGTATGAATACCAGGTAAAACAATAGACGCACTATTTATATCTGTTTCGGAAAACTGTTTAACCGAGTTGGCGATCAGTAAGGGGCCTACACCTTTGCCTAATGCGCTGCCAGCATTTAATAAGCTGTATGTATCATCAGTTTTAAAATAAGCAGGAAAGCTGAGCTTGGTAATATCCAGCTTCCCTTCCAATGCCCGGCGGTTCAGTGTTTCCACGTCTTCCAGCACTGGCTCGAACTTAAATTCGTCGGTATCTATTTTGCCGTTTACCAGTGCATCAAAAATAAAAGTATCGTTCGGGCAGGGAGAAAAACCTATTGTAATAACCATATTAGAATGTAAAATATAAAATGTAGAATATAAAATGTAAAATAATAAATGCTAAACAACTCATCACTTATTACTCATCACTCACTACTCATCACTCATTATTCACTATTGACCATTCACTGCTCACTGCCCCCACTATCCTTATCAGTTCCCTGTTCAAATTAGTAATAGCTTCGCTCATCTGCCACCTGCTCTTATCTCTCTCACCTACATAGTTTGAAAGGCCCCTGATTTGCAAAAAAGGTACTTTTTCCATCAATGCTACATAATGTAATGCTGCTCCCTCCATTGATTCCAGAACCAGGCCCCGGTTTTTTAACAAATTTATTTTTGCTTTGTTCGTAGTTACTTCATTTACAGTAACAGCTTTTACCCTTTCAAGGCCGCAATGCTTCAGTAATGTTTTATTGGGATTCTTTAAAACGCCCTCTTTAAAAGGCTGTGTACCAGCTTTCATGAATCCCATATCAAAAACAGATCGCCACTGTCCGTTTTCCGCAACACCTATATCACCAAACTCATCCTGCAATACCGCTACAGCGGTTCCTAAAGGCATTGTCCTGTCAAAGCCACCGGCAATTCCTGCCTGTATAATAACAGAAGGCCTGTACCGCTCAATGGCCTTTGTAATACTGTACACCGATACCGGGCAGCCAACACCGGTAATGGACACATCAGCATTTGATTTTTTAAGAACACGAAGCGACGGCCTGATCTCGAACGATGTTGCCGCAACAATAAGGATACCCATAAAATAATATTGCCGCAAATGTCGTTATTTTTGTGCGATGGTATATCTCACAAGACAGGAACATTTTAATGCAGCCCACCGGCTTTACAACCCCCACTGGGATGAAGCTAAAAATGAGGCTGTATTCGGCAAATGCGCCAATCCTAATTATCACGGCCATAATTACGACCTGTTAGTTACCGTAAAAGCAAAACCCAATTACGATACTGGCTTTGTGTTTGATGTAAAAAAATTAAGCACCATTATTCGTGAACGTATTACTGAAAAGCTCGATCATAAAAATCTTAATGAAGATGTGGACTTTTTAATGGGTAAAATGTGCAGCACCGAGAACCTGGCCATAGAAATATGGAAACAACTGGAACCTCATATTCCCCCCGAAGTTCAGTTACATTGTATTAAACTTTATGAAACCCCACGCATTTACGTGGAATATTTTGGAGCGTAACAATCAACAGGTATGGAACAGGTAAACTGGGGTATTATTGGCTGTGGCGATGTAACAGAAGTAAAAAGCGGTCCGGCGTTTAATAAAGTGCCCCATTCTAAGCTGATTGCGGTAATGAGACGTAATGCTGAAAAGGCTGCGGACTATGCGCGCAGGCATGGTGTTGAAAAATGGTACAGTGATGCACAGGCTTTGATCAATGATCCGGAGGTTAATGCCATATATGTGGCTACTCCTCCTTCTACGCACTTACAGTATGCGTTAGCTGCCATACAGGCTGGTAAACCGGTATATGTAGAAAAGCCAATGGCCATGAACGTTTCTGAAGCCCGGCAGATGGCGGATTATGCAGAACAGCAAAAGGTAAAACTTTCAGTAGCACATTACAGGAGGGAATTGCCGTTATTCTTAAAGATCAAATCTCTTATTGATACTACTGCTATTGGTGATGTGCGCTTTGCAGATCTGAAATTATTACAAAGCAGCGCTGCTGATCTTGTAGCCAACACTGATGAAAACTGGCGGATTAACCCTGCTATATCCGGCGGTGGTTTATTTCATGACCTGGCACCGCATCAAATAGACCTGATGCTTTATCTTTTTGGCAGCGCAAAGCACTGGCAGGGCGCTTCACTCAGTCAAAGTAAAGCCCATAAAGCTGATGAGCTGGTAACAGGTACTGTTACTTTTGAGAAAGACATTCTTTTTAACGGTGTATGGTGCTTCAATGTAAGTGAACCAGATGCAAAAGATATTTGTACCATCTATGGCTCCCGGGGAAGTTTAAGCTTTGGATTTTTTGGCAATAGCTTATCAGTTACTATTGATGGAGCAACGGAAACATTGAATTTTGATCCTGTTGCACATGTGCAGCAGCCAATGATAGAGAAAGTGGTCCGTTATTTTTCAGGTAAGGGCGAAAACCCCTGTGATGCCGGTGCGGGGGTAGAAACATTGATGCTGATGGATAGCTTTTGCAGGAAACAATAGCTGCTTTTAATTACTCATTGTTCACAATTCCATAACGTTTCTATTTATGAACTTGTTTAAACTTTTCAATCTTGTTGTGAGTAATAGGGAAACAAAACAATCATCACTTCGTAGTGAAGCGGAGAACCCACAACGAAAGGCCTGTTATTATCGCGAATCAACTGTACGTTGGGATGTCTCTTCCCACTTTGCGGGATACGAAACGACCAAGGATTCATTCCCCGGAAAAAATTAAAAGTTTAATAAGTTCAATACCAAATTCATTACATCAATGCAAGCGATCATTATAGGAGCTACAGGCGCCACCGGTAAAGAGTTGCTGGAACGCTTATTGAAAGATGAGCATATTGCTCATGTTACGGCGTTGGTACGCCGTTCACTAAACCTACAACATCCAAAATTACAGGCTGAGGTAGTGGATTTTGATCAACCGCAGCAATGGCAGGCGCTTGTAAAAGGAGATGTGGCTTTTTCCTGTATGGGCACTACCTTAAAAGCGGCCGGTAGTAAAGAAGCCCAGTATAAAGTGGACTATGAATACCAGTATGCTTTTGCTGAAGCAGCCAGGCAAAATGATATTCCCGCTTTCGTGCTGATATCCGCAGGAATGGCTGATCCCAAATCCCTGGTATTTTATTCCCGCATGAAAGGTAAACTGGAAAAAGCTATTGAGGCATTACATTTTAAAAGCCTGGTAATTTTCCGGCCGGGGTTATTGTCCAGGCCGGGCACAGACCGCAAGGGGGAAAAGATCAGTGAAGGTCTGCTGAATTTTTTCAATAAGCTGGGACTGTTTAAAAACATGGCGCCCTTAAAAGTAAACAAGCTCGCGGAACTGATGTTACGTTATGCCCAACAAGCTCCTGATGATACCCATATTATAGAGCCTGGCCGTATTTTACAAGAGATCGCTGAACAATAGATTGTGCCCCCCCAAGTTATTTTTTCAGCTGCTGAAGCACTCCTTCTTTATTGATATAACCTATATTGGACCAGGTTAACTTTTTATTCTGATAAAGATGCAATACCGGCAGTGCGTCTATTTTCAGTTCTTTTGCTATTTCAGGGTTTGCATCAATATCAATACGCACTACTTTTACTTTGTCCGCCATATCCTTTGTAATTTCATCAAGATAAGGTTTCATCTTTTTACAGGGAGCGCACCATTCTGCATAAAAATCTACCAGCACTTTTTTATCTGATGTGATGGCCTCTTCAAACTGCTGCAGGGTCATCCCGGAGGCAGCAGGCACATCAGGATCTGTTTGCAGCGGCAGCCCTGCTGCTTTCCATTTTAAAATACCACCCTCCATTTCATATACCTGTTTAAACCCTTGCTCCCGCATACTTTTAGCAGCAGCGGCACTTCTGCCCCCACTTAAGCAATATACAAATACCGGCTCTGTTTTGTCCATTTTAGCAACCTGCTTTGCAAAGCCGGGATCATTCCAGTTAAAGTTCAGGGCACTTTTAATATGTTCTTTCTCATACTCGCCCGGTGTACGTACATCTAAAATAATAGCTCCGGACGTTTGTCCTATCTTTTCAGAAAAGGCAGCAGCCCCTAATTTTTCTGCGGTATGGCTTTGTGCATTCCCGCAGCCAAACGATATAAATACAGTAACAAAGATTACAAGAGACAGGCTTCGCTTCATAAGGTGAAAATTAAGGTTTTCTCTGTTTTATCACTTACTATTTTTTAGTAAACAACATTATTATGCATTAATTGTTCATCTATTCCTCTCATAACCCAATGGCAGTCATTTGAAGCGTGAGCCTTCAGTTAAAACATTCTCAAAAATTATTTTTTTTTGCTACTTTAGCCACACAGGGATTATTATGAATAAAAAATAACCCGGCATATTTTATTCTCTATACTTTAAATTGTTCATCAGCATTACCAATGAAAGTATCTGTTTACCGGCAGGAGCATTTTAACGCAGCGCATCGTTTGTACTATAGCGACTGGGATGATGCCACCAACGAAAATGTATTTGGCAAATGCGCCTACCCTAATTATCACGGTCATAATTATGACCTGGTAGTGAAAGTAAGCGGGGTCCCCGATCCAAAAACAGGGTTTGTAATGGATATGAAGCACCTAAGCGGGATCCTGAAAAAAGAAGTGGTCCTGAAATTTGATCATAAGAATCTGAACTTAGATACAGAAGAATTTAAAACACTTAATCCTACAGCAGAAAATATTGCTATTGTTATTTATAATTTAATAAGGCCTCATATAGATGCTGACCTTGACCTGCAGGTACGGCTGTACGAAACGCCCAGAAATTTTGTGGAATACCCTGCAAATTAAGAAAGTATAACAGATATATTTGCAAAATATCGGAAACATTATATGTCCTACAGCAAAACAGAAAAATATGATGAGCAAACCACCAATGGCCTCATCAGCAACTATAGGGAAGTGCTGCAATTGCTGGGTGAAAACCCAGGGCGGGAAGGGCTGTTAAAAACCCCTGAACGCCAGGCCAAAGCCATGCAATACCTGACGCAAGGATATAACCTTGATGCGCATGCTATTATCAACTCAGCTAAGTTCCATGAAGATATAAGCGAAATGATAGTGGTAAAAGACATTGAGCTATACAGCATGTGCGAGCACCATGTGCTTCCTTTTTTTGGGAAGGCCCATGTAGCCTACATTCCTAACGGATGGATCACCGGCCTCAGCAAAATTGCCCGGGTAGTGGATGTGTACAGCCGCAGGCTGCAGGTACAGGAGAGGCTTACCGTACAAATCATGAATGCCATTAAGGAAACCCTTAACCCTATTGGCGTTGCCGTAGTAATAGAGGCCAAACATTTATGTATGATGATGCGCGGTGTACAAAAACAAAACTCGGTAACCACTACTTCGGCTTTTGACGGTGAGTTTCAAAAAAATCCCACCAGGAGTGAATTTTTAAAATTAATAAGTGCAGATTTGCATTAGATTTTTATTGATACCCAAAGCACTGTTATTCGATCAAAACAACTCAACTCTGAAATAAAACTATCTAATAAAAGATGAAACATGCCTACATTTTTCCCGGACAGGGATCGCAGTTTACAGGAATGGGGAAAAGCCATTATGAAGAAAGTGTATTTGCAAAAAAGCTGTTCGAACAAGCTAATGAAATCTTAGGATTTCGTATCTCGGATATTATGTTTAACGGAACAGATGCAGAGCTAAAGCAAACCAATGTTACCCAACCGGCAGTTTTCCTGCATTCTATTATTGCATACCGTACCATACAGGACGCAAAACCAGATATGGTTGCGGGCCATTCGCTCGGCGAATTCTCTGCATTGGTGGCCAATGGCACCTTAATTTTTGAAGATGCTTTGCAGCTTGTATCCGTTCGGGCGGGCGCTATGCAAAAAGCCTGCGAGATCAATCCTTCCACTATGGCTGCTGTTATCAATCTTCCTGATGAGAAAGTAGAAGAAATTTGTGCAGAAGTGCAAAAAGAAACAGGAGAAATTGTGGTTCCGGCCAACTATAACTGCCCGGGTCAGCTAGTCATCAGCGGCAGCATCAAGGGCATTGAAATAGCCTGCGAAAAAATGAAGGCGGCCGGCGCCAAACGTGCATTAGTGCTGCCTGTGGGAGGTGCGTTTCACTCCCCTTTAATGGAGCCGGCCCAAAAAGAATTACAGGAAGCCATCGAAAAAACAACTTTCCATAACCCAGCCTGCCCGGTATATCAGAACGTGGTGGCAAAGCCTGTAAGAGATAAAGAAGAAATAAAAGAAAACCTTATAGCACAGCTTACAGGTGCGGTTCGCTGGACACAAAGCGTACAGGAAATGATTGCCAACGGTGCTTCCAGATTTACGGAAGCCGGTCCGGGAAAGGTTTTACAGGGCCTTGTACAAAAAATAGATAAAACAGCTGAAGTAAACGGCGTTAATTAAGTTGGCAGTGGACAGATGACGGTTGACAGGTTGAACGTTGAAAGGTTAATAAGTTTACAGATTTAAAAGGGTTGTCGGAGGTCCGATATAATCTTCCGACTTCGGTCTTCGGGCTCCCATCTCGCGCAGGTCTAAAGCAGAGCCATGGGCATTGGCTGACCTGTGTGGCAGTGTCACTTAACCCTTACTTGTTACCTGCTTTTATTACGCTGAGTCCCTTGCCGGAGACTCAGCTATAAATGAGGCCCTACTCACTATTCACTACTCGCCATTTCCTTACTTGCTACCCACCGCCGCCCACTTGCTATTCTTCCTGTGCTTTCGTTTCAGCCAGATAGTATGCAGTGCCAGCGTGGAAAATATGACTGCCGTACCCAAATAAAAACCGTTATTAAGCACCTGGTTTTCCTTAAAAAGAAAAAAAGCCATCAATATACCATAAACAGGCTCCATGCTGTAAGATAAATTAACGGTAAACGCCGATAGTTTTTTCAGGGCATTCATTGAAAACTGGAAAGCTATTACCGAGCATACCCAGGCCAATACCAGCAGCCATAAAAAATCACTCAGCGAAGGCACTATACTTGCCACCGGAAAGGCTTTAAGGTAAAATGGCATAACCAGAGACAGAGTTATAAAGCCGCCTGTTATTTGCCAGCAAAGCACCGTTTGCATATTAATACGGGCTATTTTCAGCTTCAGCAGTATAGGGAACAAGGCTCCAAAAAAAGCTGCCATTAATCCCAATGCAATGCCCAGCTTATAAGTGGAGTCAAAATGAAAGATCAGCCATATCCCCAGCACATTCATTAATCCAAACAGCAGCTCCATTCTATTAATCTTTACCCGGTTAATGAGCGGTTCCAAAACAGAAGAAAAGAAACTCACCACCGATAAACAGACCAGGGCTATAGATACATTTCCGTATTTGACAGCCGCGTAAAAAAACACCCAGTGCAGGGAGCTGATAAAACCTATACCGAATAGTTGCAAAATATCTTTTAAAGGTATCCGCTGCAGTTTTCTTGTAGCATAAAATAAAGCCCAGAGCGTAACAGCCGTAATAAGTAATCTATACCACACAATCAACCCTTCATTCATGGTGATCAATCCGCCCAGCACACCTGTAAATCCTGCCAGCAGCACGGCAATATGCAGTTGTAAAAACGATTTTTTCATCGGGCTGCAAGCTAAGTAAATAAACTTGCTTTGCTGTAAAAACCGTATTATCTTAGACTTTCGTACAAAAGCTATGAAGGAAAAAGAAATTTATGTAACATCAGAAACAGGCACATTAAAACGGCTCCTGGTGCACAGCCCGGACAGCGGCCTGGGCAAGGTAGTGCCTTCCAAAGCGCAGGACTGGCTTTTTGAGGATATTGTGCACCTGGAAACCATCAGGCGTAAAGAATACGACTACTACATAAAGCTGTTACTCTACTTTCTGGACTCCGGGAAAATAAAAGGCCGGCTTGCAGAAATTGATGATCCGAAAAACAACTATGAATTTTATAAACCCTCAAGCATCCATTTTTACAGATCCACCCATGTTATAGAAATTGAATGGCTGTTAGCGGAGATCTTAGAACAGGTGGATATCAGGCTGAAGCTGGTGGCCTCTGTATGTGCTGTAGAGAACTGCTCATATGAATTACAGAACGAACTAATGCAGGCAGACGCTAAAGAACTGGCTCATATTTTTATTACCGGCACTTATTATAAAGAAACCGAAATGCTTTTTCCGCCGGTGCCTAATTTTATTTTTACAAGAGACATCGGCATAGTCATTAATGATCACATCCTGTTAAACAAGCCTGCCAGGCAGGCCCGCACCCGCGAAGCTTTGCTGATGAAATATATTTTCTACAATCACCCCCTATTCAAAAATTACAGGGATAAAATAATTGAGTTGCCCGAAAGTGCATATCAGTTCCTGCTGCCCTCAGATTCAGAAGAAAAGCTGGTTACCCTTGAAGGCGGGGATATTATGGTGGTTAGTGCAGGCCACCTGCTAATAGGGGTTAGTGAGCGCACCTCGCTGGAAGCAGCACATATTGCCATTAAAATACTTTTCGAAAAAAACGTGGTACAAAAGGTATCAGTGATCAAGATCCCCCGGAAGCGGGATTATATGCATATTGATACCATCTTCACACAGGTACAAAAAAATATATGGGTCATGCTGGGTAAGTTTTCGCGGAAGCATGTTAAAAAGGAAGATACGGATGACATACAAAAAGCTTTGGACACACGAAAAAAAGAAGAAGCCATCAGTGTTGTGCAGTTTAAAAAGAAAAACATTTCCAACCCCGTATATTTTGACAACCTGGAAGATCTGTTGATCGATATCAGCAAAAACGACCTGGGATGTACCGAAAAAGTAAAATTTATATACTCGGGGAATAACGAGTTTCCCTTTGATGTGCGTGAGCAATGGACAGACAGCTGCAACGTGCTGGCCTTAAAGGAAGGAGTAGTGGTGGGATATGACCGCAATGACAAAACCTTACAGGCTTTTATTAAAGCGGGTTTCAAAACCATTGATGTAAAAGAGCTGTTACAACAATTGGAAGATGGAACAGCCACAGTAAAAGACATTAAAAACACGCTTATTGTTATGCCTTCGGCTGAGCTTTCACGCGCACGTGGGGGATTTCATTGCATGAGTATGCCATTGCTGAGAGAGTCCGAAAGTCGGTAAAGTCAGGAAATCCGAAAAGTACGGTTACTGGATACTGGTCGCAGGCCACTATCTAAAATCTAAGTACTATTGTCTGAATACTGTCAACTGTCATCTATCATCTGTCAACTCAAAGAAATGACCACTTCGCATATATTAATGATACGGCCGGCTGCATTTGCGTACAATCCGCAAACAGCGGTAAACAACCGTTTTCAAAAGAAATCAGAACCATTAAATGTTCAGCAGAAAGCATTGCAGGAGTTTGATGATTTTGTAAAGATGCTCCGCACCAGCGGCATTAATGTAACCGTGATTGAGGATGTGCCTGAACCGCATACACCCGATGCTGTTTTTCCCAACAACTGGGTTTCGTTCCATGAAGACGGGACTGTAGTGCTATATCCTATGTTTGCTCCAAACAGGCAGTTGGAAAGAAACAAAAATGTGATCGCAAGCATTAATAAAACGTTTTTTATCCGCAGCACTATTGATCTTACCGGCTACGAAAAACAGGGCATTTTCCTGGAAGGCACCGGCAGCATGGTATTAGACAGACCCTATGAACTGGCTTATGCCTGCCTTTCTCCCCGCACCTGCCCTACCGCACTATACGATTTTTGCGATGCTATGGGCTACCAGCCTGTATTATTCAATGCTTCTGATGCAGAGGGTAATGAAATTTATCATACCAATGTGATGATGTGCGTGGCTGATCAATATGCAATTATATGTCTTGAAACTATCAGGGATACCGTTCAAAAACAAATGCTCGTTTCCAGGCTTACAGAAACCGGGAAAGAAATCATTGGGATCAGCCTGGAACAAATGAACCAGTTTGCCGGTAATATGCTACAGCTGGAAAACAAAGCCGGCGAACAGCTGCTTGTTATGTCAACAAGAGCTTTTCATTCATTAAACGAAGACCAGGTCAACCAGATCCGCTCTTTCAATCCCATTATCCACTCACCATTAAATACTATTGAAGATAATGGCGGAGGCAGCGCCCGCTGTATGATGGCAGAGCTATTTTTACCTTATAAAATTTAAAAGTATATACGGATGAAATTCTTAGGGATCACTTTATTATTGTTCGCAGGTATAGCCCATGCACAAACCACTTACAAAGACAGCATGCAGCAATACATTAATGACTATATATCCGGGCATGAGGTGGTAAAAGACGATGATAAAAAGCAGCTGCAGTTTTTTACAATTGATGAAACCTATAAGGTAAACGCAACCTTTGAGCATGTAAAAAATGCACCCTGGTTCGCATTGCCAACCTCAAGCGGCAAAACAAAAATGTACAGGCAGTATGGAAAGCTGTCTTTTGAGCTGGACGGCAAACCACAAACACTCTACGTTTATCAATCACAGGCGCTTCTGCAAAACCCGCAATACGCTGACCATCTTTTCTTACCTTTTACAGATGCTACTACAGGAAAAGAGTCTTATGAAACGGGCCGGTACATCGATCTTAAAATTGATGACATCAAGAACAATAAGGTGGCAATAGATTTCAATAAAGCTTATAACCCTTATTGCGCTTATGTTTCTGGGTACAGTTGCCCGATACCTCCTAAAGAGAACAGGTTAAAGATTGCAATAAAAGCGGGAGAGAAAAAATATTTAAAAGCTCATTAAAGCATCAGGGACAGCGCTCACGTTAAGCATCTAATAATAGTTCCTTATCAATTTTATTGGCAACAACTTGTCCGGTTCGTAGAGACACCAATGTTATTAAGTTAGCAGAGGGTCCTTCGGATTCTAATATTTATAGAAATCAAGATTATTTTTTTTGTGCGACCCCTTTGGGGTCGTATGTCTATTTTGGACATCCCGATTATAAACATTTGACCCTTTCAGGGTCTTTTTTGTTTAAATTTAATAGCATTGAACCATGGATACAGCCCACGCCACGGTTAGTGTCCTCCACTAACCGACAAAGATAATTTTGATATCGGTTTCATTATAAAGTCCTTTTGAGCCCCTCCTCAAAGCTCATTGGAGCATAATTCAGGTCGCGCATTGCCTTTTGAATATCCAACCCGCTTTTTAATGGCCGCTGTGCCATTTCCTTAAAATCCGCCCTCGTTACCGGGGTTAGCTGGTGCTCCGAAATATTAAGGTGTTGAGCCGTTGCAATAGCCATTTCATAAGGCGTCAGCACATCTTTCCCGGCCAGGTTATAAATACCTTCCGCCCGTTTATCAATAATGGCTGCAATGCCCCTGGCAAGGTCTGCTGCATGTGTGGGCGTACGCTCCTGGTCATTCACTACTTTAAAGGGCTCGTTGTTTTTAAGCTTTTTTCCGATCATGGTAATAAAGCTGTTCCGCCCGTAAAACGGGTTACCATACACAAAACAGGTACGCACAATTGCCCAGCCATATTTGTATTCCATCACGGCCTCTTCAGCATCCCGTTTGGTTTTGCCATAATAACTTACAGGGTCAGGCGTATCTTCTTCATTATACATACCCTTTTTACCATTAAAAATAAAGTCGGTTGAAAGATGAATAAAGAATGCCTTATAAGTTTCAGCATTTAAGAGCAGCTGCACTGTACCAAATACATTTGCGTCAAATGCATCGGCCTGGTTCAATTCACAATCATCCGGCTTGCTCATGGCTCCGCTATGCACCACTACATCAGGCTGCACAAACTCAAAAGCATCGTGCAAAGCAAAAGGGTCGGTAAAATCGGCCTGTATAAAACGATAGTTTTTATTGCTGTTGAAGGCTGACAGGTCGCCTGTGCGCGAGGATGCAAATACTTCATACCCGTCTTTTAATAACTGATCTACTATATAACTGCCTACAAAACCATTAGCACCTGTTACAAATACTTTCATATCAATTCGTTAAAGCGTAAAAGTAAAAATGTTTTTAACACATTTTATAGAGCGAAAGTAAAAATCGTTTCGTTTCATTGCTGAAATTTTTTTTAATCCCCAATCACCCACTTTATGAAAACAAAACTTTTAGTAACTGCGGCCCTTCTATTTTCCGTCTTTCTAACTGCCAATGCACAAATAGAAAAAGGAACATGGATCATTGGCGGACAGGCCGCATACAATCAAACAAAAAATGATGCTACCACACCTATGATTACAGACCAAAAAAATAATGCTGCAGTCTTCAATGTTTCCATTGGCACTGCTATCAGGCAAAATAATATTTTAGGAATTGCACTTATTTATGCTCCCCAAAAAAGTTTTTATACAAATAATTCTGCAACACAGATTGATCTGAAGGGCCATACAAAAGGAGTAGGCGTCTTTTACAGAGCCTATAAGCAACTCGGAAACGATTTTTATTTATTCGGACAAGGTGATGCGCTTTATTCAAATTTACGAAGCACAAATAATGTTGGAAACAAAGTCTCTATAACCGGAAATAGCGGCAGTATTTCCTTTACACCTGGTATTTCATATGCAGTACTCAGGAATGTACATATGGAGCTTGCGATGCCTGGTATTCTGGGCATTAACTATTCAAAAACAAAATCAGACACCGAAGGTGTTTCTGCACAAACCAACCAGGAGGCATTCAATGTATATACTAATTTAAACTCAGGACTTTTAGAAAACTTCGGCATCGGTTTTAAAATATTCCTTTGATCCCTACCCTTTCCATGAAAATGAAAAAACTCCGGCTTTGACCGGAGTTTTTAATATCTATACAAAATTCAGGATTATCCTAAATAAGACTTCAGCGCACTACTGTACCTTGCCTTTTGAAGACGCTTGATAGCACGCTCTTTGATTTGGCGGATGCGTTCTTTGGTAAGATCATATTTCTGGCCGATCTGCTCAATGGTTACACCGTTCTCTCCGTCCAGGCCAAAATAGGCATTTACAATTTCCGCTTCACGCGGAGAAAGGGATTTCAATACACGGCGAATTTCATTGCGCAAAGAATCTTTCATCACATCATCATCAGTGTCTGATCCACCTTCCAGCAGATCGCCCATAGCTACATCTTCTGCTTCGTGCACAGGTGCATCCAGGGAAGTGTGGCGGGTATTGCTCTGGAAAATATTGTTGATCTCCGTTTCGCTCATTTCAAGCAGTTCAGAAAGCTCTTCGGTAGAAGGCTCCCTCTCATGCTCCTGCTCAAAAGCCATATAAGCCTTATTAGCTTTATTATAGGTACCTATCTTGTTTTGAGGTAAGCGCACCAAACGTCCCTGTTCTGCCAAAGCCTGTAAAATGCTCTGGCGGATCCACCATACGGCGTACGAAATGAATTTAAACCCTTTGGTTTCATCAAAACGCTGAGCAGCTTTGATCAACCCCAGGTTCCCTTCGTTGATCAAATCACTTAAAGACAAACCCTGATGCTGGTACTGTTTGGCCACTGACACAACGAAACGAAGGTTAGCCTGAACGAGCTTATCCAAAGCGCGCTGGTCGCCCATTTTTATTTTGTGAGCAAGTGTAGTTTCCTCCTCCGGTGTAATCATGGAAATTTTAGAGATCTCCTGCAGGTATTTTTCAACAGCCTGTGAATCTCTGTTGGTAATCTGTGTAGCAATTTTGAGCTGACGCATATCTTAAATGTATATAACCTTTTTTGGTAACTAAGCGTGGGATTCTGCCTAAATATATAATAACATGCAAAGGTACGCAGAAATAAGAAGAAAATCAATAGTTAAGAGCAACAAGCCCAAAAACTATCGTTAATCTTCTGCGTTTTCCCACAACACTACCTTATAACGTATTTAATCAGCCTTTGGTTTTATCTTTTTATAATTTGTTTTAGCAAAAACAATCATGGCAATACCTGCAATAATAATCCCCGAAGAAATGAGCTGCGCCTGAGTTACTTCCATTCCTAAAAAGTCCATCTTTACATTTACTCTTATCCGCTCTATAAAAAAACGCTCTACACCGTTAAAAACCAGGTAAATACCAAATAAAAGCCCCGGAATTCTAATCCGCTTCCTTAACATCCACAATATGCCGAACAATATCAGGCACATAATGATTTCATATAAAGAAGTAGGGAATACAGGCGCCGGCAAATGATTGCAATATTGCAGATCGGTACAGTTAGCCAGTTTTACACCGGTTTCGTTTACATTATGCGGAAAATCATAGGCAAAAAACCAGTCGGGCAGAAATTTTAAAAAGCCCGGTTTAGGAAAAAATGCATGATGCGATTCATGCCTTGCAAAAAAATCAGCATGGGTGGCCAAAGCGCTGTTAAAATCAGCCTGGGTTGCAGGAAGAATACCTCCGTTTGGAGTTGTTTTAAAAGCTGCATTATAAATACCCCAGTCACCATCTCCCGACACCTGGCAGCCAATCCTTCCCAAAGCATAAGCCAGCATCATTACCGGACCCATTACATCTACAAAATGGATGAAAGGTATTTTATGCTTGCGGGTGTACCACCAAAGTGCAATACCGGCTAATATCAGTCCGCCGTAAAAAGTTAAGCCTGATGCCGAAAAAATAGAAGACGGATCCTGTAAGAAAGAATCCCAGTTCTCAAAAGTGTCAAATAGCTTGGCGCCTACCAGACCAAATATCAGGGCTATCATAGTGATCTCGCCTACCCTGTCATGCGGCCATACCCTTATAGTTCTTTTTTCCGGTTTGGCCAGCTTTTGCCTGTTTTTCTCTCTCCATTTCATGGCGGCAAATACAGCACCCAATACCATACCGGCCAGCCAGTTACCCTGCGATGAAAAAATATATTCCTGGGGGTTTACCTTAAATGTATTATCTACAAACAGCAAACCCAGCACCTTATATCCCAGTACAAAGCCTAATAAAAAATTACTTACCAGCTCACCTATAGTAGCGGGCTCTCCTACCGTTATGGTTTCTTCAGTAGGCTGAAAAACACCATCCCTGCTTTTACGCCTCAGCTCACGTGCCAGAACAACTGAGCACACAAGAAAACCCACGGCAACAAAAAAGCCAAATGAATTTACAAAATGCAAAAACTTCCATTCTACTCCAAACCAATCCCTGAAAACATAATATAAATTAGGATACATGCAGCTGGATTTTTATAATTAGCGGCAATATTACGATAAACTGGGTTGAAAAGTGAACATGTTGATATGTTAATAGGGTAGAAAATAAAAAATGCGCAGCTAAGCTGCACATCCTTATAAACATTTTAACCTATAAAATTATGAGCTTAAAGTTTGCTGCCCGCTTTTACTTTTTTTACAAACGCTTCAGTAACGTTGGCCAATAAGGCTATTTTAGCAATGCTGAAGTCAGTATTGGAAAGCAGGTTTTTTACAAATTGCTCTTTGCTTTTTTCAAGACCTTTTTCCATACCCTCTTCGAACGTTATTTGTTTTATGGTTTCTATAATGCCCATAGTTTCCTTTTTACCTGTTAATTTATTTAACTGCTTATCGAAGTTACGATTTATACCCGAACTTTCAATATGTATAAAATTTTTAAGAAAGAATAAAAACCTGGTAATCTGTTCATGATTATATTTTTTACTTTGTATAAGTGCACGGGCAACCGTTAGCCGATGCCGGGCCAACTCTTCTTCCGGTATTTTATTCATCAGCAGCGCTTTTTGGGCAGCCAACACTATCAACGCAAAAGGGTTATCCATAGCCAATAGCTCCTGTTCCGTATGGTCGAGGATATGATAAATATTGTATTCGTATATAATTTCTGTACCCATAAATGATTTACGAAAACGGAAAGGCCGCTTCTGCTGTTTGGAGCCTGTGAAAACCACCAATGCTGTAATATCTACCCGGTACCGGTCATAAATACGGTACCAATATTGAAGCATACGGTGAGCAAAGTTTTTGTCATTAGCTCTCTGTATTTCTATATGCACCAGGATCCATTCTTCTTTCCCGGTTTTCAGGTAGGTTTTTACCAGCATATCCACAAACCGGCCACCACCCTGTTTTTGTGGTTCAGGGAACAATTCGGCTAATTCTTTATCCAGGAACTCAAACCCCTTTTTAATATCGAAGACTTTATCGGCAGAAGGATAATAAAACCGAAGCAGGTCAGGGAAAAATTCCTCAAAGGCGCTTTTGAGCAGCATGTCGTCTTTTCTTCGAAACATAGGTCAGCAATTGTTTTACAAAGGTACTGACCCTGATGTTCAATCCAATTAAAAAAGGACATACTATTAAGTACATCCTTTTCAAACTTTTAAACATAAACCCTCTGACCTAATTGCAATACTCGTCAAAGGCAGCGATAAGATTCTGAGCTATCATTTGTGCGGAACGGCCTTCGATCATGTGCCTTTCTATAAAATGCACCAGTTTACCATCCTTAAACAAAGCAATGGAAGGAGAAGATGGAGGGTAAGGCAGCAGATGCTCCCGAACTTTGCTTACAGCATCCAGATCAAAACCCGCAAAGCTGGTAGTGAGATGGTCGGGCTTTTTTTCTGCATTGGCTACTGCCAGCAAAACGCCGGGCCTTGCGGTACCGGCCGAGCAGCCGCAAACCGAATTAATTACTAACAGGTTGGTTCCACCCTGTGCCAGACTTGTCTCCACTTCTTCGGGAGTTTGAAGCTCTATAAACCCATTATCTGTTAATTCCTCTTTCATAGGAATTACTATCTCTGCAGGATACATATATGTATAATTTAAATTTTAGACTGAATATTTATCATTTTTTAAAACGCGAAAATAACTAAAAAGTTCATGATTTTTATTTCTGATCTTAAAGCCGCAATCTTCAAAACTAACGCTGACCGCCAAATGTAATATCTACGCTTTATATCCTCGTTTCGCTCATATATTCATATAATGCGACAAAAAGACCCCTGCAAAAACAAAAAACAAGACACATTGTCGCTATTTTAACATAAAATATGAAATAATGTCTTGATATTTATTAAAAAAGTTAATTGGTTTACAATTTGAAAACAGAATAACCGTAATTAATTCAATAAACTAAAAACATTAATACAATGACAAACGTAAAATTCAACGGTGTTCCTTTTGAAAGAACTTTTACCAGCCTGGTGGATGACTTTTTTACTGAAGTACCTGCTCTTTTAAAAACAGAAGTAAGTAAACCTAATATTAAAAGTCATGTCCCTGTAAATATTACTGAGAATGAAAACGAATACCAGATTGAAGTGGTAGCCCCCGGTTATGAAAAATCAGATTTTAATATTAGTGTAGAAAATAACCTGCTGGTTATATCTGCCGAAAAGAAAGAGGAAGAAAAGACAGAAGCAGGTAAAAGCATTCGTAAAGAATTTCACCTGCGTTCCTTTAAAAGAACCTTCACCATTGATAATAAAATAGATACAGAAAAAATCGCTGCCAAATATGTTAACGGAATCCTAATTGTGACTTTACAGCGCAAGGAAGAAGCAAAAGCAGCGTCAAAAAATATAGAAGTACAATAACATAAGTTTTTCTCATAAGCAGTTAGTTTTGGTTTAAACCCTTCGTTTCCACGAGGGGTTTTTTAACTTATTGTAATTCCGCTGTTACCAAAAGACAGTTTTAACCGTCTTATGCGTAAATTTGCAAATACTGAAAATTCAAAGCATCAAAAAATGCGCTATTCATTCCTTACCTTATTATTCTTTACATTTTTTTCCGTCAATGCACAGGTTCAGCCGGCAGATAGCATGGCATTGAGGCCGGCAGATATTCCTCATCTGCATACAGATACATCTTTAAGAATTGTGAATTTCAGCCCTTTTTTTTCACTGCATGTAGATTCAAGCCTTAATTATAAATTCCAGATCAATAAGGACACCCGGAACTACCACTGGTATATTAAAGATGCACCTGTTGGTTTTAAATTAGATAAGGATGACGGAACTTTAAGCTTTCGTACCAATAAATCGCTTTTCCTGTCAGGACGGCTGAAATATGACAGGGAATATCCTGTAAAATTTGGCGTACAAAACCTGTCTAACCCGCTTGACAAGCTGGACACTACCTTAAATGTTATATTTTACAGCAGCGATGTGGTTTATCCGCGAATTAAACCATCAGTAGTGAGCCCTGTTACTATCTCAGAAGGCGACAGGTTAAACTTTGCCGTGTTATGCGAAAATGGCAATTTCCCTATTGAAAAGATCCTGATGTCCAGCGATATATCCATTGGTAATTTTAAGCTGCCCAGAGGCTGCGATGACAATTTTGAATGGATTCCGGGATATGACTTTGTAAATGAAAAGGATCCTAATAAAGAGAAAGTGGTCACCCTGCTTTTCATAGGCACTACGAATTTCAATTTTGCCGACTCAGCCAAGGTAAAAGTAATTGTAAAGGATGGATTAAACTATGATATCGCTACAAAGGAGTATAATGATGCCTTAAGTAACATTACTACTTATATATTGAGATACAAGTACACATTTTATCAAATTGACAGGAAAATAAAAAAAACAAAGGGCTGGCGCTCGGGCTTCGATATTACAACTGCCTCTACTACTTTAACCGGCACTGTGCTGGCTACAACAGCGGGCGATAATAAAAGCAAACAAAATACCGGCAAAATATTACCTGGCCTGGGCGTTTTTGCAGTTCCTGTTAAAGAAGCCGCGGCTCCCGACAGAAAGGTTGAACAGAACCAGGCCACGCTTCTCCGGTCTAATATTAAACGCCTGGAATATATTGTATTTGAAAATAAGCTCTCGGGAGACAGGGACCCCTTCATTAGTACCAAAACAGAAACCCTGAAAAAAGAGCTCCGGCAGAGCCAGACACAACTATCAGAGGTACCTACGGATATGTCTGAAAACCTCTCCGAAAAGCAGCTGAACGACTATTTTAACAGTCCGAGAGTGCAGAAAAAGTACAGGTTAAGATAAAGATCACCCTATTACCATAAAAGAAAGTGCGATCATAATTGACCGCACTTTCTTTTTCCGTGTTATACTTTCTTTTTTATAAATCTTTCACCAGCTTATATTTAGGCACTAATGATTTCATCACTATCCAGCCTATGAGATAAGCTATGGCACAGAAGCAAAATATTATAAAATATCCGGCAGGCTTGCCTTCAAATCCCATAAAAGTGAGGTTCGATTCACCAGCATAAACAAAAAGCCTTCCGGCCGATTTTTGTAAGATCATTGAGCCCAGACCTCCGGCCATACCTCCAATACCTGTAATAGTAGCTATTGCATATTTGGGGAACATATCGCCCACTGTAGAAAAAATATTGGCAGACCATGATTGGTGTGCAGCGCCTCCCAAACCAATCATTACTACCGGCAACCAGGGAGAAATAGTTCCCAAAGGCTGCGCCAATAAAACCAGTAAAGGTATAAAAGCAAAAATGAGCATGGCTTTCATTCGGGCTGCATAAGGGTTCTGGCCGGTTTTACGAACAATAATGGATGGCAGCTTTCCTCCATAAATGGAAAGCATTGTAATAGCATATAATGTAAAGATCAAAGCCACACCCAGGCCTTCAGATGTTTTGATACCGAACTGGGTATTCAGGTAAGATGGCGTCCAGAATAAGAAGAACCACCATACACCATCGGTCATAAATTTACCAAATGCAAAGGCCCAGGTTTGTTTATATTTAAAACAATCAAGAAAGGATATTTTTTTATCCTGAACGGCTGAAATAGCTTTTTCTTCTTCGGTTTCCAAATCCCTGTCCGACAGTATATACGCCAGCTCTTCTTTATTAACCTGTGGGTGCTCTTCTGGCCTTTTATACATAAACACCCAAAAGCCCATCCACAAAAAGCCAAGGGCGCCTATAATAATGAAAGACATTTCCCAGCCAAATGCTTTTGCCAGCAGCGGGATGGACAAAGGAGCTAACAATGCTCCAACAGAAGCCCCGGCATTAAAAATGCTGGTGGCATACGCCCTGTCTTTTTTAGGGAAATATTCTGCTGTTACTTTAATAGCAGCAGGGAAATTTCCCGCCTCACCAACAGCCAGTACAATACGTGCCACAATAAAAGCATACATGCTTATAGTGGAAATTATTACGGCAGTATCTCCGGTAGCCTGCATCAGTTCGGCTGCAGAATGAAGACCAACATAACGTTCAGTAATAACGCCGCAAAGTGCGTGCAAACAGGCGCCTACAGACCAAACGCCGATTGCCCAGAGAAAACCCTTTTTAGTTCCCATCCAATCCACAAATCTTCCCGCAAACAACATGGCAATGGCATAAACAATAGAGAAAATAGAAGTAATTGTTCCATAATGATCTTCATTCCAATGAAACTCAGGCTTTATAAATTCATCCCAGGTGAGAGATAATACCTGCCTGTCAAGGTAATTAATAGTAGTTGCTACAAAAAGTAACATTACCATTGTCCACCTGTAATTGGTCATCTTACCATTTCCATTGGCTTGCTGCATGTCGCTTTATTTTTGTGCCTCACTTCCTGCCCTTCTCCTAAAAGGAAGGGAGTTAGCAATGCGGTTAAAATGAAAAAAAATTGTCAAACTTATTTAGCTTTTATTGATGCAATGGTTGCAAAAACTTCCCTGGTGGATTTTTCTATGGTTGCATAATCTTTATCGTCCATTAATTGCTTGCTGATGAGTTTGCTTCCCATACCTACGGCACA
Source organism: Niabella sp. (assembly GCA_027493055.1). Taxonomy (GTDB): domain Bacteria; phylum Bacteroidota; class Bacteroidia; order Chitinophagales; family Chitinophagaceae; genus Niabella. The sequence goes on along the minus strand of JAPUDO010000031.1, from coordinate 82,005 downwards.
AACGCCGGCTTTGAACCAGCTTTCAATATTTTCTTTTGTTGTATCCACACCGCCTGTTGGCATGAACAGCAGATTAGGGAAAACAGGTTTTATGGCAGACAGATACTTTGAACCTAATGTGTCACCCGGAAACAGCTTAATAAATTTTACGCCGGCGCTTTCTGCTGCTATTATTTCTGTAGGCGTCATACACCCGGGAGCATATAAAATATCATTTGCTACTGCATACTCAGCTATTTCTGCTACATAACCCGGACTTACTAAAAAGTCGGCACCAACAGCTAAATATTCTTTTACCTGGGCCAGTGTTTTTACCGTACCAATACCCAGCAAAAGGCCCGGCATTTCTGCATTGCGAACTTCTACCATTTTAGTGAAATTCTTCAACGCAGTTTCTCCCCTGCTGGTGTACTCAATTGCTTTTACACCTGCTTTATATACAGCACGCAGAATTTCCACTGTTACTGTTTCATCGGCATTAAAATATAAGGGCAACATGCCCTGTTCTATAATTGCATCTATTGCTTGTTGTGTTGTAGCCATTTTTTTAATATGATAATATGAAAATGTGATAATATGCTAATTAGTCAAATACTACCAATGAGCAAAATCGGGTCCTTGTTAAGTTAACCACTTATCAACCTGTTAACTTAACTTTAATTACCATCTTCTTTATACTTCCCTCCCCTGCACCAATCATAGGCGCATGTACATCTTCGGGGAAAAGAATTACGAACTGGTTATTGGTAAGCCTGAAATACGTGTCAGGTGTATCGCCCCAGAACTGCACATCTTTAGCATCGTCATAACCGCCATTGTCTTTCTCACATTTCTCAATGGGTTTCCAACCAATTTCTTCTACACCGTTAATACAAACCTGGATATCAATATGCTTTCGATGGCATTCAAATTTCTGCAACGATTCTTCCCTTGATTTACCTTCTTTGTCAGAAACAATAGCTTTAAGCGCATCGCCCTGGATTTCGTAAGTGCCAGGTTCTATACCGGCAAGATTAACACCCCCTATGTATTCAAAAGCTTTGGCAAATAACGGGTGAACACTGTAGTATTTGGTCGCGTTTTGTAATGAATCAATGATCATAATTATGTATTTGATGTACGGTGTACGATGTACGAATGAACTTTAAGTAGCCCCGTACATCGCACATCTGATAACGTACATTTATTATTTAACGTTGTACCCTTCCGCTGGCATCTCCTTTCATAAGCGTTTTTACATCGCTCAGCGTGGCGTGGTTCAAATCGCCGGGAATGGTATGCTTTAATGCAGATGCAGCCACACCAAACTCAGCAGCATCGGCCATGCTCATACCTGTAACCAGTCCATAGATAAGGCCGCTGGCAAAGCTATCACCGCTGCCCACACGATCTACAATGCGCACATCATATTTGCGGGTATGATAAAATTCAGTACCATCGCTTACCAAAGCACTCCAGCCGTTATCGCTGGCGCTATAGCTCTCGCGTAGAGAGGAGGCTATATATTTAAAGCCAAATTTCTCTTTCATCTGGCGGATCACATCTTTGTAACCGTCAAGGTTCAGCTCCCCCTTGGTAATATCGCTATGAGCAGCTTTAAAGCCCAGGGTTGTTTCAGCATCTTCTTCGTTACCAATACATACATCTACATATTTGCACAGCTCGGTCATTACCTGCTGGGCTTTTTCTTTGCTCCATAGTTTTTTGCGATAGTTCAAATCAATAGAAGTAGTAACGCCTCTTTCTTTGGCAGCCTTTAAAGCAGCTAAAGTTAAAGCAGCCGCTTTATCACTTAAAGCAGGTGTGATCCCTGTAGTGTGAAACCAATCTGCCCCTTCAAATATTTTGTCCCAGTCAAATTCGCTGGCGTCCACATCGGCAATAGAAGCGCCAGCACGGTCATAAATAACCTGCGATGCGCGCATAGAAGCGCCGGTTTCTAAAAAGTAAATTCCTAACCTGTCGCCCCCGCGCGCCACAAAACCGGTATCAACACCATAACGGCGCAAATGGTTAATGGCAGACTGGCCAATGGCATTATCAGGAACTTTTGAAACGAATACACCATTTAAACCATAGTTGCATAATGCCACGGCAACGTTGGCTTCGCCACCACCATAAGTTACATCAAATGATTCGGCCTGAACAAAACGCTGAAAGCCGGGTGTTGATAAGCGCAACATGACTTCTCCAAGGGTTATTACTTTTTTTGACATAAAACAATTTGATATTTGAAATTTAGAATTTTTAATTGCAGGTTTACAGTTTCCGGTTACAGGTTACGTTTACAGCAGTAACTGGATTGGATTACTCATTAACGATTACTTACTTTAACGTATTAACCGGAGCAGGGTCCATATCGCTGTACACGAGGTTTTCACCGGCCATACCCCATATAAAGCCATAGTTAGTTGTTCCGCAACCAAAGTGCGTGCTCCAGGGCGGAGATATTACCGCTTCATTATTGGCCATTACCAGGTGACGCGACTCTGCCGGATTACCCATAAAGTGGAACAGGCGCTGATCTTCAGGAAGATCAAAATAGAAATACGCTTCCATACGCCGTGTATGGGTATGCGGCGGAACAGAGTTCCAAACGCTTCCCGGAGCCAGTATGGTTAAACCCATTACCAGCTGACAGCTTTTAATACCATCCAGGTGAATGTATTTGTAAACAGTTCTTTTGTTAGATGTAACTTCTGCCCCCAGGTCTACCGGAGAAGCCTGTTCTTTTGTAAAAACAGTGTTAGGATATGTAGCATGTGCAGGCGATGATAAAAGATAAAATATAGCAGGCGTTTTTTTGGACGCTGATGCAAAGGTTACCTTTTTTGTTCCTTTACCAAGATACAGGCAGGATAGCTTTTCCAGCTCATATTTTTGCCCGTCGGCAGTTACCACACCTTTACCTCCTACATTGATAATCCCCATTTCCCTTCTTTCCAGGAAATAGTCTGCACGCAGTTCAGGGTGGTTACCCAATGTAAGCGCTTTAGCAGCCGGAACAGCGCCGCCAACAATAACACGGTCATAATGACTGTACACCAGCTTCAGCTGGTCAGCCACCATTAGCTCCTTTACCAGGAAATTATCAATCAGCTTCTGGGTATCCATCTGTTTGGTTTCTTCAGGGCCCACCGCAAAGCGGATCTCCATATCACCGTCTATAAACGTATTTGTTTTGTAATCCTTCAAAGACGGAGTGTTCGTTACTTTCTTTGCCATTATTTAAAATTCTACATTTTTAATTCAATGTCGTTTACTTGAGATGTTGGTGATAACACCAACATTGGCGGATTTCTCCTCCCCTTTTGGAAGGTTGGAAGGGGCTATCGGCCCATCCAGCCGCCATCCACTACCAGCACGGTTCCGTTCACATAGTCCGATGCAGGAGCAGCAAGGAAAATAGCAGGACCTTTGTAATCTTCAGGCGTAGCCCAACGACCAGCAGGTATCCGGCTAAGGATAGCTTCACTTCTTTCAGCATCTGCACGCAAGGCAGCTGTATTATTGGTAGCCACATAACCCGGTGCAATACCATTTACACATACGCCCTTGCTTGCCCACTCATTGGAAAATGCTTTTACCAAACCCGCCAATGCCGATTTACTGGCCGTATAGCCCGGTACGTTGATTCCTCCCTGGAAGCTCAGCAAAGAACAGGTGAACACAATCTTTCCCCCGCCTTTTTCTATCATGTGCTTACCCAGCTCACGGCCCAGGATGAATTGTGCATTGAGATTAATGTTAATTACTTTATCCCAATACTCATCAGAATGTTCTGCTGCCGGGTTGCGCATAATGATACCTGCATTATTGAAAGCTATATCAATGCGCTCGTTCTGCTCAAATACCTTTTTGAGAAAATCATATATTTGGGCACGATCCGATATATCTACTTTATGGTAAGTAAATTTCCGGCCCAAAGCTTCAATTTGCTGCTGCGTTCCGCTGCAATCGTCTACAATGGAAGCGCCCACAATATCGGCGCCTGCACTTGCCAGCGCCACGGCCATGCCCTGGCCTATACCTGTATCACAACCTGTTACCACCGCTGTTTTACCTGTAAGATCAAAAAGATTGTTGCTCATATTATTTTGTATGTTTTAATTATATTCAATATTTATCGCCCCATCCAACCTCCGTCCACCACCAGCACTGTGCCATCTACATAGTCAGAAGCCTGCGAAGATAAAAACACAACCGGCCCGGCAAAATCCCGGGGTGTTCCCCACCGGCCTGCAGGTATCCTGCTTAATATAGAACTGCTCCTGTCTTCATCTTCCCTCAATGCCTGCGTATTATCTGTGCTAATATAACCAGGAGCTATACCGTTCACATTTACTCCCCTGCCGGCCCATTCATTACTCATAGCTTTTATAACACTGGCCAGTGCCCCTTTACTTGCTGCATAGCCCGGTACGTTAATACCGCCCTGGAAAGAAAGCAAAGAGCAGGTAAAAATGATCTTTCCTTTACCATGTTCCAGCATGTGCTTACCCAACTCACGGGCCAGGATAAACGGCGTGTCCAGGTTGATCGCCAGCACATCGTCCCACCACTCATCCGGATGCTCTGCCACCGGTTTACGCATGATTGTTCCGGCGTTGTTTACCAGGATGTCAATACGCGGATTTTCTGCCAGCACCACTCTTATAAATTCATACACACTGTTCCGATCGGACGCATCCATTTTATAGAACTTAAAACTACGCCCCAGCTGGCTTACCTGCTTTTCTATTTCCGATCCCTCTTCAACAGTGCGGGAGGCCACAATAATATCAGCACCGGCTTCTGCCAAACCCAGAGCCATTCCGGCCCCGATGCCCTTATTACCCCCGGTAACAAGGGCCGTTTTACCTGTAAGATCAAAATATTTCAAACTCATTTGTACTCTTTAAATCAACCTTCACCATGGTCAGACCGGGACGATCAGACCATGTATCTGGCCCATTCGCCGAAACTACAATTTTAATTTTAAGTTGAAATAGTTATTCGCGTTATTAAAACAAATATCCTGCACTACCTGGCCTATCCATTCAATATTTGCCGGCAGCTCTCCATTTTCCACATCATTACCAAACAGGTTGCATAAAATCCTCCTGAAATACTCATGCCTGGGGAACGAAAGGAAGCTTCTTGAATCAGTAAGCATGCCTACAAACTTACTTAATAAACCCATGTTTGAAAGTGCATTCATTTGCTTAATCATTCCATCTTTTTGATCCAGGAACCACCAGCCGGAACCCCATTGTATTTTACCCGGAGCAGAGCCATCGTTAAAATTACCTATCATGGTAGCCATTAACTCATTATCTGCGGGGTTCAGGTTATAAAGGATCGTTTTGGTTAACTTATCCCTGTCAATCAAACCTCCCAGGAATCTCGAAATAGAACGGGCATGTGAAAAATCGCCAATAGAATCCCAGCCGGTATCAGGGCCCAGTTCACGCATCGCTTTAAGATTGTTATTGCGGATAGCCCCCAGGTGATACTGCTGCACCCAGCCTTTTTCATGATCCATTTCTGCAAAAATGACCAGCATGGCAGAACGGAATTTGTTCTGCTCTTCTAAGGAAAGACCATGCCCTCCATAAATTTTATCAAAAATCAAATGCACTTCATGCTCTGTATAATCTTCTGCATAAATCTGCTCCAGACCATGATCGGAAACCGAGCAGCCCATGGCAGCAAAAAAATCGTGGCGTTTTTTTAACTCATAAAAAAAATCCCTTAAGAACGTGATATGGGTGTTGGATACCGCCTCAAGCTTTTTTATATAAGCCTCAAAAACGGCCGGATCAGCCACATTCATTGCTGCATCGGGCCTCCATGCCGGAATGATAGGAATTTCAAAGCCATCATCTTTGATTTTCTGATGATGTTCGAGATTATCAACAGGATCGTCAGTAGTACAAACCGTTTTAACCTTCATTTTACGCAAAAGGTTCCTTACGCTGTACTCCGGGGTCTGCAGTTTAGCCGTACATTCATCGTAGATCTTTTTTGCCGTGGATGCATCTAAAATATCATATACATCAAAGTAGCGCTGCAGCTCCATGTGTGTCCAGTGATATAAAGGATTGCGCATGGTATAAGGTACAGTTTCAGCCCACTTTTCAAATTTTTCGTAATCCGTTTTATTACCGGTACAATAACTTTCCTCTATTCCATTCGTTCGCATAGCCCGCCATTTATAATGGTCGCCATATAACCATATCTGGGTCAGGTTCTCAAACTGTTTATCAGCTGCAATCTGATCCGGAGGCAGGTGGCAATGATAATCAATAACAGGCATTTGTTTTGCATACTCATGATACAGCGTTTGTGCAGTACCGGTTTCTAATAAAAAATTCTCGTCTAAAAACTTTTTCATCGTTTTATATATTTCACGTAACGGAATAAAGGATATTAATTACGCTACGTATTGTTTTATTTCTGGCCTCACCCCCCAACCCCTCTCCAAAGCAGAGGGAAGTATTCTCAGCTCATCTATAGACTCACTCCTCTTTTCCATGGAATGAAATCATCCTGGTTCAACAGCACAGCTTTGGGTATTACTTCGCCGCTTGCCGCTTTGATGCAGTATTCCAAAATATCTTCTCCCATTTCTTCAATGGTTTTCTCCCCTTCTACCACCGGGCCGCAGTTAATATCTATAATATCGCTCATTCTTTTAGTCAATACATTATTGGTAGATACTTTGATGGTAGGACAAACAGGATTACCGGTAGGGGTACCCAAACCGGTAGTAAACAGTATCAAAGTAGCGCCCGATGCAGCTTTACCGGTAGTAGCTTCCACATCGTTACCAGGCGTACAAACAAGGCTTAACCCTGGTTTGGTAGCCGGCTCGGTATAATCAAGCACATCCACAACCGGCGAAGTGCCTCCTTTTTTGGCAGCGCCGGTACTTTTTATGGCATCTGTTATCAAACCATCTTTAATATTGCCGGGAGAAGGGTTCATGTAAAAACCAGAGCCCACTGCCTCTGCCTGGCTATTATAAGTGGTCATCAGGTGAATGAACTTCTTTGCCTTGTCTTCATCAATGGTGCGGTCAATCAATTGTTGTTCTGCTCCGCACAATTCGGGAAATTCGGCCAGCAACACTTTGCCGCCTAATGCTGCCAGCAAATCACTGGTATATCCTACAGAAGGATTGGCGCTGATGCCGCTGAAGCCATCACTGCCTCCGCATTTTACGCCCAATACCAGGCTCGAAAGCGGCGCAGGGCTGCGTTCTATTTTATTGGCTTCTATTAAATGTTCAAAAGTATCCTTTATGGCATCGCTGATCAATTGCTCCTCGCTTTGCGATTGCTGCTGCTCGTACACCAGCAGGGGTTTATCAAAACCGGGATTGCGTAATTTGATCTCGTCTAACAATTGCTTTGTCTGAAGGTTCTGGCAGCCCAGACTTAAAATAGTAACACCTGCTACATTAGGATGATCGGCATAAGCGGCTAATAATTTGCCCAATATACCTGCATCCTGGCGTGTGCCACCGCAACCTCCCTGGTGATTGAGAAACTTGATACCATCAATATTTTTAAAAACTCTTTCGCCGGCCGTTGTCTGGTGAATAGGAGTAAGATCCAAGTGCTCTATATCCTCGCCCTTTTTATATGCTTCCACCAACTGGTGCGCATATCTTTTATACTTATCTGTAACCGCGTAGCCCAATTCATTATGCAGCGCTTCGCGGATCACATCCAGGTTCCTGTTCTCACAAAAAACAGTGGGCATAAATAACCAATAGTTAGCTGTACCTACGCGGCCATCGCTGCGATGATAACCATTGAATGTTCTGCCTTCAAATTTAGAAACATCGGGGGGCGTCCATTTATAATGATAGGGCCGGTATTCAAATGGATCGGCAGCATGTTTAGTGTTTTCCGTATTCATCACCCCTCCGGCAGGAATAAAGTGCTGCGCTTTACCTACCAGCACACCGTACATGATGATCTCATCACCGGTCTGCATATCATTGATAAAAAACTTATGCTTTGCGTTTACATCGTCCTGCAATACAAAGGTTTCACCTTTATACTGCACCGTTTGCCCTTTCTTAAGATCTTTAAGGGCTACAATCACATTATCGTTGGGATGAACTTTTAGAACTAAATCTGCCATGATAAATTTTTTACAATGTTACACCCATTTTGAATATGGCGATTTCTTTAAAGCCGGTTTGTTCATGTTTTAGCAATTTGCCATTACAGGTTTCAATTACAAAATTGACAAAGTCGCTGGTTACTTCATCCGCAGCACGACCTTCCAATAGCGTTCCGGCATTAAAGTCGATCCAGTTCTTTTTAAAATTATACAGCCTGGTATTGGTTGATATCTTCATAGTAGGTACAAAACTGCCAAACGGCGTTCCGCGGCCTGTGGTAAATAATACCAACTGGCAGCCAGATAAAGCCAGGGCGGTTGACGCCACCAGGTCATTGCCCGGTGCATTCAGCAGGTTCAGCCCTTTCACTTTTACAGGCTCGGCATAATCTAATACGGCTACTACTTCTGAGTTACCTCCTTTTTGAGTACAGCCTAAAGATTTATCTTCCAGCGTGGTAATACCGCCTTTTTTATTACCCGGAGAGGGGTTTTCGTAAATAGGCTGATCGTATTTGCGGAAATAGTTCTTAAAATTATTGATCAAAGCCACCGTATCATCAAAAACCGCTTCGGTGGTACAGCGGTTCATAAGGATGGTTTCTGCACCAAACATTTCAGGCACTTCGGTAAGAATGGTGGTACCGCCCTGGGCAATCAGCCAGTCAGAAAAACGGCCTACCAGGGGATTAGCCGTTATACCGCTGAAGCCATCGCTGCCACCGCATTTCAGACCTACTTTTAACAACGACAACGGAAGATCCTCGCGTTTATCATTCCTCATTTTTTCTACCAGCGCGCTCATCAGCTCAAAGCCGGCCTCTATTTCATCCTCCACTTCCTGTGAAATGAGGAACCTGACGCGGGTTTCATCAAACTCACCCATCGCCAGCCTGAACTCGTTTTGCTGATTGTTTTCACAACCCAGACTCATAACCAGCACACCTCCCGCATTGGGATGTTTAGCTAATGCTACCAATGCATTCTTGGTGTTTTCATGGTCATCACCCAGCTGCGAACAGCCATAGTTATGAGAAAATACCCGGATATCATCAATATGGCTTACATCCAGCTCGCTTTTAACACGATTGATAATGGCCTGCGCCTGTCCATTTACACAGCCTACGGTAGGCACCACCCATAATTCGTTGCGGATACCAGCATCACCGTTATAACGCCTGTAGCCTTTAAAAGTAAGATCGCTTTTGGGTATTTCCAGTTTAGGATTTACAGGATTGTAGCTGTACTGCAGGTTATCGTGCAGGTTGGTCTTTACATTATGTGTGTGTACATGCTCACCAGGGGCTATAGGTACCAGGGCATGCCCGATAGGATAGCCATATTTAATTATATCTTCGCCTTCGGCGATGGGTTTTACCGCAAACTTATGACCTGTTTCAATAGCGTTTTTCGCAATAACAGCGTCACCGTTCACAGTTACTAAATCCCCCTCTGTAATAGCGTCTATAGCTACGCAAACATTATCATCAGGATGTATTTGCAGATATTTTTCCATTATTCGAGTTCCTTTTATTTACAGTATATGTTTTTCAAGAGATCACTGGCATTAAGCAAGGATTTCCTTAACAGCCTCTTTTATACCTTTGTTTAAAATAGCGGCTGCACCTGCGGCTACTTCGTCAGCAAAGCCTGGCAGCTCACCCAGTTTTGCCGTCCAGATCTTATCGTTGTTTATAATACCTGTCACCCAGCCTTTAATATCATCTTTATTGAAGGTAGATTGTATGAATGCAACAAACTCCGGTGTATCATTTGGAGTAAAGTTTACTTCAGATTTTCCGCTGTACAATACCAGCAATGCAGCAAAGGAAAAGGTGGTAAGCCTTGCTTTTTTATTCAGCTTATTATAATTATCCGCTACCGTAGGAAAGTCGCGGGTTTCCCATTTAGATAAAGAGTTAAGAGAAATATCTTTTAAATAATGTTTCAGATAAGGGTTATAGAAACGCTCCAGGATCTTCGCGGCAAAAGCCTTTAACTGTTCAGGATCTTCTCCAATACCCGGCAACACTTCATCCGCTACCATGCGGTTAATGAACTGTTCTACTTCAGGTGTATTGAATGCATCCATTACTGTTTCACAACCCAGCTGTAAAGCAACGGGAACCATGGCCGTATGTGCACCATTTAATATACGCACTTTTTTAGCACGGAACGGACGTATATCATCCATGAACAATACATTCAAACCTGCTTTGTCTAAAGGAAGCTTCTCTTTAATGATGCTGTCGCCCCCAATAGCCCATACATGGAAGTACTCTCCTTTTACTACTAGGTTATCATCAAAACCAATCTCTTCTTTTATTTCGTTGATGGTTTCTTTAGGGAAACCAGGAACAATGCGGTCTACCAGTGTATCGTAGAAGCTACAGGCGGTTTTTACCCAGGTTTCAAAATCTGCACCCAAATTATTAGCCGCAGCATGTTTCAGCACAAACTCACGTAAAGTAGAACCATTATCCTCAATCAGCTCACAGCAAACCATCTGCAGGCCTTTGGTGAGATCCCCATTGAACTTCTGAAACCTTTTGTGCAATAATGCAGTAATTTTTGCCGGGAATGATTTGGGCGGTTCGGCATTTAAGTCATCACCTTCCTCGTAACGGATACCAGCCTCAGTTGTATTGGAAACAATGATTTCCAGGTCTTCTCTTAAAAATAATGTTTCATACTTCTGATAATCACTGTAAGGATTGATGATGCTGTCTATAGACTTTACCAAAGCCACTTCTTTTACCGGCTGCTTATCTTTAATACCTTCCAGGTAAACATGGTATAAACAATCCTGATTCTCAAAAAGCTCTCTTACAAATTCACCACCGGCAATAGGCTGAACAATAGCAATACCATGGTTCAGGATGCTATCATCATTGGCTTTATCTATCATCCAGTCAACAAATGCCCTGAGGAAATTTCCTTCACCAAATTGCATGATCTTAACCGGGTAAGACGGTTTTTGTACAGTTGTTTTATTTAACGGCTTCATATATTTTATTAGTTAATAATTCATGGTTCATAGTTCATGGCTCACTGCTTCAGCAGCCATTTCACCCAGTCTGCGGCTGCCTTATCATTTTCAAATTGAGCAGGCAATCTTCTGTGACCTATATATTCATTGTAAATCCAGGGATCGCCCAAAGCAAACACCGTTCCCTCACCATACCTCGCAACAGCCATTACATCAAAGTCGCTGGTTTTTAAAATCACTTCTGCCGGTGCATTGGCGGTGACAGAGCAGATACCTTTTATATACACATTTTTGGCTGTTTGAAAAACAGCATTCCCTTCATTGATCTTCACTTCTCCCTGTTCAAAATGCGGATCCTGCACTACCAGCCTGTTATCTTTATTGAACGTGATACCAAATTTCTGAGAAAGGATATTGAATTTATCCAGCTCACAGTTGGAAGAGTCGTTTCCGAACAGTACCAATACCCCACCTGCTTTTACCCAGTCTGCAACAGTATTTGCATAAGCTTCTGTCATGAAGTTGGGGCTGGCCGTCTCTTTTTCATTATCAGGATCTGCAATGATATAGATAGCTGCCTTCTTTAAATTATCGGCTGTAGGTGCTTCAGTAAGCGTAGCCAGCTCTGCTCCTTCACTCCTGAACAGATCGCCCAGCTCTGAGTACCCGCCCATGCTGGTATCGCTCCACAGGTAGTGCCATTTAACCTGCTGCCCGTTCTCTTCTTTATACTCGTTATTAAAAAAATTATCCAGCATTACAATTTTTGAACCTGAGGCAATCTCACTACCTTCCGGCTTTTCTGTCTCACCGGAAGAACTACTACCACAGGAAAAAAGCGTTGCTGTAACTGTTATCAACGAAATAGCAATAAAAAAATACTTCATAATTAATCTTTTGCTGCTAAGATAGAATTTTAACTCCATCACCTATCCCAACCATTATTTAACCAGGGCATTTTTCAGCAACCACTTTACCCAATCCGTAGCAGCCTGGTAATTTTCATATTCTCCAGGCAGTTTTCTGCCATCCACGTATTCGTTATAAATCCAGGGATCCCCTAAAACAAACACTGTTCCTTTACCATATTTAGCTGTAGCCATCACATCAAAACTGTCTGTTTTTAAAACTGTTTTTGCGGGAGCTTCTACCGTTAACGAACTGATCTCTTTTATATAAACATTTTTGGCTGTTTTAAAAACCGGGTTACCGGCATTGATATCCACTTTACCCTGATCGTAGTTATTTCCCTTTACCATCAGCTGATCATCGCCATTAAACTTTATACCAAACTTTTGCGTCAGCAGGTTTATTTTATCCTGCTCTGCATTTACAGAGTTATTGCCTAATACTACCAGCACTCCGCCGGCTTTTACCCAATTGGCAATATTGTTGGCATAAGCGGCAGTCATGTAATTGGGCTTTGCTGTTTCCTTTTCTGTATCGGCGTCTACAATAATATACACCGACGCTTTTTTAAGGTTATCAGCATTGGGGGCCTGCTTTAAGGTTTTTAAAGCGGCCCCGTGTTGTTCAAAAATGCTGCCCAAAAAATAGTACCCATTGTTGTCACGCTCTTCCCAGATATAGTGCCAGGGCTGCTGTTGGCCACCTGCACCTTTCTCCCATTCATTATTAAAGAAGTTGTCTAATACTACTGTTTTGCCTTTTCCCACCGATAACTTAGGCATCATTTCTATTTCGTTGGCAGCCAGGATAAACGCGCCTACTCCTTTAGGATCATTTTGAACTACTTTCTCACTCATATAATATTCAAAACTCCCGTCTCGGTAGGGTTTACCTCCTAAGCCTGATACAGACACTGTACCTTCCAGGTTGGTAAAGCCATCAGCTCCTGTTGTAAGCTTATTTTTTACCAGCCCGTCAAAAGCTCTTTTCGCGCTGGTGGCATAGCTTTGTGCGATATATCCTTTTCTTGCACCTTTTGCCAGTGTATAGGAAAGCATGGCGGTGGCTGATGATTCAAGGTAATTAGGCTGCCTGTTGGGCAGATCCACGATATCATACCACATACCGGTTTTGGCATCCTGCACTTTTACAATGGCAACGGCAAACTTTTTTAAAATATTAATAATCTGCTGACGCCCCGGGTGGTTTTCCGGGAAATAATCCAGCGCATCTACCATTGCCACTCCGTACCAGCCAAGGGCCCGTGCCCAGAAATGCGGGGATTTTCCTGTTTTTTTATCTGCCCATTGTTGCTCTCGGCTTTCATCGTAACCATGGTAGAGCAATCCCGTTTTGGGATCGCGGCTGTGTTTTTCCATTAATACGAACTGTTTGGCTACATCGTCAAATATCGTGTCTTCCCCAAACACCTGGGCATACTCGGCATAAAAAGGCTGTCCCATGTATAAGCCGTCCAACCACATTTGCCAGGGATAGATCTGCTTATGCCAAAATCCTCCTTCTTTGGTTCTTGGGTGTGTAAGCAATTGCTTTCTCAACAGCTCAACCGCTTTTTTATATTTTTCTTTCCCGGTAACGCGATAGATGGTAAGCAAGGCTTTTCCATTATTAATATGATCAATATTATAATGTGCCTGGTCATAATCTTTAATGGACCCGTCGGGCCTCACATAATGATCCATGCTATGCTCTATGTACTTAAACCATTTGGCATCTCCGGTTGCCTGCCAGATGCCTTCTATACCCTTTAGAATAACGCCCTGATCGTAGCTCCACCGTGCCGGTCTTCCGCCCATGCTGAATGAATCGGGCCAAAGGTGCATTGCTGTAAGCGCCATTTGCTGGGAATAGGGCACCTGCTGCGCCTGCGTTTGAAGCGATAAAAAACAAATAAATACAAATAATATTTTCTTAATCATAATAGTGTTCATTTATTATCCTATTTCAACGATACTGCTTTTTCCGATGCGCCCAGCTCTGCTTTCACTTTTATTTTTGCTTTGCTGTAATCCGTTTTTTGCAATAAAACCTGCCTGGTATTTTCACCAGCAATACGCAGCAGGTTTTTAGCATCAGCGCTATATTCAAAACTTTTGAAAGAAATATTATCGCTATTGATAATATCAATAACGGGAGCCGTTTCTTTGCTGAATACTTTCACGTTGTTAAGCGTAATATTACTGGCTTCCTGGATATCTACGCCGTGTTTTGACTGGAATACCGAGTTTTCTATTTTGATATTCTTTATATGCATTTCGGGCAGCCCTCTAACAAATATTGCTTTTTCTGCTCCATTGCAATATACATTAGTAATGCTGATATTTCTGAAAGACGGGGTGGTTTCATCAACCGGCAATTTTTCTATTTTAGGAAGTGTCCTTTTCTCCCCTGCCTGGGGAATGGGGTCTTTTGCCATATAATACATATCGAAAAGTATTGCTTCGCCCGGGATATCTTTCATATAAATATTCCTGATGAAAATATTCTCCACAACCCCGCCTCTGCCGCGGGTTGTTTTAAAGCGAAGACCTATATCGCTTCCAATAAAAGTACAGTCGCTTACATATACATTATTAACGCCGCCGCTCATTTCACTGCCCACAACAAATCCTCCGTGTGAAGCATAAACAGTGCAACCGCGAATAATCACGTCTTTGGTAGGCATTGCCCTGGCACGCCCGTCTGCATCGCGGCCGCTTTTCATGCAAAGTCCGTCATCTCCTACATCAAAAACACTGTTTTCTATGAGGGTATTGCTGCAGCTTTCCAAATCAATCCCATCACCATTTTGCGCATACCAGGGATTTTTAACGGTTATGTTCCTTACAGTGATATTGGAACTCATCAGCGGATGCAGACACCATGCGGGTGAATTCTGGAATGTAACCCCTTCGAGCAATACTTTATCGCATTTAGTAAACACGGCCAGGTTAGGGCGCAAAAAATCTTTTACCGACTGAAAAAAGGCCTCATCCCTGCCGGCTTCAATTCTTCCGGGATCTTTTGTTGCATCGCCTTTGGCATAGCTTTCAGAAGGCATCCAAAGGTCTTTTTTGTCATTAAGCACACCGCCCGACTCTACCAACGTTTTCCACTGGCTTTCTGTAAGCTTGAATTTTTTAACGGCCCTCCAGGCATCTCCATTACCGTCAATAATTCCCTTACCGGTTATCCCGATGTTAACTGCCCCTTCAGCAGAAATGGGCGACTGATTACGCATTTGCTCATAACCTTCCCAATTGGCCTTGATAAGTGGATACTGGCTTTTATCTTTAGTAAATAGCAGGGTAGCACCTATGGCAAGGTTCAGGTTCACATTACTTTTCAGTACAATAGGACCTGTAAGCCACAACCCGGCAGGAACCTGCACCATGCCGCCGCCCTTTGCACTACATTCGTCAATTGCCTGTTGAATGGCCTTTGTATTCAGTGCATAACCGTCAGGAACTGCCCCATACTTTGTTATCGGGTAGCTGGCGGGCTTAAATTTCGTTTCCGCAACTTTTGGCAGATCCCAGCTTTTCTGTCCGAAAGCTACCATTGTGCTTGTAATAAGCAACCATCCTAAAATATAGTTCTTTAACATTTGCAAGCTATTAGGGTGTACAAGGTAAAAAGAATACCGGTTTCAGCAGCACTACAACAAGAGTTTATTTACGCAAACGTTGCCAATCATATTAAAATACATTATGTCAGGAAAAAAAGACATTTACCCAGCATCTTCTTCATTTTATCCGGCACAATAAGGAAATAAGCTTTTCTGAATACATTTCAGCATAACCATACTTCAAAACGGCTTATAAATAAAGTTGTCAAAAACAGCCTCCCCATTCCCAAATACAAACAAGCCTGCACGCAGGCTCATGAAGCCATAAAACACGTTATGGTTAAAGCCGGTAACATCCATGCTTCTTTCTATTTTTTCCCATTTGCTGCCATCGGCACTTTTGTAAAAGCTCACCTCATTCTCATCGTTACGTATTTTTAACCATCCATGGCGTCCCTGTTTATTCGGCGCTCTTATTTTGGCTGATTGCTGGTTAAATACAATGAACATAGCGGTATCTGCCGAAACACGTACATTGCCTTTTTCATTATAGAACAGGGATAAGCCGGCTGTAACCTCTCCACTTAATGTGTACTCCACCTGTACCTCGTACCTGCGGTGCCCAGCATTGACCAGGAGCGGACTGCTGTTATCAAAAGAGGCGCCCTTTGCCCTGAAATGCAGTTTACCATTCTTTACCGATACCCTGCCGGGATCATAATCTTTAAAAAACTGCCATTGCAGGCCCAGCTGCCCCGCATCAAAATTATCTGACAGCGAAGTACCATCTGCCGATACTGCTCCGGCAGGTTTTTTAAGCGCCTCCTGTGGCGAAACACCCGCCGGCACCCTGAACCAGTGATCTTTTGTCCATTCTACCGGCAACATTAAGGTTTGCCTGCCCAGTGTTTGAAAATATTTTTCGTAGGCATGATATACAATCCACCAGTTTCCGTTCACATCATCCACCAGCGTGCCATGTCCCTGGTTCCACCAGCGCTCGTTCCTGCTCTTTGTGTGCACTACGGGGTTATACGGAGAATTTTCCCAGGGACCAAAAGGAGTTCTTGCACGTGCTGAAACCACCATGTGGGCCGTTGCCGGTCCGGCAGTTCCGCCCTCAGCCACTGTTTGGTAAAAGTAGCCGTTACGCACGGTTGATTTGGGCGATTCCAGGCAAAAGCACTCTGTGCTCCATTCTGAAGGGAATTGCCAGCCATCGTATGTTTTTTCAGGGTTTCCTACAGTAGATACGCCGTCTTTGGAAAGGCGCACTGTATATCCTTTTGAAAGATACAGGTAGCGATTGCCTGCACTGTCAGTTACATGACCCGGGTCAATAAATCCGGACAGGTTCATGTCTATCGGATCTGACCACGGCCCTGCCGGTGAGCTTGCTGTAACCACCCATATTTTTTTACCTGCGGGGAAATAGATATAATATTTATCGCCATGTTTAATAAGATCGGGCGCCCAAACGGAACCTACATACTTGTGAAGCGCATAGCCCAGCCGCTTCCAGTGGATCATATCTGTTGAATGCCATACAAGCAGGCCGGGGTAATACTCGAAAGAGGAATGCGTCATATAATAATCCTTACCTACCCGTAAAATAGAAGGATCGGGATAATCGCCGCCTAACACCGGATTGTTGTATGTTGCCGCTGCTGTCTGGGCGTTGCTGTTGCTTCCTAAAGTAAAGAAAAGCAGTCCTGCTAATAAGGTTTTAAGATACAGGTTTCGCATATCTGGATATTAATAAATTTATACTTTCAGTAAAAAGGGGTCATTTCTTTCACTCCCATTTAATTTTTAAATTCTTTATCAAAGTGGCTCCTGCCCCTACTGTTCCGGTATGCTGAAAACCAAACCCGCCAAAATCATTCCCCTCTATGTTAGTTTGCAGATCAACTACTTTCACCAGCCCCGCATCAGCGGGTTCTGAAAGATGTTTTTTCTGATTCTCTGCATGAACCTTAAAAACACTGCCGGATACTTCCAGGGTAATATCGCAATCCGGCCTGAAGCAGGTAGCAGAAACCGGATCGCTTACCGGAGATGCCACCCCATTCTCATATTTCATCAGCACAAAATCAACTGCATTGCCATATTTTACCGTACGTATAATCCTAAGCGCATACCCGGTCAGGGTTTGGGTATCAAATTTTATAAACACATCCAGGTACTGCGCCCTGGCGCTGCCAAATCCCTGGCCGGCAGTTTTTGCAGGAACAGCTGTAAAGCTAACTTTCATATTACTGAACTTATTACCCACCGGCGTATAGCGAAGCCGCGCTCCCTGTACAGCCTGTACCCATCCTGTATCAGCTGCTGCGCCATCGGTACCAATTCCGTAATACCATGCATTTTTGGTAGTATCTGCTTTCCAGTTAAACTCCCTGGTATCATCAGGGGCAAAGCTATCCCATGTGAAGAAACCAGGTACCAGCTGGTACTGGTTCTTCACGGACATATTTTTCATATCAACATTTAAAAAACCGGCAGGCAATTGTATATCCCCACCATTGATCTTTTCAGATGTGATTGCAGATTGTGCTGCTCCCAAATAGCTACGAATATGAGCAGGCTTCACTTCGGCCATAATAAAACAACCCTTATCCGCCGCAGTAAGCTGGTATGTTAATTTCGGCTCACCAAATCTTGTTACTGCCACTTCAACAGGATTAGCGCCCCCTTGATCTGTACAGCGATACCAGGTAATCTCCGACCGGTCTTTAAAGTTTGCGTTTAATACATAATCTACGTTTAAGGTTCCGTTACTGCTTTTATAGATGGAGGGGCCCACTTTAAAACCCGGCGCAGGTAATATGGGCGGGGAAATATGCACTACTCCCACTGCCTCTAATCCTGAAGGGGCCGTTGCTACCACATAAACCTTTTTCACCTCATTACTATTGTTAAGAGGCTTCACTATGCAGGTTTCGCCCTCACCGGGTAAGAGGGAAGCTGTAGGATCTGCCTCCTGTTCCATTGTCCACTTCAGGTTGCTGACCGCTGCTTTATCACTTCCCCATTCCCTGGCAACAGTTTTTAACACCAAATGATCTTTTCCTGTTTCAATATTTTCCCGGGGCGGCACTACTAATAATTGAATGGGCATATTGGTATATTGCTGCCCGTTTGCTTTCTCTGCAGCAAGTACCTTATTCTTTATGCCCATCGGGTCCCAGTCATCTTCGCCCTTTAATAAGTTATAGGTATTGTATAAAACGGTTCCATTATACACCAGGCGATAGGCATTGAGGATTTGCTTATCCTTCATATTAACCGTTGTCATAGCATTGCGCGAATCAATCACTACCGGCTTCCCGTTTAAAGAAACATTATAAGCATAATTGCGCGTTTCGGGAGGCGTTTTGTCCTTCCAGCCAATATAAGTAAGTGATGTGGAAGAAAATCTTGTATCAACCACAGCTACCTGTCCGCCGCTTTTCACAAAATACTGTTCCCCGTTTGTAAATGACCGGATATCACAATTCAGAAAAACAGCCCCTGCACCTGAAGTACCCCAGAAAGGCTTACCGCTATAAAAGTCAAATGTACAGTTGAGGTACACAGCCCGCCCGTTCAGGGCATCATCAGTTGATTCAAAATGGCAGCGATCAAATAAAGTACGTTTACCGCCAATAAAAGGGCACAGGTTGAGCCGGCTGATGAACCTGGTATTGCGCACCAGTATTTTATCGCCATTACAAAAAACCAGCTGTGCCTGTACAATGGCCGATGCTCTTTTTTTCCTGCCAAGAGCGGGTTTTAAAGGATATTCCAGATCAACGTTGCAATAATTTCCAAAGGTGATGTTTTCGGCGGCAGCGCCATCGCCATCAATGTTAAGCATGGTAAAATTTCCTTTGGCGCCGATGGTTTGTCCCCGGTTACAGGCCAATACTACGTCTGCTGCATGATCTGACAAACCAAAAAATTTCAGCCAGTTGCACTTAATTTCCAGGCCAAACGGCGTTGATCTTTCTGTTTTGGTTACCCGCACCGCGGGATCATCAGGGTCATCTATCCAATATACATAAGGCGCTATGTAAAGCACCATGGGATTGGTTTCTGTTCCGTTGTTTAAATGCCGCGAAGCTTCGTTTATGGAGTTATAAACATACTGGTATTGTTTTACCTCTTCATCTGTAAGCTGTGCATCAATATAAAAAGCATGGGGCCCAAGCTTTATCTCTTTATTCTTATAAAACAGCCGGCCGTTATTAAATTTTATATCCCGGTTAAGGGTATGATGCTGGGCATAGCCTGGTTCCCAAACCAGAACCAGCAAAACAAAGGCAAAAAGCAATGGTAACAGTTTCTTCATTATTCTTTTTCTTTAGAAGCATTCATAAATCCTATCAGTGTACGCATATTCCTGATAAAAGCAGCTGTTGAAATATACTCCGCTTCGCTCATATCCATGAAAGGAGAAGTATCGGTTGCATCACCTACCATGGTGGTAGCATACTGTAAAGTAGAAGCGCCCGGCTCACCATCCCCAATGTAAGGATTACTGATCATAGCTTGTTTTACTAGCCACCTGTTTTGAGAATCCAGCGCCTTTATCACCCGCTTCACGCTAAGCGTGTCTGTTACATCATCCAGCTTATAGCGTCTCAGATCAATATATTGCTGGGGCAGCTTATCGCCGGTAAACATTTCGGGGATAAACGGCGAATCTTTAGTTACTTCATCTGTATCAAGAGATAACAGGCGGCTATATTCCCTTTTTAATGCCTCCAGCGGCACGCCATGTTTACCGCCATAGTGAGCCAGCAGATTTTTATCGTCATAATCAAAATAATATTTTCCGTTTACAACGTTAGACCCTTTTCGGTGCACATATAAGGGTTTGCTGGTTCGGGGCTCAACAAAAGTAGGATGCGTACGGTTCCCTTCTTTCTGCTTTTCCGGCAATGCTGTCCTTTCAAGCCAGCTTATAGCCCGGGGTACCGCCTGTATAAATTTTTTATCGCCGGTATATTGATAATATTTCAGCAGTAAAAAAGCGTTCTCACAGGTAGTGGATGGCAGCAATGCTGCAGGCTCATAGGTTCTTGCTCCTGCAATATGCATATTGGAATCGAGCTGCTGTGCCCATGCACCTGAGCTATCCTGCGACAGCAAATAGAAATACATACCTTTGCGAATGGGCTCTAAGAACCGCTCTTCGCCCAGGGTTTGGTAGCATTGAATAAGGAAGTTTACATTTTCTGCAATTACATCGTCATTAAAAGTGTAAAAGGAAGAATAATCCCTGTGCCCCTGTTTTTGAAAATCGTACTTTAAAGGATAACGCTGTGGCCAGCCTCCGTTAGGATACTGGCTGCTGAGTATAAACCCGATGGCTTTTTCTAAAGCAGGCTTATAGGCCGGATCCAGCTTTTCAAGGTACATCCTTAACAGGAAGCGCGCAGCATCAGAAGTTACATCATCATCAAAAGTAGCGTTACCATAGTAATGCTGAAACTCCTCCAGCCTCCAGCCATTTTTGCCGATAGTGCTGTACCATTGTTTCAGGGAGCGGTCACCGGCAAAATCAACCATATAATTCCATCCGCCCTCATGGCTTTGCCCCCATATAATGGCATTGGCGGCTTTCCGGGCAGCTTCATAATAGTAGTTATCTCCCGTAGCTTTATAAGCATCCAGGAAAATATGTCCCATACTTACTGTGCCGGGGTGCTGCAGCCATATCATGGTTTTATACGCCTCCATTTCCCCCCAGCGGCGGCTCATATCTTTTTTATAATACCACAGGTATCCGCCATTGGTGCTCACCTCTTCTACCATAAACCGGGTAGCGCTTTTCATGGCTTCGGCCGCTTCATTCAGTAATGCCTTATCCTGCGCTTTGGAAAAGAGGGAAAGCCCTACAAATGTCGGGATTACTATAATTTTATTGAGCAGGGGAAATCTATTTACTTTTTTCAAAGCCACCGGGTTTGAGTACAACATAAATTTCCCTTTCATGCGTATATCCATCGCCAGGAGGCGACAACATAAAGGTACGAGGCGAAGACGCCTCGTACAGCAAGAATAGTTAAGTGAAAACAATGCACGAGGACGCCTCACACAGCGCTCTCTGATTAATATCATTTTACTGAGCATGAGGAATATATTTACTTTTTTCAAAATAGCCCGGCTTTAAAGAACGGGGCGTAATACTTATTTTATAGATCGCCCCTTTAAACCACGACCTCAGATCCTGCCTCATACCTAAAGATGTATGACCGGAGCCCAAGGGCTGAAATGACACAACTGATGAACATTGCTTTATTCCGTTAACATAAGAAGTAGCCGTATCTCCGTTCATTACCAATGCAACATGATACCATTTATGAAACGGATGCACCTTTGAGGAGTCAATCATGGCTATTTTCTGATCGCCCGATTTCAGGAAAGCATCCAGGTACCAACCTCTGCGGGTGGATCGGAGTTCAAGCAATATCCTGTCATCCCTGATTGTTCCTGTATGAAAGAAACGCTGCTCAAAATTACCGCCGCTATCAGGCCTGACAATTGCCTCCAGGGTAAAGTTCTTTAAACCATATAGCGAAATGCTATCATAAAATAATCCATCGCCTATCCCATTAAAAGAAACGGCCTTCCACACGCTATCATAAACTGGCAAGGGATTTCCTGTTAACTTTAAAGGATTATCCTTTGCAGATAAGAGATCATACAACAGCCATTCTTTTTTTACTGGTACTTCCTGCTGGGCATATACATGATGGGCAAGCATACAATGTATCACCAGCATGAGCAATAATACGGCATATTTTTTCAGGCAATCGTTCATAATATAAAAAGTAAAAGGCGCCGGGATGGCTTCTCTTTAGCCATACGCCCCGGCGCCTCTGTTTATGTTCCAGCTATACTTTAACCGGGACTATTTCTGTGCAAACCCATATCCGTTGGTTATGAGCCCGTTGGATTTTGAAATAGTTTCTGATGACAATGGCAGTAAATAACGCGGAGGTACGCCGGCTGCAACAAAGTCATCGGGGTACCCTTTAAATATATTGTTACTGTATTGATCTTTATAAGAAAGTATAGTTGCGCCCCATGCTGTTTTTACATACCCCGCAGCTACCAGGGCAGCAGCCTCTAACCCGTTAGGATCAATATACTTAAACAGTCCTTTGATAGCCAGGTTGCGGTTGCCGCTTGTTGCAGGATAATTGCTCCACAAATCACAGTTCCCGCGCCACCCGGGAAACTTCAGCGGGTGAGTGGGATCGGCTTCGGTAACATCGCATTCCGTGGTCAGCATTTTGGTCATTCCCACATCGGCAGCATTCATTTTCTTCACATAAATATAGCTGGAAATAGTATTGCCATTAGGGAAAGTATAATAACCCCTGGATTGTAATCCTTCAATCATTGCCTTTTGCAGATCGCGCACCTGCTTTATTTTTTCGGGCAGCTTACCGGTACGGATGAGGTCATATCTTCTATATCCTTCTCCGGCAAATTCTAATTTACGCTCCTGCTGTATACCTTCTTTCAGTGCATCGCCGGCGAGGCTGCTTATGTAACCCGTAACTTTGGTTGCCTGGTCAGCAGCCTTAAAAGCCCTTGCCCTTACTTTTGTGAGCTCGGTTCTTGCCGATCCCTCATCTCCCAGCTCTGCATATACTTCTGCCAGCATTAATATTACATCTGCCATGCGCATCTGGGGCCAGTTAATACCTGAGTTTCGTTGCGAAGCAGTATAAGGCTTTGACATGCGGCTTTCATCCCATTTATTACTAGACAATCCTCCTGCACTACGGGAGCCGGGAGCAAAGCTGATAATTGTTTCTGAGGCCGCGCCTGAATTGGAACTAACAGTTACTGTTACATCGCGCCTGAGATCGGCAGGATCGTAATCCCCATAATAAAATACCGGGAACATCCTGCTTTGGCCATAAGATTTACAAGGGAAAGCATTGGAGCTTCCGCCATCAGAAGGCCGGCCAAACGCATAAGGTCTTTCAGAAAACTGGCCCTGTGTTTCTCCCACCTCATATAAAGATTCGGGACTAACCTGCAGGTTCATATTATACTGAAAGTTATACTGGAAGGGGTTATTGTATCCGGCTCCCCGTGGGTCGGTTGTGATCAGGTAAGCCGATCCGGAGTTTTCAACACAGGCTTTGAGATAGGTTTTAGCCACCTCATAATATTTTTTATAGTCGGTACGGCGTACATATTTAGCATTCCACTTTTCAGTTCCTTTTTGTTCAAACTGAACACCACTGTAATTAAAATCGGTACGGCGCAAGCTGAATCCGCCGGCAAATAAAGCCATCTTACCAATAAGACCCTGGCAAAAAGTTCTTGAGAACCGTTCTGCGGTAATACCCCCTTCTCCCAGGCGGTACATGTGAGGTTCCGCTTTTTTAAGATTTTCCAGCTCCTTATCATAGATCACATCTCTTGAAGTAAGTGCTGCACTGTCTGTCTGGCTCAGGTTATAGATAGGAACATCAAAATAAGGCACATCTCCAAAATAACGAACCAGGTTAAAATAAGAGTAAGCCCTGAAAATAGCAGCTTCCCCATATAGCTGTGTCCAGCCATTTCCTGTGCCACCTGCTACCGCCTGCTTATATTCTGCTTTATCGGCAATGGCTTCCATGATCAGGTTGGCCCTGTTAGCTACCCTGTATAAACTGGCCCATGTATTTACTGCATCTGAAAAATTTATTGAAAGCTCACTGGCATAAAGCCCTTCGGGAATATGCCTGGTTTGTGCATCATAGCTTTCAGGATGTGTTTCTGCATCGGAACCTACCACATCCAAATCGTAGAATAATGAGTTATTAGCTCCCCGCCATATTTCATAGCAACCTACCATCACTTTATAAGCTTCTTCAGGTGAGGAAAAAACAAATTGCTGGTCAACAGCCGAAGGAGATGACACATCAAGAAAGCTCTTTTTACAGCCGGCAATAGTTATCACAAAAAGAGCCAGTATATATATAGTAATCTTTTTCATTCGTAATTTTTTTATGAGATTATAACTGGATATTTAAACCAAAGGTGAACGACCTTGCTCTAGGGTAAGCACCCCAGTCTAAGCCTGGTGTTGGATATTGGGCACCGCCCTGGTTCAAATTAGTGCTTACTTCCGGATCTAACCCCTGGTACTTTGTAAAGAGCAGCGCATTGTAAACAGAAGCATATACCCTCACATTTTTGAACCCAGCCCTGGACATCCATTGTTGGGGAAGACTATATCCTAATGTAACGGTATTGAGCCTCAGGAAGGAGCCGTCCTGTATGCCAAGTGTTGATACTACCGGGTTTTCATGATAAGGCAGAAATACAGTGGCATTGGCGTTTAAGGCATTTAAAGCCGTGGGATCTGTCACATTTACCAGCTGGCCGTTCTGTACATCATAGATACGGTAGGCTGTTGACAAATAATTCAGCCTGTTCCTGTACAATCCATCTTCCTTGCTGCCATAAAAAGCGGCAAGATATTCGGCATTGTACACCTGGTTGCCGTAGCTCCAGTTAAAGTTTAACGCAAAGTCGAGGTTTTTAAAATTACCATTGATATTAAAACCGCCGGTATGCTTGGGGTTCATGTCTCCGATAATATCAACATCCGCTTCATTAATAATACCATTACCATCTATGTCCTTAAATTTAATCACCCCGGGATAGGCTACCTGTCCGCCTGGTTTATTAGCAGTGGTGCCATATACCGTACCTATTATGCCGGATGCAATATCGGCCACACCCTGCTTCAGTGTATAAATACCATTAGCATAGTTAAAATCATCGGTAGTGTACCATCCATCATACGTATAGCCACGCACCAGTCCTACCGGCTGTCCTTCTTTGAGGATATAATCACCCGTATTAGGTTGTGTCATAGAGCTGCCCCATTGTGTTTTATATAATCCATTAATGCCAGGGGCCAGCTCATCTACTTTTCCACGGTTCACATTCACATTAAGATTAGCATTCAGGTTAAAATCTTTTTTACGGATGATGGCTACCCCTGCAGAAACTTCAACTCCTTTATTGCTGGTGCTTCCTACGTTATCATAAGTAGCCGTAAAACCACTGATCGCAGAAATTGGAGTGATCATCAGCAGGTCTTTGGTAGAATTTTTATAGATGTCGATAGAACCAAATAACCTGTTCTTAAAAAATGAATAGTCTATCCCCAGGTTCCGGGTAATGGTAGTTTCCCATTTCAGGTTACCATTTGCCAATGTGGAGTTGGGTTCATAGTAATTCTGCATTACTTCACTTATTGAGTATTTTGCTGGATTATTAGGAACGGTCCAGCTCATTCTCCACAAATTGGCACTGATACCATCGTTACCTACTGTACCGTAGGACAGGCGCATTTTGAGGCTGTTGATCCAGTTCACATCTTTCAGGAACTTCTCATCAGACAGGCGCCATGCAAAAGCCGCTGCAGGGAAATAACCCCAGCGGTGGGTTGGTGCAAAACGTGAGGAACCATCAGCCCGGAAAGTAGCTGTAAACAAATATTTATCCAACAGAGAATAGTTCAGTCTTCCAAAATAAGAATTCAGTCTATTGGGAGTTCCGATTGTAGAGCTCATTCCATGATTTACAATGTTATCTCCGCTATAGTACATATGCATCATACCGAAAGCCCGCTCGGCATCATAAGATACAGGATATCTATTACCCCACATAGTAGTACTTTCGGAACCGGAATTCATTACTTCCTGGCCTGCCAATACATCCAGGTTATGCGCCTCTCCCAGGCCCTGAACCTTATAAGCCAGCGTATTGGCCCAGCGCAGGTTCCACCCTTCTGCGCTCGCAATAGATGCATTACCGGAAAAAGTTTTCTCACCAGTGGCAGCATTGATATAATTATTGTAAATAGCGCCCGACCAGGATTTACCACGGTTCCAATAAGAATTTAAGCCCAGCTCCGAACGTGCCGTTAATCCATTAATGATCCTCCAGGTTAATCCTGTATTAGCACGCAATGCACGGTTAGTTGATCCCGGGAAATAATCCCTCATTCTTGCAACCGGATTAAACATATCCTGCAATACATAATCATAAAGTCCCAGTTGTGTGTTCTTGGTGTCATCCAGCTCTCCTAAAACATCGCTTGTTGCAATAGGCCTGAACTGAAACGCCGATGACAATATAGACCCCCGGCCATTTGTGGTCCCCTCATTTCCCATCTCATCGATGTTAGTGTACCGGGTATCCAGAGAAAAATCCAGTTTCTGTCCTATTTTCTGATCCAGCTTTACAGAGGCATTGTATCGCTTAAACCATGAGTTGATCTTCATCCCATCATTATCAATATAGTTTAATGCTACCAGCACCCGGGTAAGGTTATTGCCTGCTGTAAGGCTTACATTATGGCTTTGTGACATTGAAGCTTTGTACGCCTCGCGTGCATAGTTATTGGCGCCCACTGATTTATAATGATCTATTCCTGCACTGTTATTATAAGCTGAAGCAGACGCGCCAATTGCCCACAACTTTTCCCATGCGGTTGCATAGTTATTGCTTATGGCTTTGGCATAGCCCCAGTTATAGGCAATATAATCATAGGCATTCATGGTTTCGAGGTATTTAGTTGGCTGGTTGCTCTGCAAATAGCCATCGTAGGTAACGGTCACTTTCCCGCTTTTACCACTTTTGGTGGTCACAATAATAACCCCGTTAGCACCTCTGGCACCATAGATTGCAGTGGACGATGCATCCTTCAATACATCTATGCTTTCGATCTGACCCGGCGGGATATCGCTTATTGAAGAAACGGGGAAACCGTCTACTATATATAAGGGCTCATTGCTTTGTGAAATGGAGCCGCCACCTCTTACACGAATGGCAATGCTGGCATCCGGGCGCCCGTCCTGGGTGGTTACATTTACACCCGGCAGTTTGCCCTGCAATGCCTGCGCGGCATTGGCCACGGGTACCGCTGCCACCTCTTTCCCGGAAACAGAAGATACAGCGCCGGTAAGGTCTTTCCGCTTTACCGTCTGGTAGCCGATTACTACCACTTCATCTCCCGCATCGGCAATAACTCTCTTCAGCTTAACAGTGGCTGTATTACCCACAACCTGTAAGGTCTGAGACTCGAAGCCAACATAGCTAAAAACCAGGACAATTTTTCCATCTGACGGAACAACAATATTAAATTCACCCTGCTCATTGGTTTGAGCAGCAGCAGTGCCGCCTTCCAGCGATACGGATACGCCCTGCAAAGGTTTGTCCATTTCATCTAATACTCTACCGGTAATATTTTTGGTTTGACCCTGGGCCGACAGTAAAAACAGGCACATAAAAGTGCACATACAAAACAAGTATTTCATTGGCAATTGCTTTTTTCGGTTTATAAATTCGATGCTAAAATATCCACTACAAATGGTTTTGACCGAAAAAACTACGCAATCGTTTGCAAAATACCCCGGCAATACTTTTACCCTTGAATCCGGCTGTATACAATCTATTTATATTGAATATATTACAAAAAGCAAGGAAATTTTCTCAGCAAAATGTTCATCAGTTTCAATAAAACCATACAATTGCTCTTCTATGAAATGGTTTTAAATTTTAAACCGTATTCTAAAACCCCGGAATACATCTTTTGGTCAAACCTCACCCCTAACCCCTTCTCCAAGGGCAGGGAGCCTGGCCTCGGATATTTGAAGAACTTTTTGACTTTCATTTTCCATCTGAAGCTTTTTTAAAAGATTCCGGGATTTTATTGAGCAGTGGGGAACTATTAAGCAATATGTATTCTTAACTAAAAAACAGGGTCACCCGAAACATTTGTGTGCACAACAAAAACCCCGCCTTATGGCAGGGTTCATATTAATTGCGACAATTAAAAATCTTCTACCAGTCTTGTTTTGCCAAACCGGCCTGAATAGCAGCAAGCGCCTTTGCTTCTCCTAAAAGAGCTGTTAATTTGTTTCCTTTGCCATCATGTCCTTTTGCAATATAGCCGCCTTTAGCTGTTCTTGATATCACGGCGTCCTGGATAGGCACATTCTTCTCTTTGGTTTTTACATTGTAGGCTGTAAGTGTTGCATCTGCCATAGCTATAGTTTTTTTGATTAAGAAAAAATGAAATTAAGGGATTTAGTTAAAAGAAAGCGGAAATATTCGACAAAATAGATACAATATAACTAAATAAATAGTTATATTGTAAGCAATTTAGTATTTAATAAATCAAAAAATAATGATTAAGTATTTGACAATCAACATATTATTATTTTTGACGCTTAATACAGCAAGTGCCCAGGGAAATAGCACTGACAGCCTGCAACACTATCTGCAAATACAGGAATACGCCAAAGCAGTAAGTTGGCTGAAAACAGTTGAACCGGGAAGCTACAATAAAGAGTATCTGCTGAACCTGGGATATTGCTATTACATGAATGGCGATGGGAAGAATGCGCTTGCTGTTTATCAAAAACTGAATGAAAAAGAGCCGGATAACCTGCAGGCCAATTTATACCTTGGCATTATTTATCAAAAAATGAAGAAATATGTTCAGGCACTTCAATTTTACAAAAATCTCACCCAGATTCAACCTGGTCAATATAAATACTGGCTGTATGCAGCCTCCATGTTCAGCATTCTGGAAATGAGCGATTCCGCATTTGCTTATACCGGAAAAGCATACCAGATAAGCCCACAGGCGCCTGACGCAGTGCTGCGCTATTCAAGCGGGCTGAGCTTACAAAAGCAAAGGGATAAAGCTATAGCTGTTATTAACAGCTACCTGAAAACAGATTCAACAAACACAGATGTGATTGCCAGGAAAATTAATTACAGCGCAAGAGACGCTAAATATAAAGAGGTGATTTTCTGGGGTGAGCAACTGCTGAAAGATTCTGCAACTGAGCCACTGGCCTATACTGATCTTGCCTATGCTTATTTAAACACGAAACAAATTGACAAATGTCTTTCTCTTTGCGACTGGATGGAACTGAACAATATGAAAAACGAATCGCTGACTTATTGTGCCGCACAATGTTATGCTCAACAGAAAAACTATACCAAAAGTAACCTGCTGTTAGATGAGTGCCTGCAACAAAACCTGGTATCAACAGCTGTTATCTACTTCAGAAGTAAGGCCGATAATTACGAAGCAACTAAAGAATATAAAAAAGCTATCGCGCAATACGATAGCTCTTATTTTATTTTTCACCATCCTACCGACTTATATTATAAAGCCCGGGTGTATGATATGTATTTAAAGGATAAAACCCAGGCAACTGTTTTTTACAAAAAGTATGTTGCAGAAAAACAAAAGCCTGAAAGTCCTGCAGAGGAACAACTATTTCAATACATCAGGGAGTATATAAAGCCCTGACTTGCACTATATATCCAGCTTGGCGTACTTGGCATTGGTTTCAATAAAGTCCCGCCGGGGTGCTACCTCATCTCCCATTAACATGCTGAAAACGCGGTCGGCTTCGGCAGCGCTTTCTATAGTTACCTGCTTTAAAGTACGGCGATCCGGGTCCATAGTGGTTTCCCAAAGCTGATCGGCATTCATCTCACCCAAACCTTTATATCGCTGGATATTTACAGAATCTTCTCTTCCTGCACCAAGCTTTTCTACCAATGCCTTGCGTTGCTCTTCATTATAGGCATAAGCCGATTCTTTCCCTTTTTTGATAAGATATAACGGCGGCTGGGCCAGGTACACATACCCCTGCTCTACCAGCTCTTTCATATACCTGAAAACAAAGGTTAATATAAGTGTGGCAATATGGCTTCCATCCACATCGGCATCCGTCATAATGATCAGCTTATGGTAACGGAGCTTTATAAGATTTAACGCTTTAGGATCCTCAGGCGTGCCTACAGTTACACCCAGGGCCGTATAAATATTCCTGATCTCTTCGTTCTCATAGATCTTATGCTCCATTGCTTTTTCCACGTTCAGGATCTTACCACGCAGCGGAAGGATAGCCTGGAAGCTCCTGTCACGGCCCTGCTTGGCCGTACCACCAGCGGAGTCACCCTCTACCAGGTAAAGCTCACAACGTTCCGGGTCACGGTCTGAACAATCCGCCAGCTTACCTGGTAAGCCGCCACCGCTCAAAACAGATTTACGCTGTACCAGGTCCCTTGCTTTCCTTGCTGCAGCCCTTGCCTGGGCCGCAAGGATCACCTTATTGATGATGTTTTTAGCGTCTTTGGGATTCTCCTCTAAAAATACTTCCAGCACACGGGCTACGGTAGTTTGTACCACACCACTTACCTCGCTGTTACCCAGCTTGGTTTTGGTTTGCCCTTCAAACTGGGGCTCCGGCACTTTTACCGAAATGATAGCGCTTAGCCCTTCACGGAAATCATCACCTTCTATCGAAACTTTGGCTTTTTCAAAGAAGCCGTTCTTATCACCATAGTTTTTAAATACCCTTGTAAGCGCCTGCCTGAAACCGGTAACATGCGTACCGCCTTCAATAGTATTAATATTATTTACATAGGAGTAAATATGCTCACTGAACGAATCGTTGTAAGTAAGCGCTACTTCTACGGCAACATTGGTGTTTTCATCATGCCCGTCTACGCTTAATACATTAGGGATTAAAGGAGTACGACCTGCGCTTTTATCCAGCATTTCCACAAATTCGGTAATACCGCCTTCGCTGTAAAAAGTTTTGCTAAGCACTTCCCCGTTTTCGTTCTTTTCCCTGAGATCTGTAAGGGTAATGCGGATGCCCCTGTTCAGGTAAGACAGTTCACGCAGCCTTCCCTCCAGTATATCAAACTTATATTCAGTAACAATGAAAATAGAGTTATCCGGCCAGAAATGCTGATGAGTGCCGGTTTTATCTGAAACGCCTATTTCCCTCACATCGTATTGCGGCACACCAATATGGTACTCCTGCTCAAAGATCTTTCCTTCACGCTGCACGGTAGTAACCATACGGGTGCTTAAAGCGTTCACGCAACTCACGCCCACACCATGCAACCCCCCTGAAACCTTGTAGCTGTCTTTATCAAACTTACCACCGGCGTGTAATACGGTCATTACAATTTCCAGCGCCGATTTATTTTCTTTTTTATTGATACCTGTAGGAATACCACGCCCATCATCCTGAACGGAGATCGAATTATCCTCATGAATGGTAACATCTATATTTTTACAGTGGCCTGCAAGCGCTTCATCAATAGAGTTATCTACTACTTCATAAACCAGGTGGTGAAGGCCCTTTATACCAATATCACCGATATACATGGCCGGGCGTTTACGTACCGCTTCCAGCCCTTCCAAAACCTGAATACTATCCGCGCCGTAAGCGGGTGTTTCAACAACTTCAACTTCCTTTATTTCTTCGCTCATAATTCTTTAAAATACGTAAAAATGATGCCTTTATGACAATGGGCAAATTTACGGAAAAATGAGCGTTTATCCGGCTTTAAATTGAAATGTGAATATGTAGTGAGAACCCCGTTGCAGCGGGTTATAGCAGGCAGGGCATTAATTTATTTTATTGAATGTAAGTTGCTCCAAATCCGGCAGGGTTGAATGGAATTTTTTTATGGTAAACGACTTTTCTGCAAAGGTGATTTTATACGGTTTGTTAAGCCCTTCAGAAGAGGATAAATAAATGGAGTCCCCGGAGCTGTTGAACCTGTAAACAAACGGATAGCCTGTAGACCCAAAGTGTAAAAACAGGTTAGGGGTATTGGCATCTCCGCCAGGATCTTTGCTAACTACCAGCGTTACCTTTTTAGCACTGCTTTCTATCCAGTTTCCCTGGAACCTGCCTTCAACCGAATCATCGGTTTTATCCTTTTTACAGGAAATAAAACCAGCTATCAGCAATGCACCAAGTATTATATACCCAAACTTCATAGCTAAATTTTTATATTTCTGAAAAGAGCCTCCCGTTCATCAGCGTCAGCGTTTTACGATCTGTGCCACTAAATCAGCTTCGGTAGCCACCTTATTACCAACATATACTGTTCCGCGCATTTCGCAAATACCTCGGCGGATAGGTGCGGTAAGCTCCATTTTCAGGATCATGGTATCCCCCGGACGCACCATTTGCTTGAACTTGCAATTGTCTATTTTAAGAAAATAGGTATCGTACTGCCCTTCCCCTGCCATGTTAATAGCCAGAATACCACCGCATTGTGCCAGGGCCTCTATTTGCAGCACGCCCGGCATTACCGGGTTGTTGGGGAAATGCCCCTGGAAGAACCACTCGTTGAAAGTAACATTCTTTATCCCTATTATTTTCTCGTCTGTTAGGTCTATGATCTTATCCACCAACAAAAAAGGGAAACGGTGCGGCAATGTTTTTTCGATGTATTGCAGATCGTAAACAGCCTGCGCAGCAGGATCATAATTGGGCACATCCTTAATATGCTTATTAGCTTTGATATGCTTTTTAATCATCCGGGCAAAAGCTACGTTGGTACTATGTCCCGGGCGGTTGGCTATAACACGCCCTTTAACCGGGTAACCTATCAGGGCCAGGTCGCCAATAATGTCCAGCAGTTTATGCCTTGCCGGCTCGTTGGGATAACGCAGCTCAAGGTTATTCAGATAACCTTCGCTCTTCACCTCAATATTATCCTTCTTGAATATTTTTTTCAACCGATCAAGCTCTTCTTCACCTACAGGCTTATCAACCACCACGATCGCGTTATTAACATCACCGCCCTTGATCAGGTTATGCTCCAGCAACATTTCCAGCTCATGCAAAAAGCAAAAAGTGCGGCAGGTGGATATCTTTTCCTTAAAATTTCTCATGGTTTTCAGCTCAGCATGCTGGGTCCCCAATACCGGCGAATTAAAGTCAATAAGCGTTGTGATCTGGTACTCGCGGGCAGGCATGATTACCATTTCCACCCTTTTTCCCTCATCCGTAAGGTACAGGTTTTCATCAATAGAATACCATGCTTTGGCAGCGTCCTGCTCTTCAATACCTACTTCTTCAATAATCTCAATAAACGGCATGGAGCTTCCGTCCATGATCGGCACTTCCGGCCCGTTAATTTCAATCAGACAGTTGTCTATGCCCATACCTACAAGGGCCGCCAGCAGATGCTCCACCGTACTTACTTTAGCACCATTGGCTTCAAGCGTGGTACCGCGGCTGGTATCTGTTACCAGGTCGCAATCAGCCTTAATAACCGGTTTATGGGGCAGGTCCACTCTTTGAAACTGGAACCCAAAACCTGCATTAGCCGGTTTAAGCGTAACATCGGCCAGGATACCTGTATGCAGGCCTGTGCCGCTGATGCTTACTGATTTTTTTAAAGTATGCTGTTTGTCCGGGTTAAAATTATTGCTCATAGTAACTGTTGAATTTGGCAAATATAGATTTTTTAGATATTGTACACGATTATTGCAAAATTTCTTTGCACATTTGCTTCAATCATTTATAAGCATGAACATCAATCTACAAAATATAAAAGCACCTTTTTTTATAGGTGTGGCGGGAGCGGGTATGAGCGCTATTGCGCAATATTTACAGGGAACAGGCATGAGCGTTAGCGGCAGCGACCGTTTCTTTAACGAAGGCAAGGCCGGCGATATCAAAGAGAAGCTGGAAGCCGAAGGCATTACATGCTACCTGCAGGATGGCAGCGGCATTACCCCACAAACAGACCTGGTAGTAGCTTCCACCGCAATTGAAGATACCGTTATTGAAATTAAAAAGGCAAAGGAGCTGGGCATCCCTGTTATTAAACGCTCAGCGCTGCTGGCTTTAATAGCAGCCAGCAAAAAAACAATAGCGATAGGCGGGACCAGTGGTAAAAGCACTACCACAGCCATGCTGTTTGATATTATGACTTATGCCGGTCTATCTCCATCCATTATAAGTGGAGCTGGCCTGGTAAGCCTCATTAAAAAAGGGAAGATAGGCAATGCTTTTGTAGGCAGCAGCGAATGGCTGGTAATTGAAGCTGATGAAAGTGATGGTTCTATTGTTCAATATCACCCTGCCATTGGTATATTGCTGAACATAGAAAAAGATCATAAAGAACTGGATGAGCTGATGAACATATTTGAAACATTCAGAAATAACAGCAGCCTCTTTATAGTGAACCAGTCCAATGAGCACTCAAGGAAACTATCTGTAAATCTCATAAATGATTTTGAAACAGATGGCAAAAAACCGGGCGCGGGATTTTTTGCAGGAGGCTTCCTGCAAAAAGGCTTCCATATTTCTTTTACGATCAATAATGAGAATTTTGAAATGAATGTAGCAGGCCGTCATAATATGGAAAATGCCGTAGCGGCAGTAGCCGCAGCCGTGCAGGCAGGTGTGCCTGTAAAAACAGCCAGCGAGGCATTAAAGCATTATGAAGGCATTTACAGGCGCTGCCAGGTTTTAGGCAATAAAAACGGCGTATGGGTGGTAGATGATTTTGCGCATAATCCTGTGAAATGCGCTGCCGCTATCCGCAGCTGCCAGCCTGTAGCCAATAAAGTAATCGCCTGGTTCCAGCCTCATGGCTATATACCTACAAAATTCTTAAGGTCTGATTTTGTAAAGGAAATTGCTGAAGCGCTGAGGCCCCAGGATGAAATATGGATGAGTGAGATCTTTTATGCTGGCGGCACTACTACCAAAGATATTTCTGCAGAAGACCTGGTGAACGATATAAAAGCTATGGGTAAAAACGCCTTTTTTATAGAAGACAGAAACCATTTTTTAGAGGCCGCCAGATCTCATATACAGGAAGGCAATGTGCTCCTGCTGATGGGAGCCAGGGACCCATCACTGGAAAGTTTTTCTAAAACAATTTTTGAAGCGCTTTAAACAGCCAGCTTTTGAGGATGACCCAGCAAATAGTAGCAGAGTACCATTAATAAGCCCTCTTTTGCTTCTGCATTTTCCAGGTCAAGGCTGCAAACCGTAAGAGGCTTATCAGTATCTTCTGGCATTATCTCAACCCTTTTGTTGGTTAAAAAGTTCAGATAGTATTTTTTGTGATCAATCAGTATATACGCTCTTCCTCCTTCTTTTTTCAGCTTTCCCAAATCTGTTCCGTACTCATTTTCTAGAACCAGCTTATTTTTAAGGAGTCCTTTGTTTCTGCACTTAAAAGACCTTTTTTCTCCGTCCTCAGATTCGATATATACACGGTCCGACTGGTTTCTGTAAGCGAGCGTAAGCAATTTTCGACCATTATTCCATAAACTATAGGCACTGTTACCCAGGCTGGTCGTTATTGTTTTCCATTGCATAATAATCAAGTTTACAGATGCAAAGTTGACACATATTTACCCCCATTCCTTGTGTTAACATTAAATTAATATTGGAATGACGCTATGCAGCCTGAAAAAAAACAGTTTTTTTCACATCTAGAAAAAAGACGGGGAAAAAGCAGGAAAAAAGATATTTTTCCCTTATATTTTAGCATTCATGTTATGATGCAGCAATATATAAACCAGCACCACTAATATCAACAGGATCAGAATAGAAAAATACAACCACCATTGGGGTTTTAGCTGACGTCTTTCCCGTGCATGGATCTTTTTGGCTGTCCGCTTTTTAAGATCCCTGTTGAGGCTATCTACAATAAGCTCTATTTTTTCGCTATGCGCCACCTCCTGCAATCCTTCAAGCGCATCACTTTCAAACCCCTCATCAGCCGCCTGCTTTTCCAGCTCATGACTTTCGGCAGCGCTCAGCTCATTTTTCAGGTATTTCAATAACTGATCCTGGCTGATATTGCCGTTCTGCTGGGATAATATGTTTTTTAAATCATCTTGCATTGCCCGAATCAGTTTCTTTGACCTTTTTCTCAATAAGCAGCCGGAGGTTTCTTTTACCGTTCTGTATATGGCTCTTTACTTTCAACAGTGAATATCCTGTAACCTCGCTTATTTGCTGATAGCTGTTTTTTTGCAGGTAAAACAAAGTTACACATTTATATTGCTCCTCATTTAACCCGTTCAGGGCCTCTTTAAGCAAATCATCTGTTATTACAGGACCGTTTTCCAGGTTGTGCTCTTCATGAACAAAATGGCCGTTGGTTTCTGTAAGCTCAACAGGTATTTTACCCTTTTTATCCCGCAGTAAGGTGAGGCACTGATTTTTAGCTACCATGTACAGCCAGCTCTTGAAATAATCAATTTTATATTTAGAAACTTCCTGTATCACTTTTAAAAAGATCTGCTGCACACAATCCCTTGCCTCATTTTCATCTTTTAAATACTTCATACATACACCAAACAACAACAGGGTATAACGCTGCAATAAGATACCCAGCCACTCGTTGTTTTGAGTTTGCCGGAAGCGCTGCAGCAATTCTCCATCGTTTATATCCTTATACAGCTCTTTACTCACATGGATAAAGTTATAAAGCTTAGATGCAAATACATATTAATTCCATAATTTTTATTACCCGGCAAACAGCATATCCTATAAACCCTGAAATCATTACCCGCAACTTCTTATCCTTATATTTACAATATGAATCCAGCAAAATATGGTATAGTTACGGTACCTGCAGCGCCGGTGCGTAAAACTCCCAATCACCGGCGGGAACTGAGCAATCAGCTACTGTTTGGTGAAACAGTAAGAATACTTCAGCAAAAGGATGACTGGTATAAGGTGAAAAGCTTATACGATGGATATACAGGCTGGGTAACCTGCAGCCTCATTACTGAAACTGATGCCGGCGATGCGCTGCCGCAGTGCCATTTGCTGGCACCCAAACTCTTAAATGAGATCAACTTTAACGGACAAAAAATGCACATCCCGGCAGGGTCATCACTACTCCGGTATAAAAAGGGAAAAGGGCGTATAGCGGGCCGGGAATATAGTTTTAAAGGCACTCCTGTTAATACCCTCCGCATTACAGATCAACGGGCCACCCTGATCGCTAATGCCTTGCAATGGCTGAACGCACCCTACCTTTGGGGCGGTAAAACAATATTGGGCGTGGATTGCAGCGGCTTCAGCCAAACTATGTACAAACTCATAGGTGTGCCTATTCCCCGCGATGCCCGGCAGCAGGCACAGCAGGGAACCGGCATTCCCTCATTGAAAAAAGTAATTCCCGCCGACCTGGCATTTTTTGATGATAAGGAAGAGATCGTTCACGTAGGTATATTAACGGGGCTGGGTAAAATAATTCATGCAGCAGGAAGAGTAAGAATAGATGTTATTGATAACAAAGGGATCATAAATACCGATACCGGGAAAAGAACACATTCGTTAAAGCTTATTAAGCGCTTCCTCTGATTGCATGCGCTTAAAACCCCGTGCATAATCCCGGCAACTGCAGCTTAGAAATGAGTTGCTGACAACCCGCTCACCGGATAGGCAA
Source organism: Niabella sp. (assembly GCA_027493055.1). GTDB lineage: Bacteria > Bacteroidota > Bacteroidia > Chitinophagales > Chitinophagaceae > Niabella. Next base: position 44,131 of record JAPUDO010000031.1, on the reverse strand, counting down.
AGTTATTTTCCTGCTTTATCCTTATAAGCAACGTTAATCCTAAATGCCTGGATTTTGAAAGTGTTTGCCAGCTTAAGATAGCAGGGGTAAGGGGAAAGTTGCTATTGGTATAGGTAGTAATTTCTCCATCCTCAATATTCTGATACCCCTTAAGCGTATTCGTTTTCACATGATACAGATCCCTGCGTAATTTTCTTCCCAACTTCACATATTCTTTCTTTACAGCCTTACGGGTCAATTCAGTGTCAGGGAAATAAGCGGTAAGCTGGTAGGTGTAATAATTAAAAAGAAAACTGTCCTGTGCGGTGTAAGCGTTTTCATAAAAGATCATTTCTACCTTATTGGCATCAAGGCTAAAAGGATTGAATACTTCATATTCTCCCTTTACAAAATAACCTGTAGAGTCTGTTTGCTTATGGATCTCTTTTTTTAATAATGCTGAATCTGTGGTGAGGGCCTTTACAAAAGCTGAAAAACTTCCATGAAACGGGTCTACCCTGTAATATTCTTTTACGGTACGGGTAAAATTTTGCTGGGCAGATATTGCCGGGCTTAACAATAATAAGGCGACTATTGTTACAAATGACCTCAATACATCCTGATTTTATATATTAGCTGCTTTATTTAAAAAGAAGCATTGTGCTAACCTAAGGTTGCATGCACCCTTAAAAACAGGGCCTTTTATTCCCTTAATAAGATAGCTGTTTGCCCCTATTATTTCCTGTATTTTTCTTTATAATATTCAATAGCCTCTGTAACAATAGGCAGGGCTGTTCCTTTGTCCTGGAAGGTATCTATTACCACTTTTTTATCTTCAAGCACTTTATACTGCTCAAAGAAATTGCGCATTTCCAGTAAAAAGTGCTGCGGCAGTTCATCTATATTATCATACTGTCTTACAGAGGGATCATTAAGGGCCACCGCAATAATCTTATCATCACGCTCACCACTGTCAATCATTTGCATATTGCCAATTACCTTGGCCTGTACCAGGCAAAGTGAACGGATCGTTTGTGAGCATAATACCAGGATATCGAGAGGGTCCATATCCTGCCCCAGGGTTTGGGGTATAAAACCATAATTAACGGGGTAGTGGAAAGAAGAATAAATAACCCTATCCAGCTTCAGCAGGCCGGTTTCCTTATCAATCTCGTATTTGGATCTGGAACCTTCGGGGATCTCGATAACCGCATTTACATATTCGGGGGCATTTGCACCATAGCTCACACCGTGCCAGGGATGTTGGATAGTAGTTGACATAAGGCTCAATTAGTTATTTATACAATTTAATAGTCTGCAAAAGTATGTGTTTAATTCGTACTTGTTATTCATGATCAAAAAGGTATTTGAAATCTACCAGCCATTTGCCCTCCTTCTTTACCACTTTAAGCGTATCGCGGTTCTCTTTATGAAAAGAATTTGAGTACACTATAATACTTGTAGAGTCGTTTATAAGCTTACGGTTGTGAATATTGATGCTGGCATCCCAAAGCCCCTGTTTTTCATCGGAGGAAAGTTGCATTCTGGATACGGCATCTAATCTTTCATCATTTAAAGAATCGTGCAGCATATAATCAGCTGCCCTGTCATATCTGCCTTTCAGGGCGGCCTGCACAAAGTTCCTTGCTGCCTCCAGGTCATTTTCGGCGCCATCGCTTTCAGGGCCAGCGTTACAAGCAATCAAAAATATCACCGCCAGGGCCTTTAATACAACTAATCTTTTCATCACTGTTATTTCATATTTTTCAGTTTCTTCTGAATATCCTCCAGCATTTGGGGATCCATATTTTTTAAAATGCTGTCTGCCATTTCCATTCCTTTTTTCATATCACTGCTATCTATACTTCCGATGTCTGTAAGATCGGGGCTGCTGGTTTCTCCGGCAGCTTTTGCTCCCATGCGCATCAGCGTGCCCATGGTAAAATCTACTTTCCAGCCATTGCTTTGCTTTATCAGCTTAAACTCAGCGTTGGGTCTTTTATTGGTTTTACTTCTTACTGTTATCAAAGCAGAATCGCCCATTATCCTTGCATGTTCTATCACCACATCTTCAAATTCTTTCATAGGGTTGTTCTGCAACGCGCTGTCCTTCGTCTTTTCAGCCATATCCAACCCCTTTTTCATCATCTGCATGGTAGGCTTGCTATCTGATGTCACATATTTGGAAGCGCCGTCAATATCCTTTTTTGCCAGATGCTCAAAAAACTCCTGTAGCACCACATTAGGATCATTACCGGTAACATTGCTGCAGGCAGCCATTATGACTAACGTAATCAGCAAGCATAATTTCCATCTCTTCCTATTCCTCATAGTTTATTTATATAAACAAATGTAAGAATGTGTTTTAATATAAAAGCCTAAATTAAGAAGTATCCTGATAATACCTATTATGCAGAATTTCTGCCGGCATTGATAATACCAAATGAACAACGCATTACCAGCTTACCATAAGTTTCCTTCAGTCCATCTAACTCCTCTCCGTTAGCTTCTGCCTCACGTATTTTGGACATAGCATACTGCTGAATGGTTAAAAGAGGTAACACAATTCTTTCACGCATGGAAATAGAAAGCTTGTCTACAGGATAATTGCCCATTAATTCGCTATTGCCCGAAAGCTTTAAGGTGTACTCCAATGTAAGCTTATAGTCTTCATAAATCATATTCCACAGCTCACCGTATGTTTCATCCCTTGACACGTAGGCTGTAAGCGGGAAATAGGATTTAGACATTGCCATTTCGCAATTATCTATAAGGGTTTTGAAGAATAATGATTCCTGGTACAGTTGCCGTACCTCTTCAAAACGCCCGATATACTCCATTTTTTTAAGCGCAGCACCTACCCCAAAGAAACCCGGAACATTTTGTTTCAGCTGGCTCCAGGCGCCGGCAAATGGTATGGCACGCAGATCTTTGAGTGAAATACCTCCCTGGGCTTTGCCGCGCTTGGCAGGACGACTGCCAATATTGGTTTCATTATAAAACCTGAGCGGACTTATTTCATACAAATAACTGGGCAGCAGGGGATGTTCTTTCAGTTTTTTGTATTCGTCAAAACCATAAGACGACAGCTCCTGTAACAGCTCTTCCTGCTTTCCTGTTAAAGGAGGATGTCTTTCTACATATAAATTATTGGTGATACCGGCATTTAATAATTGTTCCAGGTTATATTGGGCTGCTTCAACAATACCAAAATTAGAACTGATTGTTTGCCCCTGTATGGTAAGCTGAATTTCCCTGTTGGAAATATTATTGCCCATAGATGCGTAAAATTTATGGGTTTTACCCCCACCGCGGGAAGGAGGGCCGCCTCTGCCGTCAAAAAAGACAACCTCAAAACCATAGTGTTTGGTAACACGCGTCAGTTCTTCTTTGGCCCGATAGATGCTCCAGTTAGCCATCAGGTAACCACCATCTTTAGTGCCATCACTAAAGCCAAGCATAATGGTTTGGGTGTTGCTTCGGCGTTTTAAATGCTCTTTATATGCGGGGATACTGTATAAATCCTGCATGATTGCCGCAGCATTAACCAGGTCATCAATGGTTTCAAACAGCGGTACAATATCCACATGGATATCTTCATTGGCAAATCCCTGCATTTTAAACAGGGCAAATACTTCTATAATATTGAGCGTGCTGTTGCACTGGCTTATGACATAGCGGTTACAGCCTGCTTCGCCGTTAGCCTCCTGTATCTGCTTAACTACAGAGGGTATCCGGGCTGTGTCTTTTGTTACTTCATCTTCAAAAATATCAGCATCTACCGTTCCGCTGATATTTACCAGCGTTTTTATTTTTTCAGTTTCGGATAATTCATTGTAGTTACCAGGAATAATGCCATTTGTTTTACCTGCGGCTGCTTCAAACAGCTTTTGGTGCTCCGTGCTCTCCTGCCTGATGTCGAGAGAGGCAAAGTATAAACCGAAGAGGTCAATCTTATTAATAAGGCTTTGCACCTGGGACGTAAACAGCGAATTGTGCTGCTCTTCCAGCGTTTTTTGAATATCGCTTAAAACATCTTTTATTTCCCCGGCAGAAATATTGATCTTAAAACCCGGAATAAATACATTGTCATATAGTTTATGCTCCAACCGGGCAATAGGCGCTTCCACGCCATGAAAAGTAAGCCTGCGCTTTAAGCGGCGCACATCATAATAGTAGCTTTTTAATACAGCGCTGCGCAACGCACCTGCTACTTTCAAAGTGGTTTCACATTTTACAAAAGGATTGCCATCCCTGTCCCCGCCGGGCCAAAAGCCCATTTGTAATACGGGGTGCTGCTCGGTTATGGCTTCGGGAAACTGACTTTTCAGCTCATCCATAATACGTCCTGCCGCCTCATAAAATACATTTTCCAAAAACCATATAAGGGTAACCGCTTCATCATAAGGCGTTGGTTTTTTCTTATTAAGAAAAGGCGTTTTACCCAACTGCTGCAGGTAGGCATTTATTTCTAACGAATCATTTTTTATAAGCGCCTGGCTAAGATCGTGAATGATACCCAGCACAGAGCCGGGATAAAACTGGGTTGGGTGTGCCGTAAGCACCAGCCTTACACAAAACGATTGTAAAACTTCTGCCAGGTCTTTCTCATGATTATTCTGGGCTACATCGCTCATCAGCTGTTTTAAGGTACCGGCGCCGGTAAGATCATGGGTATTTTTATACGCTGCATCCTCAAGGGCGTCAAACAGCACCACCTGCCGTTCTACATATTGCGTAAACCTGAAAAGCATGTCCAGCCGCTCTTTCTCGGTCACCAAGCCCGTATGCTTATTAAAGAAATTGTTTATAATATCAACCGGGCTATGAGATCTGTCATAACCTTCTTCACAATTACTGGAAAAAAGTGACAGTAAAATTCCTGTCTTTTCCATTTTATGGAAAGGCAGCGATGTAAAGAGACTATTATACAACTGAAACCTTGTTCCAACTTCTGTTTTGAAATGATGTAAACTCCTGCTAACAGCAATATCCATTATCTTTTAAATTAAATGTTTTTTCTTTTTTATCCTTTTCAAGAGCAGGCAATTAAGGGCGTTAAGATAATATTTTTTAAGTACATGGTGCATTTTTTATGCGGGGATACCTTGCATATCTAACGAAAAGGATCTGTGGCAAAAGAACAGTTTTTATTATACGGATAACAATATTAAGGGATACTCAACTGCTAAAAACTACAGAAAAGCCCGGGAATCTTCCTGATTACCGGGCCACAAATACCGGTTTTTTAATGTTTGGACATCATTACATATTTTATCATAAAAAATTACTTATCAGCTAATTATATAAAAAATAGAAATTTTCAGCTTCCTGCAAAGCTGAAAATATTGGTTTGCAAACGGGTTGAGGGCGTTCTATCTTTGTGTAACAAATACATAATCGAATACAAAGTACCGGTATAGATTATAAGAGCTCAACACTAACCTTCGCTTGTCTCGTTTTGTTTGCCGCCCGGCGATTTTAGACCGTATGACGAGAAATAATTTAAAGATTAAAAAAAGGAGACAATTATGAAAACTATTATTTTAAAAGCACAGCAAATTGCCTACGAATTAGGCGTATTATTTGCAAATACTTTGACGACCGGGTCGCCTTCAAAGTAAAACACAACGGACAGCCCAATAAGGCGCCCGTCCATTTTTAAACAATCATCAATTTTAAAACACATAAAAATTTATACAATGAAAACTTACTTATCTAAAACTAAAATTTTTGCATTAGCCTTAGTAACTGTATTTAGTACATCATTCACAGCACCTGCATTTGCCGGTAATGACGATGATAAAAAAGCAGAGATCAGCTATGTTGGTAATGTAAACGACCTTCCTGTTTACAGGTTATCTTTAAACAACGAAGCAAAGCAAAGCTACTTCGTATCTGTTTCGGATAATGAAGGCAATATCATCTACAATGAAAAAGTAAGCGGCTCTAAAATTGTTCGTAACTACCAGTTTGATGCTGATCTGTACAACGATTATGACCTGACTTTTACTATTTCTGATGTAAAAGGTAAAACTGTTAGCGTTTATAATGTAAGCAACAACAAAAAAGTTGTAAACGAAGTGGCAGTAAATAAAATAAAATAAGCCATCAATTATCTATACTACAAAAAATTAACCCCTGCGTTGCAGGGGTTAATTTTTTGTATAAAACCATTTTACTTTCTTTGTTCTGCCATATCGGGAATAGCATTTGCTTTATAAGCTCCCGCATCTAACTTTTCTTTTACTGCTGTAAATGCTTCTAAAGTTGTTTGTATGTCTTCATCAGTATGGGCTGCAGTAGGTATAAGCCTGTAAATGATATGCCCACGCGGTATTACAGGATATACCACGATAGAACAAAATATCTTATAGTTTTCACGAAGGTCCATTACCATTGCTGTGGCTTCTTCTACCCCACCTTTCATATATATGGGCGTTACCACAGAGTCAGTATTGCCAATATCAAACCCTCTTTCCTTTAAGCCTTTCTGAAGTTTAAGCGCGTTTTCCCAGAGTTTGTTTTTAAGCTCAGGCCTTGTTTTTAAAAGTTCCAGCCTTTTTAAATTTCCTACTACTAAAGGCATGGGCAGGCTTTTGGCAAAAATCTGGCTGCGAATATTATAACGTATATAGTCAATGATCTTCCTGTCGCCCGTTACAAAAGCGCCTATAGAGGCCATTGATTTTGCAAAAGTTGAAAAGTAGAGGTCAATCTTATCCTGAACACCCTGCGCTTCGCCGGCTCCGGCGCCTGTTTCGCCAAGTGTACCAAAACCATGCGCATCATCTACCAGCAATCTGAAGCTGTATTTGCTTTTCAGTTCTGCTATTTCTTTAAGCTTACCCTGATCGCCGGCCATGCCAAATACCCCTTCGGTTATCACCAGTATGCCTCCTTTGCCCTGCCTTTCAACCAGTGCAGAAGCACGTTCCATCTGCTTTTCAAAATCTTCGATGTTATTATGCTTAAATACATAGCGGTGGCCGGGGTGTAAGCGCAGGCCATCTATAATGCAGGCGTGGCTTTCAGCATCGTACACAATAACATCATGGCGGCTGCAAAGCACATCAATAATGCTCACCATTCCCTGGTAGCCAAAATTTAATAATACGGCATCTTCCTTACCTTCAAAAGCGGCCAGCTCGGCTTCCAGTTGTTCGTGCAGGTTACTGTTACCACTCATCATACGTGCACCCATAGGCAGCGCCAGGCCATATTCAGCAGCGGCTTCAGCATCGGCCTTCCTGATTTCGGGGTGATTAGCCAGACCCAGATAATTATTTAAGCTCCAGACAATTACATCGTTGCCCCTAAACTTCATGCGGCTGCCAATTTCCCCTTCCAGCTTGGGAAATGCAAAATATCCATGCGCCCTCTCGCGGTGCTGGCCAATAGGCCCGTAATTCTGTAACAATCTTTCAAAAATATCTGCCATACTATTATTTATATAAAATGTGTAGAAGAAAAAAATCGTGCAAATATAACACGCAATTGCCAAAAATACCGGGATATGATTTTTTACAGGTACCGCACACACTTCAGAAACAGCCATGGAAGCGGCTATTATTAAAGAAAAAATCCCACAGCAATACTATATTCTGTGGGATTTGAGGTTATCAGCAGAAAGATACAGGTCACTCTTCTTTTTGCTTTTTACCAAAAATCTTTTTAAACAGGCCTTTCTTTTTCTTAGGCTCTTCGGGAGGCGCCACTTTTTCTTTTTTAACTACGGTATCTTTGGGAGGTTGCTTCTTTTTATTGGGATCATCCGGCAAAGGCGCAGACTCTGGTCCAATATATTCACCGCTGTTCTGCATATATTCTTCTTCGGTGCCGGCGCCCATATCTTCACCGGCAGCAACAGGATCCGGATCAGAAGGATCCGTATAATATAAAGAAGCATCAGCGCTTTGCGCTTCATTATTTAGTGTAGGAGGTTCAATAAACCGCTCCTCCTTATTAATGCCCAGCTCTTTATTTTCATATACCTTTTTAAAGAAGTGCTCCCAAATGGGCCTGGCCGCCTGACCGCCGAAGCCACCCGCACCTTCATTGCGGATAAAACGGTCATCGCTGCCTACCCATACACCGGCTAATAACTGGGGTACAAAACCCATAAACCAGGCATCACTATTGTCATTGGTGGTACCTGTTTTACCGGCCATTTCAGCAGCGCCAAGCCTTGCACGTAATCCTTTGGCGGTACCTATATCTACCGGGCCCTGCATCATCCGGGTCATTACATAGGCTGCTGCTTCACTGATGGCTTCCCGCCGGTTAACGCTGTAATCCAGTCTTTTAATAACATTGCCGTTCCTGTCTTCTATACGGCTTATAAAATAAGGTTTGGTAGAGAAACCGCGTCCGCCAAAAATGGAATAGGCCCACATCATTTCAAATAATGAAAGCTCGCAGGAGCCTAAAGCAATGGACGGGTATGCCGGAACTTTTGTAGGAACGCCTATATGCTGCAAAAAATCAGTAAATCTTCTCGGACCTACCTGCTTCATAATATAAGCCGTGGCGCAGTTCCGGGACCATGCCAGGGCAGATGCCATAGACATAGAGCGCCCCGTACAGCTTCCTCCGGTAGCAGGCACCAGCTGGCCGGCGCCAAAACTTTGCTGAACATCCTGCACCGGCGTTTCGGGGGTAAAGCCCAGCTCCTCAACCGCCTCTCCGTAAAGTAAGGGTTTTATAGTAGATCCTACCTGTCTTTTTGTATTAAGATTAACGTGATCATATTTAAAAGTCTTAAAACCAATACCGCCTACCCATGCTTTCACCTCGCCTGTTACCGGGTCCATTGCCATAAAACCAGCCTGGGTAAACAGCCTGTGATATTTGATGGAATCGTAAGGCGTCATTATGGTATCCTTTGACCGTTCAGGGTTCCAGGCAAAAACCTTCATGGGGGTTTTTTCAAAAAAAGTGGCTTTGATCTCTTTATCGCTCAGGCCATCTTCTGCCAGGCTTTTCCATCTTTCACTTGCCTTCATGGCCGCTTCCAGTATATTATCCCTTTTGTTCCATACGCTTCCGTTTTTAACAAAACCCTGTCTGATCACATTCCTGTACAGCTGCGGGGCCTGCCTGGCCACGGCATCTTCAGCATACAGCTGCATTACCGGGTTGATGGTTGTATAAATCTTTAAACCGTCATTATAAATATTGTAAGAAGATCCGTCAGGTTTGGAGATATCTTTCAATATCTTTTTAACCTCATCCCGTAAAACTTCACGGAAATAAGGTGCATAGCCGATGTCCTCGCTTGGCCTTTTATAATTCAATACGGGAGCCTTAGCCTGAAAGGCAGAAGCTTCATCGAAAGAAATTTTCCCGTTTTCTGCCATTCGGCCTAAAACCAGATTACGACGGTCCATGGCGGCCTTGGGATTTCTGCGCGGATTATAAATACCCGGCCCGTTGATACTGCCTACTAAAAGAGCCGCCTCAGATACATTTAATGCAGCAGGCTCTTTCTGGAAAAAAGTTTTAGAAGCATTTCTGATACCAAAAACATTGTCGGGATAGGGAACAGCATTCAGATAAAGCGCCAGTATTTCCTCCTTGGTAAAATTCCTTTCAAGCTTAACAGCAATAATCCATTCTTTTAATTTCTGAATCACTCTCAGCACGGGGTTAGTAGCCCTTTTATTGAAAAGCGCCAGGGCCAGCTGCTGGGTAATGGTACTACCCCCACCCTGTGCCCCACCTAAAAATATGGCCCGTAAAGTGCCTTTTATATCAATTCCCGAATGCTCATAAAAACGCTTATCCTCTGTAGACACTAATGCGTTGATCACATTGGGAGAAATTTCTTTATACTTAACAATGCTCCTGTTTCCCGAGGGCAGATAATATTTCCCCATCAGGGTACCATCGCTGGCATATACTTCGGAAGCCTGGGCTATTGTGGGATTCTCCAGTTCTTCTAAAGAGGGCATTTTACCAAAAACGCCAAAGTTGGCGAGTAAAAGAATGGCAATAAACAATCCCAATCCTATAAAAAATAATCGCCAAAATATTCTTACCGGTTTCTTCATTCAATATGCTGTTTAAAATTCTTCACTACAGGGAAGCAAAATTGCAGTAAATCTACATTTTTAATAGCGAACTTATTCCTAAAATTTAAAACCAGGAACTTTAATTTTGACTTTCTAAATGAACCCAATAAAGACAAATTAATTCTTGGAAACAAAAAAGTACAGTTCATGGCTCCGGTACCTGGGCATTACTTCACAGCTATTGGTTATGATTGGCCTGGCTGTGTATGGCGGTATATGGCTGGATGAAAAGTTTAACCTTGCCCCTTTATTTACAGTAACCTTACCTTTGCTGGTATTGGGAATAACATTTTACAAACTCATTAAAGAAACCGGGAAAAAGAATAAGAATAATGGAAGCAAATAAAAAAGGCTTTAGCCCTCTGAAATTGATGATACTCGTTTTTGTGCTTTTAAGTTCTTTCTTCCTGGTTTTTAAAAGCAGGCTGATAAAAGCAGGGGTAGACACTGATGTATTGCTTATAGCTAATATTATATTGTTCCTGGTGGGGATCTTTACTATAAGAAACGGTCTGAAAGCCATCAGCAATCCTAATCCCCATGTATTTGTACGTGTTTTTTACACCGGCTTTATTATAAGGCTTTTTGCCTGTGGCATTGCTGCATTTGTTTACATTTATTCTAACAACGGGAATGTAGATAAAACCTCTTTATTTGCCTGCCTGGGTATTTATATATTGTATAATGTAATTGAAGTATCTTCTTTACAAAAAGCTTTAAGAAATAATAAGAATGCCTAAAAAGGAGGTGCCGTTGGGGGAGCTGGCTCAATATTTACCAGATAATACTTATGAGCCGGTTATTGCTTATCTTAATTTCTACAAGGTACATTTAACCATCGCCAAAAGCAGGAACTCGGTATTAGGAGATTACCGGCACCGCATAGATACCCAACACCACCGTATTAGCGTAAACGGCAACCTGAATAAATATGCTTTTTTAATTACGCTCTTACATGAGCTGGCCCACCTGGTAACGTATGAAAAATACGGCAATAAAGTACAGGCTCATGGTAAAGAGTGGAAAAACATTTACGGGCAGATACTGGCACAGTTTATAGAGAAAAATATTTTTCCGGCAGATATTGCTAAAGAGCTGCTGAACACTTTGCGGAATCCCGGCGCTTCTACCTGTTCGGAAGAAGGCCTGCAAAGAGTTTTATACAGATACAATGTAAAAAAAGACGGGTACGTTTTGTTAGAAGCATTGCCAGAAAACACCATTTTTGGTATTAAAGACGGCCGCAGTTTTAAAAAAGGCCCTAAGCGTACCAAACGTTATACCTGTGTTGAAATAACTACCGGAAAGGTTTACCTTTTCAGCGCTATTTACGAGGTGCGTATAATAGAAAGTCCTTAAATTCCGTGTAAAAAGCTATCGCTGATGTATTTGGCTACGTAACGAAGGTCTTTCGTTTCTTCAAACATAGCAAGCTGCCTGTCGGCCCCGGTACCATGTTCCAGCATTTTGTGCACGTAGTTCACGCGGTCCCTGCTGCCCAGGTGGTTAAGCACCGGATCAATAAAATCGAGCAGCTCGTAAATAAGCGCACGGGTGTTCACCTCCTCCTCTTTGCCAAAATCTATCAGTCTTCCATCCAGTCCATAACGGCTGGCCCGCCATTTATTCTCATTAATTAACGCCCTTGAATATTGAATGTAGTTCAGGTTTTTGCTCCTTAGCATATATATACGCGCGCAGATAGCCTGAAACAATGCAGCAATAGCAACCGTTTCATCAACCGTCATGGGTATATCGCAGATCCTGAATTCTACTGTATTAAAGAAAGGATGCACCCGCAGGTCCCACCATATTTTTTTAGCATTATCAATGCAATTGGTTTTGATAAGCATTTTAACATAGTTGTCATACGCTTCAATACTTTCAAAAGCATCGGGTATGCCCGTGCGCGGAAATTTATCAAAAACCTTGGTACGGTAAGACTTGTAACCGGTAGTACGTCCTTCCCAGAAAGGAGAATTGGTGCTTAACGCAAATATATGAGGGAGGAAATAGCGTGTTGAGTTGGCAATATGGTTAGCCAGCTCCCGGCTTTCCATTCCTACATGCACATGCAAACCAAAAATGAGGTTGCTCCTGGCCGCATCCTGGAGCTCTGTAATAATCTCGTTATAACGCTGCTGATCCGTAATCAGCTGTTTTTGCCAATGGCTGAAAGGATGAGTGCCCGATGCGCCCAGGGTAAGGCCTATATCGCCGGCAATGCTATGTATGGTTTTGCGTAACAAAGCCACGTCTTTATAGGCTTCTTCAATATCCTGGCAAATATCGGTGCCCACTTCTACAACGGCCTGGTGCATTTCGGCCTTCACTTTATCTTTGATGGTCTTTTGCCCTTCATGCACAATTCGCTGCTCATGGCTTTTAAGCTCATACGTTTCAGGGTCAAGCACCATGTATTCTTCTTCTACACCAAGTGTAAATGCTTTATAATTCAGTACCATAATGTTAATGTGATAATTAGCTAATGTGATAATGTGCTGATGAGCTAATTTGCCAATGAGCCAATAATTGCCAGTTATTAAACTTTTTACCTGTTAGCTCAACCCTTACCCGCACTTTGCTTTACATATTCTCCCCAGGTGAGGTTATCGCCTCCGTTATTGACTAAAGCCTTTTCAATAGCAAAGTTTGCGGCAGTTTCTACTACCCATTCAAAATTTTCTTCACCAACACTGGCTATATCCGCATCAGGGGCAGGGTTGCAGAAATCTATTGCATAAGGCACGCCATTTCTTAAAGCCAGCTCCACCGTATTAAAATCGTACCCCAGGTATTTATTTATTTTCAGAACAATATCTGTCATTTCTTCCAGCTTTTCTTCTGAAGGGGCAAAATCGGCTTTATAACGGAGATGATGCGGGTTACGTGGCTCATAGGGCATAATACGCACATGCTTACCGCCTATGCAATAACAACGATAGTATTCCTCAAAAAGAATCTCTTCCTGGAGCAGCATTACCAGCTGTCCCGTTTCATTATGCTTTTCATAGAACTCTTCCATACTGTTCAGCTTGTACACATTTTTCCAGCCACCACCGGCAAAAGGCTTCATATAAGCGGGGAAACCTACTTCTTCAAAAATACTATGCCAGTCTAAAGGATAGGAAAGATTCGCAAACGAATCGGGACTGGTGTCATCAGGCATTTCATTGGAAGGAAGGATAGCCGTTTTGGGAACCGGCACACCTATCTGCGTCATTAAGCAATTATTGAAATACTTATCATCGGCGCTCCACCAGAAGGGGTTATTGATCACCGCCGTGCCTGTAAGGGCCGCATTCTTAAGCCAGGTTCTGTAAAAAGGAACATCCTGCGAAATACGGTCAATAATAACAGCATAGCCGCTGGGCTGCCCCTGTAATGCCTTATCAATTTTGACTGGCTCAGCAATAATTCCCTCCATATTTTTACTATTTACTCTTTCAACAAAAGCGTTAGGAAACGACCTTTCCTTTCCATGAAGAATACCAATTTTTTTCATTGTTAAACTGTTTATAGGTAAATAATGCTAAGCAGCTATTTAAGATTGTCAAAAAACCTGTCATTCATAAATGCTTCCTATCCAAATATATTTTTTTATATGATATAAACAAAAATTATAATTGCGATAAAGCAATATTTTTATATCTGCTATAATTTAGTCTTGGGGCAGGCACATTTTATTATTATTTATGGGAACCTGGCCAACCCTGAAAAACTACATGTAAAAAATTGAGCTTCATTTCCCTATTTTTGATATTCATGAAAACTGCTGAAGAACAACATTTGATTGTAGACACTATTAATGTAAAATCAAAATACCTGCAAAGAGACGCAGAGCTCCGGCTTTATGTACCTCAAAAAATTTCAGATCCTGCAGCTATGAGCCTGTTATTAATTAATGATGGCCAGGATATGCCTGTTATGCAGCTGGAGCGTATCCTTGGTAATCTCTATGCACAAGGTGCTATTGCCCCGGTATTATGCGTAGCTATAACAGCCGGTACAGAAAGGAAACAAGAGTATGGCGTAGCCGGGAAAAAAGATTATTTAGGCAGGGGCGCCAAAGCAGGAGAATATACCAAATTCATACTGAACGAGCTATTACCCTTCATCAAAAAAACATATAACGTTCCCGTATTTAAAGAAACGGCCTTTGCCGGCTTCTCACTGGGAGGCTTAAGCGCACTTGATATTGTATGGAACCATCCCGGTATATTTTCAAAAGTGGGTGTATTCTCAGGATCGCTGTGGTGGCGCAGCATAGACCAGTCCGATAACAAATACGATGACAATAAACATCGTATTATGCAACAGCAAATACGCAAAGGGAAATATGCCCCCGGACTGAAATTCTTTTTCGAGTGTGGTCGCATGGATGAAAGCGGCGACAGAAACAACAATGGTATTATTGATTCAATAGACGACACCTTAGATCACATTAAAGAATTACGCGATAAGGGTTACAACCCCGAAGATATTTTTTATCTTGAACTGGAGGATGGTAAACATGATGTTCCTACCTGGGGCCTGGCCATGCCGGTATTCCTGAAATGGGGATGGGGAAATAAAATGTAAAATTAAAAAAGTTGAATACGGAATGTAGATTGAAAAGTGCTTTATAGTTTTACATTTTAAATGCTGAATTTTACATTTAATATTTACAATGCCTAATGCACTAATACACGAAACCAGCCCTTACCTTTTGCAACATGCGCACAATCCCGTAAACTGGTATCCATGGGGTGAAGAAGCCCTGCAAAAAGCAATTGAAGAAGACAAGCCTATTTTAGTAAGCATAGGCTATGCAGCCTGCCATTGGTGCCATGTAATGGAGCGCGAAAGCTTTGAAGATAAAGATACTGCAACGTTGATGAACAAGCATTTTATCAACATTAAAATAGACCGTGAAGAAAGGCCCGACCTGGATCATATTTATATGGATGCCGTACAGGCCATGGCCGGAAGTGGTGGCTGGCCGCTTAATGTTTTTCTTACACCACAGAAAAAGCCTTTTTATGGAGGTACTTATTTTCCACCACAAGCAGTAATGAACCGGGCCTCTTGGAAAGATGTTTTGATAGCCGTTGCCGATGCCTTCCGGAGTAAAAGAGAAGCTATTGAAGAACAGGCTAACGGATTGACCCGGCACCTGTTTCAATCCAACGATTTTGGCATTACACCAGCAACACAACTATTTTCCATTGAACAAATAGACACCGCATGTGAAAACCTTTTACAGCAGGCGGACAAACAATGGGGCGGCTTTGGCAGGGCACCCAAATTTCCTCAAAGCTTTTCCATCCAGTTCCTATTAAGGTACTATTACTTTAACAATTCATCCCATGGGCTAAACAAAGCCCCCTCTTCCGGAGGGGGTTTGGGGGAGGCTGCATTACAGCAGGCATTACTCAGCCTCGATAAAATGATCGATGGCGGTATTTACGACCAGCTGGGCGGAGGCTTTGCACGCTACTCAACCGATACCGAATGGCTGGCGCCACATTTTGAAAAAATGCTGTATGATAACGCTTTGCTGATTTCGGTTTTAAGCGAAGCATACCTGCTCACCAGGAACAAAAAATATAAGACCGCCATTGAGCATACCATTGTATTTGTGGAAAGAGAATTACAGCATCCCTACGGTGGCTTCTATGCCGCATTAGATGCAGACAGCGAAGGCGTGGAAGGGAAATTTTATGTGTGGGACCGGACAGAAGTACAAAATATTTTAGGCACCGATGCTGCGCTCTATTGTGCTTACTACGATATAACAGAACAAGGCAACTGGGAACACACTAATATTTTACGGGTGTTAGAGCCCTTGCCAACCCTTGCCGAAAAGCAGGGCATGGATGCAGCAGCCTTGCAGGCGTTGATTGAAAAATGCAATAAGAAATTATTGGAAGAACGCGAAAAAAGGATACGCCCGGCATTAGATGATAAAGTAATCTTAAGCTGGAACGCTTTAATGAACACTGCTTATAGCAAGGCTTATACGGTTACAGGCAATGGGCATTATAAGCAAAAAGCTGTTGAGAATATGCAATTCTTGCTGGAAGCATTTGCTGATGCTGACGGCAACCTGAAACATGTATGGAAAAATGGCACTGCAAAATTCCCGGCGTTTTTAGACGACCATGCCCATCTTATCCAGGCGCTTTTACAATTGTACCGCATAACCGCTGATACTAATTATTTATCCAAAGCCCAAACGCTCTGCGAAAAAGTTATTATAGATTTTTCAGAGCCCGGCGGGTATTTTTATTATACCCCCGAACAGCAGCAGGACGTTATTGTAAGGAAAAAAGAAGTGTATGATGGCGCCACACCAAGCGGCAACGCTGTAATGGCGCTGAATTTACTGGAACTGGGTATTTTGTTTGATAACAACCTGTGGCGGCAGCGGGCACAAAGTATGATTACAGGATTGAGCAATGTTGCCATAAAATATCCCACCTCCTTTGGCGTTTGGCTGGACGCCTTGTATCAATCCATAAAAGGAACCAGGGAGATTGTATTAATAGGAGATTACAAAGAAGCCCTGGACCGCCTTTTACATACGCCGCTACCCTTCAGTATTATCATGGCATCCGCCAAAGCAGATAGTAACTATCCCCTGTTGAAGGACAAGATCTCTGATAAGCCGTTGTCTATTTTTTTATGTGAAAATTACGCATGCCGGCAACCCGTGTTCCAAATAGAAGATTTATTAAAACAACTGAAATGAGCTATAAGCTATTTTATCTTTTGCTTGGCTGTACTCCTCCGGGCAGGCATACAGAGCAACATGATGTATTTTTCTGCATTGGTAAGAGCCTGCAGGATATAGTGCCGGATATAAAAGCGTTCTGGCCCGGTGCAGGAAAGATTCATATTGATAGCTGGCGCGAGATAACCGCTGTTGAAGGGTATAGCATATCTATAACAGAAAAAGCCTCACCTGTTCCTAAAAATCAAAATCTTTTTTTCATCAACCTGGGCGGGTATCTGCCAGGCTCATTTGAAGAACATCATTACAAATTATTAACAGTTGCTTATGATATGGCCAAAGCCATTCAAAACGCCAAACAGACCAGCTTTTATAAGGATTACAATACGGATGATAAGAAAGGAGTCAGCCATGTAGACAATAAGTATGGCGTGGATGTGGATGAGATACTGAACGTTGAAGACATTCTTCCGCCCCAACAAAAGGAAAAATTCTCACTGGTAATTGAGCCTTTTGAGAACCTGCCGGAGGACAAGCTGCATATAGGGTATCTGAAACTGGATAAAGTTTAAATCTCCTGATTTTACCCTTACAGATATTATCTGCTCGTAAGCCATGCTACAGAAAGATCGGTCGACGATAATAATGACCAGGACGAAAATATTTGTTTGAATAATTGGATTAATAATGTCATCCCTACGGGATTTTATGGAAAATGATACCCCATTTTTCTATAATTTTTTCAGCCCTTCGGGCTTAAAAAAACAAAGGAAATAAGCTATGAAAAAGCTATTCTCCCTATTTTTGACATTGCTATCCAAAATAAGAATCGACAAAAAACAAAATCCCGAAGAGATACTAATCATAGAAAAATAATAACAAAAAGCAGAACCTCGATAGGCGTGGAATAAATACAATGCTACCCTTCGGGCTTAAAAAAATAAAGGAAATAAGCTATGAAAAAAGCTATTCTCCCTATTTTTGACATTGCTATCCAAAATAAGAATCGACAAAA
>JAPUDO010000031.1:0-26249 GCA_027493055.1 Niabella sp. | reverse complement strand
AACAAAATCCCGAAGAGATGCTAATATTATAGAAAAACAATGATAACAAACAGAATCCGCCGCGATGAAATAATACAACACTATCCCTTCCGGCTTTAAAAGAACAAACGAAAATAAACCATGAAAAAACTACCCGCACAGTTTGTGGTATTGCCATTCAAAATCAGAAAAAATATAATCCCGAAGGGCTATAAATATTATAGACAATAACAACAAACAAAATCCGCTGTAGCGGGTAAAATAATAACCATTATGGCAGGCACATTTTCACAAATCTACATTCAATATGTTTTTACAGTAAAAGGCAGGCAAAACCTTATGCAAAAACCCTGGCGGAATGAAGTTTTTAAATATATTGCTGGTATTATAAAAGCAAAAGGCCAAAAATCAATAATCGTAAATGGCGTAGCAGACCACATTCACGTATTTGTAGGATTAAGGCCCTCTATATGTATTTCGGATTTAGTGAGAGACATTAAAAACAATTCTTCAAAATTCATCAACGAACAAGGATGGCTAAAAGGTAAGTTTTCCTGGCAGGAAGGCTACGGAGCATTTTCCTATGCACATTCGCAGATTGAAAATGTTTATCAATACATTTTAAACCAGGAAGAACATCATCGCAGAAAAACATTTAGAGAAGAATACCTGGATTTTCTGCAAAAGTTTGAAGTGGAATATGACAAAAAATACTTGTTTGAATGGCTGGATTGACCATATCATCCGCCAAGGCGGATTTCCTGAAAACTGCAACTTCTTTTATAATCATTTCAACCCTTCGGCTTTAATAATGGAAATAAACAATGAAAAACTTCTCGTGCTGTTTGAGCATGGGTCATTTAAAATAAAAAATGACAAAATATAATCCCTAAGGGATGCGAATATTATAGAAAGGACAACGACAACAAACAGAACCCCGCAGGGGTGACATAGTTCAATGCATCCGTATGGGATTATCTAAAACAGCACCCCTTTGCTATAATCATCTTAATACTTTTAACTTAAAAAATCAATGAAGTAACATCTCTCGCCGGTCTGCAGACCGGCGAGAGAGAAGGATATTTTACCAGCCGCACAAAAAGAGCGGTTTGCAATTGTTATTTCTAAAGAAGAAGGATTGACAGAAGACGAATTGCACATCGGGTATCTGAAGCTGGATAAAGTTTAAATCTCCTGATTCCCGGTTATTCATTTTTTAGCTTGCCGGCATCGTGAAAATACTCCCACACAATCTTTGCCTTTGCATGCCCGACAACAGCCGCAATTTCTTCCGGATTTTTCTCACGTATATTCTTTACTGACCGGAACTCTTTCAAAAGTGTATCCGCTGTGGATTTCCCGATACCCTTTATATCTTCCAGCTCATTTTTAAATGTGCCTTTACTCCTTTTCTGGCGGTGAAAAGTAACGCCAAAACGATGCACCTGGTCACGTATAAACCGGATAAATTTAAGGCTGCTGCCATTATAAGGTAGTTTCAGCGATTCCTGGTCTCCCGGGAAAAATATTTCTTCCTCGTTTTTAGCAAGGCCTACCAAGGTAATCATACCATGCAGCTCCAGCTCTTCAACCGCTTCCATCGCAGCTCCTAACTGACCCTTACCGCCGTCTATTATTACCAGCTGCGGAAAATCCTGCTGCTCTTCTTTTAATCTTTTATAACGGCGGTACACCGCCTCTTTCATAGATGCAAAATCATTGATACCCTGCACCGTTTTCACATTAAAATGACGGTAATCTTTTTTGCTGGGCACGCCGTTCTTAAAACACACCATTGCGCTTACAGGGTAACTGCCCTGGAAATTAGAGTTATCAAAACATTCGATGTGAACCGGCAGTTCCTGTAGCTGCAGATCTGTTTGCAGTTGTTCTAAAACCTTTACCTGATCCACATTCCGGCTTATCTTCAGGCGTTCCTTGTTCTTTAATTCTTCAATAAAATAATTCGCATTCTTTTCTGAAAGCTCAATTAATTTTTTCCGGTCACCGGCCTTGGGAACAATAATTTCCACTTCTTCCGCGGTATAATCAATAGGAAAAGGCACTACAATTTCCCTGGCATCACTTTTAAAAGTATCTCGCAATCTTTCTATAGCATATACCAGGATTTCTTCAGCCGGCTCATCCAGGTGCGTTTCCAGCTTATTGGTTTGTGTTTGTACAATAGTGCCGCTACGCACCATCAGGTAATTTACATAAGCAATGTCATTATTTTTAATAATGCTGAACACATCTTTATCACCGCCTTTTAAACCGGTTATTACTGTTTTGGACTGATAATAATCCTCCAGGTATTCTATTTTCTTTTTTATATAGGCTGCTTTTTCAAATTGCAGGTTGGCAGCCAGCGCCTTCATTTCTTCCTTAAACTGCTTTATAACAGGTGAAAGATTTCCTTTCAATAAATTCCTTACCTGGCGGATGCTTTCATCATAATCCTCCTGGGACTGCAACCCTTCGCAGGGTCCTTTACAATTGCCAAGATGATATTCAAGGCAAACTTTGAACTTCTTTTTTTCAATATTATTTTTTGTAAGGTTTAAGGTGCAGGTACGTAGTGGAATAGTACGGCGTATAAACTCCAGCAGCTCACGCACTCTGAATACAGAAGTGTACGGGCCCAGGTATTCGGAACCATCATTTGTCGGCTGCCTGGTTAAATATACACGGGGGAAGTTTTCATTTTTTATTACAATATAGGGATAGGATTTATCATCTTTTAAGTTGATATTATAACGCGGCTGAAATTGTTTTATGAGCGAGTTCTCCAGGAAAAAAGCATCGGGCTCACTGTTCACAATAGTGAACTCAATCCTATCAATACGCTGTACCAGCTCATGTGTTTTGTAGTTGGTAAAGGTTTTATTAAAGTAAGAGCCTACGCGCTTGCGCAGGTTCTTGGCCTTACCCACATAAATAATGGCACCCTTGTCATCAAAATATTTGTAAATGCCGGGCTGATGCGGAATAGTAGCTGCTATTTTCGAAAATGCGTCCTGCGTCATAAAGGATGCAAAATTACGAATATTATTATGGGGCTGACAAAACACAAAATCCCGGTGCATAAACTTGCGGAACACTATCCATTCCGATTAACAGTTTTTGCCTGAGTATAGAAATCCAGGTTTAAAAAAGCAAAAGTCCCACGACTTCAAAACCGGTGGGACTTCTAATCTAATTAAAATATATAGTGCGGGAGGTTGTCAAAAGAGCATTTGCCACGGAGATCCGAAGGCTCAAAATATTTTCTTTTCCTCAGTGTTTTTGTGCCTTTGCAGCGAAATTAACTTTCAACCCCTCCGGTCGATCATTTACGCAATAGTAGCCGTATCTACCAGCACATCGCCTGTCATCTGTGGCGGAATAGGCAGCTTCATAAAGCTTAAAATAGTTGGAGCAATATCGCCCAGCTTACCTTCCTTAATTTCACCGCGCCAGTTATTATCAATAATGAACAACGGAACAGGGTTCATGGTGTGCGCTGTATTGGGGCTGCCGTCTTCGTTGATCAGGAAATCTGAGTTACCGTGGTCGGCGGTCAGGAACACCACGTAATCCTGTTTCAGCGCCTCTGTAACCACCTGTTCCACACAGTGATCAACAGTTTCCGCTGCTTTAATGGCTGCAGAAAAAACACCTGTATGCCCTACCATATCTGCATTGGCAAAGTTGAGGCAGATAAAATCGGCTGACCGGTTCTGAATTTCAGGCAATAAAGCTTCCGTTAAATCATTGGCGCTCATTTCGGGCTGCAGGTCGTAAGTGGCCACTTTGGGAGAAGCCTTCAATATCCTGCTCTCCCCTTCAAAAGGCAGCTCTCGGCCACCGCTGAAGAAGAAAGTTACGTGGGGGTATTTCTCCGTTTCCGCTATGCGTATTTGCTTCAGCCCATTTTCCGCAATGATTTCGCCTAAAGTTTTGGTAAGATCTTCGTTCCTGAAAATGGTATGCACTCCTGCAAACTTATGGTCGTACACTGTCATGGTGGTATAGTCAAGGCTCAGCTTCTTCATACCAAACTCTTCATTGTCGGATTGTGTCAGCACTTCGGTGATCTCGCGGCACCTGTCTGTACGGAAATTAAATACCAGCACGTGATCGCCGTCTTTTATGGTAGCAACAGGCTTGCCGTCAGCATCAACTATTACAGTAGGAAGGATAAACTCATCGGTAATATTTTCTTCATAGCTCTTTTTAACCGCATCCACAGCACTAACAGCGGTAGCGCCTACTCCATTCACCAAAGCATCGTAAGCCAGCTTTACACGCTCCCAGCGCTTATCACGGTCCATTGCATAGTAACGTCCGTCAACAGTGGCAATTTTACCAACGCCTGTAGTATCCATGTGGCTTTGCAGGTCTTCTATAAAACTCAACCCGCTTTTAGGATCTGTATCGCGCCCGTCAGTAAAGGCGTGCACATATACTTCTTTCAGCTCCCTTTTTTTACATATATCCAGCAGGGCCTTTACATGGTTGATGTGAGAGTGCACACCACCATCGCTCAAAAGTCCCATTAAATGCAGGGGTTTACCATTGGCAATCGCCGTATCAATGGTGCGTACCAGCTCGGGGTTATTGGCCAGTTCTCCGGTTTTCACCGCAACGTTGATCCTTTGCAACTCCTGGTACACAATACGCCCGGCGCCTAAGTTCAGGTGGCCTACCTCCGAATTGCCCATCTGCCCCTCGGGTAAACCTACCAGCTCACCAAAAGTGGTTAAGGTAGTATGCGGATATTTGCCATATAATGACCGGGTAAACGGCGTATTCGCGTTCTGAATGGCATCAGCAGATGCAACTTTTCCTAATCCCCAGCCGTCCATTATAATTAAAATGGCTTTTTTTTGTGGTAATGACATTTTTTGAAATATTGATTATCAGTTAATTAATAAATTAATTCGAGGTTTGACAGCCCTAAAGGTAAAGAATGATAGCATAACAAAAAAAGTGCAGTTTGGCATATTTTTAGGACTTTTGATAAAAAATAAAAACAATTAAAAATGAAAAAGTTTATTGCTGTTGTTTTTGTTGCCGCTTCCCTTTTTATTGCTTCCGCCCTGTATGCACAAAGTATAGATGGTGTGGTAACAGGTATTAAAAATGGTAATGCCGGCCAAATAACGGACAATGCCGGGGAGAGCTTTTCTCTTACTATAATGGACAAAAGCAATAATTACAGCAAGAGCGAAGCCCAGCAGGCTATCAAAGATTTTTTTAGCAAAAATCCGGTTAAGAGCTTCGAAGTAAAACATAAGGGCAATTCTCCCAAAGGCCAGTACGCTATAGGCACGCTCTCTACAGCGGGTGGTAATTTCCGGGTGAATATTTTTATGAAAAAAGAAGGCAGCAAGGAAGTAATTAAAGAATTACGCTTTCAGCTTATAGAATAAGCAAAATTTTTATACAGGTTAATGCCTCTCTTAACGGGAGGCTTTTTATTTTTACGCAATAATTATGATACCGGCTATGGTGCATGTGGCATCTTCGTTGTCCAAAGGACTCCTTCTGAGCGTCGCAATCACTTCATCGTCCCGGTTATATAGCATCACCATTAACCGGTAAATAACTTTTATAATGACCCAGGAATTTCAGCAAAAACTAAAGCACCTTATAGAAGAAGCACTGCAGGAAGATATTGGCAGTGGCGACCACTCAACCCTTTCCAGCATTAGTGCCGGTGAAGAAGGAAGGGCTGTATTGAAAATAAAGCAGGATGGTATCCTGGCGGGAGTGGATGTGGCCAGATCCATTTTTGAATATAAAGAGCCCGGCTGCAGCTTTGAGGCATTTAAACAAGACGGCGAGGCTATGTTCACCGGCGAAAAGGCATTTGAAGTAGCCGCCCACGAGCATACCATACTGCAATGTGAAAGATTAGTGCTGAACTGCATGCAGCGCATGAGCGGCATTGCCACATTAACCCGGGAATATACCGATAAGCTAAAAGGTTATAAAACCCGCCTCCTGGACACCCGCAAAACAACGCCCAATTTCCGCCTGCTTGAAAAAGAGGCTGTGCGCATTGGCGGTGGCGTGAACCACAGGTTTGGATTATATGATATGATCATGCTTAAAGACAATCATATTGATTATGCGGGTGGAATTGAAAAAGCGATCCATAAGGCCTACGATTATGTTCAGCGCAATAACCTGGATATACAGATTGAAGTAGAAACACGAACTCTTGAAGACGTAAAAAAAGTATTACAGATAGGTGTGGGCAAAGTGTTCAGGATAATGCTTGATAACTACACCCCTGCACAAATAACTGAAGCGATTGCTTTGATTGACGGAAAATTTGAAACGGAAGCCAGTGGCGGCATAAACCTGGATACTATTGAAAGCTATGCAGCCACCGGCGTGGATTATGTTAGCGTAGGCGGACTGATACACCAGGCGCGCAGCCTTGATCTGAGCTTAAAAGCTGTCATATAGTACAAGTTCCCCAAAAATGAGCATTGAGTATTGAACATTGCTTATTGATTATTTCGAATATTTTAGAGCAGTTTAGAGCAGACATTAGACTTTTAAAATTCTCAATTTTCAATACGCAACAATCAATTTTCAATTATGTCCAAAGAAAGAATTTATGATTTAGAAGAAAGGCTAATTGAATTTGCTTCAGGAATTATAGACGTAGTGGAAAGCCTGCCATCCAGCAAAGCTGGAAATTATATTGCCGGACAGCTGATTCGCTGTGGACTTGCTCCAGCCTTGCTTTATGGTGAAGTACAAAGTGCAGAATCAAGGGGTATCCACAAAATGAAAATCGCGATAAAAGAATTGAAAGAAACAAGAGTTTGCCTCAAACTCATAATACGTAAAAAAATGATTCAACATCTTACACAACGGCATACTGTAATACAGGAAAATGAAGAATTAATAGCTATTCTTTCTAAAAGCGTTAATACAGCCAAAGAAAATAGTAAATAATGATATATAGCAATCAATGTGCATTGACCGTTGCTTATTGAATATTTTGAATACCTTAAATCAGAGAATTAAATTAAACACTCAATTTTCAATACGTAATAATCAATGCTCAATTATATATCTCCGAAATAAATGCCAATGAGCATTGAACATTGCTTATTGAATATTTCAACTTATAAACTTTTCAACCTTCCGCTCCATGTCCAAAAATAAATCCAATAGCCCCTTTGTTTTCAGCACCGATCCCAATTTCAAATTTGATGATAACGCAAAGACCATGCAAACCCTGCCTCCTGCCGAACAGAAGCTAAGGCTGCAGTTAGAAACCAAACATCGTGGTGGCAAAACGGCCACTGTAGTTATGGGTTTTGTGGGAACAGAAAACGACCTGGAAGCATTAGGCAAAAAATTAAAATCTTTTTGCGGAACAGGCGGCTCGGCAAAAGACGGAGAGATCATTATACAGGGAGATCACCGGGAAAAGATGCTGCAATGGTTCCAGAAAAACGGCTATAAAAATGTGAAGAAAAGCGGTGGATAGTTTTGTTGCTGAAATATGAGAAAATCACATTATCGCCCAAAAATCATTATTTTTACTATATGGGCAATATGATATCAGCAGGCATAATGGTGAATGTTGAGGTTTTCTATCAACCTGAATACAGTAACCCGCTGCAGAGTGAGTACATGTTTGCCTATCGCATCACCCTTGAAAATTACAATCCCCATCCCGTAAAGCTGTTACGCCGCCACTGGCATATCTTTGACAGTAACGGCGTGTACAGGGAAGTAGAGGGAGAAGGTGTAGTGGGTGTTCAGCCTGTTCTGCAGCCGGGAAACAGCTACCAGTATATGAGCGGCTGCAATCTCAGCACCGACATGGGAAAAATGAAAGGGGTGTATGAGATGGAAAATCTTGACCTGCGTAAAAAATTCCAGGTGCTCATCCCTGAATTTGAAATGATCGTACCCGCCAAAGCCAATTAATATAATACCAATCAAAAAGGCCCGCCGTAATAATAGGTACCTGCTCTCCTGCCAGAACCCTTAGTCTTGCCGTTTCTGCGGCCCAATTGTATTCTTCATTCGCATTTACTAATGCCTTTTTTTATTTTTTCTGAACCGGGAATAAAATAAATTTCAAAATACTAAAATTATTAGTAATATTGTACTAATAATTTTAGCTATTAATATCTTCTTATGACACCCTTTACAGATACGATAAGAACACCGGCCGTTGCTGAATACCTATTGCTGCTTGAACCGCGTAAAGATTTAAGCGACCATATTATAACTATTAAAGAAGCCTTTTGCGACAAGTATAAAGCCACTGAAACGCTTAAAGGAAAGCCGCATCTTACGCTGGTTCATTACACGCAATACCTCACCTTCGAAAGCCGTATCAGGCAGCGGCTCAGAACCCTGTCTTTACAAACCACCCCATTTAATGTTGAGTTACAGGACTTCGGCTCTTTTCCAACGCACACCATATTCATCAATGTAGTTACCAGGACTGCCATACAAAACCTGGTAAAAAATATACGCACCCATTTACAGGGCATGATGAAGATGGATAAGGATAATAAGCCGCATTTTATACTGGAGCCGCATATTACCATTGCTCGAAAATTAAAACCCTGGCAATATGAACAGGGATGGAAGGAGTATAGCCACAGCAGTTTTACCGGAAAATTTATTGCATCTGAAATGATCCTGCTGAAAAAAGGGCCCGGCGCCGGTAAATATGAGCTGGTTGAAAAATATGCCTTCCAGGGCATCCCCGTCAACGCCTCACAGGCAATGCTGTTTTAGACCACCTTCTTTGGGTGAAAATTAAAAATTCTAACTTATGCAAAAAAAATTACAGCAAGACCATTTTAAAGTGAACATTGCAAAAAAGCAGGATGAGGTTCAGTATTTACAGGGGCGCGGAGCCCAGTTCAATACCAAAAACCGTTTTTTAAAAAACACGCTGGTGAAGGAACATATTGAAGCTATTGATGATTGGGAGGAACCCAACACCGCTACTCAATACCTTGAACAGGATGCTAAAACTATTGTAAATAAAGTGGATAGTCCTGATGTAGGCATGGCCTATAGCATGAACGCCTATGCCGGCTGCGAGCATGGCTGTATTTACTGCTATGCCCGTAATGTGCATGAATACTGGGGTTACAGCGCAGGACTGGATTTTGAAAGGAAAATCATAGTAAAGAGAAATGCGCCGCAGCTGCTTCGCAAACAACTCATGCATCCCAAATGGGAGGTAATGCCCATCATGCTTAGCGGCAATACCGATTGCTACCAGCCTGCCGAAAAAAAGTACCGGCTAACAAGAGGCCTGCTTGAAGTATGCAACGAATTTAATCAGCCCGTAGGCATCCTCACAAAAAACTCAGGTATATTGAACGACAAAGATGTGCTCCAGGAAATGGCTAAAAAAAACCTGGTCCGGGCTATGGTTTCTATCACATCGTTCAATGAGGAGCTGCGGCGTGTAATGGAACCCCGTACTACTACGGCCTTACAGCGCTTAAAAGTAATTGAGGAATTAAGCAATGCAGGCGTAACCATGGGGATTATGATGGGCCCCATGATACCCGGCCTGAATGAGCACGAAATGCAAAGGATCATGAAAGCTGCTGCAGATGCCGGCGCTACTTTTACCGCTTATACCTTTATACGGCTGAATGGCGCTATAAAATTCCTGTTCCAGGACTGGCTGTATAAAAACTTCCCGGACAGGGCAGACAGGATTTGGCATTTAATTGAACAAAGCCATAATGGTAAGGTAAACGACAGCAGATGGGGGCTGCGTATGCGGGGAGAAGGCAGCATTGCCGAAATAGTGGCCCAGCAATATGCTAAATACGGCAAACTTTATAACATGAATGAAGGGCGTACAGGATTAAACCTTACCAGCTTTAAAAGACCGGGGCAACAGTTCACCCTGTTTTAAAGCAGGTATATAATACTTTTATATTCCCGGGGATTATCGCCTGGAGGCGACAACATAGAAGTACGAGGCGAGGACGCCTCGTACAGCATTTAAACAGCATTTAAAGCAAACATAACAATGGCTTCATACAAGTTTCATATCTTAGAAGCGCGGATGGTTTCATCCACATATTGTGCATAAGTTTATTTGTATCATATTGATATAAAATAATAACGTTGTGAAACACTAATCCCATGCAATATCAAACAAAACAATGGAGGAAGTTGACGGGCGAGTACCTCAAAAGCTACATTGAAGAAGAGGTGCAGGGCGCAATACTCCGCGAAAAAGAATTAGGTCACACACTCAAAGTGTGCATTGGCACCGACAGCCAGGTAAAAGGCTCCGAAACAGAATTTGCTACAGCTATCGTGTTCATCCGTAAAGGCAACGGCGGGTTTATGTTCTTAAACAACGAAATCACCCGGGAAAAGATGAGCATTAAACAGCGTATGATGACTGAAGTATCCAAAAGTATTGAAGTGGCTTACCACTTAAGCAATGTTTTTACCAGCCATAATGTGGATATGGAAATACATGCGGATATCAATACCAGTCCGCTTTACAAAAGCAATGATGCGCTGAAAGAGGCGATTGGCTACATTACAGGGATGGGCTTTTCCTTTAAAGCCAAGCCGGAAGCCTTTGCCAGCTCCTGCTGTGCTAATAAAGTGGTGCAGTAGATATAGACCTATAAGGTTTTTATACTCTCTTTATAGATCTTGCAAAACTTATTGTTCCAGGTTTAAAAATTCATAATATAGCCTGCTGGAAAGAACTTTTCCTGAACGGGCTTCTTTTGCTTTTGAAATAATACGGCTGTTATCCATGCCTTTTCTTAAATAGATATTATTGAGCAACTGCTTATTATAATCCAGGGATTGCAGGTAGTTCCAGTCCGGGTTTTGAAAGCGGCTGGTATTGTAGCTGGTTACGATCCAGCTCCAGTTTATAACACAGCTTATTATCAATACAGTGTAGCAGGTCCATATCATACGGTTTACCAAAAAGATGTTTGTTTTCCTGTAAGAGATCTTGTACCATGTTACTACCAGCCCGGCAAGACTTAACAGAAGGAATATAAATACACCAATCCTTTTAAAGGTAAGTCCATAAGCCGCTACATACTCCAGGTTCCTGAACAATACAGTGAGCACTAAAAGTATATTCAGCTCTATCCAGATAAAAGATAGCATTCTTAGCAGGCGGGACTGATTATCAAAGTTCAATAGCCCCTGAAAATAGATCATGATCACAACAATAGCCATCACAATAGAGAATATCAATACGTACACCCGTTCATGCACTTCGTTACTTAATGTTCCTGAAATTTCTTTTGAGCCAAATTGCTCAATGCTGTAAGTTACAATAAAGAATGCCAGTACAAGATTTAGTAACACCAGTGAGATCTCTCCGCTGCGTCTTTGCGATGCTATATCAAGCAAATGGGAACCTTTAGCTTTCCGCAATGCATAACCTTCTGAAAAATCATCCTTCAGATAGCCATTGCAGTAAATAAGTATTTTAGGTACAGCAAAATAAAAGAAGTTAAACATCAGGAAAAAACCGATCAAGCCCAAAACGGTTAGCTGAAAAAGATCAAATTCAACATCAATAATAAAAAGCGAAGCAAACTTATCACTGGCCTGCATGTACACGCCAATAAATAAAGCTACAAAAACACCCGGGATTAATATATAACCCAATATCTTTTTAAACAGCCCATCGCCGGATATGGATAAGCCTAACCATTTTTTTGGCACCAATACCCTGAAAATAAAGCTGGCATAATTAAATGCCAATCCAAACGGGAACGACAAAATATTCAATTTGGGATAGAATGCCTTAAAGCCGGTAAGCAATAACGACATGAACATAGCTGCAAAGCTTATAAAATCCCCATACCAGGCAAAGGAAAGGATAGATATAAAAGCGGCAACAGAGAGCGCCCAAAAAACAGAACTTCTCTTCCTTTTTTCCATTACAATAAACAGGGAACACCAGGCAACAATGCCAAAAATACTGATGTTAATACCCGGATCCTGCCCGTAAAACAGCAATACAAATAAAACCACAGAACTAAAGAAGAAAATATTCCTTTTCATAAAAATAAGTTTTACAAAATAAAAAGCACTTTGTATTTCAAAGTATATAAATAAAAAAATTTTATCCCCTTAATAATTTCTCCAGAGCATTGATATGCTTTTCAAAAGCCTCTCTGCCTACCTTAGTAGCCTTATAAGATGTTTTTGTTTTCTTCCCAACAAACTCTTTTTTCACTTCAATATATTTTTTCTGCTCCAAAGCATTGATATGGCTGGCAAGGTTACCATCTGTTACCTGCAAATGCTCTTTCATCTCCAGGAAGTCTACCCAGGTATTTACTACAAGCACAGACATAATGCCCAGCCTTACCCTGCTTTCAAAATCCTTATTTAAATGCTGCAATAAGCTCATTACACAATAATATTGACTACCGGTATTTTTTATACATCAGCAATCCGTAAATAATGTGCAGCAGCCCAAAACCTACTGCCCAAAACACTAAACCATATACCGGCCAGCACATAGCAATAATACCCAAAAGCGCTTCACAATAACCAAGGTTCTGAATATCGGAAAAAGTATATTTCCCGGCATTGATCAGCGCCAGTCCATAAACCAGTAACATCAGGGGAGCTATAATTTCAAAAAGCCCGTGATACAATGCAGCCAGGCAGAACAAACCTCCCAATGCCAGGGGTACAAATAAAGCTATAAGCAATTTTTTAGTGGTGGAGGTCCATATTTTAAGTCCCTGCTTTTGGGTTTTATTTACAGTAATCAATACCCCCAAGCCAATGGCAGCTACCAGTACCACAATGGCAAGAAGAACCAATTGTGATACCAAACCCGGAGTACTGCCGCCCCTGTAATCATTAAAATAGTTAATATGATGCTGCTTAAAAATATACCATGCAGCATAAGCCCCTGCCAATGCTATAACACCGGCCACTACCCCCGATAATCCGCTTAGCGAAATAAACCGGGACGACTGTTCCATCATCTTCCTTATATGTTGCAGGTCATCTTTTACATCCTGGATCATAAAAAGCACTTTGAAATACAAAGTAAATAAAAGACAATCTAACCGCCAAAAATTTATTTATAGAAAAAGCCACCCTACCGGATGGCTCAAAAATCTCTACCTTCTGTTTCAATGCTACCTGCGGCGGCCCCTGTCGTTATCCCTGCGGTCATCATACCTGCCTTCATCCCTTCTGTCATTATTTCTCCATTCCTTATGTTTGGGATGGTACCTGCTTTGATAATATTTCACGTCCCGGCTATCACGGATCGCATATTGATTATGGACATTTTGATAGCGCCCGTAAGCAAGAATATCTTTCCTGTTATCACGGTAAGGGGCATAATTCCTGTTAATAACAACTTTGTAAGTATTATATAAATTGATCCCCCTGTACATAGAAGGCAATTTCCTTGCAGTGATCCATCGGCCTCTTTCCAGGTACATATACCTTGCAGCATCCACATCATAATAAACATTGGCTTCAGGCAAATAATAGTAGCGTGCATAATCATATCCCACAGGTCCCCAGGCTGGCTGGTTTCCAATGT
The DNA here is from genome assembly GCA_027493055.1 of Niabella sp. Classification (GTDB taxonomy): domain Bacteria; phylum Bacteroidota; class Bacteroidia; order Chitinophagales; family Chitinophagaceae; genus Niabella. The sequence goes on along the minus strand of JAPUDO010000031.1, from coordinate 12,697 downwards.
TAATGCGAATACGTATCTGCGCCTCTGCGCTTTGAGACAAAGCAAATCCGGCAAAAATGAACGCAGCAAAAATGAACTTTTTCATGATCTTTAGTTTTTAATTGTTTACAATTTTTTTGTAAAGCGCTTTGATTAATAGACGGCAGTTTATTTTAAAAAGATAGCGCGGTTTGGGGTTTTAGCAAATGATTAGGAAATGCATTTTCAACAATTATTCTTTGGAGAGACGGGAAATAGTGAATGGTGAGTAGGGCAATTCCTATTACCCACTTGCTATTGTCTACTTACTTGCGTCCCAAAGTCAATCACAAATCATAAATTTGCTGCTTATGGCAAAAGCAAAAAAACAAAAACCGACCATACTTATAACTAACGATGACAGTATTGCTGCCCCTGGTATAAGGGCATTGTACGAAGCCGTAAAAGACCTGGGAAGGATTGTAATTGTAGCGCCCGACAAACCTCAATCAGGTATGGGGCACGCCATCACCTTAGGGCATCCGTTACGTTTGCAGAAGTCCGACCTGTATCCTGATATTGAAGCCTACTCCTGTTCGGGCACACCGGTAGACTGTGTAAAGCTGGCTGTTGACAAAGTGCTGCACCGTAAACCGGATCTTTGCCTGAGCGGTATCAATCACGGACCAAACCACAGCATCAACGTTATATATTCAGGGACGATGTCTGCCGCAATGGAAGCGGCCATTGAAAGCATTCCGGCAGTGGGCTTTTCTTTAATGAATTATGGAATGAATGCTGATTTTTCTGCCGCGCAGCATTATGCAAGGCGGATCACCGAAAAAATGCTGAAGAACAGGCTAAGCAAGCATATACTGCTGAACGTTAACATTCCCGACTTCCCACTGTCAGAAATAAAAGGATATAAAATATGCAAGCAGGCTTATGCCAAGTACCAGGAAAAATTTATTGAACGAAAAGATCCCGGAGGACGAAAATACTATTGGTTAACCGGTGAATTTCTAAACTTTGATAACGCAAAGGACAGCGATGTATGGGCCCTCGCTAATAACTATGTCAGCATCGTTCCAGTAGAGTTTGACCTTACTGATTATACTGTAAAAAAACGGCTGGAAACGCTTTGGAAGGATAAACCTAACCGTAACGTGAAAGCAGTGGAGAAAAAGGTGGTTAAAAAAAGCATGCGCAAATCAGAATAACAGGCATAATGCCAATTAGGAATTTGTAATTAATAATTAATAATTGAAGGCCCACAGATATTACATAATAGCAGGCGAAGCGTCAGGCGATTTGCATGGAGGCAACTTAATTACGGCAATTAAAAAGCTTGACAGCAACGCTGAGATACGTGGATGGGGTGGCGATAAAATGCAGGCTGCCGGCATGGAGCTGATAAAGCATTACAGGGACCTGGCTTTTATGGGCTTTATAGAAGTAGTAAAAAATCTTAGCACTATTTTAAAGAACCTGAAATACTGTAAAAAAGATATCCTGGCTTTTAAGCCCGATGTGCTAGTGCTGATCGATTACCCCGGCTTTAACCTGCGCATTGCCAAATGGGCAAAACAGCAGAACATTAAAGTGGTGTATTACATTTCCCCGCAGGTATGGGCCTGGAAAGAAAACCGCGTGAAAATGATGAAGCAGTGTATTGATGAAATGCTGGTGATACTCCCTTTTGAAAAAGATTACTTCAGGAATAAATGGAACTGGGAAGTAACCTATGTAGGCCATCCTCTGATCGAAGAAATAGCAAAAAAACAAAATACAAGCTCAGACCTTATTATTAAAGACAATAAGGGAGCACCCAACAAAAAGCCGGTAGTAGCGTTACTTCCGGGCAGCCGGAAGCAGGAAATAGAAAAGAAGCTGCCGGTAATGCTGGAGGTCAGCAAGACTTTTCCGGCTTACCAGTTCGTGGTGGCGCAGGCTCCTTCTCTTGAAACTTCGTTCTATGAAACATTCACCAGCCAATATCCTAACGTAAGCATTGTAAATAACCGCACTTATGATCTGCTGATGCAATCCACTGCCGCATTGGTAACCTCCGGCACAGCTACACTGGAAACAGCGCTGTTTGGCGTACCTGAAGTAGTATGTTATAAAGGCTCTGAGATCAGCTACCAGATTGCTAAAAGGGTCATCAGCATTAAATATATTTCCCTGGTAAACCTTATTATGGATAAAGAAGTAGTGAAGGAGCTGATACAGGGAGATATGAATGTAGGGCAGCTTACCAAAGAGCTGGATGAGCTGCTCAATAACCCCGGAAAACAGGCGCAAATCCAGCAGGATTATAAAGCGCTGAAAGAAATATTAAGCAGCGGAGGAAATGCTTCGGAAGAAGCGGCCAGGATCATTGTAGCATCAGGCTCTCAATAACTTTATTGCCAGAATGATCATACAGATAATAAACAGGAAAAGGCTTAGCCGGTTAATGCCGTGCATATAGCCCACCCAGCTGCTTTTAGGCCGGTTGGGGTCTTTCTTTTTCAGAAACAGGTATTCTGCCAATTGTCTAAATACGCCCATATAAAGTGCGTTTTTATTTTCTTATAAATATTTTCTGTCTCAACCTGTAAGTAAACCTCTATCCCTACTAACTTACCACTAATACTTCTCATACACACCATACCGCTTTTGAAACAGCCCCACGCTTACTCCGGCACGCAATACAGGTACGATCTTAATACGCTCTGCTCCAGTATTAGGGTCATGAGATACGTCTACATAAGGACTGTTCCTGTTCTTCAGTACATCTGCCATTACTGAAAAATAAAAGAAAGTAGTGCTGCCTTTGCTCCGGCCTGTTGCCAGTCCACCCCCTAATAATAAAGACGTAGCATTGGCACTGTATTTAGCGGACGGCCGGGCAGAACCTGCCGAAGTATAATTAATATTTGTGAAATTCTGCTCTAGCTGGGCCTGTGCAAACAGGAAAGAAACGGGATAAGCCCTTGCAAAAATACCCGGGCCATATACATGCTGCCTCAGCTTATCATTATACTCATAAACATCCCTTGACCCATTATACACATAATTCAGCACCACACCCGCATCAAAATAGTCGTTCAGCTTATATCCTAATACCGGGCTGGCACCTAACAAACTGCCGCCTGTATAAAAAGAAGCGGTTATATTCCCCCCGGTAAACAGGTTATGCTTTTTAAAGCCATTTTCCACTGGTACAGGGTCTTCATTAGCATTTCTAACCTTTACTTCCTCATCCTGTGCAAACACGTTACCGCCAGTAAAAAATATTAAAGTCAGCAATATGCATGTAGTACAATACATTTTCTTCATCTGTTACATTTTTCAATGAGTAAATTTAGGGTATATTTTTCAGGAGACGGGCTAAACTGGGTGCATAAATATTTTAATTTGGCTGTTGGTCAAAAAGACACAACAGTGGCAGCGCGGCTATCGTTGGTGTTTTTGAGGCTGACCGGGAATATTTTTGAATGGCTTGAGAATCGCGTAAACGACATCTTGTCTCCATCACCTACCCGAGAGGCCTAACATTCCCGGTCAGCCCCTTTTTCACCAACGATACTGTGAAAAACTTTTATGCACCCGCTAAACTTAGCTCCAAATGAAAAAGGAGCAATCCCGGTAACGTCCGGAACTGCTCCTTACTATTTTATCTCCTTCACCCTCATCTATCTTCCCCCTCCAGGGAATAAGAAGGAGCTGGGGCATTATTCTTCTTCGTCAAAAGCCATTGCTTCGCGCGTTGTCTGCAACAATTCGTATTCCTCTTTGCTACCAACGATCATGTTCTCAAACTCACGCAAACCGCTACCTGCCGGGATATGGTGACCTGTGATCACATTTTCTTTCAATCCCAGCATATCATCAGTTTTACCGTGTATAGCTGCTGAAGAAAGTACTTTGGTAGTTTCCTGGAATGAAGCCGCGGATATCCAGCTTTGTACACCCAGGGAAGCCTTGGTAATACCCAGCAGCGTTGGCGCTGATGTGGCAGGCTGTGCATCCCTGAACTCTACCGGCTTTTTATCTGCCCTTCTGAGTACTGAGTTTTCTTCCCTTAAATCTCTCAGGCTGATGATCTGGCCCGCACGAAGCCTGGTTGAATCGCCTGGTTCAGTTACAACCTTCTTCTCATACACAAAATCATTCTCATCAACAAATTCAAACTTATCCACTAAATCATCTTCAAGGAAGCGGGTATCGCCCGGATCAACAATGCTTACTTTACGCATCATCTGGCGAACAATTACCTCAATGTGTTTATCATTGATCTTCACACCCTGTAAACGATATACTTCCTGGATCTCATTCACCACATACTGCTGTACAGCAAATGGTCCCTGGATAGAAAGAATATCCTGCGGAGAAACCTGTCCGTCACTTAAAGAAGTACCGGCTTTTACGAAGTCGCCGTCCTGGGCTAATATCTGGCGTGTTAGAGGAACTAAATATTTCCTGGTAACACCATCTTTAGCTTCAATAATAATTTCGCGGTTACCACGTTTTACAGCACCCATTGTTACCACACCGTCGATCTCAGAAACTACGGCAGGATTGCTTGGGTTACGTGCTTCAAACAGCTCGGTTACACGAGGCAGACCACCCGTGATATCTTTCAGCTTACCTAATATACGGGGTATTTTTACCAGCACTTTACCTGCTTTCACTTCATCGCCATCATCCAGCATAATGTGTGAGCCAGTAGGCAGGTTGTAAGATTTAGATGTTTTACCATCCACTACTATTGAAGGTATCTTTGTTTTATCCCTGGTTTCAATCACCACTTTCTCACGGTGGCCGGTTTGTTCATCCGATTCCTCACGATAAGTTACACCCTCAATCACATTTTCAAACTTCAATATCCCATCTACTTCTGCTACGATCACATTATTATAAGGATCCCATGAGCAAATGGCCTCACCTTTGGATACTTTCTGTCCATCTTTCACCAATAAGGTAGAACCATACGGAATATTATTGGTGATCAATAATCTATCAGCCTTAGTATCAATTATACGCGCTTCACCGGTACGGCCGATCACTACTTTCACATCATCGCCTTCAGCATTGGTAGTAACAACAGAGCGCACACCATCAAACTGGATAGTACCATCAAACTTGGCAACTAATGTAGATTCCACAGAAGCAGAACCCGCAACACCACCTACGTGGAAGGTACGAAGTGTAAGCTGTGTACCAGGCTCACCAATGGATTGCGCAGCAATGATACCTACCGCATCCCCTTTCTGGGCCAAAGCGCCAGATGCCAGGTTTTTACCATAACATTTTACGCAGCAGCCGCGTTTGCTTTCGCAGGTTAATACAGAACGGATCTCGATAGATTCGATACCGGCATCTTCAATTTTTTTAGCCACTAATGCAGAAATTTCAGTACCGGCTTCTATGATCAGCTCATCGGTCTGAGGATTGTACACATCGTGCAACGAGGTACGTCCTTCAATCCTGTCTGATAGTGGCTCAATAACATCTTCGTTATCTTTTAATGCAGAAATATTGATACCACGTAATGTTCCGCAATCTTCTTCAGTGATCACCACATCCTGTGCCACATCCACCAAACGGCGGGTCAGGTAACCGGCATCTGCAGTTTTCAGCGCAGTATCGGCCAAACCTTTACGCGCACCGTGCGTAGAGATGAAGTAATCCAATACATTCAGGCCACCTTTAAAGTTAGAAAGGATGGGGTTCTCAATAATTTCAGAACCGGTAGAGCCTGATTTTCTTGGCTTGGCCATCAATCCCCTGATACCAGCCAGCTGTTTGATCTGCTGCTTGGAACCACGTGCACCAGAATCCAGCATCATGTAAACAGAGTTGAACCCTTGTTTATCGGAAGCCAGCTCACGGATCAACGTTTCTGTAAGCCTTGTATCCACACGGCTCCAGATATCTACGATCTGGTTATAACGCTCGTTATTAGTGATAAGACCCATGTTATAGTTATCCCAAACCTCATCTACTTCAGTTTTTGCGTTTTCCAGCAGCTCTTCTTTAATATCCGGAATGATCAGGTCATTAATGCTGAACGACAAACCACCCTGGAAGGCTGTGCGGAAACCTAACTGTTTAATATCATCGAGGAATTTCGCTGTTTTAGGAACGTTCGTGATCTCTATGATCTGACCAATAATTTCACGAAGATTTTTCTTGGTAAGCAGCGCATTAACAAAACCTACTTCATGAGGAACATGCTGATTAAAGATCACACGTCCAACAGTAGTTTCAAGTAATTTATTTTCTAACGCACCATTTTCGTTACGTACGATGGTCTTTACCTTGATCCATGCGTGAAGATCCACCTGCTTTTCATTGTAAGCAATAATCACTTCTTCTGCAGAGTAAAAAGCCTTGCCTTCGCCACGTACTTTTTCTGTTTCAGTAGTTTTTTTACCCTTGGTAATATAGTACAGACCAAGCACCATGTCCTGGGAAGGAAGGGTAATAGGCGTACCGTTCTGCGGATTCAGAATGTTATGAGAAGCCAGCATTAATAACTGTGCTTCCAGTACAGCAGCATTGCTCAAAGGCACGTGCACCGCCATCTGGTCACCATCAAAGTCGGCGTTGAACGCCGCAGTCACCAACGGGTGCAGCTGTATTGCTTTACCTTCAATCAGCTTAGGCTGGAAGGCCTGGATAGATAAACGGTGCAGTGTTGGGGCACGGTTTAACATTACCGGGTGACCTTTCAGAATATTTTCAAGGATATCCCAAATAACCGCTTCTTTTTTATCTACCAGCTTCCTGGCGGATTTTACGGTTTTTACAATACCTCTTTCAATTAATTTACGAATGATAAATGGCTTGAACAGTTCGGCAGCCATATCTTTTGGCAAACCGCACTCGTGCATTTTCATTTCAGGGCCTACAACAATTACCGAACGACCGGAGTAGTCCACACGTTTACCCAACAGGTTCTGACGGAAACGGCCTTGTTTACCTTTCAATACATCTGAAAGAGATTTCAATGCACGTCCGCCCTCTGCTTTTACAGCGTTGGATTTACGGCTGTTATCGAACAATGAGTCAATAGCTTCCTGGAGCATACGTTTTTCATTACGTAAGATCACTTCAGGCGCTTTAATCTCCATCAAACGTTTCAAACGGTTGTTACGGATAATAACACGGCGGTACAGATCGTTCAGATCAGAAGACGCAAAACGTCCGCCATCCAAAGGTACTAACGGGCGCAGCTCCGGCGGAATAACCGGAATATACTGCATTACCATCCATTCAGGACGGTTGGTAATACGGGTATTGGCATCGCGGAATGCTTCCACCACACTCAAACGCTTTAAGGCATCTGCTTTACGTTGCTGCGAAGTTTCGGTAGCCGCACTGTTTCTTAAATCAAATGATAACTGATCCAGGTCAATGCGCTGTAAAAGATCATGTACAGCTTCAGCGCCCATCTTGGCGATGAATTTCTGCGGATCATCATCAGGCAGGTACTGGTTATCTTTAGGTAAAGCATCCAGTATATCCAGGTATTCTTCTTCAGTTAACAAATCACCGTAGCCCTGTCCTTTATCTTCACGCACACCAGCCTGAATAACCACGTAACGCTCATAGTAAATAATGCTCTCTAACTTTTTAGAGCTCATTCCCAGCAGGTAACCGATCTTATTAGGCAGGGATTTAAAATACCAGATATGAACAACAGGAACCACTAATTTAATGTGGCCCATTCTTTCACGGCGTACTTTTTTCTCTGTTACTTCCACACCGCAGCGGTCGCACACGATGCCTTTATAACGGATGCGCTTGTATTTACCACAGGCACACTCATAGTCTTTTACCGGGCCAAATATTCTTTCGCAAAACAAACCATCGCGCTCCGGTTTGTAGGTACGATAGTTAATTGTTTCAGGCTTTAACACCTCGCCAAAGCTTTTCTCCAGGATGGAATCCGGAGAAGCCAGGCCAATTGTTATTTTTGAAAACGCTGCTTTTGGACGATTGTCTTTTTTAGTAGCCATAAATCAATTTAGAAGCCCCCTAAATCCCCCGAAGGAGGACTTAAGAAACCTTTTTATTTTAAAATTTCAACAATTATTAAGAAAAGAGCAATTTAAAACGACCTTCGTAAGCCCCTCCTCCGGAGGGGTTTGGGGAGGCCCCGAACTATTATTCAAACGTCAGATCCAATCCTAAACCTCTCAGTTCGTGTACTAATACGTTGAATGATTCAGGAACACCGGCGCGAGGTACGTTTTCACCTTTTACAATGCTTTCGTACGTTTTGGCACGGCCAATGATATCATCTGATTTAATAGTTAACAGCTCCTGCAGGATGTTGGATGCACCATAAGCTTCCAGTGCCCACACTTCCATTTCACCAAAACGCTGACCACCAAACTGGGCTTTACCCCCCAAAGGCTGTTGTGTGATCAATGAGTATGGTCCGATAGAACGTGCGTGCATTTTATCATCCACCATGTGGTGCAGCTTGATCATATAAATAACACCCACAGTTGCTTTCTGGTGGAAACGCTCGCCGGTTTCACCATCATAAAGGTGCGTGTGACCAAATTTAGGAATACCTGCATCATCACAATATTTCTCTATTTCATGAGGCTCTGCACCATCAAATATCGGGGTGGCAAATCTTACACCCAGCTCTTTACCGGCCCATCCTAACACTGTTTCATAAATCTGGCCGAGGTTCATACGGGAAGGTACCCCAAGCGGATTCAGTACAATATCTACAGGTGAACCATCCTCCAGGAACGGCATATCTTCCTGGCGAACGATCTTGGCAACGATACCTTTGTTACCGTGACGGCCCGCCATTTTATCACCCACTTTCAGCTTACGCTTAACTGCTAAGTAAACCTTAGCCAGCTTCAGCACACCAGCAGGTAATTCATCACCGATAGAAATATTGAATTTTTCTCTCTTGTAACGGCCCAGTTCCTCATTAAACTTGATATTATAATTATGGAGCAAGGTGTTTACCTGGCTGTTGATCTTATCATCGGTAGTCCAGCTTAAAGGATTGATATTTGCATAATCTAATGAAGCAAGGTTTTTAGCATGGAACTTGGAACCTTTACCAATCACGATCTCGTCAAAGCTGTTTTTCACGCCTGCAGAAACCTGGTTTTCCAGTAAAGTGCCTAATTTCTCCAATAAAACGCTCAATAAATCCTGTTCGTTCTTTTCATGGATCTTATCTAACTTTTCGATCGCAGCTTTTTCACGAACCTTTGCGTTTTTATCTTTCTTGGCACGCTGGAATAATTTCTTACCAATCACAACTCCTTCTACCCCGTTTGGAGCTTTCAGGGACGCGTCTTTTGCATCACCTGCTTTATCACCAAAGATGGCACGCAGCAGCTTCTCTTCTGGAGTAGGATCGCTTTCTCCTTTAGGAGTGATCTTGCCTATAAGAATATCACCTTCTTTGATCTGCGCCCCAATACGGATAATACCGTTCTCATCAAGATCTTTGGTAGCTTCTTCCGATACGTTAGGGATATCAGCTGTTAATTCTTCCTCACCTAATTTAGTGTCGCGTACTTCCAGTTCATATTCAGAAATATGGATAGAAGTAAACATATCTTCTTTTACCACACGCTCGCTGATCACGATCGCATCCTCAAAGTTGTACCCCTTCCATGGCATGAACGCCACTTTCAGGTTTTTACCTAAGGCCAGCTCACCATTTTGAGTAGCGTAACCCTGAGTCAGGAAATCTCCTTCCTTCACTTTCTGCCCTTTCTTTACAGTAGGCATAAGGTTAATGCAGGACTCCTGGTTGGTTTTTATAAATTTAGTAAGCCTGTACACTTTCAGGTCTTCTTCAAAGCTTACCAGTTTTTCATTCACATCCCTGTCATAACGTACATGGATCTCGTTGGCATCCACAAATTCCACTACCCCGTTTCCTTCTGCGTGTATCTGGATCCTCGAATCGCGTGCTGCTTTACCTTCCAGACCGGTACCTACTACAGGTGCATCAGGGCGCAACAGCGGAACGGCCTGGCGTTGCATGTTTGATCCCATCAGCGCACGGTTGGCATCATCATGCTCAAGGAAGGGGATCAGCGAAGCGCTCAAACCAACGATCTGGTTGGGCGCAACGTCCATATATTCTACTTCGCTTTTATCTAAAATAGGGAAATCGCCGGTTTCTCTTGCTTCTACGCGTTCTTCTACGAAATTTCCATCGGCATCCAGTTTGGTGTTTGCCTGCGCAATTTTAGCTGAATCTTCTTCTTCAGCGCTCAGGAATTTCAGCTTTTTCATATCCACTTTACCATTTTCTACTTTATGGTAAGGTGTTTCAATAAAGCCCATTTCGTTAATAGTTGCGTGAACGCAAAGCGTAGAGATCAAACCAATGTTCGGACCCTCAGGAGTTTCAATAGTACATAAACGTCCATAGTGCGAGTAGTGTACGTCGCGCACCTCGAAACCTGCACGTTCACGGCTTAAACCGCCTGGCCCTAAAGCCGAGATACGACGTTTGTGCGTGATTTCAGAAAGCGGGTTGGTCTGATCCAGAAACTGGGACAGCTGGGAAGTACCAAAGAAAGAATTGATCACGGAAGAAAGTGTTCTCGCATTGATCAGGTCTACCGGCGTAAATACTTCGTTATCACGAACGTTCATACGCTCGCGGATGGTACGCGCCATACGCGCCAAACCTACACCAAACTGAGCGTATAACTGCTCGCCTACAGTACGTACACGGCGGTTGCTCAGGTGATCAATATCATCAATTTCTGCTTTACCATTGGTAAGGCGAACCAGGTATTTGATGATCTCGATAATATCCGATTTGGTTAAGGTTTTTTGATCCAGCGGCGCCTCTATACCCAGCTTACGGTTGATCTTGTAACGGCCTACTTCACCCAGATCATAGCGTTTATCGCTAAAGAATAATTTATCAATAATACCGCGGGCGGTTTCGTTATCAGGGGCATCAGCACCGCGCAGCTGGCGGTAGATGAACTGAACGGCTTCCAGCTCGCTGTTAGAAGTATCTTTATTTAATGTGTTATAGATGATTGCGTAATCTCCACCCACATCTTCTCTCTGGATAAATACGGTATCTATGCCCATATCCACAATTGTTTCAATGGCTTCATCATCCAATATAGTATCGCGCTCCATCACAATCTCATTACGCTCAATAGAAACCACTTCACCGGTATCCTCATCCACAAAATCTTCTACCCATGTACGCAGTACGCGGGCTGCTAACCTTTTACCCACATGCGCTTCAAGGGTTTTCTGGTCACCGGCAACCTCATCGGCCATACCAAACAGTTCCAGGATATCCTTATCTGTTTCGTACCCTATAGAACGTAATAATGTAGTAACCGGGAATTTCTTCTTACGGTCAATGTAGGCATACATTACATTATTGATATCGGTAGCAAACTCCATCCACGCTCCTTTGAAAGGAATAACGCGGGCAGAGTAAATTTTTGTACCATTAGGGTGCACAGACTGACCAAAGAATACGCCCGGAGAGCGGTGCAACTGGGATACTACCACACGCTCGGCACCATTGATAACAAAAGTACCGCGGGGTGTCATGTAAGGGATGTTGCCCAAAAATACATCCTGAACGATGGTCTGGAAATCCACGTGCTCCTCATCATTACAGCTAAGGCGCAGTTTTGCTTTTAAAGGAACCGCATAGGTTAAGCCACGCTCCATACATTCATCTATAGAATAACGGGGCGGATCAATAAAATAATCCAGGAACTCCAGCACGAAAATATTCCTCGTATCAGTGATAGGGAAATTATCTTTAAACACACGGAACAACCCTTCTATATTACGTTTGTCAGGTGTGGTCTCCAGCTGGAAAAACTCTTTAAAAGATTGGATTTGGACTTCAAGCAAATCGGGCGTTTGAGCCAAATGCTTGATTTTCCCGAAATTAACTCTTGATTGTACGCTAGTAGCAGACATAAATATTAAACCGGTTTTAATGATGGACTTATAGAAACGACAATAAGGAAGACTTTTATCACTAAAAGAAATCCTACTGAAATTCAATTACTTGAACACATTTCGTAAAGTCAAAATTTTATTGGCCAAAATAAAAAGGACTGCAAAGTTAGGGGAATACTTATAAGAAAAAAAACTTCTTAGCAATAATTTTGCCAAATTTGTTTTGCATCAAGTTTTTTTAAGTTGTAAATTAGTGGAAACAATAACCTATGACCCTGAAACACAGCCTGAAAAAGTTATTCACTTTTTCAAAAAAAGAGAGAATTGCTTTTATGATCCTGCTGCCGGCCATTATGATTGTAGCAGCATTACCTTTTGTTATACCCGATCATAAAAGCCCCGAAATTACCGGTACTGATACCGCCTGGATGGCCGCTGCCAATGACCTGCTGCAAAAACCACCTGGCAACAATGATTTTTCAGAGACAAAAGAAGGCAACAATACCGCCTCCTATCAGCCTGACCAGATTGAAAATAATTACAGGAGAAGGCCCGATGGCGCTTTATTTACCTTCGATCCCAACACTTTAGGCGCTGAAGGGTTTGCTAAACTTGGACTGAGAGACCGGACCATCAAAACACTGCTCAACTACCGTACTAAAGGCGGAAAGTTCAGAAAACCGGATGACCTGGCTAAAATTTACGGCCTGCGGCCTGATGAGTTTGAACGATTGAAACCTTATAATTAACCGCCATCAATTTTATTAAAATATAAATAGCCGTTGGAAATTTG
>JAPUDO010000030.1:9263-22876 GCA_027493055.1 Niabella sp. | reverse complement strand
GATCATTCAGCCCAATCACTCCCGCGTACTTACTTTTTTTGGCAGGTACGTTGGTTCAGTAAAAGACAATGGAATGTTTTTTATCAACCCGCTGTATGCTACTTATAAGATCAGCCTGCGCGCACAAAACTTCCAGGGACAAACATTAAAGGTGAATGATAAAATGGGTAATCCTATTGAAATAGGAGCGGTGATTGTATGGAAAGTAAGCAATACCTATAAAGCTGCTTTTGAAGTTGTAAGCTATGCGGATTATGTGAGTATACAGAGCGAAGCTGCCATCAGGCATCTTGCAGTAAGCTTCCCTTATGACAATCTTGAGGATGAAAATGCTGATATTACGCTAAGGGATGGTGCAGAGAAAGTGAACCAGATATTGGAACAGGAGTTATCTGAAAGATTGGCTCCTGCGGGAATTTCAGTTCAGGAAGCCCGTATCAGCCACCTGGCCTATGCATCTGAAATAGCCGGGGCTATGTTACAGCGGCAGCAGGCTACTGCTATTGTGGCTGCGCGTACTAAAATTGTTGAAGGTGCCGTGGGAATGGTTGATCTTGCTTTGAAGAAATTATCCGAAGAAAATATTGTTGAGCTGGATGATGAAAAAAAAGCAGCCATGGTAAGTAATTTAATGGTGGTGTTATGCGGTGAGAAAGCTGCCACACCTATATTGAATGCCGGAACACTCTATCAATAAATAAAAATAGGGAGACGGTTTTGAGCGATAAGAAAAATTTTATACTGCGGATTGATGTTGATACTTTTTCTCTACTTGAAAAGTGGGCTGCAGACGACTTCAGAAGTGTGAATGGCCAGATAGAGTATTTACTGAATGAGGCCCTGATCAGGTCGGGTAGGAAAAAAAATGTCAGAAAATCAGCTGCTTCTCAGGCAAAGAAAAAATAATTATCTTTCCTGTTAAATTTATCTCTATGAGGTTGCTGCCGTTTTGTTTTTCCTCTTTGATTACTATATTGCTTGTTTTTATATTAAACAGGCCGGTTGGTAACAAAATACCCATGCCGTTGGGCAGCTTTTTAAGTCCGCAAACAGGTTTCTGGCAAAATGCGGAAGATACTGCCTTTAGCTACGATTTAAATATTGCTTTGTCCCAGCTTAAGGCCCCGGCCAAAGTGTACCTGGATGAAAGGCTGGTACCGCATGTATTTGCGCAGAACGATGAAGACCTGTATTTTATACAGGGTTACCTGCACGCAAAATTCCGCCTGTTTCAGATGGATCTGCAAACCAAAGCCGCCGAAGGCCGTGTTAGTGAAATTGCAGGGGTTGCAGCGATTGATTATGATAAAGCGCAACGCCGGCTGGGTATGAAGTATGCAGCCGAAAACACATTAAAAGAAATTGAAAAGGATGCAGATGCATTTTCCAGGTATTCGGCTTATACAAACGGGGTAAATGCCTATATCAGCACGCTTACCCATAACCGGTTACCTATCGAATATAAAATACTGAACTTTAAACCAGAGCAATGGACTAATTTAAGAACAACCCTTCTTTTAAAAATGATGGCACAAATGCTATCATCAGGTACCGAAAGGGATTTGGCAAATACCAACCTGAGAGCTATCCTTACTTTGCCGCAATTTAATTTACTGTATCCCCAGGTACCGGATTCGCTGGTGCCTATTGTACCTAAAGGTACCATTTTTCCCAGGCCGATGCATGGATACAAAATCCCTTCTGATGCTGATTCCGTTTATTTTCTTAATAACCATTCAGTAGCTGTAAATGACCCATATCCGCAGGACAGGGACAACGGGAGTAACAACTGGGTAGTAGCTGGTACTAAAACAGCAAGCGGCGCTCCCATACTTTGTAACGATCCTCATTTAGAGCTGTCATTACCCTCTATCTGGTATGAAATGCAGTTAACCACGCCTTCGTCAAATGTATATGGCGTAACATTGCCGGGAAGTCCTTTTGTTATCATTGGGTTTAATGAAAATATTGCATGGGGCGTAACCAACTCTCAAAGGGATGTAAAAGATTATTATGCCATTAAGTTTAAAGATGCTGAAAAAGGGGAGTACTGGTTTGAAAATGAGTGGAAGCCAGCCCAGCAGCGCATTGAAGAAATAAAGGTGAAAGACCAGTTGCCGGTTTATGATACTGTTTCCTATACAGTGTTTGGCCCGGTTATGTATGATGCGGCTTATGCCGATACAGTAACCCATCAGTCAGCTTTAGCTGTAAAATGGACAGCGCACCATACAGGTGATGAAGGGAATACTTTTTATAAACTGAACCATGCTGCCAGCTACAATGAATATGTAGAAGCCATTAAAACCTTTGAATGCCCGGGACAGAATTTTGTGTTTGCATCCAAAAGCGGGGACATAGCCATCTGGCAACAGGGCAAATTTCCTGACAGGTGGCCAGGGCAGGGACAGTTCATCATGCCGGGAGCAGACAGCAGCTATATGTGGCAGGGTTACATCCCGCAGTTAGAGAATCCGCATGCTTTAAATCCTAATAGAGGATTCCTGGAAAGCGCTAATCAACGGCCTGTTGATGGAACGTATCCTTATTTTATACCGGGCACTTATATAACGCCACGTGGCGTTGCAATAGAGCATTTTCTCAGCCAGATGAACAGTGTCACTCTCCAGGATATGATGCAGCTGCAGAATAATTATTACAATATACTCGCAAGCGATATGCTTCCTGTATTTTTACAACACACTGATGAAAGCGCTTTAACACCTGAGGCTAAGAAATATCTCGGTTTGATAAAACAATGGAACTATGATGCGGGACCTGCTTCTGTTGGTCAAACCATATACCAGTGCTGGCTGGATAGTCTTCAGAAAAGCATCTGGGCCGATGAATTAGGCAAAGCAGGTCCCTTAACGCCCATTCCGGAAGAGCAAACGTTAATGGAGCTATTGAAGAGCGATACTACTGTGTTGGGATTTGTTGACAATAAGCTGACGCCTGTTATTGAAACGCTGACGGACAGGGTTTCTGATGCATTAAACAGCGCAGCAAGAGAATTGGAAAAGGCCGACAAAGAAGGCCGGCTGCAATGGTCGGAGTTTAAAGATCCGGCTGTGTATCATTTGCTGAAAAATAATATGCTTTCTTTTGCCCGCACGCATTTACCTGTTGGAGGGGCTGGTAATACCATCAATGCTATCAAAAAAAGTCATGGGCCAAGCTGGCGCATGGTAGTGCAGCTCACAGCGGCTACCGAGGCCTTTGGTGTTTATCCCGGTGGACAAAGTGGTAATCCGGGCAGCCGCTTTTATGATAACGGCGTTGATACCTGGGCCCAGGGAAAGTATTATCAGTTGTGGATGATGAAGGCTGATGAGGAAAAAGACAGGCGGGTGAAATGGATAATGAATTTTAACAAAGGATAATTATAAAGTACGCATTCATGAAATTTCTTATCTCCATAATAACCATTGCTGTTATTTCTTTTATAGCAGGACTATATCTGCCCTGGTGGAGCATAGCGGTTGTATCATTTATGATCGCGCTGCTTATTCATCAAAGACCGCTTGCATCTTTTATTGCAGGTTTTGCAGGCATATTTGTTTTATGGATGATAATTGCATCTTTTATCAATACAGCCAACAACAGCATTTTGGCCAACAGGATAGGAGAGATGTTGGGCATTGGACAAAACCCGGTGCTGCTTATATTTATTACGGCTTTAATAGGTGGGCTGGTTGCAGGTTTTGCTGCTTTAAGTGCCTCTTATCTGAGGAGGGATTAATACAAACCTGCATTACTGTATAAATACGATCCTGGACTGCACTCAAAAAATTGCATATACCAGCTGCACTACGTAAGGTGCAAGCAAGGCTGTAAGAATGCCATTCATTATTAAGCCCAGGCTGGAAAACGCACCAAAGCGCGGGCTGATCTCCATGGAACGGGAAGTACCTACGGCATGAGCTGCTGTTCCCATAGAAAGTCCCTGCGATACAGGATTTTTAACCCTGGTACCATGCATAATGGCATACCCGAATATGGAACCGAATATGCCTACAAAAATGACAATAAAGGCCGTTAATGCCGGTATGCCGCCAATGGCATTAGATACCTCTATAGCAATAGGCGTGGTAACTGATTTGGGAGCTAATGAAAGGACCACTTCCTTTGACGCACCCATAAGGCGGGCGATGATAACAACGCTTACAATGCTTACCAAACAGCCTACGGCCTGTGAAACAATAATAGCAACTGTTTGTTTTTTTATTTTTTCAAGCTGATGGTAGAGCGGCACTCCCATAGCTACTACAGCGGGTTTAAGTAAAAACTCTATCATCTGGCAGCCATCATGATAATTTTCATAACTGATTCCCATGAGCTTTAATGCCCCTATAATGATAATAACAGATACCAGTATAGGATTCAGAATGATCTTATTGGTTCTTTTTTGTAAGATCTGGGCTCCGTAATATACCGCAAAAGTAAAAGCTATAACAAATGCCGGGCTGTTAAAAAAATTATTCATCTTAATAGAAAATCAAAGCGGTGACTGGTCTTTGGTTGATAAAGGTTTGTTGTTTTTAGGATGATGCCCCATTCTTTTTCGTAAGTACTGATGCGTCCATCCTGTAGCGGCCAGGGTAAGAATGGTACTTATTACGGCGGCTGTTAAAATAGGCAGCGCTGCATTTTTGAGTATGTTGAGATGCAGCATTACAGCTACGCCGGCAGGTACAAAAAAGAAGGCAATGTTATTTGAAAGAAATGCCGAAATGTCCTTTACCCACGCAAGCTTTATCCAGCCCCGCTTCAGCAACAGGGTTAGTATCATCATTCCTATAATACTGGCAGGGATTTTAAATGGAATAAAATGAGCAAATAACTCACCAACAGCTAAACATCCAAAAATAATGGTACATTGTCTTATCATATAATATCTTACCGGTTCAATGTTTTTAAAAATATTTCCAGCTATTTTTTATAAGGTTTAATTGCTGGGACTGGATTTCCAGGGCAGAAAGTTCCGGGTCAAAATCCTTAAATGCCTGCAAAGCTACTGGATATAAACGAAGCGCAGAAGTGAGAATTATCATTGGAGCAATTAAAAATTAGCTGTACTTTTGCAGCCTGAAATTTGGTGCAGCCTGCAACTGCCCTATTAATTTTTAATTTTCCCCCGCTTTAACCGGGGGGATCAGATTTCAAAAAGCTATGGCATTACACAATCGCGTTTCCCGCAGGGAGCTTAAAGAGCGTATTTTAAAGGATAATACGCCACGTACTACTATTTCCTTTTACAATTATTTTAAAATTCCCGACCCGGTATTGCTTCGTAATAGTTTGTACAGGGAATTTTCCAGTTTGGGTGTTTTAGGAAGAATATATGTAGCCTCAGAAGGTATCAACGCGCAAATAAGCCTGCCTTCAGAAAATTTTGAAAAATTCAGGCAGCATCTGTACTCCATCGATCCGGCCCTCAATAACCTGCGCCTCAATATTGCAGTAGATGATGATGGTAAGTCGTTTTACGTATTAGATATAAAAGTGCGCCATAAAATAGTAGCAGACGGAATTGAAGATCCTGCCTTTGATATGGCAAACAGGGGGAAATATGCCGATGCTGAAAAATTTAATCAGCTGGCTGCTGATCCGGGTACTATCATTATTGATATGCGTAACCACTATGAGTACGAGGTTGGCCATTTTGAAAATGCTATTGAAATACCCAGCGATACCTTCCGCGAGCAGCTGCCCATGGCGGCAGATATGATGCAGAACCATAAGGATAAAAATATTATTATGTACTGTACAGGGGGCATCCGCTGTGAAAAAGCATCAGCTTACATGCTGCATAAGGGATTTAAAAACGTATTTCACCTGGAAGGAGGAATTATTAATTATGTAAACAAGGTAAAAGAGCAGGGGCTTGAAAATAAGTTTCATGGAAAAAACTTTGTTTTTGATCAAAGATTGGGAGAGCGGGTCACTGATGAGATCATAGCCAGGTGCCATCAGTGCGGAAAACCTGCGGACACGCATGTAAACTGTATCAATGATGCCTGCCACCTGCTGTTCATTCAATGTGAAGAATGTGCCAAAGAGTTTGAGGGGTGCTGCAGCTATGAATGCAGGGATTTTATTCATTTACCAGCCGGGGAGCAAAAAGAAAAGCGAAGAGGGATCGATCTGGGCAGGAATGTATTCAATAAATCAAAATCAAGATTAGATCATCTAAGCATTAAAAAAAATAAATAAAATAACTTTTTTTTAAATATTGCAGCGTTTGGAATAAAGTTTGCGTCTGAAGGGCTGGAACATAAAGCTATACTTTTATGAAACGTATTTCCCGAATGCTATTACTATTGATCCTGGTTACTATACCTGTCTTTCTTTTTATTATTGATAATCAACATTTAATGAATAATAGCTCAAGAAAAAATGTTGTTCCGGAAATGGAGAAAAAATATAAGATTATCTATTCAGCTTTTTCAGCTGTTACAGAATAAGACAGGGGCAAATTAGTTTTTTCCGGCTTTCAGCTGCTCAATTTCCTGCTGAAGCTGCATAAGAAGTTCCTGTATGTGCAGAATTTTGTCGGGCTTGCCGGAAGGTGAATAAGTAGCCAGTTCAGATTTTTTGCCGGTTTCTGTGGTTTCTTCCTGTAATTCTTCCACATCCTCCTGTATCTCTTCCACATATTCCTGTATTTCTTCTACATCTTCCTGTATCTCTTCCACGTCTTCCTGCATTTCCTCTACATCTTCCTGTATCTCTTCGATATCCTCTTGGATTTCTTCCACATTTTCCTGGATTTCTTCAATATCCTGGCTGTTTTTGTTTACCGACATTTGTATAAATATGGCCAGGTATATGGCTTCCAGTGACACGATCGTGGTCAGCGTTAAAAGCATTTCATCAAAACTGACAATGCGGAGCGCAGGCAACGCGAATGCCATAATAAATAACAGCGTATGTACTACCAGGGACGCTGTTGAGCCAATCCAGCGGGTGGCAATATCAGCTATATGTTCAAGTCTTGCCTTATTGCGTTCTCCTAAACTTTTATGGTCTTTGAGGTTTGTCATTTGAGGGCGCAAAGGTAGATAATATATTTTGATCTCCGGTATGTTTTTGCCTGTTTCCCCCGTTACTGTTCCCACAGCTTTGCACCGCCATTGATGCCATCAATATTATTTACCAGGATCATATTTTCGTCTAGCTCAAAATCCAGCTTTTTGGATAGTCCTCCTCCAATATACAAACGATCATAATTGAAAACCGTTTTAATAACGGAAAGCACATACTGCATTCTTTTATTCCATTTTCTTTTGCCTGTTCTGTTGAAGGCGGCTTCGCCAATAAAAGCATCGTAATCCTTTCCCTTGTGAATAGGATGGTGGGCTACTTCCAGGTGAGGCAAAACTTTTCCGTCAAGGTAAAATGCGGTTCCAAAGCCGGTGCCCAGGGTGGTCATCATTTCAAATCCCTTCCCGCTTACACAGCCAAGTCCCAGCAGATCAGCATCGTTCACCACGCGGGCGGGTTTCCCCAGTGTAACCATTAGTTCTTCGGCCAGGTTAACACCCGCCCAGTAATCAGTACCCAGATTAGGGGCTGTATGCACTATACCCTCTCTTACGTAGCCCGGGAACCCTGCAGATACACGGTCATATTTAAAATCTTTTACCAGCTCTTTTATTGAGTGCAGCACATTTTTAGGGTCAGCAGGCTGCGGGGTCAGCACTTTGGTATATTCATGCAGGATCTTGCTGTTATAATTTAAAGTGCAGGCTTTGATCTTAGATCCGCCAATATCAATAGAAAGTGTTACCGGGGCTTTTTTAACGGGTGGTGCAACCGGGTTTTGTTTTTTTGCCATATACTAAGAATTATATATTTTACTGGTTAATTCTTGCTCAATTCACGTTTTATATTTTTATCTGTCTTTTTAATTTCTTCAATGACATTATTATATCTGAATATTTTAAATTTCTTATTGTTCTCCAGTTTCCATAAGTAACTCAGGAGTTCCTGCTTTTGAGCTTTCGTAAGATGATGAGGTATAATTAATTTTACCAATCTCCCCATTTCGTCAAATTCAAAATAGGGGCTTAATATCGTATTTGTCGGCCCATAAAAATTCTCAAAATCTTGCATTTCTGTAACGTTGTCTTCTAATTTTTCAAGAATTTTATAGTAATACTCATATAAATTAATGATTTGAAATCTCAGGGAATCATTGGTTATTGTTTTTAAGTTAGTGAACTTTAATGATTCATATCCTGATTTGTTTATAATAGGCGTGAAATTTCTAAACAGAATATTGTAGTACAATCCTATAGAATCCTGCGGAACAGATTTGCCGTCAATCCAGTTTCTTATAACGGAAATGGCCCTTAAACTTAAAGTATGGCCGCTGATATTTGCCTCAAAATCTTCTAAATCCGAGTTTATTCCATTATCAATTTCAGTTAATATTTTATTTTCAGATATCTTATCATCCTGACTTAAACTCCATTCCGTCAAAAAGAAAGCAAGGAATACACTAACAAAAATTAAAACGAACTGAAAGGTATATTCTTTCCATTTCTTCATATAGCAGGAGATGATTTAAATATCTTTTTCAAAATATAAATAGTAGTAAATACCTGTTTCCACCTTGTATTCTTTCATAATCCTTCTGAGTTTTAAATTCATAAATGAGGGAATGAAAGCTAACGTTCAAAGAAGCCCATGGTGCCTCCTGTCCAGGTTTTATCCTTGTTATATCTTACACCAATCATTTTGCCTTTGCTTAATCTTACTAAATTATTGGCAGGTACCGGGCGTTCTTTTCCTTCGGGCCAGAAATAAAATATGCGGATCTCAGCTTTTGCAGGCTCATCAGGAGTTTCAATAGCCGGTGCATACGTTACTTTTCGCTGAAGTATCCAGTTCTCAGGATCGGTTATTTTTTCTATATCCGCCTGGGTAACGTCAATCACCACACCCTGTCCTGCAAAAGAAAATAAAGGCTTCAGCACATAATTTTCCAGGTCCGCGGGAATTTGTTTCACCTGGCTGAGGTACTTGGTAGGAGGAATATTTGGGTGGTCAATTAAAGGTAATGTGTATTTGCTGATACGGTAGAACCAGTTAGGGTGCGGCATCCATTCCACCTCTATATCTTCAAAAAGCACTTTAGCTTTTTGCTGCACCCAATCTTCCTGCTGCAGCAGCTCATCAAAAATAACACGGTTATAAATTCTTTTAATTAATGTTTCTTTACCGTTATTAATATAATAGAGCTGTTTCCCTCGCTGTATAAGCTCGGTTATACAAATGGGCTTGATGCCCAGGTACTGCTGTGTGCAATAAAAGTCAACATTGGTTTTTTGTTTTTCAGGGAAAATTTCCAGCAATATTACGTTTTCAGGCGAATGGTTTTTAAGGATCATATTTTTCAGCAGCTCCAGGTAGCTTTCCCGGGTAAGATTGCCTAAGTAGCTGGAATAATTAGCCGGAGTGCTGAAATGTTTATGGTACACGTCATCTAACAAAACTTCGAAAGCAAAGAGGGAAGGGAAGGCCTGCATTTCTATGAGCTGCGGTTCCAGTTCATTTTTCCCATTAAGACAAACACCAAAATCAAAAGTAATGCAATCCGGGCGCTCATCATTGTGCTGCACCTCGAGGTGTTTAGGGATGGCGTTTTGCGTTAGTTCCTTAAAATCGGGTTTCATTATTACATCCACAATACTTTCACAGGCGCTGATGATCTGGTTCGAAAAATATTTGGGAACAAATATGGGCGTTTCTGCAGTCCTGAATTGCAGCGGCACATGTATGCTGTTAAGCTCAGATACGAAAGCATTAAATTTTTCCTGCGTGAAATGTTTATTAAAGGCTTCTCTTAACTCTTTTACCATTGTGAAAAAAATATACAGACAAGATAACGAATTAGTTTTTAGTATAAAACATTATAAGCAAAAGTTTTTTACGAACAGTTCAGGGGTATAAAAACCAACAAAACCCCTACCTTGCAGTTATGAAGCATTTACGGGCTTTAGGAAAATATTTCTGGAAATACAGGGTAAGGTTAGGTGCAGGGATCTTATTTGTAGTGTTATCTAACTATTTCAATGTGCTCTCTCCCCAGCTTATGCGCTTTATTATCAATTATGTGGATAATGCGCTTTCTCTTACAAAAACTGCCACAGTTAATGACAACAACGATGGTTATGATATCCTGGTAAGCAAGGTTATTCATTGGATAGACCAGGAGAGAAGTGTGGGGCAGGTGGTAATTATAGCAAGCCTCATTATATTGCTGCTGGCCCTGTTAAGAAGCTTTTTTATGTTCCTGATGCGGCAGACTATTATTGTAATGAGCCGGCACATTGAGTACGACCAGAAGAATGAAGTGTACACCAAATACCAAAGCCTGGACAGTTTGTTTTTTAAACGCCATAATATTGGTGATTTAATGAATCGTATTGCAGAAGATGTAAGCCGTGTGCGGATCTTTACCGGCCCGGCTATTATGTATATCGTTAACCTAGTATCAGTAATAGCGCTGAGCGTTTTTTTTATGCTTAAAAGCAGTAAAGAGCTCACTTTGTATGTATTGCTTCCTTTGCCGGCGCTGGCAGTGATTATTTATTTTGTTAACAGCACCATTCATAAAAAAAGTGAACGCATACAGGAAGCCTTATCAGACCTCACTACCAATGCTCAGGAGTCCTATTCCGGTATAAGGGTTATAAAATCTTTTGTTCAGGAAAGAGCCATGCTTGGTTTCTTTAAAAACAATACAGAAAAATACAGGCAGAGCGCCGTAAGCCTTGCAAAAACAGAAGCGATCTATTTTCCGGCTATCAACCTGCTCATAGGTGTCAGCACTTTGCTCACTATAATGATAGGGGGGCTGTATTATATAAATAACGAGCACAACATTACTCCCGGCACTATCGTGGAGTTTGTGGTTTATGTGAATATGCTTACGTTTCCTGTGAGCGCCATAGGACTTACAGCCAGTATGGTGCAACGGGCTGCCGCCTCGCAAAAAAGACTGAATGAGTTTTTAGACATTGATCCTGAAGTGAAAGACAGCCGCACTGCCCGGGAGGTGAAGCTTGAAGGAAAGGTTGATTTCAATAATGTAACGTTTACTTACCCTGATACAGGAATTGTGGCGCTAAAGGATTTCAGCCTGCATATTCATAAAGGAGAAAAGATTGCTGTTACAGGTCGCACGGGGAGCGGGAAATCAACGATTGCTCAATTGTTGTTACGCATGTACAATGTGCAGCAGGGAAGCATAGAACTGGACAATATAGCTCTTAAGAATATACAGCTATCTTCTTTAAGAAACCAGGTAAGCTATGTGCCGCAGGATGTGTTTTTATTCAGCGATACGGTGGAGAATAATATCAGGTTTGGTATCCCGAATGCAAAAAAGGAAGCTGTGGTAGACGCCGCGGTAATTGCAGGAGTGGATAAGGAAATAGAAGGGTTTTCAAACGGGTATGATACCCTGATAGGCGAGAGGGGCGTTACGCTAAGCGGCGGCCAAAAGCAGCGGATATCCATAGCGCGCGCGCTGATCAAAGATCCGTCTCTTATTATTTTTGATGATTGCCTCAGCGCTGTAGATGCCAAAACGGAAATAGAGATCATGGGCCGGCTCAACCGGTTCCTGGCTGATAAAACGGCTATTATTATTACCCACCGCGTATTTTCCCTGTTAAACTTTGACAGGATCATTGTGCTGGATGAAGGCAGTATTGTTGAACAGGGCACTCATGCACAGCTAATGCAGATAGAAGGGGGATTATATGCAAAGCTTTACAGGCAGCAGCAGGGAACTACAGTCAGTAACGGGTAGGAAGATGTACGATATAAGGTGTACGATGTACGAAATGAAAACCGAAAGTCAGAAAGGTCAGGAAGTCGGGAAGTCCGGGGTCGGAAGATTCCGGTAACCAGTAACCACTATACTTGAATAATCAACAATCAATGCCCGATGTTTATTTATTAGAAAGCTTTACGCTTCCTGCTTTCAGCCTTTGGCATAAGTCTAAACACTTTTGTTCTTTCAAACAGTAAATCCTATTTTTATCAGATGACATTTTCTATTACGATTATCATTACGGCTATTACAGTTATCGTTTCTTTGATGGGGTTCAACAGTCCCAAAGTGATAGATAACCTTATCTTTTATGGTCCTGCCATTTCCCGGCATCGTCAATACTATCGTTTTATTACCTGCGGCTTTATTCATGCTGATTTTATGCACCTTGCATTCAATATGCTGGCATTCTATAGCTTTGGGCAGGTACTGGAATTGGGGCTGTTTTCCGCTCCCGATATATTTGGAAGCGAAGCGCCATTTTATTATATTATGCTTTACGTGGGCGCGTTGATCGTTTCAAGTGTTCCTGACTATTTCCGGCATAAGGATGATTATCATTTCAGGAGCCTGGGCGCTTCCGGCGCCGTGTCGGCCGTTATTTTTGCCTGTATAGTATTGTATCCCACACTGCCCATCAGCTTTTTCTTTTTGCCGGGAATTCCTGGCTGGATATTTGGCTTGCTCTATCTTGGTATTTCTGCTTATCTTGATAAGCAGGGTGGTGGCCGCATTAATCATGGGGCGCATTTGTGGGGCGCTATATTCGGAATTGTTTATACCGTATTGTTTGTGTCCTTAAAAGGGAATATAAATGTATGGCAGAACTTCATAAGCAATATAGGCGGGTGATTTTACTGATTAAAATCAGTAAAATACTCATCAAAAAGTAGTATTTTAGTTTTGATAAACGATTTGTATAATTAAATGTATTGCGATGTCTGAACATAATTTTCCCCGCGGCTTTGAATCCTGGCAAAAAACCCATTTTGAAGTAGTAGAAGCACTGTGCTATTTAAGAGACTTGGAAGAAGAAAAGCAGGTAAAAGATTTTTCACAAATGATTGACCATGGCGCAACTGAAGATTTGTACAAACTAGCTATTCAATTAACAGATAAGTTTGAAACAGAAAACGTAGACCGGTCCGGCAGCACTTTGTTTGACCTTGTTGAGGAATTTGTGTGTAAAGAAACAAAGCATTAGTTCAGGTTGTCTTATATAAAAAACGGCGTGGTTCTTAATTGAAACCACGCCGTTTTTTTAAGTGGAGGCGACCGGACTCGAACCGGTGTCCAAACATATTCTCCAAAAGCTTTCTACATGCTTATTTTCTTATTGATTGTAGGCGATGAACAGGAAAGAAACAAACACAATTCAACGCTTAGCTGGATTCCCGATAGCTATCGGGACTTTTGCTACGCTCACAGCCTTACGCAGCAGCATTCTGAATTTGATTTGTTAAGTCGGCGGCGGAGCCTGGTATCAGAACAACCTGCTCAATCCAAAGGATCCCTTTCGGGACGCGGCCCTAATGACTATCTAATCACTGATTAGGCAGCCATGGCATACTGTGTATTGCCATTTATAGTTTGAGTATTCAGATTTACGGGCTAATTACACAACGCCCGGCATGCTTACACCTTCAAAGATCTACGCTGTCAAAACCAAACGCCCCCGGTTTTTATTTGCTAATTTTTATTATTGTTTCAGCTAAAAAATATATATCATCCATCTTGCGTCGCACACTTCAACTGTTTCCTA
>JAPUDO010000030.1:0-9253 GCA_027493055.1 Niabella sp. | reverse complement strand
CTTACACCATCAACCATCTACGCTGTCAAACCCACACGCCCCCAAGTTCAATTAATAATTAATAATGAGAAATTAATAATTGTCACTATTGACACAACCACAAAGATACGTTATTTATTTCGCAGGCTTGTTTATAGCTTATAGTTGATAGTTCATGGCCGAACCCTTTCAACTTTTCCTCCTTCCTCCTGTCATCTGTCCTCCGTCAACTGTCATCTTACTACTTTCCCCATCCAAACCAGTCATTGCCATTGGCGTACAGCATCAGCCCCAGCAATAACACCATACCCACCATTTGTGCATATTCCAGGAACTTTTCACTGGGTTTACGGCCGCTTACCATTTCATATAATGTAAATACTACGTGGCCGCCATCAAGTGCGGGTATAGGTAGCAGGTTCATGAATGCCAGCACAATAGATAAGAAAGCGGTAATATTCCAGAACGCTTCCCAGCTCCAGTAGGTAGGAAATACGGATCCCATTGCTTTAAAACCTCCCACACCTTTGTAGGCTTCGGTTTTAGGATTCAGGATCATTTTAAACTGATCCACATAAGCTTTTAACTTTTCCCCGGATTTCACCACGCCGGCAGGAAAAGCAGCAAAAAAGCCATATGATTTTTTCTCAATCTGGAATGCGCCTAATTTTTCATATTCTTCAGCTGTCAGGTAAGGTATGCCAATACGCCCGTCGTTATCCACTCCGGCTGTGAGTTGCAGCGGCTGCCCATCCCTGCTTACAGAAACCAGTACTGTTCCGTTCTTTTTGTTTTTCAGCAGTGCAGGTATCTGGTCATAGTATTGAACAGGTGTGGAGTCTATGGCTGTAATCAGATCCATTTTACGCAGGCCGGCCCTGTACCCGCCCAGTGTATCCATACTTTGTTTTTTATCATAGTCCCCAACATAAGCGGGCAGCCTTGGGCTGAAAAAACTACCTCTCTTTTTTCTGCTTTCCACCAGCTTTCCTATCAGGTTCACGGGAGGATGTATAGTTGTATTGACTCCCTCTCTGTTCACTATTATCTTTTCACTTCCGATAAGAACTTTCAGGCCCAGGTCTTCCAGGTGGGTTACAGGCTGGTCGTTTATAGAAATGATTTTATCGCCGTCCCTGAACCCGATCTGGTACATGAGGCTGTCATTAATGGCAACTCCATTCTTTAAAGAAGACAAGGGGGTTTTCTGTTCGCCCCACACAAATAAGATCATGGCATAAATAATAAATGCCGTCAACACATTCATAATGATACCGGCAAGCATAATAATCAGGCGCTGCCATGCAGGCTTGCTCCTGAACTCGTATGCTTTCGGCGGCTGCTTCATTTGCTCCTTATCCATGCTTTCATCAATCATACCACTAATCTTTACATAGCCGCCAAGTGGCAGCCAGCCAACGCCATACTCTGTGTCGCCCACTTTCTTTTTAAATAGAGAAAACCAGGGATCAAAGAACAGGTAAAATTTTTCCACCCGGCATCCAAACCACCTGGCAGTAATATAATGTCCAAACTCGTGTAATAAAACCAGGATAGAAAGTGCCAGGATCAGCTGTGCTACCTGTACTCCAACACCAGACCAGTTAATAGCTAAAATGTAAAGCATTATTGTAAAGAGAATAGTATTCTTAAAAAATCATGCAAAGATACGCTTAATATTCTTACTGATTTGCTAAAACAAAACCGGAAAACGTATATTTTTTATAAAGTAATATAACGATTTTGGCTGCTTTTTGTTTAATTGCAAATCAAAAAGAAGCGGTACAAATTAATTTATCACTATTTGGTAACTATTTTGTTGTTTTTTAAAAAACATATTTATATTTGTTATCTAATAAACTTTTTATAAAGTAAATATTAAGAACGTGGAGAACGGAAACAACGACAAAAAAATGGAAGCCATTTACAGCAAAAGGCTTCGTGCCGGAAAAAGAAGAACTTACTTTTTTGATGTAAGATCTACCAAAGGGAACGATTACTATTTAACCATTACGGAAAGCCGCAAGCGATTTGATGACAATGGTTATGACAGGCATAAGGTTTTCCTTTACAAAGAAGATTTTAATAAATTTCTGAAAGCATTGAATGAAGCTGTTGATTATGTGAAGACAGATTTAATGCCTGACTTTGATTTTGATGCATTCAATCATGAGTATGATGAAGAGGGCGCACCCATACCGGCTACCGGTGGTTATGTTGCGCCAACACCTACTATTGTAGAGGAAGTACCTCCGGTTGAACAAGCTGACAATGATGAAAAAATTGTTGAAAATACGGCGCCTAAAACTTCAGAATCTGATACGCCGGGTATCAGCCATGAAGAAGTGGACAAATGGTAAGTAGCTAAACAAAATATTTTTAAGGTCACTAATTGTAGTGGCCTTTTTTTGTACCATACTGGATGCCGGTTGCTGGTTGCAAGTTTCAGGTTCTACTTACTTCAGACTTCTGACCTCCGTCTTCCAGACTTTTCTGACTTCCGGACTTTCTGACTTTCATGACATAAATCATGTGCAAACCGTATCAATATCATGTGGCATTTGCCTGTTTCTTGTAAAAGAACTGTCTACCTTTAATCCCAATATTTCAATTATAAAATTAAAGAATATGGATACCTTGGTAGCAGTTAAAAGTAGACCGAAACCATCCGCTAAAAGTGAGTTAAAATATGTGTACTCATTTGGAGGTGGAAAAGCTGATGGAAATGAAAGCATGAAGAACCTCCTGGGTGGCAAAGGTGCCAACCTTGCAGAAATGGCCGGACATAAAAATCTGAAACTCCCTGTTCCGCCAGGGTTTACCATTACAACAGAAGTTTGTACCTATTTCTACGCTAATAAAAAGACGTATCCTAAAATTTTGGAAAAACAGATCAGGGAAGCTCTTGCCCGGGTTGAAAAATTAATGGGTAAAAAATTCGGCGATCCTCAAAATCCTCTTTTATTGTCTGTTCGTTCGGGAGCAAGAAAGTCAATGCCCGGAATGATGGATACGGTGTTAAATATTGGCCTCAATGACGAAACTGTAAAAGGATTGATTGAAAAGTCGGGTGATGAAAGGTTTGCCTATGACGCTTACAGGCGCCTGGTAATGATGTATGCTGATGTGGTGATTGAAAAAGCAGGAGGCCTTGAACCTGTTAAAGGTGTGGGGATCCGCAAAATCATGGATGAAAGAATGGGGCAGCTTAAAAAGAAAAAAGGATATGAGCTGGATACGGATCTCACCGCAGAAGACCTGAAAAAGCTGGTGAAAGAATTTAAGGAGCTGACTAAAAAATATCTGAAAGTAGATTTTCCTGAAAAACCAATAGACCAGCTAATGGGTGGTGTAGGCGCTGTATTTGCATCATGGAACGGGAAGCGTGCGGTTGAATACAGGAGAATTGAAAAAATTCCTGATGAGTGGGGAACTGCCGTAAACGTGCAAAGTATGGTATTTGGTAATATGGGTGAAAGCAGCTGCACTGGTGTGGCCTTTACACGTAATCCTGGTAACGGCGATAATTATTTTTACGGTGAATACCTGGTGAATGCCCAGGGCGAAGATGTGGTAGCTGGTATCCGTACTCCTGCACCTATTAATGATAAATCTAAAAATGATCAGAGCAAGGATTTGCTGACGCTGGAAAAATTCATGCCCAAACAATACAGGGAATTGAATGATATCCAGAAAAAGCTGGAAAAGCATTACAGGGATATGCAGGATATTGAGTTCACCATAGAGCAGGGACAACTGTATATGCTTCAGTGCCGTGTGGGTAAAAGAAATGGTGTGGCAGCAGTAAAAGTAGCCACTGATATGTATAAAGAAAAGCTGATTAATGCAGATACTGCTATTATGAGAGTGGGGCCCAACCAGTTGGTAGAGCTGCTGCTTCCTATGATTGATCCTGAAGCAGAAATAAATGAAACACCTGTAGCAAAAGGCCTTCCGGCTGGTCCTGGCGGTGCTGTAGGCAGGGTGGTATTCTCTTCCGAAGATGCTGTAGAGTGGGCATCAAAAGGCGAAAAAGTGATCCTGGTGCGTGAAGAAACTTCTCCTGAAGATGTGGACGGTATGCACAAATCCCAGGCCATTCTTACCTCTAAAGGAGGAATGACCTCCCACGCTGCACTTGTGGCAAGAGGCTGGGGTAAATGTTGTATAGTGGGTTGTGGTGAAGTAGAGATACTGGCAAAAGAAAAAGTGCTGATCACAAAGTCGGGACAAAAAATTACAGAAGGAGAGTGGGTTTCTTTAAACGGAACCAAAGGGCTGGTATATAAAGGAACACTTCCGCTAAAGGCAGTGGATCTTAATGAAAATGAAGCCTACAAATTATTAATGAAGCTGGTGGACAAAACAAAGATCCTGCAGGTGCGCACTAATGCTGATACACCTAAAGATGCAAAGCAGGCCCTGTATTTTGGAGCTGAGGGCATAGGATTGTTCAGAACCGAACACATGTTTTATGGTGAGGGAAGCGAACGTCCGCTGTTCTTACTTCGTAAAATGATCATGTCTGATACTGAGAAAGACCGTAAAAAAGCGCTGGACGAACTTTCAGTATTTGTTAAAAAAGATATCAAAGCCACATTGGAAGTGATGGATGGCAATGCGGTAACCATAAGGTTGCTGGATCCGCCGCTGCATGAGTTTGTGCCTCACGATAAGCAAAAACTGCAGGAGCTTAGTAAAGAGCTGGGCATCAGGATGAGCCTTTTGAACAGGAGGATACTGGCATTGCACGAAAACAATCCCATGCTGGGGCACAGGGGCGTTCGTCTTGGCGTATCTTATCCCGAAATTACCGAGATGCAGGTACGTGCTATCCTGGAAGCAGCCGGCGAACTGTTAAAAGCAGGAAAGAAAGCTTATCCGGAGATCATGATACCAGTAACCATGGGACGTCTTGAGCTAAGCCACCAAAAAGAAATTGTAGACAGGGTATATGCCGAGGTTTGTCAGAAACTGGAACTGAAAAAAATACCTTTCATGTACGGAACAATGATAGAAACTCCAAGAGCCGCGCTGAAAGCAGATTCTATGGCGAAGGTGGCAGACTTCTTCAGCTTTGGTACCAACGACCTTACGCAGATGTCTTTCGGTTTCTCTAGAGATGATATTGGCGGGTTCCTGCCCAAATATCTTGACTATAAATTACTGACAGATGATCCTTTTGTAACTATTGACCAAAGCGGTGTGGGAGAGCTGGTGAGAATTGCCGTGAATAAAGGACGCCACGTAAAACCCAAGCTGAAGCTGGGTATATGCGGAGAGCATGGAGGTGATGCCGAGTCCGTTAAGTTCTGCCATAAACTGGGAATGAACTATGTGAGCTGTTCCCCGTTCCGTGTACCCATTGCCCGGCTGGCCGCGGCACAGGTAGCTATTGAGGAAAAAAGATAGTTGTGTGTCTGTATTGCTTATAATAAAGGCTGCTATAATTTAGCGGCTTTTATTTTTTCCAGGCAGGCTTCAAATTGATGCAGGCTGAAGCTGCTGAGGTTATGCGCAGCTGTTAATCCTCCTTTTTGCGAAGCCAGCACCCCGTATTTTATATCGTATAACCCGCTGATAGAATGGGCATCTGGATTGATGGACAGCAAAACATTTTTTTCAAGCGCATAAGGTATCCATTTCCAGTCCAGGTCTAACCTGTGTGGATTGGCATTGATTTCAATAACCACATTATTGGCAGCGCAGGCGTCAATAATCTTTTTATGATCAATAGGATAACCGTTGCGGCTTAGTAATAACCTGCCGGTAGGGTGCCCTAAAATAGTAGTGTACGGATTTTCTATAGCCCTGATCAGGCGCTGCATGGCTTTTTCCCCGCTCATATATAAATTACTATGTACAGATGCAATTACCAGGTCGAAGCTGCCCAGCACTTCAGCACTATAATCCAGGCTGCCATCATTTAAAATATCGCTTTCAATACTTTTAAATATTTTGAAAGGCGCCAGCTTTTTATTAAGCTCATCAATATATTGATGTTGCTGTATAATCTTTTCTTCGGATAAACCATTGGCATAAGCCGCGGTTTTGGAGTGGTCCGACATGACCAGGTATTCAAATTTATTTTTGATCAGATCGTTAGCTAGCTCTTCAATCGTGTTCATACCATCGCTCCAGTTGCTGTGATTATGGATCATACCTTTGATATCTGATACCTGTATCACTTCAGGCAATTCATGCTGACGCGCACGTTCAAGTATTGCCGGGGATTCTCTTAAATAAGGAGCAATGTAGGGAAGGCCTGCCTTTTCAAATATTTCGGGCTCGCTGTTATAACTGCCTGCATCAAACAAAGCCCTGTTGCCGTCTGCAAAGAATTTATCCCTGAAACTTTCGCTGCATGAAGTGAGAAACTGTTTTGTAAAGATATGCTCTTTAACGGGGTACAGTCGAAGCTTTAACCCATTGGTTAGCTTATACAGCATGGAGCCCTCATTATCTTCCAAAAGCTCCGGAGGGTAGGCTGTTTGAAACTTCGGGTGTATATTTTCTTTTGATGCGGCAATAATAAATTCAAGCTCTTTGATAGTTAGCATCTGGCGGCGGTAATCGCCCGTAACGGCCACTTTATCTTTACCAAAAAGGTTTTCAAGGTAAGATTGTATAGCAGGAAAAACAGCATGGATCTGGGCAAATAAAAAATGACCAATATGCTGGTTATAAAATTGTATTGCTTCCAGTACATTGGCCTGTGTTTTAGCACCAAAGCCTTTATAGCGGGTCAGCCTGTTCTCGTTACATGCATATTCCAGCTCACCAATGGACTGTATGCCCATTTCTTTCCATACCGTATATATCTTTTTAGGTCCCAGGCCCTTAATGCGCAACATTTCCCGAACACCTTCGGGTGTGGTTTCTATAAAATCCTGTAAGGTGGCCATGCTGCCGGTATCCAGCAGCTCTGTGACTTTTGCAGCTACAGATGGACCCAAACCTTTTATCGCTGCAATAGCACTTCTATCGGTTTCGGCCAAAGGGAATTCCAGCTTTTCTATATGAAATGCAGCAATGGAGTAGGTCTTTGATTTGAAAGTGTTCTCCCCGTTAATATCCATTAATTTGGATAGCAACGAAAAGTGTTCGGCTATATCTGCGTTATTCATTTATGCAAAATAGTAAAATAGCGTTATTGATGCGCAAAGGTGTTTCAAGGGGCAATAAAAAAACCTCCCAAACAGGAGGTTTATAATTTAAATAAAAAGCCAGGCTTATTTTTTCTTAGCTGCTGCTTTTTTAGGAGCCGCTTTTTTAGGAGCTGCTTTTTTTACTGCTGCTTTTTTAGGAGCTGCTGCTTTTTTTGGAGCTGCTTTCTTAGGAGCTGCTGCCTTTTTAGGAGCTGCTTTTTTTACTGCTGCTTTTTTTGGAGCTGCTGCCTTTTTAGGGGCTGCTTTTTTAGCTGCTGCTTTTTTTGGAGCCGCTTTTTTTGCTGCTGCTTTTGCCATTTGAATTTGAATTTAATTGATTAGTAAATGGGTTATCGGGAGTAAAATTATATAAATTTACTATATTATAAAATTATTTTTCCACATTTTATTCAGAGATGGATGAGGGTTATTAACAATGGGCCGGCTTTAAACTCCTGGAAGCGGCTACAGCAGGGGCTTACAGGTGATTTACTTCATAACGGATTTATTAATTGAGATGCTGCTAAAGATGAGTGTTTTCCGTTATGTAAAAATAAGATTTGTAAAATAGTATTGGTTTTATCGGAAACTATAATCATTGATACTACAGGATATAAGACACAAAAAAGGATGGCTTCAGGCCATCCCCATCGAATAAGTATTCCAGTAAAAATATATTCCTTAAGCTTGTGCTGCTTCAGAAACAGAAACGAAAGTTCTGTTTTTCCTCCCTTTTTTAAACTCAACCACACCATCAGCTAATGCAAATAAAGTAAAGTCTTTACCTACACCAACGTTAGTGCCGGGATGATAAACAGTACCACGCTGACGAACAATAATATTGCCTGCAATAGCAGGTTGACCGCCAAATATTTTAACGCCTAATCTTTTGCTTTCCGAATCGCGACCATTTTTTACACTACCTTCACCTTTCTTATGTGCCATTTCTTTTTAGTTTAAAAGTTGATATGTTTGAATGTTGAAAAGTAACATTTTAACCTGTTAACCTTTCAGCTTGTTAACTAATAATTAAGCAATACCAGTTACTTTTATTTTAGTATAAGCCGTACGGTGGCCTTTCTTTTTATGAAAGCCTTTTCTTCTTTTGGTCTTATAAGCTATAACAGTGTCGCCTTTAACATGATCAATGATCTCAGCGCTAACTGTTGCTTTATTATCAGCGCCAACCGAAAGTTTTCCGTCAGCATGCACAAAAAGCACATCTAAATTAACAGCATCGCCTGCTTGTCCTGCTATATGCGGCACAAATAATGTCTGATCCTTTTGAACTTTGTATTGTTGACCTGCTACCTTAATTACTGCTATCATCTTATAAAAATTAGGCGGCAAAGGTAAATATTATTTTCAATATTTCAGCAATAAATTCCAACTTTATATAAAACGATTTTTATGTATAGCCGGAGCAGGCTATTTTTGCTTACATTTGATTGCTCTTTTGCCCATTAAAAGTTTCATAAATTAATGAAAATCAAGTCTTTTTTAGCAAAACCTTTCGCTTCTATCATTCATAAAAATATTGGAAAGGGGATGCTGACGGCTGTTGCAGATCAACAGTCAATCCTGAAAAATTTATTAAAAGTTGGTAAAAATACCCAGTTTGGGAAGGACCACAGGTTGGGTTCCATCACCGGTTACGATGAATTCAGGTCCGCTGTTCCGGTAAGGGATTATGAGGGCCTTGCCTCTTATATTCATCTTATAAAGGAAGGGAAGCATAATATATTATGGAAGGGACAGCCCATTTATTTTGCCAAAACTTCGGGTACTACCAGCGGTACCAAGTATATTCCTATTACTAAGGACTCTATCAGTAATCATATCAATTCTGCCCGCAATGCGCTTTTGTGCTATATGGCAGAAACCGGCAATACCCAGTTTGCAGATGGTAATATGATATTTTTAAGCGGCTCACCCGAACTGGAAAGGATAGGAGGCATACCTACGGGCCGGCTCAGTGGCATTGTAAACCATCATGTGCCCCGCTATTTGCGTAAAAACCAATTACCAGATTACGAAACCAATTGTATAGAAGACTGGGAAACCAAGCTGCATAAAATAGTGGATGAGACCATTAATAAAAATATGACCCTTATCAGCGGTATTCC
>JAPUDO010000029.1 GCA_027493055.1 Niabella sp. | reverse complement strand
GCAATATTAGGGTCGATAATTTTGCAGGATGCAGATACCATTACCGCGTCTATCACCGGCATGAGCGAGGCTCAGAAAGCTGTGGTGCTGGATGGACTGGCATCTAAAGTAATTGTTCCGTATATAGTTATTGCTGCATTACTGGTAATCGTAGCAATCGCTATTTATTATTCAAAGTTACCAGAACCTGAAATGGATGCGGAAGAAGGGGAAGCCACTTCTTACAGCGCCGGTAAAACAAGCATCCTGCAGTTTCCGCATTTGCTGCTGGGCGTGTTTACATTATTTATTTATGTAGGCGTTGAAGTGATTGCAGGCAATACCATTGCCGGCTATGGCGCTTTTCTTGGTATTCCCTACACGTATACAAAGTTCTTTACATCCCTTACACTTGCGGGAATGTTTGTAGGGTATATAATCGGCATCAGTTTAATTCCCAAATATCTTTCGCAGGAAAAAGCCTTGCGCATTTCTTCTTTGCTGGGAGTGGCGTTTGTGCTGCTGGCTATTTTTACGAATGGGCAGGCTTCTGTATTATTCATTGCTTTGCTGGGCCTTGCCAATTCGCTTATGTACCCCGCCATTTGGCCGCTGGCATTAAAAGACGTTGGCAGATTTACCAAAGTAGCTTCAACCTGGCTGGTTGCCGCCATTGTTGGAGGAGCAGTATTGCCCCTTATTTACGGTGCGCTTGCAGATGTGTTTGATCAGCGGCTCGCTTATTGGATGGTGATTCCCTGTTACCTTGTGATTGCGTTTTACGCTTTTAGAGGGCATAAGATCAGGTAGGGAATTAATATTGTAAGGCACTGAAGCAGATGAAATAACTAAACGACCCAAAGATGAGGCGCAACTGAAGAGTTAGCTTTTGCCTTCACATTCATATTTTGTAAAGCCCTCGGGAACCTGGTCCAACATCCGGCGACGCGGCGATAATAAAATTTATTTGAAAAGCATAGGGGTAAAAAGCTTTTGGGTTGTATTGTATACAGCTATGTTACTTTTGCGGAGTTAAATGGCCCTGGACAGTGTTCAATACAAAAATGTTTTTGACCTTCATTATGAAGCGCTATACGGGTATGCCTGCTCTATTCTGATGGCGGAGACCTACGTTGATGATGTGCTGCAAAATATTTTTATAAAACTTTGGCAGCACAGAGATTCGGTAAAACCCGAAACGGTAAAAGCCTATTTATACACTTCTGTCAGGAACGAGTGCCTGAACCATTTAAAACATAAAGGCGTTCAGGCGGCTTATGTAAAAAACGCAATGGTTACCGCCAGCAAGAGCCAGAACAGCAATCACGCAGAGCAAAAAGAGTTACATGAAAAGATACGATTCCTGCTCAACCAATTGCCGGAAAAATGTGCCACAGTTTTTTATATGTGCCGGCAGCTGGATATGAGCTATAGAGAAGTGGCAGAAGTGCTGGGCATTTCGGTTAAAACAGTGGAAAACCAGATGTCGAAAGCGTTGAAGTTTTTACGAAAAGGCTTAGCAGCGCACCTGATCAGCATTATGCCTTTATTCATTCTTAAACTTATCAATTTATAATATATGGAGCATAAATTGATAGCTTTTTATGAGCAAGTCCTGAATATTTCTGAACAAAAAGAAGTGGAACAATGGCTTGAGGCTGACCCTGCCCATAAAAAAGTGTATGAGGATACGGTTGCCATCTGGAAAAGTTCCAAAATCCCTCAGTCATATTCACGTTATAATAAAGAAAAAGCGTGGAAGCGATTACGGGGGCAGCTTGCCGATACCCCCTCTGCTGCGCCAAAAAAGAAAGCAAAACTGATTTCTTTCAGTTGGTGGAAATTCGGCGCGGCAGCCGCTGCTGTGGTGGCAGTAATTCTGTTGCTTGTATTTATTGATAAGCCTCAACTCGCGCCACAGCAATTTACAGCACAACGGGAACATCTGAAAGTTACGTTGGATGATCGCAGTCTTGTTACCTTGTTCTCTAATGCTGAATTGCGAGTTTCTGCAGATTTTAATAGGCGCACAAGAACCGTAACCCTGAAGGGAAGCGCGCGTTTTGATATTGCGCGAAACCCCCGCAAGCCTTTCATTATTCATAACAATGATATGGAGGTTGCAGTATTAGGCACTTCGTTTACTATACAACAGGACAACGACTTTAATACAATATTTGTACACAGTGGCAAAGTAAAAGCCACCTTTCGGCATCAATCCGTAACTGCCGTTGCCGGACAAAAAATTGTGAGAAGCTATACAACCAACGAGCTAAAACTGGTGACTATCAAAACCGACATTGCCGATATACTGCAAACCCAAACCCTGAAAGTAAAAGATATCCGCATTGACAGCCTGGCACACCTGCTGGAAGACCTGTATAACATTGAAGTAGTGCCAGAAGCAACCATTACAGGCAAAAGAATAACAAGTACTTATCTTATCGGATCGGAAACGCCCGAACAGATCATTGAGAACATTGCACTCACTATCAATGCTTCGTGGAGTAAAAAAGACAATCAATATATTATTACTAAATAAATCCTGCTTGAAAAAATATTGTACCCTTTTTTCACTGCTTATCATCAGCGTTGCGTTATCCGCACAAAACGGGTTGTTACAAAAGGTGGTTTCTGTAGACTTCAGAAATATAACCATGTATGATGCTTTGA
Source organism: Niabella sp. (assembly GCA_027493055.1). Lineage (GTDB taxonomy): Bacteria > Bacteroidota > Bacteroidia > Chitinophagales > Chitinophagaceae > Niabella. The sequence continues at coordinate 333 of JAPUDO010000029.1, read as the reverse complement.
TACAAATTGAAAACAGGGCCGGGGTATATTTTTCTTACGATAACCAGTTTATCAAAAATCAAAAGAAGATTTCTTTCTCAGTCGGCAATAAATCTGTTAAAGAAGTGCTGGATATGATATTAGATAACGAATATCAATATATTGTTAACAACAATAAAATCATTATCAGGAAAAAAGAACCGGAATATATTGTTGTTCAGGGACAATTTACTGATAATACTGATCAGAAGCCTATCGAATACGTAACGGTATATGAGCCCGAACTAAAAATAGGTACCATGTCGAATGAGCAGGGGCATTTTTCGATCAGGGTGCCCCTACGCAATTCAATTA
>JAPUDO010000028.1 GCA_027493055.1 Niabella sp. | reverse complement strand
CTATAGTAATAACATCTCTTCGAGATTTTTCTAAGGTTTCGAACACTTAAGGTCTGGAGACCTTGGGCAAGAAGCGACGCTGAGTCTACAATCACATATACAATGCCTGTCATGAAACTCAGCTATAAATAAAAGGGAGCTTTGCCATACACCCCTCTTTTTTCTATGCATCAAAAACTTTACTTTTAGTCCCATTTTACTCATTACTATGTATAGCAAAGAGAGCACAATAGCGTTACAGGAAAACACACAGGCACTTTTAAAAGAAAATCCTGAAATACTTGATTCAAAAGAAAGCACGGAGGTATTAAGAAGATGTTTACGTTTTCATGAATACAGGTATTATATCCTTAGTGATCCTTTGATTGCTGATGGTGAATACGATCAGCTGTTCAAACTATTGGAAAGAACCGAAAAACAACACCCCGGCTGGATCACAAAAGACTCTCCTACACAGCGCGTTGCCAAAGAGCTTACCGCCAACTTTACAACAGTGCAGCACCTGGTTCCTATGCTGTCGTTAGATAATTCTTATAACGAATCTGACCTTAAAGATTTTGACAGGAAAGCCAGGCAGTTGTCCGGGCTCGAAAATATTACCTATTGTGTAGAGCCCAAATTTGACGGAGGCAGTATTTCCCTTATTTACGAAAACAATTTCCTGGTAAGAGGAGCTACAAGAGGTAATGGCGTAGCCGGTGATGATATAACTACCAATATAAGGCAAATCCGTTCACTACCTCTTTCTGCAGGATTCAGCCATTACGGGCTTCAGCAGGTAGAGATACGGGGAGAAGTATTAATGAATAAGAATAGCTTCAAAAAATATAACGATGCACTGATAGAAAAGGGATTTCCTCCTCTTGCTAATCCACGCAATGCAGCATCAGGAACCCTGCGCATAAAAGATCCGTCCGAAGTAAGAAAAAGAAATTTAGAGGCATTTGTATATCATATAAGCGATTATACATTACAGCCTGGGAAAGAAATACCCCAGGAGCTTATCACACATGCCGGTTCCCTGAAACTCTTATGGGAGCTGGGTTTCAGGAGTCCTGTAAAAGAAATGCGCGTATTTGAAGGGATTGATGATGTGATACGCTACTGCCAGGAATTTGAAGAACAAAGAGACCATCTTCCTTACGAGATTGATGGTATGGTGATCAAGGTTAACGATCTTGATCTGCAGGATCAATTGGGTATGACCTCTCACCACCCCCGCTGGGCAATGGCTTTTAAGTTTAAGGCAAGGCAGGGAACAAGCAAATTACTGAATGTGGAGTTCCAGGTAGGCCGCACCGGCTCCATTACACCGGTTGCCAAGATAGAACCCGTATATATCGGGGGAGTTACGGTAAGCTCTATTTCGCTATTCAATGAAGATGTGATCAGGGAAAAAGACCTGATGATTGGCGATACTGTGCTGGTAGAACGCGCTGGTGATGTGATCCCCTACATTGTAAAATCCCTGCCGGAACTGCGCTCGGGAAGCGAAAAAAAGATTGCGTTCCCCCACAGTTGTCCTGTGTGCAGCAGCCAGCTGTTTAAGGAAGAAGGAGAAGCAGTGTGGCGCTGCATTAACATAGAGTGCCCGGCCCAGGTGGCAGAGCGTATGATACATTATGTAAGCAAAGATGCGCTGGATATAAGGGGTTTAGGAGAAGCGAATATTAAAAAATTCTATGATCTTGGGTTATTAAAAGACATACCCGGCATTTACAAGCTGGATTTTGAAACCATAGGAAAACTGGAGGGCTTTGGTGCAAAATCCGTTGAAAAGCTGAAGGAAGCTATTGAGCAAAGCAAAGAGCAACCCTTACACCGCCTGCTGTTTGCCCTCGGCATTCGCTTTGTTGGTGAAACAACGGCTAAAGTGCTGGCACAAAAAGTCAGTCACCTGCTGGACCTGAAAAACCTTTCGCTTGAAGAGCTGCAAACACTGGAAGACATTGGCCCTAAAGTAGCAGGCAGCATTGTTCATTTTTTCAGCAGCGAAGACAATATAAATATGCTGAAAGAGCTGGAATCACTTGGTATTAAAATGAACAACAGCAAAAAACAAATGCACGATGGCGGTGCGCTTGAAGGGGTAACTTTCCTGTTCACGGGAACTCTGCCTACCTTAAAAAGAAGCGAAGCAGAAGCCATGGCTGAGGCCAAAGGCGGAAAAATACTCAGCGGTGTAAGCGCCAAACTCAACTACCTCGTAGTTGGCGAAGATGCAGGGAGCAAACTTGATAAAGCCAAAAAGCTCAACACCGTAAATATTATCAGCGAAGCAGAGTTTTTAAAAATGATCGGGAATTAAGTGCCCGGAAGCGCATCCAGCACTTTAACGCTCCTGGAAAAGCTTTCTTCCAGCGAGATAAAAGTTTCTGTACGTTCAATACCCTTTATTTTTTGTAATTTTTCATGTAAAACATCCCGCAGCTCGGAAATATCCTTGCACACAATTTCCGCAAACATGCTGTAATTTCCTGTAGTATAATTGAGCCGGACAATCTCATTTATTTTATGCAGCTCTTTTGCCACAGAATCATAGAGCGAGCTTTCTTTCAAATAAATACCTATAAAAGCAATAACGTCATAACCCAGCAGCTTCAGGTCGGGGTTGAGCTTTGTACCCTTTACCACGCCATCCTTCTGGAGCTTTTTAATGCGAACGTGGATGGTACCTCCCGACACAAATAATTTCTTACCCAGATCAGCATAGGATATCGCTGCATCCTCCATCATATGCTCTATAATTTGCAGGTCCAGCTTGTCAAGATTTAGTTTAGAACTCATAATTCAGTATCTTAAATTTGATATAATCTAATAATTATTGCAATTTATTAAATATTTACTATATTTTAAAAATTTTCATTAAAATATTTGGAATGAATACCCATTCATACCTACTTTTGTTCTAACAAAGTCCCGTACTGCGGGGCAAAGTTCTTAAAAATTGTGGGGTGATGAAATTTTTGGCAGACATGCCCTCTTGTCTCG
>JAPUDO010000027.1 GCA_027493055.1 Niabella sp. | reverse complement strand
CTACTTTTTCTCCGCCTGAAATATTAATATTGGCTCTTGTAGCATTGGCGTAATCGTTGGTAAGCTCCCGTTGCCAATCGACATCGGGATAATTGTAGGAGTTCCCTTTTTCGTACCCGGCAATTTGCTCCTGGGTATATACGGTCTGCATTCCGTCATTTGCCAATGCCTGGTTGTACAATTTTGCATAAGCGGCAGAACTCACAAAACGTGGTGTGCGAACGGGGGATAAAAATCCCTGCTCCACATTTGCATTCAGGGACAATTTCCCTTCCGCGCCTCTTTTAGTAGTGACCAATATTACGCCATTGGCGCCCCTGATGCCGTAAATAGCCGATGAGGCCGCATCTTTCAGCGCCGTTATTGCTTCAATATCTTCAACCGGTACATGGTTCAGGTCTCTTTCAATACCGTCCACTATAACTAACGGCGCGTTTACCCTGGTAGTGCTAACGCCTCTCAGGTAAAAAGTGGGAGCGTCATTACCAGGCTCTCCTGTTCCCTGCATCACAAATAACCCGGGAATCTTTCCGTACAGGCTGTTGCCAGTGCTATATACCGAGTTATTAATTATGTCTTTATTATCGATCTGATTAGCCGAGTACATCATTTTATCTTTTGCCACTTTGCCATAGGCCACATTTATATAGGTTCTGACAGGTAAAGAATCACTTGTATGGTACGCCGAATCCTGTGCCTGTACAGGAATTCCCATACCTGCAGCACACAGGAATATAAAAAGCTGGTATATACATTTCTTATTCATAAGACGATTTGTTTGGTTTTACCATCCGGGATTTTGAATCAGTCCATAACCAAGGTTTACTTCAGATGGTGGAAATGGGTGCAAATAGTACCAATCGTAAAAAGGGCGATCTTCATATTTATATTTGGTATAGGTGTAGGTATTATTATTGAATTTCTTAACCTTTACATCGTACACCGGTCCTTTAAATACATCACCCAGCTTCCATCGCTTCAGATCGAAAAAGCGATATTCTTCAAATACAAATTCTATCGCCCATTCGTCCTGCAGGCGCTTTTGCATCTCTTCTTTAGAAAGACCCGCCGGTAAACCGGGCATGCCTGAACGAGCCCGTATTGTATTGACCCGGTTATATACATCTGCATCCGGGGCAGACAGGCTTTCATTCAGTGCCTCTGCATGTATCATATATAATTCAGTAAGCCGCATAATAGGACACATTGGTTGCCAGGTACGGCCCGTAATAGTGCGGTTTTCATAACCATACACATGCTTTCTCACCTGGTGCGACCATTGCGCGCTGGATTTACCCGGTCCGTTATTGCCGTTTAGCGAAGGTGTTTCATGATCATAATATTGTATTGTAGCGTTTGGGTAAAGTGTAAGCCCGTTGTACATAACAGACTGATTAAATCTCGGGTCAAGATTTTTATATGGAGATGTAGGATCATTGGGTGGCGTCGTGATCACGTTATCCCAGTTCACATAAGAGCCATCTTTGTTCTGATATTTTTCGACAAGATTGAGGCTGGCCAGATTCGATGAAAACCCTCCGGAAAACGGCGTTCCCCTGGGGATCCAGTATGCCATACTTGGGTTGGTAACTTTCAGCGTAGCCCACATTACTTCAGTATTGCCCTCACGCGGGCGGTACTGATAGGAAATAGTATAGTTGATATTTTTATCAGCAGTATTTACAATAGCATATCCACTAGCTTCACAAAAATCAATAGCTTCTTTCGCGTAAGTGGCTGCAACAGACCACCGGCTTGCATCATAATTTCCCAGGCATATAAGACCACTATGCGTGCCAAACTCCATGTAAGGAGTAGCTGTGTTAAACAGCGGGCTAGCGATATACAAGGCAGCTCTTGCTTTCAGACCGTAGGCAAATGCTTTATTCATACGCCCGAAGTCGTTGCCATCGTACCTGGCAGCAAATTGCGGAACAGCAATGGCTTCATCCAACAACTCAATTATATAATTATAAATATCAATAAGCGAAGAACGGGGAATATTCACATCATCAACACTTGGAACAAGCCGTTTCTTTATAAGAGGAACGCCGCCATATCTTTTCATCAGTTCAAAATAATTGTAGGCGATCATGGTTTTTGCTTCTGCTTTTATGCGCTCCTTCTCCCCCGAAGGCGCATCAGGAACTTCGTCAATTCTGTCTAACAGTACAAAGCCCTTCCGGATGGTTTTATAATGATTAGGATAAGAATCTTCTCCCTCCACGCGGTTGGTAAGATTCTCAGCCTGCACCGTACCAAAATTGAAGCGGTGGGTAAAATAATTAGCATTAAGGCGAAAGCTGCATCCCAGGTCTGTAGCACAGTCCAGCAAAGAGCCGTTCAACCGCTTGGTAGGGTTAGTACCTACCTGGAGGTCGAGATAATAAGGCTTCAACGCATACATATCGAATACCAGCTTTTGGGTATTTTCATATTTAGTAAAAACTGAATCCTCATTGAAAGTAAGAGAGAACGGTTGCTCAAGGAAGTTTTTTTTACATGAACCGACAAATATTAAGATTCCTGCAGACAACGCAACCATCGCTGTGGCAAAAGAATATTTTTTAGCTTTCATCATAACTTTAAAACTGAATGTTAATACCTACATTAAAAATCTGTAACTGGGGATACGTAAAGCTGTTTGAAGCCTGTTGCTCGGGATCCACGATCTTGAGCTTATCCCATGTAATAAGATTTTGACCACTTACATAAAGCCTTGCGCCTTGCGCTCCTGCTTTTTTAAGGAAGCTGTTTTCAAGACGATATCCTAATTCAACATTTTTTAGCCGTAGATAAGAGGCATCCCTGATCCAAATTGTAGAGTTCACATAGTTATTCGCATTGGCATAGGTGGCTGTTAATTTAGGTCTTGTGGCATTTACAGTGTTTTCGGGAGTCCACCGCTCATTCTTCACCGCTTCTAATATAGAACCGTACTGGTTTCCCGGCCGTTGCATAAAGCCGCTCAATACCCTGCTAACCCTGTCTG
>JAPUDO010000026.1 GCA_027493055.1 Niabella sp. | reverse complement strand
CCTATATAGTTCAGTATTCCCGGCGGATAATTATCAAATCCCGGCTTGTGCGTTAAGAATGGTACCTACTATATCCTTTGCCACCTCTGCCTTGCTTTTGGCTTCAAATTTTATTTCCTGCCCGTTTTTGGTATAGATGGTAATTTTATTGGTGTCGCTCCCAAATACATTGCCATCGTTTAAAGAGTTCAATACTATAAAGTCGGCGTTTTTGGTATGCAGTTTTTCAAGGGCGTGGACTTTTTCATTGTTTGTTTCTAATGCAAATCCCAATAAAACCTGGTTATCTTCTTTTATGGCGCCCAGGCTTTTCAGTATGTCTTTGGTTTTTACAAGTTTGAGCTCAGGCGTTTCACTGCCTGCTTTTTTTATTTTCTGATCACTTGCTTTTTCAGGTTTATAATCTGCCACGGCGGCAGCCATCAGCGCTATATCCGTGTTCTTAAAATGATCATGGCAGGCATTATACATTTCATCGGAAGAAGTGACTTTTATTATAGTAATGCCTTCATATTCCTGCGGAAGGGGAACGGGGCCCAGCACCAGCATTACATCAGCGCCACGGTCCCTGCATTCCTTAGCCAGGGCAATGCCCATCTTTCCTGAAGAATGGTTGCCTATGAACCTTACAGGGTCAATAGCTTCATGGGTAGGCCCTGCCGTTACCAGCACTTTTTTATGTAGGAGGGAACCTTTGTCTTTCTGAAAATAGCTGTGCAGGTATGAAACTATATTTTCGGGCTCTTCCATTCTGCCATCGCCAAAAAGGCCACTGGCCAGCTCCCCGTTACCTGGTTGAATAATAGAAACGCCATCCTTTTTTAATAATTCAATATTGCGATGGGTAGAGGCGTGGTGCCACATGTCCTCATCCATAGCAGGCGCAGCTATTACAGGGCAGGTAGCAGACAAGTAAACGGATAACAGTAAATTATCACAGTGGCCATGGGCCATTTTTGCCAGTGTATTGCAGCTTAACGGGGTTATCAGCATTACATCCGCCCAGCGGCCTAACTGCACATGGTTGGCCCAGGTATTTTCTGCAAACAGATCAGCCAGTACTTCGTTCTTGGAAAGCGTGGACAGCACTAACGGCGACACAAAGTCTTTTGCAGCGGGCGTCATTACTATTTTTACTTCGGCGCCTTTTTTTACAAGCAGGCGCACCAGCTGAATGGTTTTATAAGCCGCAATACTGCCGGATATGCCGATTAATATTTTTTTGTTTTGTATTGAGTTCATCGTTCATAGTCTGTAGTTCACATTCCACAGTCCATTACCTATGAACCATTTGCTATGAACTATGTTCACAAAAATACTTAAAACACAAAAACCACAGCTGCTTTACAGGAGCTGTGGTTCGGGATTATTTTAGAAAAATATATTAGCTGAAAAGCTCGTCTTCGGCCTTTCTGAAATAAATTTTATCTTCTAAAAATTCATAAGTAGCCAGTAAAGCAGGATTAGGCATCCGTTCGTAAGCCCTTGAAATTTCGATCTGCTCTTTGTTCTCATGGATCTCTTCCAGAGAATCGGTATGGCTGGCAAACTCATCCAGCTTGTTATGCAACTCCTCTTTGATGGAGATGTTCACCTGGTTCGCTCTTTTAGCGATGATGGCGATGGATTCATAAAGATTACCGGTTTTGCTTTTAATAGCTCCCAGGTCTTTAGTTTCTACGTTGTTGGGAATACCAGCGCTAAGTTGTCGTCTTAACTTGCTCATTATTGCTAAATTTTTGTATTTCTGTATTTGATGTACTGATGTAGCTATCTACATCTTTACGGTATTTGCTTTCGGGAAAACGTTCAATAAACTCGTTGGCCTGTTCAATAACCTCTCTGTACCGCTCTATTCTTTTTGTAACAATGGTTAGTTCAGCCGCTTTAAAGTAAGATTTGATAGCCATGAATTTATATTCATCGGATACCAGGGACTCCGGGTAATTATCAAACAATGTGTTGAAAGTAACACCTGCCGCCCTGAACTCGCCAATATTATAATACAGCATGGCGGATTTATAATCTTTTGTCTCAAGCTTTTTTCTCAGCTCATCAATAAGCCGGTTGGCTTCTGTAACCCTTACTGATTGCGGACGCGTATTTACAAAAGTCTGAAGATTACTGATGGCTTTATAAGTATTTGTCTGGTCCAGGTCTGCTTTGGGAGACTGGAGATAAAAAGTATAAGCCCGCATATACTCTATTTCCTCTGCCCTTGGACTGTTGGGAAAGTTTTCAATAAATTGTTTAAAAAGATTTTCTGCGTTGGTATAATCTTTTTGATTAAAAGCTGTATAAGCGTATTTGTAATAAATATCCTGGAATTGCGGGGTGGTTTTGTAATACGGCATTACATCTTCGTAAATAGTATAAGCCTTCATCCACTTCTTTTTAGCATAAAACTGCTCTGCCATCTTAAGCTTGTAAGCAGCATCCTTGCTCTTTAATATCTTGTTCATGCCGGGACCGCAGGATATCAAAGAAACTACCAAAAAAACAGCGATTACAAATCTCATAAAGTTTGCAAAGTTAACCATAATGCGGCAAATGTTGCTAAAAATTATGACCTGCCTAACTAAGTGATAGTTAAGGTTTTGGTAAAGAATAGCTGCCTGGCGGTTACGTAGCAGCGCCCTTTAAAAAGCAATTTGATAATCAATTACTTTTCAGGTTGCCTGCTAAAAACTGGTCCAGCGCCGTGATCATGCTTGGCGTTTTGGGCCTGGGCGCAATAATTTCAGGGTTCAGCCCGGCTTTAACGGCTTCGGTCTTTGTATTATCACCAAAAGTGCCTACTAAAACGCCGTTTTGTTTAAAATCAGGAAAGTTATCAAACCAGCTTTTTACGCCGGAAGGAGTAAAAAAGCATACAATATCAAAATGTTTATCGCCTACCAGCTTTTTTACGTCTGTGCTTTCAGAGCGGTACATAAAGGCCAGCTCAAAGTCGCAATGATTGTTTTTCAGCCAGTTCACAATGTCGCTGTCCTGCTGGTTTTCGGAACAAACGTACAGGAAGCTGAGATTTTCCTTATGCTTGTTCATCACATCAAACAGGCTTTTGTTGGTACCATCGGCCCCAAAAAAAACTTTACGTTTCCTGTAGAGAATGAACTTTTGCAGATAAAGCGCCACCGCCTCTGTAATGCAGAAATATTTCGTATCCTGCGAAACAGTGATCTTGTTTTCTTCGCAGGTGCGAAAAAAATGATCAATGGCGTTACGGCTATTGAAAATAACACCCGTAAAACGTGCAATGTTAATTTTCTGTTTTCTGAAATCTTTACCAGAAATGGCAACAATGCTTATCAGCGGTTGAAAATCAAGCTTCACGCCATATTTCCTTTCAAGATCAAAAAAAGGTGACTTCTCGCTTAATGGCCTGGGTTGAGTAATAAGTATGCTTTCAATCTTGCCGTTAGACGACATCGTGCCAGATTTTTTCAATTCATTTAACATTAGCAATTCCTAAAATAGGATGCAAAAGTACACTATTATTTTAAAAGCGATAATATTCCTTTGTACAGTAGCGTATTTCAGGTGGCCATAACAAGTATAATGTACGGTATAAGGTGTACGATGTACGATATGAAAACCAAAAGTCAGAAAGTCAGGAAATCGGAAAGTCCGAGGTCGGAAGAAGACAATCCGGCGACTTGTATCCAGTAACCGGGAACCTGTAGCTATCCCGCGAAAACCTCGTGTATAGCTTTGTACAGGATAATAACAGGCAGTATTTCAAAAGCGCTCACATATAGTATAAAATGAAAGAAATTAATGCTCTTATCTTTTCTTACCAGCTGGATGGCCGCAATATAACGGTAGAGGAAAAGCCCTGAAATAAGCAGCAGGCTCAGTGTCCAGGCAATGGCGTTTATTTCTTTTTCGGTTAAGGCAATAATAATGATCAATGGTAAAAGTAATAGGGCCATGATCTTGTTTACCAGGAAAGTAAGGAAGATATAATCATCTGTGAGCCTGGTTATTCTAAATACCCAGCCAATAAACTTCAGGGTGAGAAATTTACCTGAATAGATGAGGCCTGCTCCGGCAGTGGCATAAAGGAATAACTGCCAGAATGGTAATGTCAGGTGAGGTTCGGTTCTTTCTATACCAAGTGCAGCATAAAAGCCAATTGTTATCACAAAAAATATATTAAACAATAACGATGGCAACGCGTTCTGAACTACCTGCTGCCTGAGCTGCCTTTGCTTTAAGCTGCGGCGGAAAAACAGGTTGATAAGATCTGAAAAATACTTATCAAAGCTTGCTTTAAGTATGGCAAATAATAAAAATAGTGCGGCTACTATATAAAAGTAAATTTCTTTGCCAGGTGGGTTTATCTTTTTATTATAGGATGGATAAATTGCTTTATCACGAAAATTGAAATAGGGGTGTTTGCTCAAAAGCTCCCGGGATAATTTAAAATTCTCCCGGATGGCCGCTTCTTCAGCAATCTTTATACTGTCTGTCCGGACCCTGGCAAGGCTGTCTGCATAGGTGTCCTGTGCCAGCCCGGGGAAGATTGAACAACAGAAAATGATGAATAAGAGGATCCTTGCCAAAAGAGAATTTTGCTGCAAAAATAGCCTGATGGGTTTAAAAGTAGTTAACGAACCCGAAATGTATTTTAGATTGCCGCAGGTTGAAATGGGTATCGTTTCTTTTTCCTATGGCCCATGCCAGGTTAAACAGTCCTGCTTTGGTCTCAAAGGCAATACCAAGCCCTGCTGAGAGGTAGGTATAGCTGATATTGGCGCCCCTGCCGGCGTTTTTACCCCAGCCGCCATCTGTAAATACATTGAAATAAGAATTTTCGGCTGCCAGGTATCGGTATTCAAGAGTGCCAATGCCATATTGAGAAAGGAACTGGCTTTGCTCATCAAAACCTCTCAGGAGCCGGTATCCACCCACCTGGAAAAGCTCATTCCTGAAAATATTGCTGCCTGAAATATATCCGCCGTTAACAGCCGTTTTAATGGTGCTCCGTTGTGCTTTTCCCAGCGGGAAATATTTTGCTGCGGACAGCACTGAGCGAAACTGGTACGATTTTACCTTCACGGTATCGTACAGGCTCGCAAAATTGAAGTCCGGGTGACCGGGATCTTTAAGATCAAGGATCTGGTTATTGCGTTTGATATTTTTATTTCCTGCGGAGCTGTTAATAAGCAGCTCCAACCCGCTCACAGGGTTAAAAATGTAGTTGGTGGTGTTAAGGCTGTATTCAATCCCGATATTCGTGATTTTTACATCCGCATCTGCAGGAAGCTGTTTGGTTGCAATAATTGATGCTTCATTGATATAGTTTAAAATACTGCTGAATCTTTGTACATAGAGCGTGGCATTTTGCCTGCGACTGAGCGCTAACTGGACACCCAGCTTTATATCGAAGTTTAAAAAAGCCGAATCTCTTTTAAGCATATTGAAGCCAAAATCTATCCCGAAAGGAGATTTAAATAAGTAAGGTTGCGTATAGTTGAGGTTGAGCCTTTGAGAGGCTGCCTGCAATCGCTGCCATACCAGGCCGATAGTTTCCCCGGCGCCAAAAGCATTTTTAAGGTTCAATAGCCCTTCGCCTGTGATAAGCATTTTTTGATTTTTAACGGCATCGTTGTTGGGTAAAAAGCCGATGATGATATTTACCTGGCTGCTCTTTTTTTGCCGGAGGAATAGCTCTACCGTTCCGCCGGTGCTTCGCCATATAAATTGCGGGGGAAACTGTTCTTCTACATAATTCAGCTTTTTTAATTCGGCACTTATTTGTTCCAGCTTTTCTTTATTATAGATCGAACCGTTTTTTAAACCCAGGAACTGCTGCAGGTATTCGTTGCTGATCTTTGCATTGCCGGTTATTATAATGCTGTCTATATGGTAAAGCGGGCCGGGCTTCACCTTCATGCGGCCCGAAACCTCGCTGCCATTGATCTGCAGGCTGTCGAGGTAGATCTTAGCAAAGGGATACCCGTTGTTTTCCATATAATTCAGCATTTGTTGCTGAAGCGCTTCCATTTTACCGGGATCGTACTGTTTTTCTGAAAAGGAGTGCTCTGTCCAGCCAACTTTGCTCAGCCAGCTGCGAGATGCTTCGTCTGCATATACCGAAGCCCACCTGTACACATCGCCTGAAAAAAGATGTACGGTAGCCGATATGGTATCTATTTCCACAGCGTCAACAGAGGCTGTAATATAACCTTTTGCATGCAGCAGGGCAGGGAGCTGTTCTATATAAACAGCACATTCATCCCGGTTGGTAAAGCTGGTTTTTGGCCGGATGGTATGGGTAATAAAAGTGCTGTCCTTATCAACAGATATAATGCGCAGGGTAAAGCTGCTTTGCGCCTTTACAGGTAATAAATTCAAAAGCAAAATTGCTGTGAGCAGGTATCGTATCTTTGCCGGTTTCAATGGATAAAATTAAGTTGAAAAGTTGAAAGGTTTACAAGGTGTATCCTATTCAACTTTTCAACCTGTTAACTTATCAACTAAAATGAGCGGCATCTATATTCATATACCATTTTGTAAACAGGCATGTAACTATTGCAATTTTCATTTTGCAACATCCCTGCTGAAGAAAGATGCGCTGCTTGCTGCTATCCGTAAAGAAATAGCTTTGACAGTAAAAGATCAGCACGCACTGATACATACTATTTATTTTGGAGGTGGCACGCCCAGTTTGCTGCATATAGATGAGATCGCTTCTCTGTTACAGGCTATCCGGTCTTTTTATAAGGTAGATGCCCATGCTGAAGTAACCCTTGAAGCCAATCCTGATGACATTACGGAAGAAAAGCTGCAGGGGTGGAAAAGTATGGGGATTAACAGGCTAAGTATAGGTATACAATCCTTTTTTAAAGAAGACCTGCAATGGATGAATCGTGCGCATAATGCCGGGCAAGCTGAAAGATCGTTACAACTTGCTTTAGCGTATTTTGAAAATATTACTATCGACCTGATTTATGGAACACCGGGCCTGACACATGAAAGATGGCAGCAAAACGTAGCTAAAGCTATTGCTATGGGAGTACCGCATTTGTCCTGTTATGCTTTAACGGTAGAGCCTAAAACGCCGCTGGATAAACTGATCCGGCTGCAAAAAAAGGAAGATGTTAATCCTGGTGTTCAGTCGGAGCAGTTTTTATTATTAATGGATTGGGCTAAACAGGCTGGCTATGAGCATTATGAAATATCCAACTTTGCAAAACCCGGATTCAGGAGCAGGCATAACGCTTCTTACTGGCAGGGCAAGCCTTATGTAGGTATAGGCCCTTCTGCCCATTCTTTTAATGGCGCGGAAAGAAGATGGAACATTGCCAATAACCAGAAATATATGGATGCGCTTGAAAAAGAAGCGCTGCCTTTTGAAAAAGAAGTGCTTACCCCTGTTCAAAAGCTGAACGAGTATATTATGATCTCATTGCGAACGGTAGAAGGGATTGATCTGAAAAAGATGTTGCAGGAAGAAAGAAGCGCTGTTCTTAAAGCCGCTCAGAAATATATAAAGCAGCAACTGTTACTGCATGAAGATGATGTGCTTCGATTAACCAATGAAGGTAAGCTGTACGCGGATGGTATTGCTGCGGATCTGTTTTTTTGACCGTCTTGCATTAACGTTGATTTAATATAGCATTCCAAACAGCCAAAGAGGAATTTTATGTAGAACGCCTGTTTCAACATCATCGTTTACAACCCAGCTATTTTTTATATTACTAACCTGGGATGGGGTTTTGTCTCTGCCTCCTATTTCAAATGTGTGCTTATGATCAATTAAAAAATCGCCTTGTTGGGGAAGCGAAACCTGGTGCCCTGAATTTTTTAGCTGGTTAAGAAAGAAGGCTTCACGCAAACTTCCCTTATTGGCATTTTCCGGTGAAAGCGCAAAATGAAGATTAGTATTCTCAAGGTATATTTTGTCGGGCTTTTGCAGACTGCTTATGTTTTTCCCGGTAGCAGACAGGGAGTTAATAAGCCTCGCTTTTTCGAGATAATGAATATATTGAACGAGTGTATTTCTATGAATGCCGGTCTTGGCACTTAATTTACTGATATTAGGTTTGAATGGCACGTTTGTAGCAAGAATATGGAATAACTGGAATATCTTACGCGTGTTATGAGGGTCAAACCCTTCTATGAATTGCATATCGTTTTCAATAGTTAGTTTAACGATTTGCTCCAACCTTACAGGATAGGTTTTTTTATTTTCGATGAAAAAGGGATAATAACCAAACTCCAGATAATCACGAAAATGTTTTAATGGTTTAAATTGTGAAGTAAGGCTGGTAGCAATTTCTACATGTTTTGTCAGTATATCTGTCAGCGTAAATGATACAAACCGGGTAACACCAGTGAACTGAAGAAATTCACGGTAAGAAAGCCCCGGCATTTCATATTGAACGGCCCGGCGACTTAAATCAGCATGTTGCCTTAAAATATCTGTAATGCAGGAGCCTGTAAAAACTATCCGGATTTTTTTTCTAAAATCATACAGGTTTTTAATTTCCCTGGCCCAATCGGGATATTTATGCACTTCATCAAGAAAGAAAGTATCAATGCCTTTAGTAATTAAATATTCTACCACTTCGATAAACCTGTTGTCAGCGAAATAAATATCATCAAGCGAAATGTAAATAGCATTCTTATTGATACCGTATTGTTCCTTTAGTCTCTGTAGTAACAGAGTTGTTTTACCGGTTCCCCTGGCTCCTAAAATACCGATGAGCCTGTCAGACCAATCTATGGAGCTCATTAAAGGACGCACTGTAGTAAGGTCCTGCTCTGCAATTAGAGCATTAGATTTAAGTAAGAAAAAATCCATATTGCTGTTTATGTACAGCAAATATAATAAAAAATGCTGTTTCAGAACAGCATTTTAGTCGTTTTCTTTCTGTTTGTAATGTTCTGTTTGTATCATATCAAAACTTTTTCAATTTCTTCAAAGCCGGCTGCCGGGGGCAGTTTCTCCCATAGCATTTTATAGATATTGGCAGCTATGGGCATTTCGGCTTTTACTTTTTTATTGATATCATAAATGCATTTTGCAGCGTTATAACCTTCTGCCACCATGTTGAGTTCCAGTTTTGCGGCCTGCACAGAATAGCCTTTGCCAATCATATTACCAAAAGTGCGGTTACGGCTGTAAAGTGAGTAGCAGGTTACCAGCAGATCTCCAAGGTAAACCGAAGCGGCGTAGTTAGCCGATTTATTTCCTGTAATAGTATCAGGTTCATGCTCACCAACAACAATATGAGAGGCGCCAAATTTTCTTAAAAAACCGGCCATCTCATCGGCACTGTTGGCAATGTAAACACTTAAAAAATTATCACCGTAATCCAGCCCATGCGCAATGCCAGCGCCCAGCGCATAAATATTTTTAAGGACGGCGGCGTATTGTACGCCAAGAATATCATCGTTCACCACGGTATTAATGGCAAGTGAGGTAAAGTAGGAAGCAATCTTCCTTGTGAATTCAATATCCACCCCTGAAAAAGTGAGGTAAGAAAGTTTTTCGGCAGCTACTTCTTCCGCATGGCAGGGCCCCAGCACTGCAAAATAATGGGTGAGGGGTACTTTAAAATATTTAGCGAGGTAATCGTTTAATAAAACATTTTCTTTGGGGAGAATGCCTTTAACGGCAGAAAGTATCTTCTTGTTTTTAAGGTCATCAGGAGATAATACAGAGAATGCTCCTGTTGCAAATGCAGAAGGAACCGCTATTATAAGTACATCAGCATCAGCTACCACATGCTTCAGATCTGTATCTGTTTTCAGCAACCTGGTTTTTAAAATGGCTGATGTAAGATAATGCGGATTATGACCTCTTTTTTTAATATAGTTGATGCTTTCCTCATTTCTTACCCACCAGGCTACTTTATTGCCGTTGTCTGTAAGTATTTTTACTAAGGCAGTACCCCAACTGCCACTGCCAATTACCCCAAATTTTATTGCCATTGTATAAATTTAGTCCGGAGTCGGAGGTCTGAGGTCAGATGCGCTTCCGACCTCTGTCTTCCGACCTCTAACTTCTGAAAGAATAAAAACTATTTGCCTGTTGTGTGCAGGTTACTACCAGGTCATTAATACAAACATGGGCAGGCAGTGATGCACAGTAGTAAATAATATCTGCAACATCTGCAGCTTCCAGTGGTTGGATGCCCTCGTAGATTTTTGCTGCCTTATCGGCATCTCCTTTAAACCGCACTTTAGAAAACTCTGTTTCTGCTGCACCGGGATGAATAGCCGTAACTCTTATACCGTATTTTAACAGGTCAATACGCATAGCCTCACTTAACGCGCCCACTGCGTGTTTAGTGGCACAATACATATTGCCCTGGGCGTATACTTCCTTGCCTGCTATTGAACCCAGGTTGAAGATATGGCCTTTGCCTGCTTCAATCATAAAAGGTACAACGGCTTTACTGATGTAAGCAAGACCTTTCAGGTTCGTATCAATCATGGTATCCCAGTCATCAACATCCGCTTCGTCAAAAGGATCGCGCCCTGCGGCAAGACCCGCGTTGTTGATCAATACATCAATGTTTTTCCATACTGCTGGTAATGATTGGATTTGTGCAAACACCTGTTCCCGGCTGCGCACATCAAAATTCATCGGCAGTACCTGTATGCCATGCGCCGCGCTGATATTTTCAGAAAGCTTATCCAGCCTGTCTTTGCGCCGGCCGGTAATGATGATATTATAATTGTTTTGGGCAAACTTCCAGGCACAGGCTTCGCCAAATCCGGATGTTGCTCCTGTAATTAAAGCAATTTTATTCATGGCATAATGATATTATGAAGTTGTTTAAACTTTTATTATTTGAGTTCTTTGAAAGAAAAATGTCGTCCTGTTCCGATAGCTACCGGAAGAAGAAGGATGTCTTTTTCGGGAACCGGCTTCGTCAGGCTCTCCGAAGGGAGTCCCTTGGACAGCCTGACATTAGTTTTTGTGGTCATTTTTGAAGAGTTTAAACAATTTCTGTATCAGGTGTTAAAGATCGGACAAAAAATCTTCAATTATTTTATTTGCTTCTGCGGGTTCTTCTATCATACCCAGGTGCCCTGATCTTTTTAAAATATTTACAGATGATACAGAAGGCAGTGATGCCTGCTCTATTGTTTTGTCGAGGTCAATAATTTCATCTTCCCGGCCATAAATAAATAATACCGGTACTTTAGCATTTTTTAAAACGCTTGTCCTGTCGGGTCTTTGCATCATTGCTTCATAATAATCAATTACCGCTTCATTGCTCATGCCGGGCAAATGCTTCATGAATCTTTCATATATACCGGTATTTTCATTTTTAGTAGTTGCTCCGAACATTTTAGGTGCTGTTGTTTCAAGAAAAGATGCTGCACCTTGCTTCCGTACAAACTCAATACCTTTTTGCCTGATAGCTTTTTTCTCATTGTTGTCCGCTCCCGCGCCGGAGTGAAATAATCCAAAGCCTTTCAGCAATTCAGGATGTTTTTCGGCAAAAGCAAGGGTAGCATAGCCTCCCATACTATGGCCAATTAATATGATACTGTCAAGTTCTTCAGCTTCGGCAATTTGCTTTACAACATCAGCCAGGCCTTCCATGCTCACATCGCTTATAAGCTCAGATGTGCTGATGCCAGGCAGGTCAGGTGCAATTACCAAATAGTTCCTGCTTAAAAAATCTACTTGGTCATTCCATACATTGTTGTCAGCTCCAAATCCATGCAGCAGCACAACGGCGCTGCCTTCACCTGCCATGTTGTAACTGATTATTTTTCCTTCAATGGTTATAGATTTTCTTTCCATATAAAAAGTTTTTATGAGGTCATCCGGATGTTGTTCTCATCGGTGTTGTCCCGATAACTATTGGACTCGCTTGTACACCTGTGCATGTATCAGCAACTATGCTGTAGCTTTTTTTCTTCTAAACTTCATTGTAACAGCAAACAACAATAATGCCGCAGCTACAAAGCAAAATATTTTAGAAATAACATCGCCATACTTTGTGTAAAAAGTTTCGGTGGTATAGGCGGCCACGGTTTGCTTTATAGCGCCATCCACATTCCAGGGTAATTGTTGTACAATATTCCCATAAGGGTCTATAAAACAGCTGATGCCGGTGTTAGCGCTGCGCGCCAACCATTTACGACTTTCAATAGCACGCAGCCTTGCATAGTTCATGTGCTGCTTATATCCCTGTGTATTGCCCCACCAGCCATCGTTGGTAATAATACAAATGAGGTTGGACCCCTTGCGGTTAAAATCTGCGAGGTAATCGCCATAAATACTTTCGTAACAGATGGCCGGTGTTATATTAAATGAGCTATTATGTGTTTGTAAGTTTTTTGCCGATGTGTCGCGCGCATAACCCCCGCCGGTTCCGCCAAATTTTTCAAATAAGGGGGCCATGAAACCAAGAAAACCGGGTAGTACTTCCACGCCCGGCACCAGTTTGGATTTGTGATAGATCTGAACATTTACGCTATCCAATAAAACAGCGCTGTTGTACATTTCATAATAGGCGCTGCTATCTCGAAATGGTTTTGCATACCGGCTTATTTTATTGTTAAATTGCCTGAATCCTTCAAGCCCGGTTAGTAAGTTAACCTGCGGATGGTCTTTTAAGAATTGCCACAGGGGGAGCAGGAAAAAGTTTTCTTTTATATGATCCTCGTCTGTTTGAGATGGTATGGCTGTTTCGGGCCAGACTACCAGCGCAGTATTGGCGTCAATCTCCTTTTGTGATAAGGAGATCAGCTTTTGAAGCTGCGCCTGCGCCATGCCTGCATCAAATTTTTGATAAGGATCTATATTAGGCTGCACTACTACTACATTATACTTATTATGCAGGAGTGTGAGATTGTTCTTTATAAAGAATGAAAAAAGTATCGGAATTAAAAGTAACGCTACCCATGCCGCAGCGTTCTTAAAGTAGCGCATACTCCTCCCTTCAAGCCGGTACAGCTGTAGTATATGAAATACAAAAACATTACTTAATAAAACCCATAAGCTGCCGCCCGATGTGCCGGTATATTCATACCACTGCACCCAATTGGGATGGGTGGCAAAAGCATTTCCCAGGGTAAGCCAGGGCCAGCTCAAATCCCAGTTATGATGGATGTGTTCAAAGACAAGCCAGTACGCAATGATGGACAGGTTGCCAATAAATCCTTTCACATATTTTTTGGTGAAATAATAAAGCATCCATGGAAGGCACATAATAAGACTGTTGGCAAAAAAAGCGCTCAGACCTCCCTCTACACTTGCTTTGGCCACCCACCAGGTGGTAAGTATATTCCAAATCACCATGTGTATATAGGTATAACCTAACAGCTTCTTCCAGTTATTGCTGTTTTCTACAATTCTTAATAAAGGAATCCACCCTACAAACAGGAGCAGGGTAAGGGGAGAGGTGGGCCAGGCAGCCCATAAGAGGATGCCTCCCAATACAGAAAGCAGTAAATTTCTTTGCGGTAATTGCATGACGTAAAGCTAAGGGAATTTCTGAGTTTGTAGAACTGACTTAACGTATTTTGGCCACGGATGCACAGATGTACAGATTTGTTATTCTATCTGTGCATCTGTGGCATTAAATACATATAAGACCTGGGAGGTTAAATATTTAGGTGTTCGCTCTATAAAACTACTTCGAACTTTCTTCTTTCGCCTATCTGCTGCCGCCACATAGCGTAATATAAACCTTTTTTGTCCAGCAGTTCTTCGTGGCTGCCGGTTTCGGCTACTTCGCCACGTTCCAGTACATAGATCCTGTCGGCGTGCATAATAGTGCTTAAGCGGTGCGCGATCAATACGGTTATCTGGCTTCTTTTGGATGAAACATCCCGTATGGTTGCAGTGATCTGCTCTTCGGTAATGGAATCCAATGCAGAAGTAGCTTCGTCAAAAATGAGTAAATGAGGGTTTCTTAAAAGCGCACGTGCAATGGCAATGCGCTGCCGTTCGCCGCCACTTAACTTTAAGCCACCTTCTCCAATAACGGTATCCAGTCCCTTTTCGGCCCTTTGTAACAAAGCCAGGCAACTTGCTTTCCTTAAAGCTTCCTGCAATTCATCTTCTGTAGCTGTGGGGTTGACGAACAATAAATTTTCTTTAATAGTACCTGCAAACAGTTGTGTGTCCTGCGTAACAAAACCTATCTGTCTGCGCAGCTCATCAAAGTCAACATGGCTGCCTTCAATACCATCATAATAGATATTACCTTCCCCTGGCCGGTACAATCCCACTAATAACTTTACAAGAGTGCTTTTGCCTGATCCGCTGGGACCTACAAAAGCAATGGTCTCTCCTTTCTTAACATCAAAGGAAATATTATCCAGCGCCTTAAACTGTGCGGTCTGATGCCTGAAGGAAACATTTCGGAACTCCAATTCTTCCAGTATCCCTATTTGCTTTGGCTGTAAGGGTTTGGGCTCACTTTTTTTCAGCATGAGGTTATGAAAGTTCTGCAGAGACGCTTCGGCTTCGCGGTAAGAAAGGATGATATTTCCTATTTCCTGCATGGGGACAAACAGGAAAAACCCATAGAATGTCAGCGATAAATATTGCCCTGGAGTGATAGACCCTTTGAATATCAGCCAAAGCAACGTAAACGTAATGACCTGCTGCAGAAAATTGACCAGCGTGCCCTGTATAAAACTCAATGCCCGGACACTTTTTACTTTTTTAAGCTCCAGTCCCAGTATTTTAAAGGTATTATTGTTAAGCCGGTTGATTTCCTGGTTGGTAAGCCCCAGGCTTTTTACAATTTCGATATTGCGCAGGCTTTCTGTAGTAGCGCCTGCTAATGCAGTGGTTTCTTTTACAATGTTCTTCTGGATGGATTTAATTTTTTTACTCAGCAAGCTTGTCACTATTGCAACCAGTACAATACCAAGAGCATATACAGGCATAATGCTCCAGTGCAACCGGAACGCGTAGATGGATACGAATACTACGCTGACAATGATCGCAAAAAACACATTGATAAAGCTGGTGATGAATTTTTCGGTATCGGTGCGCACTTTGGTAAGAATGGATAGTGTTTCGCCGCTGCGCTGATCCTCAAAATCCTGGAAGGGCAGGCGCATGGAGTGCTTCAGCCCATCGGTAAAAATAGTAGCGCCAAACTTTTGTATCACCACATTTACAAAATAGTCCTGGAAGGCTTTGGCAATACGGCTTACCATTGCCGTGCCAATCAGCAGCAGCAGGTAAAAGAGCAATCCATGATACCCTTCGCCGCCAAAGAGATATTGATTCTCTGAACGGGGGAGTGTTTTTCCCGCATCAAAATAATGCGGACGATTTGCAAACAGATCGAGCATCTTTCCGCTGATCATAGGTGCGAACAGGGAGAATACCTGGTTGACCGAAGTGAGAAACAAGGCAAACAGCACCAGCCATTTGTAGGGTTTGAGATAATGTAAGAGTATACGCATGTATAAAAAAATAGTATAAAACTAAAGAGAAATGATCTGACAATAACAAAATACTCCTGTGAATGTTTGGCGCGTTTTTTTAACTTAAAGGAAGATTAGGGGTAACAAAGTATTGCTTTGGCTGATATACTGGTGAAACAGTTATTAAATTACAAAAACAAGATGTTATGAAAAGTATTTTATTTTCTCTTCTTCTGTCAGTAAGTTCAGCAGTTGTGTTTGCACAAAAGCCCGTTATAGATTCTGCGGCCCCCGGCCTGCGGACACAGGAAAACAGTATGCCGTCAAGATTATCTATGACACCCACTACCACCAGGCAAACACAGGGCGAAAAGGGAATCAATGAAGCAGGAGTAAAAAGAACAGAAGCTCAACCTGAGCAAACACAAGGCAAAACTTTTGGCGAAAAAGTAGCAACGGGCATGCAGTCCGGCGCAGGAGCGGTATCTTCCTCGTATGCCGCAGGCAGAGTAGCCGGCACGCCTATTGGCGGCATTGTTGTTAAAGGTGGTAAAAATCCTGCCGGAAAAGGAATACAGGAAAATGGAATCAAAAGAACGGAATCCACTACTGCGGAAGAAAAAAGAGTTTATACCGCCGGGCGTTAAAATAGTGTCCTTCCAGACTATCGGCTGGAAAGAAATTTTATTTTAGCTATTTTTGGGGCAATCCCGCTTTAATGGAACAGGCTTTACTGGAATATATTTCAAATAATTTGGATCTTTCTGACGAAGAAGTACAGTTCATTATTGATCTTGATATTGTTAAAACCTATGAAAAAGGAACCATATTGCTTAAAGAAGGACAGTTTTTGGGCAATGAATATTTCATTTTTCAGGGCTGCCTGAGAAGCTATTATATGATTGACGGCGTGGAGCGAACTGCTGAATTTTATACCGAACTGGAACCGGTATCACCGGTTTGTGTGGCAACCGGCAAGCCCTCCGAATATTATTTGTCCTGCATAGAAGAATCGGTGCTTTTGGTAGTGAACCCGGAAATACTTCAATCATCATTTGAAAAATTTCCCCGGTTTGAGCGGCTTTGCCGTACCAGTACCGAACAGCTGCTGGCGCAAAAGCAGGCAGCACTAAATAATTTTAGAATATTAAGTCCTGAACAACGGTATTTGAATTTACAGAGCACCCGGCCCGATCTTATTCAGCGGGTACCTCAATACTACCTTGCCAGCTATTTGGGCATAACGCCTCAGTCTTTAAGCCGTATGAGAGCCAGGCTGGTAAAAAAATGATCGGTTTCCTTTTTTGTATTTATTAACTAAAGTGAACCTGCCACAGCATTTTGCTTTTTACTATTGCATTTTGTTTACAGTTAAAAGCAGCAGATATGAAGCAATTAATGAAGGCGGTTATTTGTACCCGTTACGGTGCACCGGATGTTTTACAGATCAGAGAAGTTCCGAAACCTGTTTGTGGGGATCGGCAAATTATTGTAAAGATTGTGGCTACTGCGGTCAATTCAGGCGATGTAAGGGTAAGGGCGCTGAAAACTACCGGCTTTTTAAAGCTGGTAATGCGGTTTGTTTTAGGCTTTTCCAAACCCCGGAAAGCGATATTGGGCACCGTGTTTGCCGGTGTTGTAAGTGAAGTTGGTAAAGATGCAAAACAATATAAAGTTGGAGAAAAAGTATTTGGTGCAACAGGGTTTGGTTTTGGAACCTATGCTCAATATATAGCGCTTTCCGAAAAAGCAATTATGGCGCGCATGCCTTCCAATGCCAGCTTTGAAGAAGCTGCGGCCTTGCCCTTTGGCTGGCAGACAGCCATTTACTTTTTGCAGAAGGCCGGCATTGAAATTTTTAAAAACAGCAAAGTACTTATTTATGGTGCAACCGGATCAGTAGGTACTGCGGCTGTTCAGTTAGCCAGGCATTATAACGCCACTGTAACAGCAGTTTGCAGTGCAGCTGGTAAAGAATTAGTTCTGGAGTTAGGCATTGCTGCTATTATTTGCTATGACAAAGAAGATTTTACAAAAACAACTGAAAGGTTTGATATCGTTTTTGATGCGGTTGGAAAAACTTCAAAAAGGCAGTGTCGCCATTTATTAAAGCCGGGCGGACAATATGTAACTGTTGGCGGACTGTCTGTCGCCGCCGAAAAAGCAGAACAACTTGAGTCGGTGCGCTGGTTATTTGAACAGGAGAAATGCCTGGCCGTTATTGATAAAGTGTATGATTTGGATGATATAGTGGAAGCACACCGGTATGTGGATATGGGGAGGAAGAAGGGGAATGTGGTGGTGAGGGTGAATGCTGGCATTGAATATTGCGTTGTTGAATGCCTGCCTGCGGAGAGCAGATCGCTGCAAGCTATAGATTAGTTTTGCGAAACTGCAAGTTTTGCAGAACCGGGGAAAAGATTTGGTGTTTAATAAGATATTGAATAATTGGGGTGCATAACATTTTTAAGCGGCCTTTTTAGTGTGATATTGTTCAGTAACCATTTTTACAACTTTATGCCATTGTCGATTCATTTTCAAGGTTCTGAGGCAAAGCATGTGCGTAGCCCCTTTTTTAGACCACAACTGCCCGGAACGTTTCATTCTTGATTGTACCAGTGTTCGATGGGCGGATTCTATAGTTCCCGAACCGATGATGCCTTTGCCCATCGTTGTATAATATTTGTAATCCATTCGGTTGATGTTGTCTTCATAGTACAGGATCACTTTTTTCCCGGACTCTGTTTTCCGCTTTTTGTGTAATGCTTTTATAGTGTCAATTACTTGCCTGGTGCTACTCTCCAACAAATGCTCTTCCTGCTGTTGGATCCATGCACTGCGCGTTGTATCGCTGATAAAGTAGTCTTTGGCAAAAGTGCACAGGTATTCCTTAGCATGATAATAGTCTAAAATGGATATGGCACCAGGGTAGGCATCTTCGATCCAGTTTCTCAACCAAATGGCACCATCGGTAATGAAAAAAAGTTGTGCCTTAGTTTACACATGACTATCCAGTATCTTATCCATTTTCTGTGTGAAGGCGTGGCAGTCGCCGAAATGCGATACATACTGAGACTGCGTAATCTTGCCGGTTTTACCCTTAGGTTGCAGGCAATCCTCTGCTCTGAATATACGGCCCACTTTGGTTTCTTTCCATTCACTACCGTTTTCTCTTGTCAGGATCATGGAACCATCGGCCATCGCGTAAACAATATCCGCTTTGTTCTTTACCGGATATAGCACACCAGTATTGTCTAATGTTGCCTGTAATGACTGGCCATAGTGATCGGTAATCCGATATAGTTGCATCTCATTAATGTCTATACCCAGGTACATTGATAACAGCTCTGAGCTGATTTGATATGGCTGCTCGGCCGTTGTAGCCAATATCATACTCTGCAGACTGGGACTGATTTTAAACCCATTACCTGATTTTGCAAAACTATGGCTGCTGCTCAGCCTCACCTCTCCGTAACGGGTTATCGTTTTTTTTATACTCCTGTTTGGCAGTTTTTTGCTCCAGGCCTTTTTCCAGCATCTGCCGGCCTAATTCCGTGTGCAGTTTGGCAAACGCCTCTTCGTAA
Source organism: Niabella sp. (assembly GCA_027493055.1). Lineage (GTDB taxonomy): Bacteria > Bacteroidota > Bacteroidia > Chitinophagales > Chitinophagaceae > Niabella. The sequence goes on along the minus strand of JAPUDO010000026.1, from coordinate 4,674 downwards.
TCATAAAAATTGTCGATTGTCTTTAATTCTTCTACCGATTTTAAATAGTCGTTGAATAACTCCTGTGCTGTTGACATAATTTTCATCTTTGAAACAAAGGTACGAATCAACAAAAAAATGTTATGCACCCAATAATTGTTTCAATGGATTTCGGACTGCAGCGGTATGCGGACTACATCAACAATTTAATTTAGTCAATGACTCAGAAAAACAAACACTCCAGACCTATATTTGCAAGGAGTGTTTGTTACAAAGCTTTAATGTAAAAAAAATCTTTTTTATCGGTTTTTTAACACATATTGTAGGGGCAGGATCATCATGCCGTAGCATAATCCTTAACCATAATTTCTTGTATAATCAACGGCTTATATATATCGGTTATTGCCATATAGCTTCCGCCAAGACCTCCTCCATCTGTGATAGAATATTGGATAAAGCTTACATTTTACAGGGTGTTCCTGAAAATTCGAGGGCGCTGAGAATTGTATATTTTAATAGAATTAGGCATTTTGAACGCATGTGTTGAATAGGAATTTCATGATACTAATACTATTAGTATATTTAAGCTAAATAAATTAGTCATGTTTAAAGGATTAAGTATACTTGAGTTCAACAAGCAGTTTAAAGACAATGATGATTGTTTTACGTATTTGGTAAAACAAAAATGGCCTGAAGGTTTTAAATGTAGCAGGAGTGGGTTTGAGCAGCATGTAAAAGGACGTACCTGGCACCATCGGCGATGTAAAAAATGTAAATACGATGAGAACGTTTTGGCCAATACAGTATTTCATGGCACTAAAATGCCGTTGTTAAAAGCCTTTCATATGTTATACAGGCTTACGGCTAAAAAGAAAGGGATGTCAACGATAGAGCTGGGCTATGAAGTGGGCGTACAACAGAAAACGGCCTGGTTGTTTAAAAGAAAAGTCCAGCAGATGATGAAAGAAGACAAGGAAGACAAAATAGGCGGTAATGCAGACGCAGACGAGTTTTTACAGGGAGGTTACAAAAGTGGCAAAGGTGGCCGTAGCCTTGAAAACAAAGAAGCTGTTTTGATAGTTCGTGAGAAACTGGGCGATGACAGAACCGGCAAAATAGCGTTGCGGCATATTGATAATTTTGCGGCATCTACCCTACAATGCCATTTGCTATAAATGACAGAACCGGATGTTTGCCTGACAACAGATTCGTTTAAATCTTATCAACCGCTACAAAGTGAAATGAATATCAAAATGGTGAAATCAGAAAAGGGGTCAGCATTCAAAGAGCTCCACAAGCAAATAATGCTATTCAAAAATTGGTTAAGGGGCATACACCACAAATGTTCAAAAGAACATCTTCACGCATACCTGAAAGAATATGTTTATCGTTTTAACAACAGGAATAAAAGAAACTATATTTTTCATGAACTTATTGCTAGAATGATGAACAATATTCCCCATCCATATCAATATTTAATAAATAAATGCGGCTGTTATGCCTAATTCTATATTTTAAAATAGTTTGAACGATATTGGAAATTTTCAATTCTCCAACCACTTAAAAAAAGCTCTTTTCCTCGTTTTTTAAGGTCAAATCATCAATTGGTTGAAAATCAATGCTGCCTCAAAACAGCCATTTTTGTAAGAAAAAAGTTCATTTTGCGGCAATAGAAACCCCTTGAAACTTAATGCTGGCGTACGTTTCCTATTTTCAGGGACACCCTTTACAGCAGGGATTCCTGTTTGAGCAAGAGCTTTGTCAGACAAAAAACAAACAACAAGAAAAAAAACAAAATCTTTTCATCTTTTAAACTTAGGGAGCATAAAAAGGTAATGGTGTCGTAGAATCAAATTAAAAATGAGTTATTCAACACCTTCGCTAATAATTATATGCCTAACTATTAAGTCTTTATTACCTTCCCTGTAGTAATCAGTCCATAAGAATCGTTTATTCACGGGTAATGAATCATTGTTACTAACAACCTTCCCATCAAGAGTTACATTTACTCGCTTCAGTTTTTTATTTTTCCCCTTATACGAAAGAAATGTATCGTAGTCGACAAAATAGAAAGATATATAACCTAATTGGCCACCCGGATTCCCCTTTTCCGCAAAAAAGAGTTTTATCTCTGGCTTTATTTCATTTAATAAAACTTGTAATGGCTTATTTAAAAAAGTCTCTTTGTTCTGTTCGATAAGCATAATATCATTTTTTGTTTTTACTAATTGAGAATAGCAAGAAGAAAACATTATAACCGACGCAATGAGTGTAAATAATATGGGTTTCATATAATTTATTTTAGTTTGGACAGGGTGTGGTAGTAAACGGATTATTATTGGTAGGGCTATCACTTTTTTTAGTGTTTAGCGGCTTAAAAACTCCATCTTGATTAAGTTTCAACAGAACCACTCCCGTTTTATATTGATTTAACATATAGGATATTGCTGTTTCATTAGCCTGTTGATTGGTTTTGCCATACCAACCTTTTTGTGTCTCAATAATTTCAGTATATTCATCCTGTAGGTTGTTCGGAAATGCAGGTTCACCACCGGGTACGTTGACTTTCGGATAGTCGACAATAAATTTTTTAGCCATGTCCAAATCTGCTATTACATAAGCATAAATCGTACTGCCGTCATTAGTAAAGACAATTCGTGTATCGAAAGTAGGTTTATTACTTGCTCCTTCTATTAGAGAATATAAATCGCCACTAGATGGTGGCTTATTGTTGGGATGATTATGAAGATCAGCAATTTTTCTATCTATATTCGGAGCAGTTCCCGAACTACCACTTCCTGTAGTCATTTCAGAAGCTAATATATTATTGTTTGCATCCAACCCAAGGGAAATGACATGCTCTTTTCCATCCCCAATTGCATTCATGATTGCAGCTTTCGAATTAGTATACGCACTCGATGCAGACAAGTTAGTAGTTTTATCTGCTCCTACTTTACCGAATTTACATGGATCCTTGGGGTCGTTATTTCCAGGATTTGAACCACTGCCACCGCCCCCTGTATCTCCTGGATCTGGATTGCCGCCGCCACCGCCCGCAGAGGGCTCGTCACTATCGCCTATAAACCGAATCGCTTCAGTAGGACAAGCCTCTGCGCAACCCCCACAGGCTATGCAAGTATGATTTTCAAATCCGATATAATACTCTCCCTCTGTGAAACCATAACCGACATCTATAGAAACATGTCTAAAGATAATTGTTTCTACAGGACATACCTCTCCACAATTATGACACCAAATACATCTGTAAGGATCAAAGTCTAGAACCCCGTTAGCTACTATAACTGACATAAGGTAATTCTTTAAGCTGAGTTAAGGAATGAAAATCTCTTTGGGATATTACCTTCGGTTTAACATTCGAATTAGGTAGTTTATTTAAGCTAAAAAGTTCAAAGGCCTTGCTAGATTCATAGCTAAATATGGATAACAGTTTTCCTTCTATATCCTTCTCGTTATATGTTGCAATTCCATATCCCCTATTTCTTACTCTTACATTTGGAGAATAGCTTTCAGATTTTCGTTCATATATTTTAACAATATGCTTGACGTAAACAAAATTGGAAATTTTTTCTTTTTCATTGTCTTCAACCCAATATATAGCTACTAACTCGTATAGTCTTTTTTTTACAGAATTATTGGTGTTGGATTGTTCTCCCCATACGTTTATTGCTTCTCGCTTGGAACAACTATAAATAGTTGAGGATATGAGGGACGCAGCTATTGATTTTCCTAGATTGGAGATGAAAGTTTTCCTTTGCATTTCTAGTTTTTAATACTATAAAGTTATAACAAATTATTGCACAAGTGTTATACGACGAAATTTTTTTCTAAAACGGAAATTTAAAAACTAATTCGGGCCTGCTGTTTAACTCGTCTTAATTTTGGATATGCCAATATTTCCGGATAGTATAACTACCTGATATAGACAGATAAAACTTTGTTTTATTGTTTGTACTATGCAATAAAGTGCCTGCCTCATTAAATTAATGAGGTTCAGCACCAAAATAATGGAAGCAATCCAAGATTCACTGGTGGTTTTTAATTTGGCTTTGGTGCACTCCATATTATAACCAGCTTTTGCCTGACCAAACTTGCCTTCTATCGGATTGCGCTCCCCCTGGACTTACCTGATTGGACAGTGCCGATGCCGCAGGGCGACCTAATGGTTTAGCCCGCAACTCAATGCCCAATTCTTTTAATAACCTTCGGTTTTCCCGGGTACAATATATCTTATCGGCCAATACCATTTGGGGATAATATCCAAAGCGTTTCTTGTACAACGCCACCGATTCTGTTAAACAACCTCCTTCATTAAAGTTATCCCAGCTTAATTGGTCTATCAGGGTAAACCCATCGCTAAGTGATACCTGCAACTTACTGCCAAACTCGACCTTTTTGCCATCCTTGCCTCGTTTTATGGGGCGCACATGTGGCTGATGAATGTTTACAATACGGTCATCAATACGATGGGTATGGGTGCTATGCATCTGGTATTGCTGCTCATACACGCAATGAAGCACTATCAGGTATTGCTGATCTTTATGTTTTAAAGGAAAGCCGCCATTGTATGCCTGCAACAAACTTTCGATATGAGAAAGGTTTCTTTTTAAAAAACGTAACTTTTTTCCATTGGCTTTGTATAGTTGCCTGGCTGTTTTATTTTTCTTCTTTGCTATA
>JAPUDO010000025.1 GCA_027493055.1 Niabella sp. | reverse complement strand
TAACCATTAAAAACCTCAAAATAAATGCCGCACCAATGGTGCGGTTTTTTATGCCGGGGTAACGGGCTTTCTAATAGTCGCTATTTGCCGCTGAAGGCTATACATGTAGAACATATTTTTCTGTTGAAAACACCTGCCAATGACATGATTTTTATCGTCATTTTGTAGCTCCGATGACTATCGGAGGGGAAATCTCAACGTGAAGCTGAATGGTGAAGAAAGCACGACTTTTCGTTGAGACATCTCTCCCGCCAGAAGCGGGATCGATGTGACGATATTTTGGTCATCGCCTTATTGATTTGGCAGCCCTATTGATAACCCGGAATAATCATAGCTTTTCGTAGATATTGACAACCAGGCGCTACAATATGTTATTAGCATCAAAAGAAGAAGAAGTATCCTGAATAAGAAGACATTTCCCCCTTCACTCTGATAGCTATCGGGGTTTCGGTTTAAAAGACGGTCACTATCACCAATATCTAACTGCAATTAGTTCACAAATCCCCAAACAATGCCTAGCCTGATGATCATACCGGGATAAGGATAATCGGGAGCTGCAAAATTGCTGTTGGTAAAACCAAATGAGGACCCTTTTCCATTAGCATTGGCCAGCCTTCTGAAGGTGTTTAAATTTTCAGCGCGTACAAATGCCCTGAACGAGTTGATACGGAAATGTACAAATGCCGCTATATCGGGCAGTTTATATTTAACAGTTGCTTCATCCTGGTAAAAAAACTGGCCTAAAATCGGGGAATAATTATTGCCTTTATAGTTGGTACGGTACCGGGTATCAAAACCCATAGCTATTTTAAGGTTATTATATCCCAGGTTGCCGTCATACATAAAGCGGTTGCGGGTAAATACTACAGGTACATTTACCGGCCCGTTTCCTATAACCTGCTGAAAATAAGTGTCTGATATCCACTTAAACTGATCCTTTTTACCAGCGGCAAAAACCTTATGTGCTGCTATCTGGAGCATGTTAAAAAGGGAAGCCTGGTTAATAGTGTAAAAATCAGTATAATAAATATAATTATTTACCAGGTAGTAATGACCACTCAGGCCCAGCTTTAGCAAAGGCTGGTAAATATGAGCATACAAATGCGTGGTGTTTTCCTTTTTCAGATCCACATTTTCCGGCATTAAATAAAATGAGCTGAGAGGGTTGGTGATGTAGGATGGAGAGCGGTTCACATTTTCAAAGCCCAGCGTAAGCGATCCGATCTTTTTTCCTAATAAGCTTTGAATACTGGCTGCTGCTTCATAATCACCGGCATTCATACCTACAAAATACAGGGTACCTCTTGCTAACAGGTCCCAGCGCTGGTTTTTGGTGCGGTTACGGTATTCACCATGTCCTAAAATATTATAGCCCGAGGTAGTTACATCATCGGTATAATTAACACCATCCGTAGTTTCTGTAACAGCATCCCTGAAAATACCTTTGAGATTTTGCATAGCTACTCCCACCTTTAAAAACTGCTGGGTATTCTTTTCATCGGGGAAAGTATAAATAGAAAAATCATTCATCAGTTCCTTCCAGAAATCTTCCCTCCGGAAAGGTGATGGAGCGCTTTCGAGCTGGTACACGTCCTTGTAATAATCCGCCATTGGATTTTCATCTGAAAACAAATACCTGTAGGCGCTATACCTGATGGTATGCTCCAGGCGAACGCGTGGGAAAAACAAGGGCACCACGGTACTATCGGTGACCAGCGAATCTTTACGTCCCAGGTCAAATTGCTGGCGCATCAGCGCATTAAAATCATCATACTTGTTACCGGTAGGCACATCAGTGCTGAAAAAATTAGCAGACAAGCCCGCATCGCCGCCTAATTTGGTGGGGATTCGAATACGCTGGGCATAATCAGTATTGTCTATATAATTTAAAGCAGTATCAATGCCGCCATTTTCGCCGGCCTTCAGCTTATTGGCTACAATAGCGATATAATTACGGTAACGTTTGTTTACTGATTGTACCCAATTGGTTACAACATAATTATTATGGCTGGTTTTTTGATTACGGTTTATACCCGGCGCGCTAATTAACCGGTACTGAAGACCAATATTCCAGTTAGGGGTTCTGTTTTGGGTATGCATCAGCTCAATCAACTGCTCACTGCGCGTGCCCAGCATATAGCTGATTTGGGAATAAGGCCGGGTGCTGGTAAAAAACCTGGCATTATCTATTGTGTATTTGTATATATCATAAGCGTGAAAGCCCGGATCCCAACCGGCTTTCATGGTTGGTGCAAACAAAAAAGATTGTGCAGCACTACCGGTATTTCCCAGGTAGTAATAATCAGAGGGGATAGGGAACTTAACAGTAAAATCGTTGATCGATGAATCTAACCTGTAGGTGCGCGCCGTATCTAAATAACGATAACTGATAGTAATAGAATCTTCAAATTTATTGCGGCGTCCGAGCGTATCGCCACCACCGCCACCAGCGTTGCTTACACCCCTGAACCGGTCTCCCACGCCTCTTAAACCGCCCTGTGAATAAGCTGAACAACTGATAAATACGAATATGAATACGAAAAAAAACCTCATTAAAATGCTATATAGCTTTTATCAATTCTGTAAATAAATAAGCCAGCTTTGGCTCTGCTGCATTAGCAGCTTCCAATACTTCCTCGTGGGTAATCACATTCTCTTCCTCTCTTATGCCCAGGTCTGTAATAATACTAACAGCAAATACTTCCATCCCCATGTGGTTGGCTACAATACATTCCTGCACAGTGCTCATACCTACTGCATCAGCACCCACAATCTGTATAAGGCGGTATTCTGCCCTTGTTTCAAAAGTAGGCCCGGTAACAGCAAAATACACGCCCTCATGCAATTGAATATTGCCTGCCGCACCTATTGCTTTGGCTTTGGCAACCAGGTGTTTCTTATAAGGCTCGCTCATATCAGGAAAACGGGTGCCCCATTCATCAATATTCTTACCTATTAACGGATTGGGTGTACCAAAACTAATATGATCATTAATGATCATAATATCGCCCACATTAAATGCAGGATTAACACCACCGGCCGCATTGCTTAGCAAAAGCGTTTCTACACCCAGTGCTTTAAAAACACGTACAGGAAAAACTACCTCCTGCGGGGTATATCCTTCATAAAAATGGAAGCGGCCGCTCATAGCCACTATTTTCTTCCCCGATAGTTCTCCAAAAATCAGTTTACCTGAGTGGCCCTTTACTGTAGATACAGGGAAATGTGGTATATCGGTATAAGCTACTTCTTTTTCTACCTTTATTTTTTCGGCAAAATTGCCTAACCCGCTACCCAAAACAATAGCAATTTGGGGTTGCCCCTCGTATTGCGCATTTAAAAACGCTGCAGTTTCCTTTACTTTTTCTACAATAGCCTCGCTCATAGGGGTCATTATTTTAAGTGAGCAAATATAGTGAAAGGAACAGCTTCATTAAGGTAGAAAAAGTTAATAGTGTATTTAACGGGGTTTCCAATTACATAAACCAACAGCAATTGCTTTTAGTCATTATAATGATAGAAACTATGATCTTCATCAGGTCAGTATATGACATGCATCATTAAATAGAAAAGCTTCTATTTAGGTCATAAACGTATCAATACCAGAAAGAAACAGTTTAAATATCATTTTAAAGTCAAAATTTAGGTTTTCGCTGAATCTGCAAAATTACTTGGGCGAAAAAAAGAAGGAATTCACCTTTAAAAACAGCTCATTCATCGAATAGGTCCTAAACCACATCTATGCCCGATCTATTTTCGTGTCGGATTTGGAAATAAGCCTTCAAGCCACAAGCCCTAAACAATTTACAATGAACAAAGCATTACGGTCATTCAATTTTTGTATGAAACCGGACTTAATAACAACCCATACCTCATCCAACCGTAAACGGTTATTGTTCCCTTATTAATTCAATTATAACGCACATTTTTCTATATCAATTTCAAACTTATAAAAATAAACAAACATGAAAAGAACATTAATTTTATCTGCCGCATTTTTTGGTTTTGCTATCGCATCTCAGGCTCAAAGCACTAATACAGATAACGTTACACTAAATGTAAAACTTAACCCTATTCAAACATTGATTATAAACCAAAGCCAAAAAGAAGTAAACTTAGAGTACACAACTGTTGCTCAATATGCAAACGGTGTAAGTTCTTCACAGGCAGATCACCTAAAAATATATAGCACTGGCGGGTTTCAGGTAAAGGTAAAAAGTTCAGGCTCTGAACTTACAACCTCTAAAACGGGCCCTGCGGGCAACATCAATGCCAGCACTATTCAAATAGTTCCAACGGCAGGTACAAAAGCTGTAAACAATGCACAATACACAATATCTCCACTTTCTGCTGATGAAAAGATTATCGTATCTGCTACAACAGGTGGTGTAGACAAAAGCGTTAACATAGAATATAAAGGCGCAGGCGCTGATGCTTATGTTAACCATTATGTAGCTGGTCAAAACCCTACAAAATATACTACAACCGTTACTTATACTATTATAGCACAATAATAAAGTAAGCTTTGGTTAATTTAAAAGAAGAGGCTGACTTTTAGACGGCCTCTTCTTTGTATTTTAGCTCCCAAAAAACATGAGATTGTTTCAAACATCCATTGTATTAGCCCTTTTAAGCCTTTTCATTTGCCCTGTAGCAGCACAAACCGGAGTCTCGGTTTCTCCACCCAGGTTGTATTTTGAAATAAATGAGGGACATAGCAGCACACAGAAAGTAGTAGTAACTAACGTAAGTACCAATCATGCTTTAAACCTTGCTGTATCCTTAAATGATTGGGCTTATGATCTAAAAGGCGAAAACATTACTTACGCCGCGGGATCTCTGCCTAACTCCTGCGCAGGTTGGATAACTATTAAAGAAGCTGACAAATACTTTTCTTTAAAACCCGGAGAGCTAAAGGAAATTGAAGTTACTATTACCACACCGGATACCTTACCAGATAGCATTGGAGCGCACACAGCACTCCTGTTCGTTACACAAATGAACCCGGTAAACGACATGGATTACAGGGGTACGGATATTAAAGTAAGTGTACGTTCGGGCATAAAAATTTTTCATAAAACAGTGTGGGCCAAAAATAAAAGAGTTGAAATAAAGAATTTAACATTCGACAAAGAGCAAAAAAATATTGTTCTTACTTTTGACAACATTGGCACTTTATGGTGTGACGGAACAATTTACACTGACCTGCTGAATACTGAAACGGGGAAAAAAATACCGGCACAACAGATTGTGTTTTATACAATGCCCGGTAATAAACGGGAAACAAGAATTTTATTACCAGAAAATCTTGAAAAGGGAAAATATACCGCCACTATTATTATGGATTACGGGATAGAGGATATCATGGAGGTGGCTGAACTTACATTTAGCTATGAGTAAGAAACTGCACCTATATTTATTATGCGTGGCTGCTGTAGTGAGCTTTAAAACCAAAGGACAGCATATTAATTTCAGTTCGTGGAGCAATAACTATTTGCAGATAAATTCTTATGGGGGCAATACAAGCACTAATGCTTTTACACTATCGTTATCGGGTAACGGCAATATTGATGTTTCGAAATGGAAAATATCGGTAAGATTAAAACAAGCGGTGCTGGCTTCTAACGGCCAGGAGCTTCCTGCCGGCATGATAAGTCTGCAGCCAACAACCACATCGGGACAGGCTTACCCTGGCCCTATACCCACTATTACGCAAATAGGCGCACCTTTAAATGTAGTGTTACCGCTTGGCCAGGAAATATTTTTAATACCACAATCCAATGCCAGCCTGTATAACAGCCCGGCTTCGCCAAATGGGTATTATGAGCTGCAGTTACTATATAACCTTACAATAGCCGGCGGATCTTATCTTGATAAATTCCCAGCCTGGGGCAGTTTATTCCTTTCACTTGAATTTAAAGCTTACGATCAGAATAATAATATTATAGGATTACGCGAACACTCCTATCAATTACAGATAGGAACACTCTCAGGTAACCCACCGGTAACAAATCAATATGCTATACAGATCGCATCAGGCGCGAGGAACGGGCTTCTGGAGTTTAAAACGATTAATGATTATGTTAACGGTGTTAAAGTAACTTATCCCGGCGCCTTGGTAATAAACGCCAACACCAGTTACCAGATAAGAGTAAAATCAGTTCCCGCCACCTTTACATCTGCCACAGGCAATACCTTACCGTTACAAACAGTAATGGTGCAACTAAACAGTACATCAGGCAGTATGACAAGTAGTACCGAGGCCTGGCTGAGTGCTGTCTTTCAAAAAATTGCAACAGGATCATCAAGCAGCACTGCTGTTTACTATGATATCATTTATTCTACCAAGCCCAACGACCTGTCTCTTATTGAAGCAAAAATGGAAAATTATACCACTACCCTCCAATATGAGATCACGCCGCAATAGCAGAATTAAATATGAACCTTAACGCTTTTCAAAAAGCCTTACTTTTTCTGATGCTATTATTCTTTGGCGGATATCCTGCAGCAAAAGCGCAGGTAAACCGGCAATTGAACATGGAAGTGACTACCGAGAAACACCCTCTAAAAGAAAACCTGCTGGACATGATGGTAAAGATTTCCAAAGCAGATAGCGGCACTTTTACAGGCTATCTGAAAGTAATTACACCAACAGGATTTACCAGCATTTTGGGCGATTCTATTCCTGTATCAATTGCATCTAACGGAAAAATCTTTATTCCATTAAAAATAATTGCAGGCAATAATATTACTGCCGGAGACATCCCATTTTCCTTACAGCTCTTCTCAAAAAACAAGCAAATGGTATTGAGCCGCAATGTTAAATATGCCATTATGGCTAATCCGCAATTAAGCCTGTTTGCCACTCAGCCAATCATAAACCTACACAATACACAGGACTCTGTACAGGTAGCTGTTACAGTAAGCAATACCGGAAATATTGGACAGGCAGCAACTATTGTATTTAACATCCCTGAGCTTACCGGAGAAAAAAACTTTTTTGAATACACAGGTTTTATAGACAGGAAAAAAGACACGGTTTTCAAATTTCGTTTTTTCGCTTCCGAAAAACTATTGAGGCTGGACCGGTTTACCGTGCAGGTTGCAGGATTACGCGGGGCGGAAAAAGAATTGTTTGGCAACGTAACAATAACCGTGTTAAACGTATCCTCATCCAAACGTTATAACAATGTACAAACAAACAATCTAAGTTCATTGTACCAAAGTAACAGTATTACAGCAAGTTATAGAAGGATAGGCAATAACATTGGCATTTATCAGCTGATGGGTAACACTAATATTGATTTGCCGGCTGGTTATGTAAGTTTGAACGGCAACCTATATACTATGAACAATGATCTTAATCCTATTGTAAGTAATACGTATTTATCTTATAACTTAAACAAAAATGAGATACGGTTAGGCAATATCAGCCGTACATTCGAAGTGCCGTTTTTTGGGCGCGGAGCAGAAGTAACCTTCAACAATAAGACAAAAAGCAGGGGCCTGCAGGCAGGCTTTATTGACGAAAACTTTAACCTCATTCAAAAGAACAGCTTCTTAAAAAACGGTTATGGCTTCTATGCTGTTGGCATGCTTAATCAACAAAACACATTAAACAACTATACCTTCAATTACATCTTTAAAGAAGATGTGTATGAAAATGCACTGCATCATGTAATGGGTAGCGAAATTAACCGTAACCTCGGTAAGTTCGGCAACCTGAAAATGAGGCTATATGAAGGTTACAGCAATTATAAATCTGACAAAATTCAAAATCTTTCAACAGCTATTGAGGCTCAACATATTGGCGAATACAAAACTATCAGAACCTCCGGTAATTATTTTTACAGTACAAAATATTTTCCAGGCAACAGGCGTGGCCTGCTGCAATTGCAGCAAACATTCACAAAATCGTTAAGCAAAACTGCTTCACTATATGCAAGTGTTTTCGCTTCTGATTTTGCACCCCGGTCCTACACCTACAACATGAACATAAAGTCTACCAATATCAGAACAGATGCGGGTATTAATCTACCCCGTTTGAAAAATATAACCCTAACGCTTACTTACCAATATCAACGCGAAACATCTAACAGTATTAACCGCCAGTTAAATATAGCAGACACGGGAAATTTTTTATCAATAGATGCACACAGGCTGGTTTCAAACTTAAACTGGACAAGCCCCAACCAATATCATTCTTTTATTATAGGTGTAGATGGCGGTATGGTTCGATATCCTGAAAAAACAACCAATCACCTTCAGTTTAAGCTGAGCAGCTCATACGTTTTCAAAGCTATTAATTTCAATGCCATTTACCAGCACGGAAGTTATTTCTTATCTGAATATGCTACAACAAGACGAACAGACATTAATAAAGATTATAAAAGATTGATGCTCTCGATAAACATCAATAAATCTATTTTCAATAAAAAGCTTTTACTAAATTCCGGCGCCAGTTACATAAATGACTACATGATAGGGAAAACACCATCGGCATTCGTAAATCTCAGGTATACACCAAAAGAGCGCTACTTTTTCTTTCTAAATACTTCCTGGTTCAGGTACGACTTATCCATTACCGGATTTGATCTACAGCCCACATCAGTAACATCTGCGGAGCTTGGGTTTACTTTTAATTTCAAATCATCCCAGGCATCACCAGGTAAAAAAGGAACGGTTAGAGCAAGGGTGTATTATGACAATAATGGTAACAATACCTTTGACAACGGAGACACCCCTGCAAGCAACCACATAATTATATTCAATAACACTTCTTTCCAAACCAACGCCAATGGGCAACTCCTGTACAAGTCTGTGCCGTTTGGAAAATACAATATTCAATCCAGCGCGCAGCAGGGATGGTTTAGTGAAGAAAAAGAGATTGTATTGAAAGCTTATAAAGCTAATATTGAAATCCCATTGCACCAAAGCGGAACCATTTCCGGTAAGATAGAATACAATATAGACATAAGAACATCTTTACATTTTGAGCCTCGCTTTGATGGCATTGTCTTTAACATATACAACCAAGAAGGCAAGATAGTGCAAAGAGTAAATACCGATGATTCGGGAGAGTTCATATCTTTTTTGCCAACCGGAACTTATCAGTTAATACTTGATGAAAAATCACTGCCGGAGAATACTTACGTTTCGGATTCCGGTGCGATTACATTTACCATAAGCAGTGGCAAAATCACTTCCATACCCACCTTTACCATCAAAGCAAAAGAGAAGAAAAGAGTAGTGAAAAAGTTTGGGGAGTAGTCTGTTAGAGATTCAAAAATTAATTTTATTTAACGCGTATGAAACTATCCGGATTGACAAAATATTAAAATCAAACCGTTAGCCCTCGACAAGCTCGCCCGCCCGCCCCCCCAGGGCAAGCTGTCATTAACGCACGATTTAACCAATGGCTATAACTTTCTACACACTTCATAGTTTTTCCACTTTTGAAACAACAACGGAAAAGGTTCGCCGCAGCAAACCCCATATAAAAAAGACGGGTTGAATGATCGGCGTTAATTTTTCTCACTTTGGAATCATTGCTTTTGTAGCGGTTTTAGCATCTTTGCCGGCTTTTTTTGCTGCGTTAGTGCCTCCGCGTTCTCAACCATGCTTTCTGCCAATGTTTTACTTTTACTTCCGGAGAGGCATGAGGGGAAGATCAGGTCTTGTCCCCGGATTTCATATTCTCTCCATCTTTAAAATGCAACCTCCTAAATACCAGGCCCGATATAATTGTTAGGCTTCCTACCACCAGGAAAGTATAGCGAAAAGCATTATGAATTTCGTTATTTATGAACGCAGCATTTCCCTGAAAAATTTTTAAAATAATCAGGCCAAAGGCCACGCCAAAACCAATAGCCAGTTGCTGGTTCACAGAAAGCAAAGAATTTCCGCTGCTGGTATGGTATTGCCTCAGATCTGCGATGGATATAGTGTTCATAGAAGTAAACTGAATAGAATTAAAAAAGCCTAACACCGCAATAATGGGAATATACCAGTAAATAGAAGTATGCACACCGGGTAGGGCCATACAGCAGATCAGCATACCAATAATGAATGTATTGACCATTAGTGTTTTCCTGTAACCAAAACGGTCCAGGATTTTGATCACCGCAGATTTACCGAACATTGCCGTTAAGGCCATTGGCGCTACAATCCATCCGGAAGTAACGGCAGAACGTCCGTACGCTACCTGTATCATCAAAGGTAAAAGCAAGGGAACGGAGCTGATACCCAGGCGCGTAGCCAGGTTGCCTAATATCCCTACACGAAAAGTTCTTACCTGGAATAAATTCAGGGGAAAGATCGGATTATCATCACGCCTGGCATGGCGGTAATAAAAATAAAGCATCAGGAAACCTAATGAAAGCACCAGCAAAACGGGTGTAACATGTACTGTATTTCCGAATAATTCAAGTGAAATGGAAAGCAGCAGCGATGCGGCGGCGAATATCAGGAACCCTTTTAGATCAAAGTCTATAATGGTCGATCTGTAATCAGGCATGAATTTTATGCTTAACAATATGCCGGTAAGGCCTATCGGGATATTGATAAGAAAGATCCAGTGCCAGGATAAATAATCAACCATATAACCGCCTACCAAAGGTCCCAGAACAGGTCCGATCAATGCAGGGATGATGGCAAAATTCATGGCTTTCAGCAATTCATTTTTGGGAAATGTTTTGATAAGCGCCAGCTTTCCTACAGGGGTCATCAGGCTACCTCCAACGCCCTGCACTACCCTTGCTATTACCAGGTGTGTTAAATTTTGAGAAAGCGAACAAAACAAAGACCCCAGGGCAAATAGCACCAGTGATGAAATAAAAACCTTTTTAGTACCAAATTTATCAGCAAGAAATCCGCTGACCGGCATAAACAGGGCCAGTGTTAAAACATAGCTGATAATAGCATTCTGCATATCCATTGGCGATTCATTCAGGTCTTTTGCGATGGCCGGAAGAGAAGTATTCAGAATAGTGGAGTCCAGCATCTGCATAAATATGGACGTTGCCAGGATAGCAGGAAGTATCTTCCTGGTTGAGTTTAAGCGCTGATCAGCATTCATCAAATCCATTTACTATTTAAAAATTAGCACGAATATAAAAAACCTTACCTGTAGATGCCGGATACTGGACGCTAAGCAGTCGGAAAGTCCGGAAGTCCGAGGTCCGAAAGTTTGGAAAAGAAGGAACGTGTCCTTTGCTTCTGGCTTCCAGCTTTTCATAGGCATTGAATATTAAGTGTTCGGATATTCTATACACAAGAGTAAAATATTCAATAATTAATTTTCACTGCATCAATATTCAACCGTAGTAAAAGAGCTTTCGGCTTTCAACCTTTAGCTTTTTGCGTACACCATATCTCGTATATTACACAGCTGGTTCATAGTTCATTGCCATCGTTCCGGTAAACTTTTCAACCTATCCCCCTTCTGTCAACTGTCATCCATCCTCTGTCATCTTAAAATAGTCCGGAAGTCGGGAAAGACCGAAGTAGGAAGACGGAAGATGCGTGAACGGATACTGGAAACAGGTGCCTGGATTGCCGGATGCTGGATTGTGTGTCTGCTGGTTACAGGCGGAGACTTAACATTCTACATTTAACATTCAATATTTTACATTTTACATTCTCATTGCCATCGTCCCGGTAAACTTTTCAACCTATCAACCTCCCTTCTGTCAACTGTCATCCATCCTCTGTCATCTTTCATATTTACATCTTATACTCCAAACCCTTAACTTCGTGGCAAAAGTTTTTATTATGAACCTTCACGAATATCAGGCTAAAGAATTATTAAAAAAATATAATGTTCCGGTACAGGACGGCTATGCGTGCAGCGCTGTTCATGAAGCGGAAGAAGCCTACAGGAAAATCAAAACCGACACAGGCAGCAAATTTGCAGTAGTTAAAGCACAAATCCATGCAGGTGGCCGGGGAAAAGGCACCGTTAAAGAAACCGGTATCAATGGTGTAAAAGTTGCCAAATCCCTGGAAGATATAGAGGAGTTCTCAAAAGGCCTTTTAGGCGGCACTTTGGTTACTGTACAAACAGGGCCGGCAGGAAAAGTGGTAAACAAAATATTTGTAGCCCAGGATATGTATTATGACGGGCCAAGCGAAAGGCAGGAGTTTTACCTTTCTATACTGCTGGATCGCTCTACCGGTAAAAACGTGATCATGTACAGCACTGAAGGAGGTATGAATATTGAAGATGTTGCGCACGATACTCCGGAGAAAATATTTAAGGAATGGGTACATCCTGCCGGTGGATTACAGGGCTTCCAGGCAAGAAAAATAGCCTTCAACTTAGGCTTAAAAGGTGAAGCGTTCAAAAACTGCGTGAAATTCGTTACCAACCTTTACAATGCTTATGTAGGGCTTGATTGCAGTATGCTGGAAATTAACCCGCTGTTTAAAGCGGCTGATGATAAGATCATTGCGGTTGACTGTAAAATGAATTTAGACGACAATGCTATGATCCGTCACGGAGACCTGGCGGCATTGCGTGATATTACCGAAGAAGATCCTACAGAAGTGGAAGCAGGTAAATACAACCTGAACTTTGTGAAATTAGATGGTAATGTAGGATGTATGGTGAATGGCGCCGGACTTGCTATGGCAACTATGGATATGATCAAGCTAAGCGGCGGAGAGCCGGCTAACTTCCTGGATGTGGGCGGTACTGCAAATGCCCAGACCGTTGAAGCTGGATTTAAGATCATTATGAAAGACCCTGCCGTAAAAGCCATCCTTATCAACATTTTTGGAGGTATCGTTCGTTGCGATCGCGTGGCAGCCGGTGTTATAGACGCATATAAGAACTTAGGTAATATTGAGATCCCTATTATTGTAAGGTTACAGGGAACAAATGCTGAAGAAGCCAAGAAGCTGATAGATGAAAGCGGACTTAAAGTTCAATCGGCTATCCTGCTAAGCGAAGCAGCTGACCTTGTAAAAAAAGCTGTGGCTTAACAAGACTTTCAATATATCATTTTAAAAGCGGACTTTTAATCAGTCCGCTTTTTTGTTTATAATGCATTATCGCAGGATCTTTTCCTGATGCGCTTCTAAGTATTGTATAGTGTAAGCATACGCATAATCAAATAGCTGCCGGGCATTTTTCTTATCAAACATACTGAAGCGTGTCATATCAGGAGGGTTAATAAAAAGATTACATTGTTTTGATTTTTGGTACACGGGCTGCCCCAGCGCCAGGTGAACAACGCGGTCAAATAAACGTCTTCCCGAAAGATTGATCCCTTCCTGGTGAGAGATGGCATTGACGCTCACCCCAATCAGTATATCGCATTTATCCTGTATGGGTTCAATAGGCAAATTATTGATGATGCCGCCATCCAGGAAATACTGTTCACCAATTTTAGTTACGGGAAATACAAACGGTATGCTTGCCGAGGCCATCAAAGCTTCATCCAGAAGACCATCATTGAAATAAACAGACCTGCCGGAAACGATATCTGTTGCAGCAGCATACAACGGCAGCTTAAGACTGCTGAAGCTGTTTTCAGGAAAATAGTGATGGAAGATCTTCAACAACATCTGGCGGTCAAACAAAGCAGAAGTACTGAACCGTAACGCCCTGGGGCTAAAAAAACTCAGGTTTGATACAATCTCCATCAGCTCATCAGGCTTGTAACCCGCTGCATAAAACGCACCTACAATTGCGCCGGCGCTTGTGCCCGATACAACAGAAGGTTGAAGGCCTTTTTCTTCCAAAGCCTTTAACACGCCCAGGTGCGCAATGCCTCTTAGCCCTCCTCCGGACAAAGCAATGCCAATAATCTTCTTTTTCTTTTTGAAAAACAGCATTACCTCAAAGCTACGGTATCGTGCTTACACCTGTTACTATATTTAACAGGGCGCAGGGCAAACGCATTTGATTTTGATGGCGCCTATGTTTATGTCACTCCCGGTGCTTTGCGAAACATTTTGTTTCGCAGGACTATTTTGTAGCCTTTGGCTACTTCTTAAATGTAGCCGAAGGCTACAAAATAAAGCTTCGGGACTACAAGTCCCGAAGAGCAATGCGCAATGCTAAAAAATCTGTTTTGCTTTTGCCTTAATATCTTTTAAGCCGCTCCTGATCCCTTCTGTTGCCCTGTTGGCGGGCGATAGCTCTTCTTCTTCTGCTGCTGCACCAGCAGCGGCTTTAGCATTACCTGGTTTCGCTTGCAGCGGGAATGAGCTGCTGCCCGTTTTTATCCCTTCTGCCAGCCAGGCTTTAACAAAAGCTGTAACAGCAATATTCACTTCTTTGCCAGCCCTGTAAATGGCTTTCCATTTCGGGCCTTTGGCTTCGTAAGCCGGGTTAACAAATTTTTTATTTTTACCGGAGCCTGTAGTAGCAGCAGTAAAATCTACCTTGGCAGTTAATGCTATATATTCGTTCAGGCGATTTTTCACCGCCACCGCGGCATCTTCGGGGTAAAACTTTTTCCATAGCGTAAGATTGGGGGTAGGGTCGCTTTGTGCCGCTATCTGGCTTTTCATCTGCACGATAGCCTGTTCCATTTGCTGTATAGCGCTTGCAGGCATTTTAGCAGCTTTCATTTTAGGAAGATTGGTTTCCATTTCTTTTAAGCTGCTCTTTAAAGATGCTATAGCCGCAGCATCTAACCGTGGTGGTTCGGAAACAGGTTTGGCTGCTTTTCTTTGTTCCTTATAGGCAGCTAAAAACTCAGTACTGCTTACATAGTCCTTTACGTACCTGCAAAGCTCTTCGGCAGTCCCCACCTTATTCCCTTTAATAATATCGGGTAATAGCCGGGAATAAGGAATTTTAAATCCCTGCAGCTCAAAACCTGTATTATTTTCATCACCTCCAAAATCTTCATTGGCTGAACCAATGGGCGCTCCTGAAAAATCACCTGCAATATTCTGCAGAATATATTTGCGGGCGGTGTCTTCGCTCAGGCCGAGCCTGCTGATAATATGATCCAACGCCGTCCATGAGATAAGCACAAGCGTCAGGAAAGTACTGATGAGCAATATGTTGCTTTTCATTTTATAAATTTTTATTTTTTGACAGTTTCTTTTTTATCTCTCATTGTTCACAGCAATGATTTTACTATATCGTTTCGTTCCATCCTTATCCACCTGTGCAATCCTTATAAATAATTTTTTATCCATGCTGCCTGAAATATCCGTGTTGCTTTTCTTGCAGGACAATACCAACGCAAAACAGCCTGTTACTGCCATGCAGACCGTTGTTTTCCTGTTTTTCCTGCTAAACCCGGTCATCAAAACAAAGAACGCTACGGCCATGCCCTGTAGCAAAGCATAACTTTTTGTAAAGCTGTATTGTAATGCAGTGGAAGAATTACCATCTTCTGCTTTGGACAGTATTTTATCACTGATAGCGGTAAAACTTTTCCCGTCTGTGGATGCTTCTACCATATAATAAGCGTTGCTGGTTTCGGTTTCCGCAGTCCAGTTTACGGTAAGTATGCCGTCTTTTATAAAAGCGTTTATCGTACCAAAGGTCACCGGAAGCGCTGCAGACGCAGTAACGGCATCGGTGGCAAAGAAACCGGAGAAGCCCGTAACATCAAAGCTTATTTCCCATATTTGCCGGTTGTTGTTCCATATAATATGATTATCGTCAGGGTCTATTACTGTTGAGCTGCCGGTATAAGAACCGGGCAGTCCATCCTGTCCTGTGCTTACGCCGCTATACTTTACAATCCTGAAGTTAGCTTTGCCTGCCGCATCGTTCGGGGCAGCAGGGAGTTTTTTACCTGCATCCGCCAATTGATTATACGCATTAAAGTCTTCCTGGGAAAAATATAATGTGATAGTACCTGTAGCAGTAGCCGCGTCATTTTCCGGCGTGATTTCATAATGACGTCTTATGTATAGAGGTGACTGGTTCATATCTACCCAAACGGTTGCCGTAACATCGCCTCCCACCGGGTTGCTGCCACCTGAAGTAACGGTAGCAATCCACCTGTTTAATGAGTCAGTGAAAACCACAGGTGTACCCGTTGCATCATTTGCCTGTGTTACAGTAACAGACCGGCTTGTGGTAGGGGCACTGGCAACACTGCTATGCCCGCAACAGGCAATAACGGTTTTCGTTACTTTATAATGTCCGCTTACCTGTTGTATAGTACAGCCCGGTTCTAATTTAAGCAGTAAATAATCTAAGTTAGCCGATATTCCCAGGTTAAGGTTTTGGGCTACAAGAATAGTACCTGCTATCGCATAGCCTCCATCAGCAGTGGGCTCAATGGAAAGCGCTTCATTTTCATCTTCGTTACCCCAGGCGGCCTGCCATACCAGCTGCCCGCCGGCATCCAGCTTTCCCAGCCAAAAGTCGGAGGGATCGTAAGTGCCATAATAATCATTCCAGGGGTATATGGTGGTGCCACAAAAAGCAAATCCTCCATCAGCCGTTTCCCTGATGCTTTTTATTTCATCACTTATTGTATAATCCACCTCTCTATACCACAGTATATTTCCGGAAGGGCCTATTTTTACCACCAGTCCGTTCCTGTCCAAATCCAGGGTACTGTTAATGGAAGTGGTATAGCCTGCAGCAATATAATTCCCATCACTCGTCTGTATAATATCAGAAGCGGCATCTAAACGATAGGTACCTAAAGATAGCTGCCATTGAAAAACACCTGAAGCGTTTAATTTTATCACATTAAAAGCGCTCTCATCGTAAGGGTCATTAGGATTAGCTATCTGGTTATAATAAGTAGGTGAATCACCGGCAATGATATAACCGCCGTCATTTGTTTGTTTGATAGAATAGGGCCGTTGACTGGCTTCCAGCTTTTTCTGCCAAACCAGGTTGCCGTTAATATCCAGCTTCACTACCCAGTAATTGAACCAGCCTTCAGCGCCGCCTGTAACATCTTCGTCATCAGAAGAAGTGGTTCCGGCTACAATATACCCATTAGCAATACCGTTTTCTTTGGTGGGGTAGATACTGTAGGCCTCATCATCGTATGAACCGCCAAATGTTTTTTGCCATTGCACGGCGCCACCTGCATCTATCTTCAGTATCCAATAGTCTTTTGAGTTATTTTGCGATCCGGTATAACCCGCTGCAATATAGCCGCCGTCAGCAGTTTGCAGTATG
The DNA here is from genome assembly GCA_027493055.1 of Niabella sp. GTDB lineage: Bacteria > Bacteroidota > Bacteroidia > Chitinophagales > Chitinophagaceae > Niabella. Next base: position 6,938 of record JAPUDO010000025.1, on the reverse strand, counting down.
GAACGGGCTTCTGCAGAATAAGCTCTTGCATAACTATTGTTCCATGCTTCATTACCATTGGCATCGGTTTTTACGATCCACATCAGGGAATGTGATGAAGAACTGCTTTGCCCGGCCATAACAAAACCTCCGTCTGATGTAGGTTGCATAGCACTTAGCCTTTCATGGTTCCAGGCACCATATCTTTTTACCCACTGGTGGCATTGCTGTGTTGTCCAGGAAGGTAAAACAGAAGGTCCCGAATATATTGGAGTACTGTGATTAGTTTGCGCCATTGTGTGCAACAACAATAGATTAGCGATAATCAAACTAACTATTTGCAGGAATCTCATTTTCATAAAGGTGTTTTTGTATGGCACAAGATGAATGATGAAATGTTACTTGTCATTTTATAAATTTTATTTTTTGACAGTTTCTTTTTTATCTCTCATCATTCACAGCAATGATTTTACTATACTGCTTCGTCCCGTCCTTATCCACCTGCGCGATCCGTATAAATAATTTTTTATCTGTGCCATTTTCAATGCCCATATTATTTTTCTTACAGGACAGCGCAAATACAAAACAGCTAATTACAGCCATGCATACCGCTATTTTCCTATTTTTTCTGCTAAACCCGGTCATCAAAACAAAGAACGCTATGGCCATACCGTGTAGCAAAGCATAACTTTTTGTAAAGCTGTATTGTAATGCAGTGGAAGAATTACCATCTTCTGCTTTGGACAGTATTTTATCACTGATAGCGGTAAAACTTTTCCCGTCTGTGGATGCTTCTACCATATAATAAGCGTTGCTGGTTTCGGTTTCCGCAGTCCAGTTTACGGTAAGTATGCCGTCTTTTATAAAAGCGTTTATTGTACCAAAGGTTACCGGAAGTGCTGTAGACGCAGTAACGGCATCGGTAGCAAAAAAACCGGAGAAGCCCTTAACATCAAAACTTATTTCCCAGCGATTACCGGTACTGTTCCAGACTATATCATTATCATCGGGGTCAATAATCACACCTGTACCAGTATAAGTGCCGGGCAGACCTGTACCATCGCCGCTTACACCAGCATATTTTACAATCCTGAAACGGGCTTTACCGTCATTATCCGTGGGCGATGCAGGCAACTGCTGCCCTGCAGGTACAGTAGTGTTGTAAGCATTAAACTCTGCCTGGTTATAATATAACGTAATACGGGCCGATGCTGTACCTGCATTATTACCAGGCGTGATTTCATAACGGCGGCCAACCCAGCCGGAAAGAGGTACAGGATCCACCCAAACCTTAGCGGTAGTATTGCCCGCAACAGGCGTAGCGCCTCCGGGCGTAATGGCGCTAACCCGCAACGCTTCGTTATTGGTAAATACTGATGTTTGCGTGCCGCTGATATTTTGTGTAACGGATGAAAAACTTTGCGGCAGCGTATTCACGGTATCGGCAGCAAGCTTTAACAGCCAGGCATCGGGCACTTCGGTTATACCCGGATGAAAGCCTGAAATGCCACCATCACCGGACGAAGTAAACCCGGTTAAAACATAGCTGCCATCGGAATTTTGCACAATGCCCCTGAAAGTTTCATGCTTGGAACCACCCACCGTTTTTTGCCAAACCAAACCGCCTGCCGCGCTTAGCTTTACCACCCATCCGTCATAATAACCGTCAGCATTTAAGTTGCCTGCCAGGTCGCCATCGGTAGATTGCGCATCGCCAGCTACAAGATAGCCGCCATCGTTTGTTTGTATAACAGCATAAGCGGTTTCGTAACCGGTGCCGCCCAAAGCCTTTTGCCATTGCAGTTGCAGCTCACCATCTACTTTTATCACCCAAAAATCGCTTTGCCCGTGATAGCCGGATACATTGCCATTGTTGTTGGATGATGTGCTGCCTGCCACAATATACCCTCCATCGGCAGTGGGCTGAATGGAGTAAGGATTATCATCACCATAACCGCCATAATCGGGGTAGCTTTCCAGCACGCCATTGCTGCTGAGTTTGGTAATACGAAAATCATTCCCCCTGAAAGTAATGACTGCGCCTGCGGCTACATAGCCGCCATCATGAGCATGGCACAGCGCTGTTACATTATAATAACTGTCGCTTGTATAAGTCCACTGCCAGGCACCATCGCTGCCAAATTTCCGGATATCATCTCCTCCGGTTACATAGCCGCCATCTGCGGTTTGCAGCACTGCATTTATAAAGGCACCAGCTTTTTGCTGCCATTGAATAGTTCCATCAGCATTAAGCTTTACCAGCCAACCCCCGGCCCCGTAAGTTACATCTCCACTTCCCGCTACCGAGCTGGTAACACCTGCTGCAATGTAGCCCCCATCTGCGGTTTGCTGAATGGCATTAAACTGCTCTCCCAGGAAGCCGCCATATACTTTTACCCATTGTAGTACACCGCCAGCGGATATTTTCATTACCATGCAATCTCCCGAACCATGCTGGTTAGCTCCCAACAAATCACCGTCAGCAGAGTAGGAACTACCTGCAATAACATAACCGCCATCGCTGGTTTTGGCGATGCAGTTGGCCTGGTCAAAATCGGTACCGCCAAAGGCTTTGCTGAACAGGATGCCAGGAGGTGTTTGCTGGCCGGTTACCTGTGAACCGCAAATACCTGCTATAAAAATCAGCAATAATACTTTTCTCATTTTAAGAATCATTTATTTTTATTAATCGTTTTTTGATTTTCTGTGTAGCAAAATATTTTATGTAAAATTGAAAGGTTTGTCTGCCTGTTACAATCCCTTGAAGAGGGGTTTTTGGATGCAGGGAAAATCCCCTGAACAGGGGATTCGTATTAAATCTTAACTATTCGTAATTTGCAGTATTGTGAAATATACGCGCCTGCTTTTATCTGTTTTGTGGTACGCGTCTGCTTTTTGCCAGACTCCGGCTATTGCTCAACAGCAACTACTTGCCAGGGATAGCCTGAAAGAAAACATCCTGCGTGCTAAAAATGATAGTCTCCGGATTGAAGCATTGTATGAATACATGCGTGCTAACCTCAATAATAACACTTCGGATTTTGAGCCTTACGTTAAAAAAATGATTGCACTCAGCAAGAAAATAAAATATAATTGGGGATTAACTACAGCATACATTCTTTCATTATCTTACTATAAAAATACAGGCAACTATGAGCTTGCTTTAAAAAATGGTGATTCTGCCGAAGTGATCCTGGAAAATGCATCTGACACTAACCTGGTATTAAATAAAGGACACTTATATACGAACAGGGGCAATCTATATTATAGCATTGGGGATTACCAGAAAGCCATAGATGATTATTTTCGTGCGGAGAAGATTTTAAAACAACAAAGATTTCCTGCGCTCGCCAGCGTTTACTCTTCCATAGCCGGCTGTTTTTCACACCTGAGCAATGACCACAAAGCATTAGAGTTTGATGACAGGGCCATTAATACTGCCCGGCAATTCAGTGACCAGCGGCTATTGGCAACCGTATTGATGAACAAAGCAACAAGACTGATGAATCTTGATAATTTCAGGTCGGCAGATTCTATCCTGCAAGTCGTATGGCCAATCGTTGAAAAGTTGCAAAATACCAAAAGCCTGTTCGCCTATCACTTCAACAAAGGCGATATAGAAGCGTATTATAAAAAAGACACTTTAACCGCGCTAACGCATTATCACAAATCGTATAGCTATGCCAAAGAGAACGAAGATGTGTGGCAAATGACACAGGCCCTGACACCGTTAGCTCAATTCAAAATTGATATTCAACAGCCCAATGCTATAAAATATATCAGGGAACTGGACACATTAGCACAAAAGTATGAAATGATTGGCCAGCGGTCAGATGCGATGAAACTATATGCTGCATGGTATGCTATGCAGGGCAATTATAAAAAAGCCTATGAATATCAGCAACAGTTTAAACAACTATCTGATAGCATCAATTCGGAAGAAAGCCGTGAAAAAATATCCATGATGGAAGTACGTTTCAGAGTAGATAATAAAGACCAGGAGATTGAACGGCTTAAAACACAGGACCAGTTGAGCAAACTTTCCATCCGCCAAAAAAACACGCTTAACTATATTTTGATCGGCGGCGCGACTGCCCTTATTATCATACTACTATTAGGCTATCGAAATTACACCCATCGTCAGAAACTGCAACAGCAGCGTATTGCCGAGCTAGAGACTGAAAAGCAGTTATTAGCCACTCAATCTCTTTTAAAGGGACAGGAGGATGAGCGCAGTCGTATGGCCAAAGACCTGCACGATGGGTTGGGTGGTATGCTGAGCGGCGTAAAATTACAATTAGGGGCTATGAAAGGGAATCTTATATTAACAGTAGAAACCGGTGTATTATTCAATAATGCGCTTGATAAACTGGACGAATCCATATCCGAAATGCGCCGGGTAGCGCACAATATGATGCCCGAAGCATTGATAAAGCTGGGGCTGCAACAGGCTTTACAGGATTATTGCGAGGGCATTAGCACATCACGTACGCTTACTGTAAATACTGAGTTTTACGGACTGGAGCAAAGAATGGACGCCGCCACAGAAGTAACTATTTACCGTATTGTACAGGAGCTGGTCAATAATGCTGTAAAGCATGCACAGGCGTTCAATGTACTGGTGCAGGTAATGCGGCAGGGGGAATTACTGAGTATTACAGTGGAAGATAATGGAAAAGGATTCGATACTTCGCAATGGCAGGAAAAATCAACAGCAGGGTTGCAAAATATACAATCAAGGGTTAGCTATTTGCGCGGGCGCATGGACATTAAATCGCAGCCGTATAGTGGAACCTCGGTATATATAGAATGTACAATAGACAACAATGAATAAAATAAAAGTGCTGATAGTTGACGATCACCCGATGGTGCTGGAAGGCATGCAAACCATGCTTTCCCAGATAAGTTTTGTACATACTGTGGGTGTAGCCCGTAATGCTTATGAAGCAATAGAACAGGTAAAGGCACATGATCCGGATATTGTTATTACCGACATCAGTATGCCGGAAATAAGCGGTATAGAGCTTGCCGCAAAGATCAGGAATGAATACGCCAAAGTAAAAACGATTGCCATGAGCACTTTCAATGAACGTAGCTATATATCGCAGATGGTGCAAAACGGGGCTGCTGGCTATATATTAAAAAGCGTATCCAAAGAAGAAATAGAAGAAGCTATACTCTGTGTTTATGAAGGAAAATTATATATGAGCCTTGAGCTGGAGCTGAATAAACAGGAGCAACAGAGAATAAATACAGCGCCATTGCTTACAAGCCGTGAAAAAGAGGTATTGCTATTAATATCCGAAGGATTCACTAATCCACAAATTGCTGAAAAACTATTTGTAAGCCCTTACACCGTAGACAGTCACCGCAAAAACCTGCTTACAAAGTTTGAAGTGAACAACACTGCCGGTTTGATCAAACAGGCAGCGAAGTATGGTTTGGTGTAGGGGGCACGGCAAACCCTGAAAAGCTCATCGGATATAAATCATCTGTCAACTGCCAACTGCCATCCCCTCTACTTATGCCTGCTGCCAGGCTTCCTGTAATATTGTTTTTTATTACCACCCTGCCTTAAAGGGGCCGGAGTATAGGTGGGCTGGCTTCCCAAATGTTCCGGTACTTTATCTTTTTGCACTTCCTTCCCAATCAGTTTTTCAATAGCCTGGAATTTTCTCTGGTCTTTTATATTAACCAGTGTGAAGGCGCTGCCATCGGCCTCTGCACGCGCGGTTCTGCCTATCCTGTGTACATAGTCTTCGCCATCATGTGGCACATCAAAATTGATGATGAGGTCAATATTATCAATATCAATACCACGACTTAGAATATCAGTAGCTACCAATACCGGCAGGCGGCCGCTTTTATATCTCATCATCACATCTTCCCTCGAATCCTGTTCCAGGTCGCTATGTATTTCCCCGGCTTTAATACCGGCCCTTTTTAGATCTTTTGTCAGCTGCTTTACATTTTGCTTACTGCTGCAAAATATCAGCACGGCTTTATAATTTTTTTCCTGGAGCAGGTATTGGATTAAAGGAATTTTCTGCTGATCATATACCATATAGGCACGCTGTACTATTTTTTCCGGCGGCTTGCTCATGGCAATGCTTATCTCCACCGGCTGGTGCAGGATCCTTTTAGCCAGGAGCTTTATTTTATCCGGCATGGTAGCTGAAAATAAAAGGTTTTGCCGTTTTTGAGGAAGGTGGTTAATGATGAACATTATATCATCATAAAAGCCCATATCCAGCATGCGGTCAGCCTCATCAAGCACCAGGTATTGGAGGTGCTGCAGCTTAACATAGCCCATCTTAATATGCGCCATCATTTTACCTGGGGTGCATACTACAATATCAGCGCCCATGCTCAGGGCTTTCTTTTCCTGTATAAAATTGTTTCCATCTCCTCCACCATAAACCGCAATAGAACTGAGGTTCGTAAAATAGGAAAGGCCTTCCAGGTGCTGCGATATTTGTATAGCCAGCTCTCTTGTTGGCACAATCACCATTGCGTTAATGTTGTTAGGATCAGTTCCGTTTATTAATAACTGATTGATTAACGGGAGCAAAAAGGCAGCAGTCTTTCCTGTTCCTGTCTGAGCAAAAGCCAGCAGATCGTTTCCCTTTAATATATGAGGAATAGCCTGTTCCTGTATAGGTGTTGCTGTTTCGTAGTTTGAGGCCTCAATGCCTTCCATCAGTTGTTCGTCAAAACCAAATTCTGTAAACTTCACTTGTATCGGATTAAAATGAGCAGCAAAGATACCTGCTTTGATCCATTGATTATAACACTTTTATATAGTTGCTTTCCCATTGGCTAATAAATAAGTAGTTGAAGGTTCCCGCGGCCTTAATCTGCAGTTGTTTTCTGTTGGGTGGTGGGTCAACAGATTAAGACTATAACACAAAAAAGCCTCACAGTATTGTGAGGCTTTTAAATAAGAATGGCAGCTACCT
>JAPUDO010000024.1 GCA_027493055.1 Niabella sp. | reverse complement strand
TACATCCACATCGCCACTGGTAGTAGGCAACACTACATCTGTCAATGCTTTCTTTTCTTCAAAAGGCCTTTTACCTATCAGCCTTTCCAGGTCATCTTTAAATAAAACCTCTTTCTCCAGCAATTCCTCTGCAATAATTCTAACTTCTTCTTTCTTTTCTTCTATCAAAGCCTTAGCCCTTGCATAAGCTTTGTCTGAAAGCTTTTTAACTTCCTGATCAATCAGCTTACCGGTTTCTTCACTATAGGGCTTTTGGAACCCGCCTTCATTTTGCGGATCGTAAAAAGAAATATTGCCAATACGCTCATTCATTCCATAAATGCTGACCATAGCGTAGCCGGTGCGGGTTACCTGCTGCAGATCGCTTAACGCGCCGGTAGATATTTTTCCAAAGAAAACCTCTTCGCTGGCCCTTCCGCCAAGGGTCATACACATATCATCTTCCAGCTCTTCTGTAAGGGTCAAATATTTTTCTTTGGGCAGGTACTGGGCAAAACCTAGTGCAGCCGTTCCTCTTGGCACAATGGTTACTTTTAATAGCGGATGCGCATGCTCCAGGAACCATCCTGTAACAGCATGACCTGCTTCGTGATAAGCAATCACACGTTTTTCATCTGGCAAAATGATCTTGTTCTTCTTTTCCAGGCCCCCGATAATACGGTCGATGGCATCATTAAAGTCCTGCATCTCTACTTCTGCCTTACCGTTCCGGGCGGCTATAAGGGCTGCTTCATTACATACATTGGCAATATCGGCACCGGCAAAACCAGGCGTTTGGGCTGCCAACTTGTGAATATCAAGATTTTGAGAAGTCTTGATCTCTTTAAGGTGCACTTTGAAGATAGCTTCACGACCGGCAAGATCAGGCTTATCTATGGATATCTGCCTGTCAAACCTGCCCGGGCGTAACAATGCAGAATCCAATACATCGGGGCGGTTGGTTGCCGCTAATATAATAATACCGGAGTCTGTTCCAAAACCATCCATTTCCACCAGCATCTGGTTCAGGGTACTTTCACGCTCATCGTTGCTCATCATAGCATTTTTGCCACGCGCACGGCCTATGGCATCAATCTCATCAATAAAGATCACACAGGGCGCTTTTTCGCGTGCCTGCTTAAACAGGTCACGTACACGGCTGGCGCCCACACCCACAAACATTTCCACAAAGTCCGAACCGCTAAGGCTGAAGAAAGGCACCTGTGCTTCGCCCGCCATTGCTTTAGCCAGTAAAGTTTTACCGGTACCCGGAGGGCCTACCAATAAAGCGCCCTTGGGAATTTTACCACCCAGGCTGGTATATTTTTTAGGGTTCCGGAGAAAATCTACTATTTCCATCACTTCTACCTTTGCTTCGTCCAAACCCGCCACATCAGCAAACGTGATATTTACCTTGGTACCTTTATCAAACAGGGTAGCTTTGGATTTCCCGATACTGAAAATACCACCGGGGCCACCCGCGCCGCCGGCACCACCGCTCATTTTGCGCATCAGCAGTATCCACACGCCTAATAAAAGCACAAAAGGAAGCAGGTAGCCGATGGCTTTCCCAAGAAAATCATTGTCGGCATCGGTTCCCGGTATTTGTTTGGGCACATTGGGGTGGTCTTTGTAGAACTCATCCATCTGCTTTACAAAAGTGGGGCCGTCTATTATCTTAAAGTAAAGCTGCGGCATTGCATTGTCACCGCTAACCAGTGTTTTGTCAATATTAGGATAACGGGAAATGGCCTCTTTTTTGATCCATACCCTTACCACATCTTTATTGCTGATTACAGTATGTTTCTCAACATCTCCCTTTTCGAGCATCTGCTGAAAGTCGGTGAGGGTAATTTCCTGGCGGCCGGCAGAACCTAAGGGATTTAAAAACTGGAAGGCCAGCATAATGGCCAGAATGATAATGAACGCCCAGTAACTGCCAAACCTGGGTGCCTTTTTAGGATCGCCTGGAGTATTGTTTTTATTATTTGTAGAAAACGGACTATTTCTCTTTTCCTGCTTCGCCATTTTTTCTGTTTGATGTATAAGGTAAAAACCCTGTAAATTGTTTGTTAAGTTGTTATAAAGTTATTGATGCTCTTCTGCTGCCGCATCGCTCCACATTTCCTCGAGGGTATAAAATTTACGCATTTCGGGGTGCATAACGTGTACTACTATATTTATAAAATCTATCAGCACCCATTGCAAATTCTGAAAACCCTCTTTGTGAAAGACGTTCTCCCCGCAAATTTCCTTTACTTTGTCCACTACATTATCAGCAATAGCTTTTATTTGCGGGCCACTGGTTGCTTCACAAACAATAAAAAAATCTGCTACGGCCTCCGGGATCTTTCTTAAATCGAGCGATACTATATTTTCGCCTTTTTTTTCCTGGATGGCGGCAATGATCGTCTTAAATAATTTAGATTTTTTAGTAAGTTTTACGGATGCAGCGTTCCTGCGTTTTGTTAGCGAAGCTAATGGTTCCAAATAAAATGCAATTTTAATTAATAAGAAGACTTTTACATACAATACGGAATATGATACGCAACTATGGATGCAGATTTCCTGCTTTCCTGATTCATATATCAGAATTCCTTATTTAATTTGCCCAAAAATAACGAATATTGGCACAACAATCAACAGATAATTGCGCCCGCCTGCCGGACGGGCAGGCTTTTCCGCCTTTAATTGAACTTTTATCAGTTGACAGCACCAATAATTATGCCCTAAGCCTTTTAAAGCACCCTGAGCTGACGGAGCGGCAGGAAATGACAGGACATGGAACGGCTGTTTTTGCGCATGAGCAATATGCCGGCAAAGGCCAGCGCGGAAAAACCTGGCAGTCGCAAAAAGGAGCGAATATACATTTAAGCGTGGTGCTTGATCCCCGAAAAATAGACTTACAGCAACAATTTCTCCTTATTGCAATGGTAGCGCTGGCGGTAAGGGACTTTTTTGACCGGTATGCACAAAGTGATATCTGTATTAAATGGCCTAATGACATTTACTTCAGGAACAGAAAAGCAGGTGGCATTTTAATTGAAAATATTATCAGCGGCAACGAATGGAAATGGGCCGTGGCAGGCATTGGCCTGAACATTAACCAGGCTTGCTTTGATGACAGTATTGCCAAAAAAGCCGTTTCGTTAAGGCAGATAACGGGCCGGGAGTTTGATTGCCTGCTGCTGGCTACCGAATTAAGAAATGATATTTTGCAAGGAATGGAGCAAATCAACAGCCCCCATTTAATGACAGTATACAACCGGTTCCTGTTTAAAAAAGACGAAAAAGCGCGCTTTGAAAAAGACGGGCAGGTGTTTGAAGCGGTTGTCAGGGAAGTGTTGACAAACGGTCAGCTGGCAGTACACACAGACCGGGAGCTGTGTTTTGATTTTGGCGATGTGAGCTGGGTGATAGAATAGGGGACAACAACCATCAGATATTACTTAAATCACATTTTTTACAACACATTGATATTTTATCAGCAGAAAACATGATGAGAATCATATAAAAAAATAAAGGACGTTTTTATCTTTTATTATTTTGACGATTACCTTTGCCCCGTAACCGGAGATTGCAGGCGTATTTCTTTAAAGAACCGGCTTTGCCCGCAATAACAAAATACTTTTTCAACTAAATACTAAAAATTATGACAAACAAACTGATGTTATTATTACTGGCAGCGCTGTTGGGATTTGGAGCCTGCAAAACCAACAGTGAACAGGGAAATGCTTCCGGTGGAAAGTCATCGGTTGCTATGGAAGAGGCCAAAGGGCAGCCCGAGGAAGCTGAAATTACAGCAGCGCCTAACGTGCCTGCACCGGTAGGCGACAGAGGTCCTAAAAAGCTGATCGTAAAGCTGCTTACCTCCGAAACAGAAGGAGAGATTGCAGACGGGAAAAAATATACCTTCTGGACCTTCAACAATATTGTACCGGGCAGCTTTATAAGGGTACGCGAAGGCGATGAAGTGGAACTGCACCTTAAAAACGATGCCAGCAGCGTATTGCCACACAATATTGACCTGCACGCTGTAAATGGGCCCGGCGGTGGTGCGGAAGCTACCTCGGCTGTACCCGGACAGGAGGCTATATTTACATTCAAAGCAATGAACCCCGGCCTGTACGTGTACCATTGTGCTGCCCCTCCTGTGCCAATGCATATTGCCAACGGTATGTACGGTTTGATTTTGGTTGAGCCTGCCGGTGGCCTGAAGAAAGTGGACAGGGAATATTATGTTATGCAGGGTGAATTTTATACCAAAGCGCGTTCTGCTGATCTGCTGGAGTTTGATAATGATAAAGGCAATGCCGAGAACCCGGATTATGTTTTATTCAACGGTAAAAAGGGCTCTTTGTTAGGCAAGAATATGCTGGAGGCTAAAGTGGGCGAAACCGTTCGTTTATTTATAGGTAATGGCGGCCCCAACCTGGTTTCTTCTTTCCACGTTATAGGTGAGATATTTGATAATGTTTATCCCGAAGGCGGATCTACTGTAAATCACAATGTGCAAACTACGCTTATCCCTGCTGGTGGCTCGGCCATAGTTGAGTTTAGAGTAGATGTTCCTGGCGAATATGTGCTGGTGGATCACTCTATATTCCGCGCTTTCAACAAAGGTGCTATTGGCAAGCTGAAAGTGACCGGAGAAGGAAACGAAAAAGTGTTTAAAAAAGGTGGGTTTTAAGATTCTTAAAATAACCACATAGATACATAGAGATGAATGTTATGAAAAGCCGGGCCATTACAAAAGACTTAGTAAAACTTAGTGTTTCATCTACGATAAAAGCTGCTGTGTTACCCCGGTTCAGTTTGTTGTTTAAATAAATGCATTCCGGATAAAAAATGAGCATTAAACTCTTCCATATTGTTGTCTTTTTTGTAGTTATCTGGTGCGCTTCCTGCAATTGTCAGGAGGCTGCGCCGGATATTGTATCTCCGGCATTCAATTCACCCCGACTTACATCGCAGGCAAAAATGATAAAAATACCAGGTGGCGAATACCAGCCTTTTTATGGTACCGACACGGCATTGGTAAAAGTGGATCCATTTTTAATAGATGAAAAGCCTGTAACCAACGGTGAATTCCTGGCATTTGTAAAAACTTACCCCCAATGGCAACGTTCGCAGGTAAAGCGCCTATATGCCGATACTAATTATCTGCGTGCCTGGGTAGCTGACACAATATTGCCTAAAAATATTGATGCTGATGCCCCGATTACTCAATTATCTTGGTATGCAGCCAAAGCGTATGCAACAGCCACAGGCAAACGCCTGCCCACGCTGGATGAATGGGAGCTGGTGGCAATGGCAGATGAAAAAGTACCCAATGCCCGGCAGAAAAAATCTTATTCAGACAGAATTGTGGACCTTTACCTGGTAAAGAACAGGCAGTATAATGCTGTAAAGCAATCGCAGCCCAACTATTGGGGTGTATATAATTTCTTTGACCTGGTGTGGGAATGGACAGATGACTTTAATTCTGTGCTGGTAACGGGCGACTCCCGCTCAGGCGAGTACAGCGATAATAATCTTTTTTGTGCGGGCAGCGCTACCAGCGCTACGGATGTATTGAACTATGCTGCCTTTATGCGTTTCAGTATGCGGGCCGGGCTAAAAGCTCATTATACCGTGGGCAACCTTGGGTTTAGATGCGCGAAGGATGTGGAGTGATGAATAGTGAGTGATGAGTGAGTTGAAGGTAGTTGAAATTGCCGGTGAATATTGGGCATTGATTGTTGAATATTTATACATACTTAAAATAAGTTAACATTAATCAGTATTCAGTAAAATGGATATGGCAGAAAACTAATAAAATGAAACAACTACTTTTTATACTAACAGCAGGTATTTTATTCTTTTCCTGCGGGCAAAACAACACTAAAAAAGAACTGCCGTCTGATTCTATATTTCACCTGACAAGCCAATGGCAGGACCAACGTAACCAATCTTATCCATTAAATACGTTACGAGGGAAAACACTGGTGGTAGTAATGATCTATACCTCCTGCAAAACCGCCTGCCCGATATTGGTAGCCGATATGAAAAGAATAGAAAGGCAGATCAGGCCTGCTTATTTTGATAAAGTATCGCTGGTACTGGTAAGCATTGATCCCGAAACAGACACCCCTGAACGTCTTGCTGAATTTGCTAAAACCGGAGGAATGGATGCGCCCCAATGGGTATTTTTGCGCAGTAATGAAGCGGCTACGCAGGAGTTTGCGAATGTCCTGTCGATGAAGTACAAAAAGATATCGCCTGTAGATTTTTCGCATTCCAATATCATCAGCGTTTTCAATCCGGATGGAGAACTAATACTGCAGGAAGAAGGAACAGGCATCAATGCTGAAAAAGTGGCTGGCAAGGTAAATGAAACTGTGAGAAGCAGTTAATTCGAGGCGAGGACGCTCCGAATAGCTGACGAGAACGCATCAAACAGCCGAAGTAAAAGGGTGCATAAATATTAATTGGGCTGTTGGTCAAAAGACACAACAGCCGCAGCACGGCCGTGGTTGGTGTTTTTCACCAAGGATACTGCGAAAAACTTTTATACCCCCAGGTGAAAGGTAACTGAACTGCTGTTATTACCTACATTTGCCTTTTGAAAATAGAATTTACCTTATGAGAAAATTTTTATTGCTGGCAGCTTTGATCAGTGGGACGCTTGTATCAAATGCCCAGAAATACCAGCTTAGTGTGCAGGCCGGCGGGAATACCTCTTTTATTTCAAAGTTTGATAACGAATATACGTCTGCGCAAAGACCTTTAAATCCATACGAGTTTCTGGATATGGCAGAGGGCCATTCCGTCAGCAGTATTGGCATTGATAAAACAAAAACTGAAAATAGGATCGGCTTTTTCGCAGATGTACAAATAGAGCGCCAGTTGCGAAACAATTGGGGCATCAGTGCATTGTTAGGCGTTAACCAGGTAGCCTATGGCTATGAAACTCCCGCTTTTGTAATTACAACTGACCAAACCCTGAAGAATGCGCTCAGTAAAATAGGTGACGTTAAACTTACTTACCTTACCACCCGCCTGGCCAATATTTCTAAAAAATGGGACAGGCTTACTCTAACCGGGGGGCCTGAATTAAGTTACCTGGTTAGTAAAAAGTATGTCAGTGCGGTAAGCTGGCAAACCATACAAAACGAAAAGCAATATTTATCAATAGCAGGTGACGGCAAAGGTGATGTTAATAAACTACTCATCGGTGCAACATTAGGGCTCCGGTATAACGTAGGTAAAAACTTTTACGTAAGATTAGGTGGTCAGAAAATTTTCAGTTCCCTGTATAAAAAAGAAGGAACGCATGAAGACGTTTATAAGAAGAGCCGCCCGCTGCAAGCGGAGCTGGGATTAGGCTTCAGGATAACAGGGATTGGAGGCAGGACGCCCCGAATAGCCGAGTAACAGGCTTTTAATTAAGTGGCAGACGATGATGCAGTAGTTGCTGCGGCAGCCATCATAGCGGCAGCATTAGCCTGCTCCTGTGCAGCATCGCCCGCATTTGTATTGGCAATGCTGATAAACGCATAACCCCACCCTTTCAATTCATTTTTCCAGATAAGCGAGCCGTCTTTGGCGCTCAGGCAAAGCAGGATACCAGAAACCGCTACAAACAGCTTATCGCATTCCAGTACAATTTGCCCTACCGCATAGCTAAGGGAAGCACCTTTTACATACTCACGTAGCTTTACCTCCCAGGCAATATCTCCTGATTTTTTGTCAATAGCGGCAACGCGCCCGTTGCTTAAAATGAAAAGCTTGTTATCTGTTCTCATCCCGATCGTATTTAAGGTAGCATTGTTATTAATATAATACTTTTATTTCCCCAGTTTTTTCAGTAACAATTCAGGTTCATTGGTTGTGATAAAATCTATACCCTGTGCTAAAAGATCGTCCATTAAAGCCTCATCATTAACGGTCCAGGCATTAGTTAAAACGCCTATCTTTTTTGCTCCCGCGATCCAGTTTTTATCTTTTTGAAAAACACTATAATGATAATCGGCATCCAGCTTATCCCCTTTCAGCTTTTCCGCTGAAGCATCGCCGTTTAAATATTGCACAGGTGCAGACGGATCAAGCTCGCGTACCTTTTTACAAACATCATAATCGAAAGCTATATAAACCGTTTGAGCCTGACCCTTAAATTGCTTTACCATATCCACTACTTTCTTCGCAAGGCTTAAAGAGCGCTCTTTACTGATCCTGGACGTTTTTATTTCTGCCACCATTTTTGTTTTATGCTGCGCATATCCTGTTTTAAGATAAGCCTCCAGCGTAGGGATCTTTTCGCCATTGTGCAATGTTTTGGCAAGCAGGTTCTGATAAGTATTTGTTTCTATCTCCATACCCAAAAACTTATCGTCATGATTCACTACTAAAACTTCATCGCTTGTCATGTGAATATCAAATTCGCTTCCACCGCAGCCCATTGCAATGGCCGCTTTCAGTGAAGCTATAGAGTTTTCAGGAGCACCGGTATTTTTAAATGCGCCACGGTGGGCAATTACTTTGTTCATAAAAGGCGTTTGAGTGCGCACCACTGCTTTTTGAGAGGTACAGGAAAACAGCATAATTGCCGTAACAGACAGGATCAATATTATTTTTTTCATCTGTTTATTTATTTTATTATTCTTAATGATTGCTAACTATGAGACAACGAAAATAGAATTTGTTTATAATTTAATAATGTTTTTAGTACTTTTTTCCAACCAAAAGCCTTAGTTGAAAATATGCCGGTATTCTATACTCATACCTCTCATTATTATAAATCACGCTTTTCCCGCTCATCATTATACGTCCGCCCACCGACATATCTGTGCTTAAATAAAAATTCCGGTTTTTATTTATTGAAAGTCCAATAATGCCAGGAGTTATAAAAAGTTCGTTCCGATTTTGTCTCAGGGAAACTGCGGCGGTTTTATAGAAAGGTCTTTCATCCGATTCGGGAGACAGTATATCGCGCGATCTTGTACTGTTTGCAAACATTAAATCGAATCCAAAGAAAAGTGATACCGGCATCTGCTTTGTCGGATAAAAGCGATACGAAATGGCAGTACCAATAAAATTTATGTTTAACCCTACTGCAATGGGTGTAAATTTAGCCCCCATTCTCCCTTTATGAAACAAATACTCATACGATGCAAAAGAATAGAGTATAGGAACTGCAGGCACTGTTTCAGAAAAATCGATACCACGCTTTGGCCTGAACCCGTCTGCCGCTAACAGCGCCATACCACCTGTTGCAATCTTACGCGCTTTAAAATACTCCAATTGTTTTTCTCTTCTAATAACAGCCCCATTATCAATAAAAACCATGTGTCTTTTAGACTCCTCAAAGCGTACCTCTGCAAGATGCCTCAGGGGTACCCCCTTTTCCCCTTTTTTACGAATAGGCCGGCCGGCAGCAATATTAGCAGTATCTTTTTTGTTGAGGACAAATTTATCATAAGGGATGTAGATGAGCTCATCTAACTCTATATATTTCAAAATCTTTACCATCAACGTATCCGTAAAAGGACGTCGTTTTGTTGGCTTAAAAACAAGCGTATCCTGAGCTTCCACAACATCGCACAGGAAGAATAACATAACAGCAAAAATTGTTTTGGCTTTCATCGAATATTGACTTAAAAATGAATCAAAATTATGCGCAACAATGGGATAATGCCTATTGCCCTGCATACCGAAACCTGTTTATGATCTCCTCGTCATGCTCTGCCTCCCGTGCCTCACACTCCAGCCCGCACCTGTAATATCCCACATGCATCGTTTGCCACAGATAAGTAAAGATAAACCGAACAAAACCCAAACGCTCATACTGCTCAATATGTTTTAGCTCGTGCCGCAGCCAGTGTTTATTGGATAAAAAATCTGCTTTAGGCACTCCATACAAATGAATACAGCTACCAAAAACAATAGCCACGTTCTTGCTGTGTAATTTACGCGCAGCAAGCCTGGCAATAAAGGAGTTTTCCTTGATAGTAAAATATTTCATTGTATGTACAAGGTCTGACAGTTCCGATCAGACCTGCTATTGCGAAGATAACATAGCGAACGAATATGCAGGCAGAGCAATGCACCAAAATAAAAGTGTGTGACACCCGCCTGAACGGACGGGCAGGCAAAACCGATGAGTTATGTTTTATGGCGGCCCAATAAAAAAGGTTGCCCTAAGACAACCTCTTCTGAATAACTTAAAACAATATTAAGCTTCTTTTACCAGCTCCACATTTGCTGTCAGCTTCACATCATCACTCACTACAACACCACCTGCTTCGGTAACAGCGCCCCAGGTTAGGCCAAACTCTTTACGGTTGATCTTACCGGTTACTTCAAAGCCCGCTACGGTTTGCCCGTACATATTAGGACCTACACCACCCAATTCCACATTCAGCGTTACAGGTTTAGTTACCCCTTTCAACGTAAGATTCCCGGTTAGCTTATAATCATCCCCATCTTTCAATATTTCTGTGGATTCAAAAATGAGCTTAGGGTACTTTTCAGCTTCAAAAAAATCGGCAGATTTTAAATGCTGGTCTCTCTGCTCAACGCCGGTATCAATACTGTCTACATCAGCGCTGAAAGAGATAGCAGCATCAGTGAAATCATCTTTTTCTGATTGTACGGTTCCTTCAAAAGTTTTAAACTTTCCCGAAACGGTTGAAATTACCAGGTGCTTTACTTTAAACCCGATCTCGGAGTGCATTGCGTCTATTGTCCAGGTTGCCATAAGAATTTTATTTTTTTGTTATTTGATGGTGCAAAGCTAATATTCATTGTTGCAACAACAATTAATGTAGGTTAAGTTTATAATAAAGTGTAGTAGTCATTCCATCTAACGTTTGCTTTTGCCGTTTCGATGGATGCGGCGCAGGAGGATTCAGAAAAACCCAACGTTTAATTGAATTGCGATGGTAACAGGCCTGAATTTAAGCTGATGTATCATTAAAAGAGCCGGAAGATATATTTTAATAACGGTTGCGCACCTACGGCGCGCAGCGATACCGTTTGTGTTTGATGCCTTCAAACTTTTTGTTCCTACGGAACAATGACATGTAACCTTTATTCTAAACAAGCATTTACAACAATAACAGAATTGTCCGTTTGGAACAGATTAAACGATTGCTTTTTTTAGATCATTTCGTATGTTTTTGATCTTCTATTGGGGCCGACTAAAAAGGTTCCTTGATTGTCATATTGTCCAAGGGACTCCTTCGGAGAGCCTGACGAAATATAGACAATCAAGCAGTTAGCCTTCGACAAGCTCAGGCTGACAATACTTTTTAGTCAACCCCACAGTGCTATTGCAACGCATTATTCAGAAATGTATTAAGCGGCTGAAGGGTTTCAAATGCATTCACAATTTTTGCAGTTAACAAATTGCCTGTTAATTCAGCATCGCTAATGTTTAGTACACCAATAAAGCTTTTATGCTTTAAATACTCCGCAGCAGGATTATCTGGCTCGTAGCCTTTGGGCACACGGCTTAGCAGTTGACCCTCTTCAACAGAAAGGCTGCCGTAAGTTGTTTTGAATTTTTTGGCGTTGATGATCTTTTTAAAATCTGCCAGGTTGTAATCTATCTCCTGGCGTATTTTAGCCAGCATATCGGCCGGGGGCATCCACATACCACCACCGGTAAAACTCTCTCCCGGAGCTACGTGAAGATAATATCCTGCTGTCATCGACTTTTTCCCCTCGGCGTTAATGAAAGCGCCAAAATTGGTTTTATAGGGTGTTTTATCTTTTGAAAAGCGGATGTCCCGGTTGATCCGGAACAGACAATCCTTTGCTTTCAAATGCGCTATGGACGGATCTTTTTTACCAAACAGCCCAATTATCTTATCAACAAACGCAGCAAAATCCTGCTTAGCCGCTTCATAAGCTTTACGGTTTTCATCGAACCAGGGTTTGTTGTTATTCTTTTTAAGGTCGTTTAAAAATTGTAAAGTTGACGGTTGCAGCATGAGTAAGTTATTTTCATGCTAAGATAGTGCAGAAGCAACGCATCACGAGCCAGGTATCATCCTTTTATCTTTTTATTGACATAAAGGTAAAAGCTGATGATGGTAAATACCACAAAATAGATGGTTGCATATAACAAAATATTTTCCGAAAATCCTGAACGTTCTGCAAAAGGGTTGGTATAGCTGAAAGGGCTTAAATAAATATACTGCCATCGAAAGGCAATAAATGTTCCTATTAATCCGGCGAGCCCAACGCCCACGGCAATTACGAAGTTTTTGAATTGAAGGCTTAGCAGATACTGAAGCGCGATGATGGGAAGGCAGGCGATAAAATAGCGCGCATTCTTTTCTATAAAATAAAGCCAGGG
The DNA here is from genome assembly GCA_027493055.1 of Niabella sp. Lineage (GTDB taxonomy): Bacteria > Bacteroidota > Bacteroidia > Chitinophagales > Chitinophagaceae > Niabella. The sequence continues at coordinate 99,043 of JAPUDO010000024.1, read as the reverse complement.
AATATTTTCCTTAGGAAAAGAGTGATCGAATATAAGACATGGTACAGTTCCTGCAATAATAACTCCGATATTAAAGAACAGGAAAAATTTCAATGTCATTCCCAAAAGAACTGCCAGCTTGGCAAAAAAAATAGTGCTGTATTTTTGCGGTGTAACATGTACCTGCTTCCAGGAATTGTTCTTGAACTCAACCTGGGTAATCAGGCTGCTTGCCAATATAAGGCCCATAGGAAGCAAGAAGCCCGACATGTTCATCCAGAGGCGCGTAAAGTGTGTTTGCCATATTTCTGTACCTGCGCTATTGATGAAGGTTTTATTTTTAATATCAGCTATGAGATAGAGGAGGGGGATGAAAAAGCCTCCCACCAGGCATAGCCAGGAGGCAATACTATTTTTTGTTTTCAGCCACTCGCTTTGTACACTATAAAAGAATATACGCATTTTTAATCCGTTATCAGGTTCATAAAAATTGTCTCAAGGTCATTTTTTTCCGTAGTAATTTCATAAACGTCCAGGCCATTGTGCACAAGCAGCCGGTTTAACCCGGCAACGTTTTCTTTGGATGTTGCTGCAATTTTTATGGTATCGGGCAGTAAGGCCGGCTTTATATTTTGCCGGGCAAATAGTGCTGCCGCAGCCTGGTTATCGCTGGTTTTATAAAGAATATATGTTTCACGGTTTTTTTCTTTTTTTAACTGTTCTGCAGTTCCTTCAAAAAGTATCCGTCCTTTGTTAATAAGGCCGATATGTGTGGCCAGCCTGTCAATTTCGGTTAAAAGATGACTTGAAATAAGGATGGTTGTGCCATGCTCCCTGTTTAGCAGCTTAAGAAATTCTCTTATCTCCACCATGCCATTAGGATCCAACCCATTGGTAGGCTCATCAAGAATAAGTAAAGCCGGATGGTGTAATAAGGCGATGGCAATGCCCAGGCGCTGCTTCATTCCCAATGAAAACTGTGCTGCCTTTTTAGTGCCGGTATTGGCCAGCCCTGTCATAGACAGCACTTCGTCAATCCGGCCCTGGGGGCATTGATATACTTTTTGAAAGATGCGCAAATTATCTTTTGCTGAAAGATGACCATACACAGAGGGCGACTCAATAAGACTACCTACAGATCGCATTATTTCTACCCTGTGCCCGGCGATAGGTTTGTTAAAGATTTTTATCGTTCCCTGGTGGTTGCGCAACAATCCTAAAATTAATTTAAGCGTTGTTGTTTTGCCAGCACCGTTTGGGCCCAGGAATCCATATATACACTGTTCCGGCACATGTATCGAAACATTATCCAGCACTTGTTGCCTGTTGGAAAATGTATAAGCGAGATCAGTGGTTTGAACACAGTATTCCAAATGCTAAAATTGAGTGGTTAATGTAGAGGTTTCAGTTGTTGCACGAATTTATAGGGAACATTAATAACAGACTCATCAGAAATACTGCCGCTTAATGTATCCACTGCAGTCTTTTCATTGATATTAAGCCTGGATTGCTCTTTTAAGCTGACCTGCAGATTCTTGACACCGCTGTTTTCATTCAGGTCAATTTGTGAAGAGGTTGCATCAATTACTATTTTAGGAAATACTGCTTTGTGAATATCTGCATTTTCTGCCCGGCGGGAATTTGCATTTACAATGTTCAATAACGTATTGCCTGTAAGCGAAAAGTTTAAACTACTGAAACGCGCTGCACTGCTATCCATATTTACCATAGCAGCGCTGGCAACTATGGGCATCGTTTCAGGAATAGTAATCTCAACTTCAACACCATAATAGTAATTGTTTGCTTTCAGCGCTTCATTTGCCCTGATGCCGTAGCTGACAACCAGGATATCTCCGGCCAAACCAACATTACAGCTATCTGATCTCCCCTCTTCAAGCCGCTGCGGATCATAATTATTAAATTTATATCCATATTTATCACCATACCGGATATTACATTTCAGTAACTTATCCCGCGAATCCCCATCCATTTTTATAACCTTAAAAGGCCTGAGATCTTTAAAATCCGAGACATTATTTCCGTAGGTATTTTTCACCACATATTGATTGTTTTTTATAGCTGCTTTGAATCCCATTACTGTCATCAGTGGAATTAAAAATAACAATACCAATAAGAGTATTAATAGCTTGTTGCTGGTTTTCATTCGTAATTTTTTTATTGTTTAATCCGGTCGAATGGAACTTACCAGGTATAAAATTTTCATTCTCTTGTGTCATAAAAATGAAAATTTTATAATGCATGTTTCATTCGTAAGTTTTTAAGTGTATTGTTTCTTAAATTTTTCGTATTTCGTTTTCAGGTCGTCAGGCTCTATACCCAGCAGGTACATATTCCTGAAGAACAGGGGCAGCTCTTTTTCAAGAAATTCCTGTTTCCGGTATGCCGATGCATTTTTAATGCCTTCTGCTGTTATAAAATAACCAATGCCCCGTTTATCATAAATGATATCCTGCTGCTTTAAAAAATCATAGGAACGGGCAACGGTATTAGGGTTTACCTCCAACTGCATGGCCAGTTCCCGTACGCTGGGTATTTTAGCATCCGGCGGCCATTCTTTTAAAAGTACTTTTTCGCACACATAATCTGCTATCTGTAAATAAATAGCCTGTGCATTATTATTGAATTGCATAAATAATATCGTTTCTGTATGTTAATAATTATAGCTGCTTTTCCTTAAGCTTAAACCAGGTTACAAGCCATAAAAACGGCGCCAGTAAAAACTTCAGGAACAGTTCCACACATGCTTTTAAAGAGGCATTAAGCTCATACTCTTTGTAAGCGCCATTTTCGTAATGGGACTGGACCCTGAATGGATTAAAATCATATTCATTGCCAAAAGCTATTTTCCCAATCTTAAAAGCGTACCAGCCGAGAAGGAAAAGAATCCCGATAATAACTATAGTGGTAATAATAAAAGAAAACCTTTTAAAGGAAACTGAACCCAACAGGAACGCTGCCTGAACAACAAAAAAAACATAGCAGAATACAGGAATTGCTTCTGAAAATCCATCGCTGCGAGACCAGTCTATCCTCCTGTACGAATATAATCGCTGACCATTTTCAATAAGATAGTTAATATAGGCTTCGCTGATGAACTTCAATACAAAAAATAAAGCCGTATATACCACGGTAAAGACTACCACATTGAAAAATAAAGTCACCAGGAATTTTTCCAGATGGCTGGCAGGAAAGCTGATCCAGTAAATGCCTGTATCTTTTGCATTCAGCATATTGTACGTAGTACTTGCAAAAATGGCCCCTGTAATAAACAGGCCAATCAGGCCAAATATATATGCTGACTCTTCATTATAACTGGTACCGGACATACTTAACCATAAAACAAAAGTAACGCCCAAAATTCCAGTTAATGCCAATACAGACATACTGTATAACCTGCGGTTTTCAACCCATTGCTTTTTTATTAATTGCCCGGTTCTTTTAAAACTAAAATTGCTCATAAGAATTCGTTTACTGATTAGCTGATTTCGTGAAAACCTTATTTAGTGCGTCGCCATTGGTAACAACAGCTTTGTATAGCATTTCAAGATCTATTTTACCTTCCCCGTCCGAAGTATTAGTGGTAATGATGGCATTGCCCTTCAGCGATTCTTCTTTATAAAACGCGGCCCTGGTTTCTTCATCATCAAAAGATATTTTAAAAGATAGTGCGGCGCTGATGGTATCAATGTTCTGATCAAACAAAATTTTTCCTTCATCAATAATGGTAATACGGTCTATCAGGCTTTCCAGATCCTTCACCTGGTGGGTGCTGATGATGATACATTTGCTTTCATCAATAGCGCCCGCAATCACTTTCCTGAACTGGCTTTTGCTCATAATGTCCAGCCCGTTCGATGGTTCATCCATCAGCAGTATAGAAGTGTTACATGCCAAAGCAAAGCTGATGAGCACTTTCTTTTTTTGACCATAGCTCATTTGCTGGAGGCGGTTGCCCATTGGTATATCAAACTCCTGTAAATAGGTCTCAAACTGCTGCCTGTTGAATTTGGGGTAGAACGATGCATTGCAGTTCAAAAACTCTTTAATAGGCACATCTGGTAAATAAAATTCTTCCGGTACAATAAATACATCCTGCAAGAACGCCGGTTGCCTTTTACCCGGCACAAACCCTAATGCGTTAATGCTGCCTTCGTTGGGGAACAAAGAGCCGATGATATTTTTTAGCAGTGTTGATTTCCCTGTTCCGTTTTTTCCAAGCAATCCGTAAATATGCCCTGGAGCAAAAGAAAGACTGAGACCGTTAAACACTTTTTTCTTTTTGTAGGAAAAATGAAGGTTTTTAATATCAATCATACTTAGTGATTTAGTGTACTATTTAAGTAGTACACTACAAACATAATGCTTGTTCCTCAAACTTTAAAATATTTTTTTAGGCGCTATATTTCCCATTTCCGGGTATATCAGTTACCTTTGTCCACCATTTTAATAGGATAAAGCATGAGTGAAGATTTTATAAAGTCACTTTTTGAGCGTAATTCCAGGTGCTTTTCAGGCTTTCCTGATAAAGGCGCGGTGGAAGGTTTTATTGATGAGCTGTATACATTACTTTTCCTTCCCAACGATATCGACCATAAATGCGAAGCGCAACTGAGAGACCAGTTTGTATCTCTTAAGGATAAATTTGCACATCTGCTGTGCGATGTGATACAGGAAGACGAGCGTATAAAAGCCATCAGCGAAAGCTATTTCGAACAGCTACCCTCTATTTACAGTTTCCTTTTAAAAGATGCGGAAGCCCTGTTACAGTCGGACCCTGCAGCTAAATCGGTGGAAGAAGTGATGACCGCTTACCCCGGCTTTTATGCAATTGCAGTACATCGCCTGGCACGTGAGCTGAATGAGCACAAAGTACCGGTGCTGCCCCGCCTCTTCAGCGAATATGCACATGGTAAAACCGGCATAGACATTCACCCCGGCGCAACCATCGGACCATCCTTCAGCATAGACCACGGAACTGGAGTGGTGATTGGAGAGACCACTGTTATTGGTAAAAACGTAAAAATTTACCAGGGCGTAACTTTAGGTGCCTTAAGCGTTACCAAAGAGCTGGCTGCTAAAAAGCGGCATCCCACTATTGAGAACAATGTGGTAATTTATTCAGGCGCCACTATTTTAGGAGGAGATACTATAATAGGCCAGGACAGCATTATAGGCGGTAATGTATGGCTTACTTACAGCGTTCCCCGCAACTCGGTAGTTTATCACAAAAGCGAGATAACCGTAAAAGATATGCTGCCGCCCGATGAAAATGTATTAAATTTTGTAATCTGATTACCGGAGGCCGCTCACAAACAAGCTTTATCAGCTGTCCCCGGGTTAACAACTAAAAATTAAAAAAGTGAAAGCACAAAACATTCTGCAAACCATCGGCAATACCCCACATGTTAAGCTCAATAAGCTTTTTGGCAGCAGCCACGAAGTATGGATCAAGCTGGAAAAAGCAAATCCTGGCGGCAGCATTAAGGACAGGATAGCCCTTTCCATGATAGAAGATGCCGAGCAAAAAGGTTTGCTTAATAAGGACTCGGTTATTATTGAACCCACCAGCGGTAATACCGGCATTGGCCTGGCCCTGGTAGCAGCTGTTAAGGGTTATAAGCTGATACTGGTAATGCCCGAAAGCATGAGCATAGAGCGCAGAAAACTAATGTCGGTGTATGGTGCTGAATTTGTACTTACGCCCCGCGAAAAAGGAATGAGCGGCGCTATAGCCAAAGCTAAGGAATTAGCAGAGGAAACCCCCAACTCATGGGTGCCCCAGCAGTTTGCTAATGAGGCTAATACGGAAATACACCGTAAGGCAACGGCACAGGAAATATTGAATGATTTTCCCGAAGGTATTGATTACCTGATCAGCGGAGTGGGCACAGGAGGACATATTACCGGCGTTGCAGAGATCCTGAAAGAAAAGTTCCCTAATCTTAAAGTATTTGCTGTAGAGCCCGAGCTATCGCCTGTTATCAGCGGCGGCGCACCCGGCCCTCATCCGTTGCAGGGCTTAGGCGCAGGTTTTATTCCTGATATTTTAAATACATCCATTTTAGACGGAGCTATACAAACCGGTAAAGACGAGTCTTTTGATTATGCCAAAAGAATTGCAAAAGAGGAAGGCATTTTTGTAGGTATTTCCACCGGTGCGGCACTGGCAGCAGTTGCTAAAAAGCTCCCCGAAATACCGGCAGGCGCCCGTATCCTTACTTTTAACTATGATACAGGAGAAAGGTATTTGAGCATTGAAGGACTGTTTTAGAAGAGGACAGATGGCAGATGACGGATGACAGGAAAAGTTGAAAAGTTAATGAGGAAAATGGCTATAGACTATGGACCATCGACAATGGACTGACACAGGCTATGAACCATGAACGAATTATCAAGCATTGACTGTTGATTATTCGAGTATAGAATTTCTGTACTATTTGATTAATGTCTCATAGATGCTGGATGCCGGATACTGGTTGTACAAACTGTTTGTCCTCCGTCTTCTGACCTCGGACTTCCCGACTTTCTGACTTCCTGCGTACATCGTACTCCTAACATCATACATTTTACATTACAACCTTCCTTTTACGTTCATAGCATCTCGCAGGCCGTTACCTAAAAGGTTAAAAGCCAGCACCAATATCATAATTGCAAAGCCCGGTGCTAATGCCAGCATCGGGTTTTGTGTTATAATGAAGTTGTAATTCTCTTTAATCATCAGTCCCCAGCTGGGTGTTGGCGGCTGTACGCCTACTCCCAAAAAGCTTAGCCCCGCCTCAATCACAATGGCCGATGCAAAATTGGCTGCAGCAATAACCAGCACCGGCCCCAAAATATTAGGCCAGATATGACCGGCTATGATACGGATATCTTTAAAACCCAGTGCCCGTGCGGCTTCTACATATTCAAGCTCACGAACAGCCAATACCTGGCCGCGCACCAGCCGGGCTACATTTACCCACATGGTTAGGCCTACCGCAACAAACACCTGCCAGAAGCCCTTTCCCAATGCCAGCGTAATGGCAAAAACCAATAGCAGCGTAGGAATGCTCCAGATCACATTAATAAACCACATGATCAGATCATCAATCCTGCCACGATAAAAACCAGCCAGCGATCCCAGTATCAGGCCAATACTTACCGATATGATCACAGTTATTAACCCTACGCTTAAGCTTACTCTTGTACCCACTATCAGCCTGCTTAAAATATCACGACCGTAACTGTCTGTACCCAACCAGTATGTATTGGTAACAACCGGATCTGCTGCCAGCACTGTTTTAGCAAAACCGGTACGCTCGCTTACCGTTTCATCAATATATACATCAGCAATAAGGCTGTCGCCGGTCATTTCATACTTATTGACGGGGATATAATTATACGTATCCGGCTGACCGCTGATCAGTCTTTTAAAGAAACTTACCCTGCGGGGTTCGTTTTCCTTTTTTATTTGAATAAATTGTTTGGTGAACCCCGGCTTTTCTCCTCCTGTTTCAAGAATGATGCGATTGGAATAAGGTGATGGATCGGGCGCAATGAAATAGCAAAAAACAGCAACTATAACAGAAATGAGAATAACCGCCAACCCGGCCATTGCTCCCTTATTCCTTTTAAGCCTTTGCCATGCAGGGCTCTTAAAAAATGCTGTCATTATTACGAAAATACCAAATAAGCAATTTTAAATGGCAAATTACTTTACCCTTCTTCCCTTCCACTCATATTTGCCAAAGCTGCCCAGAAAGCCCGCAAGAATAGTATAAGCTACATGCAAAGGCTGAAAAAAGAAAAAGTATTTCATTAAATGCTGCAGGTTAAAAAATTTACTTACAGAAGATACGAACGGATATTCCACTGCCGTTTTCAAAATCCAGAAACTCATAAGAGCATATAAATAGCCGGTATTAAAGAACGATGCTACCAGCAACACCAGGAAAGAAAAATTAAAAAGATACACCAGTAATAGCACAGCAAAGATCCTTTTATCATCATAGCTTTTGGCCTTGCTGGCCCAGCGTATGCGTTGGTTAATAAACGCCTTCCAGGTGGGTGCAGCTTCTGTTTCCACAATTACCTCTTTTGACTTCAGGTAAGCGATCCGGTACGGGTATTGTTTCCATATCTTATACATCAGCAGCATATCATCACCGGACGCGATATTGTCGATGCCTTTAAATCCGTCTACTTCATAAAAGACATCGCGCTTATAAGCCAGGTTAGCACCATTGCACATGTTATGCTTTTTAGTATGTACCGATGCCGCCGTTATCCCTTGTAAGGTTAAAAAATCCAATGCCTGGAAAATAAACCTCACCCCTCCAAAGGAGTCCTTCCGGACCAACCCCTCTCCTGAAGAAGCGGGGAGAGAAAACGCAACTGGCGCAGCTATAAACACCGGGTCATTATCCGCAATGAATAACGCAAAAGTCTGCAACCACTCGGGCCCTGCCATACAATCCGCATCAGTACAAACGATCCATTCATTTTGAGCAGCTGCAATGCCGCGCTCAATGGCTTTCTTTTTATAGGAATTGATACCGGAATCTGTAAGCTGTATCAGCTTTACCTTTTCAAACTGCCTTACAACCTCTGCAGTAGCATCTGTAGAGTGATCGTCTACAACTATTATTTCAAACAAACCCTCTGGATAGGTTTGATTACTTAAACTTTCCAGTAACCGGCCAATATTCCGTTCTTCATTCCTTGCAGGGATGATCACCGAAAAGCGAATATTGGGAATGATTATACTTTCAGGCTGATAATCGGGCATGGCATGCCAGCTTCTGTTGTAGTAATATATTACAACGGTATAAAAAGCCCATAACAGCAGCACTGTCAATAATAAAAATACCATGCGACAAAACTAAGCGGTAAGATCCATGATTTATTCTTAAGCCGGATCAATAAAAATTTTTTAAGTTTTTGTAATTGGGAAATCTTCCTAACTTTAAGTAGTTGTCAAAACAACTATATGCCAAACAACCAATTTAAAAAAAGCGAGCTATATAGTTTTATAACGGGTATTGCAAGTACGGCCATAGCCAGGCGGTTGCAAAAAAAGTTTAATGCGGCCGAGCTGAACCTTACAATTGAGCAGTGGAGTGTGTTATACCATTTATGGAAAAAAGAAGGTATCAGCCAGCAGGATCTGTGCCTGGCCACGTTCAGGGATAAACCAAGCATGACGAGGCTGGTAGACAATCTTGAAAAAGCAGGACTGGTAAAACGCGTTGCTTCAAAAACCGACAGGCGTAAAAACCTGATCAACCTCACGGATAAGGCAAAGGAATTACAGGATACCTGCCATGCTTTTGCTTCTGAAACGGTTGATGAAGCTTTAGATGGCGTGAAAGATGCCGATATTGAAGCATGCCGGGTAGTATTGAAACAGGTGTATGAGAATTTAAAATAGCCCATGGACGATAGCCCATAGTCTATGGACAATGGACTATCGACTTATTAATTTAACAATATTAAATTTTCAATATTATGAGCGCTGCTACAGAAACTACAGAAATCATTAAGGGGGCTGAATGGCTCATTAAGGAATCGCAACCCGCGCAAACTTTTACCAGCGAACAGTTTGATGAAGAGGAGCTGATGATACGCGATATGTGCACCCAGTTTTTAAATACCGAAGTGTGGCCCCTGCTGGACCGGATTGATACGCTTGAAGAGGGATTAATGAAGTCACTGGTACAAAAGACAGGCGAGCAGGGCCTTTTAGCCGCTGCCTTCCCGGAAGAGTATGGCGGGTTAGGAAAAGATTTTATCACCTCCACTATTATTAATGAATATCTGGGCCCCGGTCATTCTTTTTCTGTAGCAATTGCAGCGCATACAGGTATTGGCACTTTACCTATTTTATATTTCGGAACAGCAGAGCAGAAGCAAAAATATATTCCCAGGCTGGTCAGCGGCGAATGGGCAGGCGCTTACGGACTTACAGAACCCAATGCAGGCAGCGATGCTTTAAGCGCCAAAACAACAGCAAGGCTCAGCGATGACGGGAAATACTATATTTTAAACGGACAGAAATGCTGGATCACCAACGGAGGTTTTGCACAGGTGTACACCGTATTTGCAAAAGTAGATGGAGATAAGTTCACCGGCTTTATTGTAGAAAGGGGAATGGAAGGTTTTACCAATGGTCCTGAAGAGCACAAAATGGGCATCAAAGGCTCCTCAACCGTGCAGCTTTACTTCCAGGATGCAAAGATACCTGTAGAAAACGTGCTGGGTGAGGTTGGTAAAGGACATAAAATAGCCTTTAATATTTTAAATATCGGGAGATTGAAGCTTTGCGCAGCCACATTGGGAGGCGCTAAAAAAGCTTTTGGAACCAGCGTGGAATATGCTCAAACGCGCGAACAGTTTAAGCAGCCTATTGCAAACTTCGGTGCTATCAAACATAAGATTGCAGAAATGGCCGTCCGCATATTTGCGGCAGAATCAGCTTTATATCGCACTGCCAAATGGATCAACGACCTTGAAAAAAAATTACTTTCTGAAGGCCGGCCTTTTAACGAGGCATTATTGGGCGCTGCTGAAGAATACGCCATTGAATGCGCCATACTAAAAGTGTATGGCAGTGAGCTGCTGGATTTTGTTGTGGACGAAGGAGTACAGATTCATGGGGGCAACGGGTTTAGCGCAGAATATAATATTTCACGGGCTTACCGGGACAGCCGCATTAACAGGATATATGAAGGCACAAACGAGATCAACCGACTGCTTATTTTAGACATGACGCTGAAACGCGCCATGCAGGGGCGTTTGAACCTGATGGGACCGGCCATGGAAGTGCAGAAAGAACTGATGAGCATTCCAGACTTTGGAAGCGGGGATGAAACCCTGTTTGCAGCAGAAAAAAAGCTGGTAGCCAACTTTAAAAAAGCCATCCTGATGGTAGCAGGTGCTGCCGTACAAAAACTAATGATGCAGATTGAAAACGAACAGGAATTACTGATGAATATTGCCGATATGGCAATAGAAACCTTCCATGCAGAAAGTGTGCTGCTGCGCACGATTAAAATCGTTGAAGAAAAGGGAGAAGAAAATGCCGCTCTTTATACAGCTATTATGCGAACTTTTCTATACGATGCTGCAGATAAAATAAACAAAAGTGGTAAAGACGCTATTAACGCTTTCGCCGAAGGTGATGAACAGCGCATGATCTTAATGGGTTTGAAACGCTTTACCAAAGCCGAACCATTTAACACAAAAGCGGCAAGAAGAAAAATTGCAGACGCAATGTTAAGTGCGGGTGCATATTATTTGTAGCACGATTTTGGTTACCGGGACACCATAAGATCTTATTTATGAAATGGTTTTCCGGCAGCATTTTTATTTTAGGCGCAGCGTTATTGATAGCATCGTGCAGTAATCATTCTAAAAAAGGCGAAACGCCCGAACCGCCAGTGGTTGATACGCCGCTGGTGAAGCTAGGCGCTTATTATTTCGGCGGCTGGTATGAGAACTCGCACCATATAAGAACAGCGCTTGTAAATGACTTTCCTGAGCGTAAACCTATCTGGGGATGGGTAACCAATACGCCAGATGCTATGAAAGCCCAGATTGACCTGGCGGCCGATGCAGGGCTGTACTTCTTTAGCTTTTGCTGGTATTTTAACACACAGGACCTTTCTGAAAACAGGCCGGCCAACAATGCCATTACGTTATTTGCTAATGCCCCGAATAAAAAACGCCTGAAGTTCTGTCTCCTGGTAGCGAATCATGATGGCTACCGGATCACGCCTCAAAACTGGCCTTCATTAAAAGAGCACTGGAAAAAATGGTTCCGGGATGAGACGTATTTAAAAGTAGACGGCAAACCGCTCATCATCTTCTTTGACATTAATAACATGATCACCAATTGGGGATCGATACAAAACCTTAAAAATGAGTTTGCCGCTTTCAGGAATGAAGTAAAAGCGCTGGGTTTTCCCGATGTTGCAATAGGCGGCTGTCCCTCACCAACTTCTGCCAACGGAATTAATTATGCAGTACAGGTTGGATGCGATGTGCTGACAGGTTACAATTATCATACTGCCGGATTTTCTGCGGATATGGCTACACCCATCAGCAATATGGCAACTGCCGAATATGGAACGCTATGGCCCAGGTTTGTAAACAAAGGCCCTTATTGTATTCCTGTATCCACGCTTAACTGGGATGTACGCCCCTGGAGCGATACGCCTGAAACTGAAAAGTATTATACCGGTTTTTCCAAAGCATCGGTGGCTAACTCAATAGCAGGTATCAAAAAATGGATACTTGAAAATCCCGCTACAGCAACAAAAGAAAAATTAGGAATGCTGTACGCCTGGAACGAATATGGCGAAGGAGGCTGGCTTACTCCTTCGGATATATTGAAAGACAGTTTGTTGCAGGGTGTAAAAGAAGGGCTGAAATAAAGAAGTTCCTGGATAAAATTTTGTGTTAAGGCGGATGTGGTTTTTGCTTAGCTTTGTTTGAATAAAGAACTAAACAACCAAAATTGTTTCGTTACCCTTCATCTTAATTAACCTGTTATGAAAAGATTTCTCCGCCAGGGAGCAATGATAGTTGCCTGCCTGCTTTCGGCGTTGTTAAATGCGCAGGACAAATCCGGTATTAAATTTGGGAAAATTACAGTCGCAGATTTTCACACGGCCTCTCCCGCCATAGACTCTTCAAGCAATGCCGTTATACTGGCAGATGTGGGCAGCTCAAAAATTGACGGGAATAACAAAGGCTTTTTTTCGCTGATCCACACACAAACCCGGCGCATAAAAGTATTGAACAAAAAAGGATTTGATGCAGCCGATGTTTCTATTGTGCTGTATTCTTCCGGCTCAGACGAGGAAAAGCTTACAGAGTGTAAGGCTATTACTTACAATCTTGACAATGGAGAAGTAAAGCAAACAAAACTTGATGCGAAAAATATATTTAAAGAAAAAGCAGACAAAAATATACTGGTAAGAAAATTCACATTTCCCAACGTAAAAGAAGGCTCTATCTTAGAATATACCTATACCATTGAGTCAGATTTCTTAAGCCATTTACGGTCATGGGAATTTCAGGGAACCTCCTGGCCACGGGTTTACTCCCAATATACGGTTCGCATTCCTCAGTTCTTTACCTATGTATTTTTATCGCAGGGTTATTTCAAGCTTCAGCATGAAAATAAAAGCAATTTTAAATCGTACAATGTAACTGAAACTAACGGCACTCAGGCTACAGAACGCTATTCACTAAGCGGATATGAGAACGAGAATACGTGGATAGCGAGGGATGTTCCGGCTCTCAAAGAGGAGCCTTATACCTCCACTATGAACAATCATATTTCCAAGATCGATTTCCAGCTCAAACAAATACAGTTTCCCAATAATCCGCCCCGGGACTATATGGATAATTGGGCTAAAGCCGCAGAAACCCTGTTAAAGCGGGAAGATTTCGGTGTTGAAATTACGCGTCCTAATAACTGGCTAAGCAGTGATGTAAACAAGATCATTGAAGGCGCGGCCGGTAATGCAGAAAAGGCCAAAAGAATTTACGCATTTGTACGGGATAACTTTACAGCTACCTATCACTCCGGGGTTTATATGAGTGACAATACTACCCTAAAGGATATTTTCAGGAAGAAAAGTGGCAATGCCGGCGAGATCAACTTATTATTGATTGCTATGCTGCGGCAGGCAGGCATTACAGCCGATCCTGTTTTGATAAGCACCAGGGGCCACGGGTGGGCTCATCCTCTCTACCCTTTAATGACCAAATACAATCTGACTATTTGCTATACACAAATTGACAATAAAGATATCTTCCTGGACGCTACCGGGCCTAAAATGGGTTTTGGCCGTTTATCCACCGAATGTTATAACGGTCCGGGATTTGTTGTAAAAACAGCACCGGGAAAGATATCACTTGAAGCAGATTCTTTAAGAGAATCAAAGACCACGCTTTTATTTGTAATGAACGATGATAAGAATGGTATGAAAGGCGCTTTTACTACTAGTCCCGGATATTATGAGTCATCCGGGTTAAGGCAAAGATTAGTAAAAGAAAGTCTTGAAGACCTTACCAAAGAAACCATCAAAAGATATTCTTTCCCTGTAAAAATAACCAATGCAAGTATAGATTCATTAGATAAATATGATTATCCTGTGCAGGTTAAATACAATATGCAGTTTGATTTTGAAGATCAGGGTATGGTGTACCTTAATCCTATGTTCAGCGAAGCCACCACTAAAAACCCGTTCAGCTCTGCGGAAAGGCAATACCCTGTAGAGATGCCTTTCAAAATAGCAGAGATGTATATACTTAATATGGACATACCCAAAGGGTATAAAGTGGAAGAGCTGCCCAAATCAACCAGGGTAAAACTGAATGATAATGAAGGTATTTTTGAATACCTCATTTCTGCTACGGATCAAAAAATAATGCTGAACAGCAGGATAGATATTAAAAAGGCAAATTTTACTCCTGAAGATTACCAGACGCTCAGGGATTTTTTTGGCTATATTGTTAAAAAACAGGCAGAACAGATTGTATTTAAAAAGATCAACTGATCACACCAGCTGCAAAGCCCCGTATCTATGGCCAGTAGCAATCCATTAATGAGCTAAAGCTTGATAAGACAAAACAAAGCACATGAAAAAATCACTTTTGGGTTTTCTATTTTTTATAATTATCAGCGATGGACTTGCGCAATATGCGGCTGGCAATATACCCCAGGCATTGCTTAAAAACGCAGATATTGTGAAGCGGTTAGACGAGTTGCGTGTTGAAATCAAAAGCCCCGGCAAAGCTGCTTATTACAGGCATTATGTGTACACCTTACTGAACGAGGCCGCCGAAGAATATGCTTTTTTCTATGATTATTATGATAAATTCCGGGATATACAAAGCATCTCAGGCACCTTATACGATGCCGCAGGCAACAAAATAAAAAATGTGAAGAAAAAAGATATCAGTGATGAAACAGGTAACAGCGGAGCACACCTGGCTTATGATGACCGGTATAAAATGCATAATTTTTATTACAAAAGCTATCCCTATACTATAGAGTATGAAGTAGAGGTGGCTCTTAACGGGATGTTCTATTTGCCGGAATGGCAACCTGTTTCAGCACCGAAGATGGCGGTGGAAAAATCATTGCTCAGCGTAACGGTGCCTAAAAATTATGAGCTGCGCTATAAGCAGTTCCGGTATAATGGATTGCCGGTTATCAAAGAGGAGAAATCATCTAAGATATACACCTGGCAGCTAAATAACCAGCCAGCTAAAAAGAATGAAGTGCTTGCGCCGGAATGGGATGAAATTGCTACAAGGGTTTTAATAGCTCCTTCTGATTTCGAGATTGCGGGGTATAAAGGCAATATGAACAGCTGGCAGCAGTTTGGCAAGTTCATGGCCGCACTATATGGTGGCCGGGATGTTCTGCCAGCCGAAGTAAAAGCCAAAGTGCATCAGCTTACAGATCACCTTAAAACCGATAAGGAAAAGATAAACACGCTGTACAAATTTTTACAGGATAATACGCATTACATAAGCATACAGTTAGGCATTGGCGGATGGCAGCCATTAGATGCCACTTATGTTGCCGAAAAAAAATATGGCGATTGTAAGGCATTATCCAACTACATGGTAGCCTTATTAAAAGAAGCCGGTATCAAAGCCCATAATGTGTTGATCAGGGCCGGCAGCACCGAAAAAGATATTATTGCCGATTTTCCCTCAAACCAGTTTAACCATGTGGTAGTTTGCGTGCCGGGCAGGAAAGATACCACCTGGCTCGAATGCACCAGCCAAACTGTTGCATCGGGTTATATGGGCAGTTTCACCGGCAATCGCGAAGCTTTGCTGATGGATGACAACAACAGCGTCATTGTTCAAACACCTGTATATTCCAAAACAGAAAACCGGCAAAACCGCACTATACAGGCAACAATAGACACCGAAGGAAAATTAAATGCAAAAGTAACCACCGTATGCACCGGCCTGCAGCAGGATGGGCTGCATGAGGTTATTAATAACTCATCAAGAGAAGAGCAGCAAAAAAGATTACGCCACCTGTTTTCACTTCCTAATTATGATGTTCCTGCTTTTACCTATAATGAAAATAAAGCAGCAACAATACCTGCTGTCAGCGAAACAATGGAAATAGTATCCAATAACTACGCCAGCGTAACCGGTAAACGAATGTTTATAAAACCCAATATACTGGCAACCTATGCCTCAAAGCTAAGTGAGGACGATGAGCGGGAAAATGATATTGTTTACAGCTATGCTTTTATTGATGCAGATACAGTGAATATAAACTTACCGGATGGTTATAAAATAGAAGCCATGCCATCGCCATTAAGTATTTCCAACCAGTTTGGTAAATACAATATATCCTATACTATAGATGGTGCTAAAATAAAAATGACCCGCATTTATGAAAGAAACAGCGGGCGGTTTCCTGCAAGCAACTATAAAGAATTTGTAGCATTCACTAACGCCATCTATAAAGCCGATAATGCACGAATGGTTTTTGTGAAGAATGAGTGAGTGGTGAGCGGGTGCCAGTAACCGGCAAGTTGACAGGTGTGAAAGGTTGTTGTAAGATGTATGATGTTTGGTGTACGACAAATATCCGGCAACAAGCATCCAGTATCCAATAGCCCCTCTCGCGCAGGCCTCCGGCCTGTGTGCTGGTATGCACAGGCCTGCAGCAGGATGGGGTTTGAGGTTTAATGTTTGAAGTTCAGGGGCAGACATTCAAAGTTGGAAATTAATAATCAACAATCCCCGCCTGACCGGACGGGCAGGAATGCTCAATGTTCAACTCATTGATTTGATTGCGTATTGAAAATCGGGTATTGTAAAAAATGTCAACCTATCAGGCACATAGTCTGACTATTTTTACATGGACTATCGACCATTGACCGCAATATAGAAATTCTATACTTTTAAGAACAACCTGAAGCCCGGAACTTCAAACCTTCAAACTTCTTCCAGACTTTCCGTCTTTCGGACTTTTCCGACTATTCCTCAGGGTACGCATTTCCCTTATGGCAGGTGTTACAGCTGATCCTGGTTAAATAAGCCGGATGTATTTTAGAATCGTAGTTAAAATATTTCTGGTTGATATCAATAGTGAGCCGTATCATTCGCCTGGCTTCTTCCTTAACAGGATTATCATCTGATGCAAAATTGAGTGTAGTATCCCCGTTTTTCACTTCCTGTACATGGCAAAAATTGCAGGTAACACCAAGCCCCTTGTTGTAAGTTATCATCAGGCTGTCCAGCTTTTCATCAGTAATATCAGCGGGTAATATCTTCAGATTGCGCTGCTTCAGTGGCTTTGTATTGATAAAGCCCACCATTAAAACTGAAGCTATCAGCAACATTACCAGGGATATTTTGTTTTTAAGCATATAGCAATTTACTAAAAAACGTCATGTAATTGTCATTCGCAATACTAATCCCCCGTTAATATCGTAACTTTGCGCTCGATTTTTAAAAAGATGTCAGAAGTTTTAGCTCCCACATTAACAGCAAAAGATTTTGCTACTGACCAGGAGGTACGCTGGTGCCCCGGCTGTGGCGATTATTCTATATTAGCCCAGGTACAAAGAATTATGCCGGGCCTCGGCATACCGAAAGAAAATATTGTTTTTATATCAGGGATTGGCTGCAGCAGCCGCTTTCCCTATTATATGAATACCTATGGTATGCACTCTATTCACGGACGTGCCACAGCTATTGCCAGCGGCTTAAAAGCTTCAAGGCCGGAACTGAGCGTATGGATCGTAAGTGGCGATGGAGATGGACTGAGCATTGGCGGGAACCATACCATTCACATGCTGCGCAGGAACCTGGACGTAACCTTCTTATTGTTCAACAACCAGATCTACGGTTTAACAAAAGGGCAGTATTCCCCCACTTCGGAAGCTAATAAGATCACCAAATCCACGCCATTCGGCAGCATCGACCATCCTTTTAATCCTGCTGCTTTGGCATTGGGAGCCGATGCCACTTTTGTGGCCAGGAGCATGGACAGGGATCCTAAACACCTGCAGGCCATGCTATTGAGAGCACATTATCACAAAGGATCCTCTTTTCTTGAAATATACCAGAATTGTAACATCTTTAATGATGGCGCTTTTGAAATATTCACAGAAAAAGGCTCTAAGCTTGCAGAAACCTTATTCCTGGAGCAGGGTAAACCGTTAGTATTTGGAGCCGAAGGCAATAAAGGCTTACGTTTAGACGGCTTTAAGCCACAGGTAGTTACGATTGGTGAAGGTTATGGGCTTGACGACCTCTGGATACATGATGAGCAGGATATTTACAAGGCACAGATCCTTACCCGCATTTTTGATGACCCTAACATTGAGGGACATTTGCCACGCCCATTCGGGGTATTTTATGAAACGGACCGCCCTTGTTATGAAGAAATGATGGCCCTGCAGCTTGAAGATGCCATCGCCCGTAAAGCGCCCGATCTGAATGCGCTGCTTCGCGGAAAAGAAACATGGGAGGTGCAGTAAGCCAGTTAAAAGTTGAAGGTTGCAGAAGGTATGTGCCATTAGATATATATGAAAACTATTATTGCCTGCACACTCTTCATTCTTGCCTGCACAGCAACTACGGGACAAAACCTGCCTTTATTAAAGGTTAGCGATGACCGGCGGTATATTACAACCGCTGATGGCCAGCCGTTTTTCTGGCTGGGCGGGACCGCCTGGGAACTCATACACCGGTTAACAAAAGAAGAAATTGACCTGTACCTGCAAGACAGGGCCAGGAAAGGGTTTACTGTTATTCAAACGGTTATTCTTGCTGAGCTTGACGGGTTGAACACACCCAATGCTTACGGTCACAAGCCGTTAATAAACAATGATCCTGCCCGCATCAATGAAAAATATTTTGAGCTGGTGGACTATGTGATCAAAAAGGCCGGAACACTTGGGATGTATATTGGGTTATTACCCACCTGGGGCGATAAGTTCAACCTGAAATGGGGCAAAGGACCAGTGATATTTACCCCGGAAAATGCAGAGGTCTATGGCGGGATCCTGGCTAAAAGATATGTAAAAAACAACAATATTATCTGGATATTAGGCGGCGACAGGATGCCTGAAACAGAAGAGCAGTATGCCATTATTAGGTCCATGGTAAAAGGCATCAAAAAGCTGGATACAAGGCACCTGGTTACTTATCATCCCCTTGGCGGTAAAAAGGCCACAGATGCTTTTCATGAAGACTGGCTGGACTTTGATATGTTTCAAAGCGGCCATGACCGCAGCCAAAAGGAATACAATTTTGTGCTGGAAAGTAAAAAGACAAGTCCGGCCCGGCCCGTAATAGAAGCTGAGGCCCGGTATGAGAACTCACTGGACCGGTTTTGGGAGCCGGGTGAGCACGAATGGATGGACGACTCGGATGTGCGGCTAACAGCTTACTGGACAATGCTGGCCGGAGCGGCAGGATATACCTATGGCTGCCACGATATCTGGCAGATGTACACTACTGGCAGGGAACCTGTTGCAAGTGCCAGAACCGACTGGAAGGAGGCATTGCACCTGCCGGGCTCTCAGCAAATGCTATACTTAAAAAAATTGTTGCTGGCTTTTCCGTGGCAAAAGCTGGTCTATGATCCAACATTAATTCTTAATAAGAACCTGCAGGACGAACAATATATAGTGAGCGCGATGGGAAAGGATCGTGACTTCATTATTGCCTACACTCCCTGGGGCAGGCCGGTGCAATTAAATTTACCGGCCATGAAATACGCACAGATAGAGGCCTTCTGGTATAATCCCCGGTCAGGCAAAAGTGTGCGTATTGGCAATTATAACAGCAATGAAACGCCGGTATTTACGCCGTGGGCCAAAGGCAGAGGGAGTGATTTTGTTTTAATTGTAAAAGACAAAAAAGCAAATATCAGGATACCGGGTTTGTAATGTATTGAATGACTTTAGACCGGGGGCCATTGCCTGCAAAACGCCTGATCTTTCGAGATATATCATTGTTCAATAATATTCCAATGGCCGCCTTTGTCGGCACCAATGCGTTCAATAACCCCTTCTGTTTTTAGCTTCGCTATATTCTTTTCTACTGCTCTTGTTGATATGTTTAACTGTTGTGCTAATTCCTTAATTGTTATATGGGTATCGCTTTTTATTAATTTCATAATTTTCTCCGAACTTTTCTCCTTTTTCTCCGAACTTTTCTCCTTTTTCTCCGAACTTCCGCTTATACGTGTAACGTAATGAATATGCATTTCGCGGTTTTTCAATGGGTGATTTTCCCCAAACAACAGGTTTCCGAAAAAACGCAATAAAAACGCATTTGTCGCATGAATATTCTTTATATGATTTTTGTAATTAGCCCGTACCAAAGCATTACGGAAATACCAGGAATGTTGCTCAAATAATTCGTTATTCACTTTAAGGCTGAATGTACGCAGATATTTTATTAAAAAAATTGCTGTTGCTCTTGTATTACCCTCACCAAAAATATGGATCTGCCATAAGTAGGAAATAAACTGTACTATGTGTTCTACAGTTTCCTGTTGACTTAATCCTTTGTAACTAAACTTTTTTTCCTGTTCAAAATCGTATTCCAGGGTGGCTTTCAAACTCCCGGCACTGCCATACAAAACCGTTTCACCATTCAGCACCCATTCCTGCTTGGTGATATTGTAATCCCTTATTTTACCTGCGTGCTTATAAATGCCCTGAAACAATCTGCGATGAATAGTCAAATACTCTACGGGTGAAAATGTAAATGTTTTTTCGCCCAAAATTTCGGCAATGCGTACCGAAACTTTGTCGGCTTCTTCAGTGCGGTCCCCGTCATTGTCTATAGGATGTTGTTGGTAGTAACTGTCAATGCGGCGTTTTGCTTCTTCAATGGTAATGTCGCCCTCAATATTTTGCCTGGCAGTTTCTATGAGATAGTCAGACGGCTTTAGCCCATCAACCTTTTGCAGACCGATGGCTGTTTTCCAAACCCTTGCTTTTTCTGATTTGTTGGGTTCGCCTTGTCTTAAATATTCTTCAAAATTATCCATTGTCTGACTTTTTGTAGCATCGCTTCAAAATATCCCGAGGCGTCAACCCCATAATGCATTTATTGCCGTCATTTTGAACACAGCAAAAGTTTAGTTATTAACGGTAGTTATTACCTATTCTTATTTTCAATTTCACAAGAAAACTGCTTTATATCTCTATGAGCAATACTACCATTACATTAAATCTCTTTTTTAAAATTTACTTCCTTTTCAGAAATGTCATACAAAAGACTTCGCTTACAAGAAGTGTCATTCCTGTAAATTAAAATTTGGGAAGGCCTGCTGTCTTAAGGATATGGTTAGCGCGGACTACTTTGTCCTGAAACAAAGGTTCGTTATCATACTTGCCTTTAAGTGAAGGATTTATTTTATAATCCTTTTGCTGCTTTTTCTTTGTTACTTTTTCTTTTTGAGCTGTTTTCATATTACTTCAAATTTACCAATTTTCTGCGTACTGCAAACGAATGATAAGTTACATTCTGCTGAAAAAGTTTAACAGCAGTGCCTCTCCTTATCAACTTGTTAACCTTTCAACTTATCAACTTAAAGTAAACCTCTCAACTTTAACTAACTTTGCCCTATGTTACTCCAAATCCATCCCAAAGATCCGCAGGAAAGGCTTATTAAGCAGGTTGCAGAAACATTGCGAAACGGGGGCATTATTGTGTACCCCACCGATACGATATATGGACTGGGATGCGATATTTATAACACTAAAGCCATTGAGCAGATCTGCCGCATCAAACAAATAGATCCTAAAAAAGCACAGCTTTCTTTTATTTGCTGCGACCTGAGCCATCTCAGCGATTTTGCCCGCCAAATATCCAATACTACCTACCGTATCTTAAAAGAACATTTACCGGGACCTTATACTTTTATTTTACCCGCCAGCAAACAGGTGCCCAAAATCCTTCAAAGCAAAAAAGATACAATCGGGTTACGCATCCCCGATAATAAAATAGCTATGGCCCTGGTAAAGGAACTGGATCATCCTATTCTTAGCACATCATTACCAGGAGAATTTGTAGAAGATTATACTGATCCGGAAATCATCTATGAAAAATATAAAAACCTTGTTGATACAGTAATCGATGGCGGACCCGGCGGCAGCGTTCCTTCTACCATCATTAACTGTGTGAATGATGAATATGAACTGGTAAGATCAGGGGCCGGCGCATGGGAATAATTTAAAGGCAGGAACTGACAATAGAAATAAGCGGTGTTGCGTTTGCAATTGATTTACCGTCTTTTACATGAATAGCATAAAACTCAATATTTACAAATGTTTAATCAGAACCTTACTCCCAAATTTTTAATCAACCTGTTGTTACTTTTATCCGTAGGATGGTTTGCCTGCACTAATCCGCGGTATATCAACTCCCCATCAGTGCATAATGCCGCTTTTTTAAAGCAGCAGGGCGATTTTAAATTCTCAGTAGCAGGCGCCGGTAATCCTGTTAAAATTATTGAAGGCATTGACGATGACAGCGACGGCGAAACACTGAACCACTCTTACGGTTTTGACGGCCAGGCTGCTGTAGCAGTGACCAACCACTTTATGCTTACAGCTTCCGGTACCTACAGGAACGAACAGGACAGATACGATGATGATGACCTTACAGATATTGACCGCGGGAGTAAAGTAACCTATAACCGGCGTATGCTTGATATTGGCGCAGGATTTTATGCACCTATGGGCAAAAGCAAAAAAGTTTATTTTAACGGGGTGCTGGGCGTTGGTTTTGGTAAGATGTCCTCTACTGATAATGCGCTTCCTTACGATGCAGCCAGGCATCGCACTTACGATGCCAATGTCACGAAATATTTTTTGCAACCTTCTTTTAACTTCTTCTTTAACGACTACTTCCGCATGTCTGTAGCGCCAAAATTTTCTGTGTTGAAGCTCAATAATATTAAAACAAACTATACCGGAACAGAAGAAGCTACACTGGGCTATGGATATGCCAGGAAACGCACGTTCAGCCTGTTTGAACCTGCTGTTCTATTGCAGGCGGGCTTTAAAAATAACGATTGGCTCAAGCTGGACATGGGATTCAATTTTGCATCAGATCCGTTTACCTCAAATTCCAGGAGTAATGACTATCCTGATATAAAAACCTATAATGTTGAATCCCGTAATTTCCTGTTTTCGATAGGCCTTTCCTTTTATCCAATGGGAAAAAGGTAATTATTTCATCAGAAGCTGCTGAAAGGATATAATATCACCGTTAAAAACATTGAAATCAACTTTTGCATTGATACCATTTACATTCCCCCTGTCGTTATGCTGCCAGAAGGTCCAGGCCCTGTTAATACGCGGCTGTTTCTTTTCGTAATAATGGGCCACCCATAAAGGATATTCATCAAACTCAGGTCCCATGTATTTCTTATAGAAATCGGCATTGGTATATATAATGGGCTTTATTTTGTAATGCGCTTCCACCATATCCAGCCAGGCTTTTATTTTTTGACGGTACACATTCACAGGGAAAATGCTGGCTACCTCTGCATCCAGAACCGGGGGCAGATCACCCGGCTCCAGCTTTACCCTGGATATAAAAAAATTTGCCTGTTTGGCGGGATCTTCTGCAGGAGCAAAAAAATGGTAGGCTCCGCGTGCTATTTCCTGCTTTTTGGCATTACGCCAGTTGTATGTGAAAGTAGGATCGGTAAGTGTTACTCCTTCTGTGGCTTTCATAAACACAAAATTGAGCCGGATATCTTCTATACTCATTTCCTTCACTCCCTGCCATGCAATTTTTTTCTGATAGCGCGATACATCAATGCCGTGAATAGAATACGCTACCGGCATATCAATACCAAAAGCGTCATAATGTACAAATTTTAATTTTTGGGACTGGATCCATTGCAGCAGAAAAAGCACCAGCGCTCCTATTGAAAGCACTGAAGCAATTAGTTTTAAACTGTTGTACCTATTTTGCTTCTTCTTTGCCATTAATTATTTGCTGGTGCAAATATATTGGCTAAAGCTAATTGTTGGGGTTATTACAATTGTGACCGCTGGTTGTAATTGACCCTGAACCCATTTTTCCGGCTTTCAATTTCGTACAACTCCCCTTCTACTGTCGCCGGCCGGGTAATTTTTACCAGTCCCGGCATTCCGGCATAATCTCTTGCCGAGCTATAAATATAGTCAGAAGGATATTGTACCACCCTTTCTTTCACCGGGATGCTATGTATAAACTCCAGCTGTTCCGCCATACTTTGTGGCTGCTGTATATCTATCTGGGCCGTAGTTTTTACTTCACCCCAGCAGCTTTGTGCTATACTTTCATCAAATAAAGAAGCAGGATGCTGAAAGTGCTTTAAAAGCCAGGCATTACGCACAGTATGCTCTTCTTTTATAACCTCTACAATCTTTTCGCAGGTAAACATAAGAAAACGTGACCTCAATTCTTCAAGAGGAACATTTTCAAGCGACTGGCAGATCAGGTATAACTTGTTGGACATAAGACACCATCCATACACTATCAACCCTTTACTGTCTATAAAATGATTAAGGCTATGTACGATAAGCTGTTTGTACATAGGTTTGGTAAAGATATCTACAGTATCTATAGTCTCCAGAGTAAAGCAATAGCATCCATTATCTCGTATAGGCATCATTCTGCTGCTGCATTTTATCCATGCTAATACAAATCCTATTCCAGTTTTTAGTAAACCCCTGAAATCAGCTTAATTTTTGTAGGATCAGCTACCTTTAAACGCTGGTTTTCTTTTTTCTAAAAAAGCAGCCACGCCTTCTTTACTATCTGCTGTTTGCAGCAACGCTCCAAAGGATTTGGCCTCCAGCAGGTAACCTCTGTTATTACTATCATAAGCTAACTGTACCGTTTCCACACAGGCGGCAACTGCAAGAGGCGCTTTTGTATGGATCACAGCAAGAATAGATTTTGCCTTAACCAATAGCTCATGACCAGCTACAACATGGTTTACCAGGCCATAATTAAACGCCGTAACAGCATCAATCATATTTCCGGTGGCCAGTAACTCAATAGCTCTGCCTTTCCCAATGAGCCGCGTAAGCCGCTGCGTACCACCATAACCAGGCAACAGCCCTAAATTAACTTCGGGCTGCCCAAACTTTGCATTATCCGCGGCCACCCTGAAATGACAGGCCATAGCCAGCTCACAACCTCCGCCCAAAGCATAGCCGTTTACAGCAGCTACTATTATTTTAGGGCTATACTCTATTTTATCAAAAATAATTTGTCCGCGCCGCGCCAAAGCCTCGCCCTTTTCAGCGTCCAGGCCTGTAAACTCTGCAATATCTGCACCGGCAACAAATGCTTTTTCCCCGCTTCCGGTAATAATAGCCGATTTTATACCGGGATCATTAATGATCTCATCCAATGCTGCATCCAGCTCATCAAAAACAGTTTTATTTAAAGCGTTCAGCTTATCCGGGCGATTAATGGTAATGATCCCCGTCTGATCACTAATCTCAAAGTTCAATGTAGTGTACAACATACTTTTGTTTTTAATTTAGCCAGGACATAACCGCAGCGAAAAGGAAGTACATACCTGGTTTACAAAAATAAATAACCCTTTATAAACCTAAATAAAGATTAATACAGAAAGCCCTGCTAATTTTGCGGCGTGAAATTCTTAACCATTATTACCTACACAGGTATTTTTGTATTTGCACTTGCCGGGGCTTTTAAAGCGCGCGGAGCAAAGTTAGACGTGTTTGGAGGCCTGGTAGTAGCCTTTGTTTCTGCTTATGGCGGAGGTACTTTGCGCGACCTGCTGTTGGGAGTGCGCCCGCTTACCTGGATGAACGATAACCTGGCCATAGGGCTGGTATTTGCAGGAACCTTTGTAACGTTCCTCGTAAAAGACAGGGTCAATAATTTCAGGCGTACCATATTTTTTACCGATGCTATGGGGCTGGGCCTTTTTACAGCGGCAGGCATTGAAGTGGGCTCTCTTTATGGAGCCAACGAAGTGTACTCCCTTACTATGGGCGTTATTACTGCAACATTCGGAGGCCTGATAGCTGATATCTTTTGCGGCTATCCTCCCATGCTTTTACGGAAAGGCGAGCTTTATGCAACTGCAAGCGCTATAGGAGGTACGGTGTTTATTCTTATTAATAAATACCTTATCACTTCTAAAAACCTCGACCTGACCATTTGTGTGATACTGGTGGTTGCCATAAGAATTTATTCTAAAAGAAAAAGACTGACGCTGCCGGAGATTTAAGCGCTTTATCTTACCAGGTAAATAGTTAATTTTAGGTTCTTTGATCAACATTGAACATGAAACAGCTTAAGATCTTATTGCTCCTGGCAGGTATTGCCTGTAGCTCAGCAAAAGCACAGACCGATCTCATACAGCAATTAAAGCATAATATAGTAACGCAACTATTACTATCAGAAACAGATTTCC
Organism: Niabella sp.; assembly: GCA_027493055.1. GTDB lineage: Bacteria > Bacteroidota > Bacteroidia > Chitinophagales > Chitinophagaceae > Niabella. The sequence goes on along the minus strand of JAPUDO010000024.1, from coordinate 72,585 downwards.
AGCTGCATGTTACCAAACGGGAAAACTACGTGGCAGACCAGGTGGTAGCAGACCTGATGTCAAAAAAATTTGAAGACAGGGAAGCATTGGATATTATCTTTTCCAGGTACTTGCCTGATGGTTCTTTTAAGGATATCAATTATGAATCCCAAAACAGGTCGGGATGGGAACCCAGGTTGCATGTGGACAGGCTTCAGGATCTTGCCAGGAATTATAAAAAGAAAGGCAGTCCGTATTACAGGAGCGAAAAGGTTCTTTCCTTACTTCATCAGGCATTACAATTCTGGATCGATAAAAAGCTGGTATCTCCTAACTGGTGGTATAACCAAATAGGCATTCCTAAAGTGCTGGGCGAAACAGCGCTGCTGTTAGAGGCCGAGCTCACCAAAACCGAAAAAGCGGCCGTGATCCATATACTGAAAAATGCCAGGTTTGGCATGACAGGGCAAAATAAGGTTTGGCTTGCAGGAAATGTATTTATGCGAGCCTTGTTGCAGGATAGCGCCTTATTGGCAATGAAAGCACGCGATACTATTGCTTCCGAAATAAGAACAGATCGCGAAGAAGGTATAAAGCCTGACCAAAGTTTTCACCAGCACGGCCCGCAGCAGCAGTTTGGCAATTACGGGATGGCCTTCATCACATCGATGGGTTTCTGGGGTAAAGTATTTGCAAATACGCAGGCGGCATTTGATCAAAACCAGCTAAATATTTTGTACCAACTGCTATATGAAGGCTACGGAAGAATATTATGGAAAGGATTTTTAGACGTAAATGCATTAGGGAGGCAGTTTTTCAATAATGCCCAGTTCCATAAAGGACTTGCAGCGGGACAGGCTATAAAAAACCTGGCTGATATAGACAGCCTGCACCAAAAGAACTATTATGGCCTCCTTGCAAACAATTTCTCCCAACAGCCATCAGTCAATACCTTGCTTAATGGCAATTATCATTTCTGGTTTTCAGATCTTACCATACATCGTACATCCAAGTGGATGGCCTCTGTTAAAATGTCCTCCCCCCGTGTGCAGGGAGCAGAAGCTTTAAACGGAGATAATCTGAAGGGCTATCACCTGGCAGACGGGGCTACTTATGTGTACATTACAGGAAAAGAATACGAAAACATCTTCCCCATTTGGGACTGGCGCAGGCTTCCGGGCATCACTGCTGTTTACGATGTAAATCCGCTACCGGTGTTGCCGTATGAGGGATACAGAAACAAAAGCAATTTTACAGGGAACGTAAATGACGGTCGTACCGGAATGACGGCAATGGACTTTGAAAGAGACGGGTTAACGGCTAAAAAACTATGGATATTTACTGATAATATGATGATTTGTTTGGGTGCCGGGATAGAATGCTCAGCACAGCTGCCTGTGAATACCACTTTAGAGCAAAGGCTGGGTGTGGGTAAATATTCGATAGCCGGTAAGAATAGTTTCAAAACAATAAAAGACACGAATGCACACCTGCTGCAAACAGACAGGGTGTATCATGACAAAACAGGATATATAAACCTGGAACCAGGCCTTGCCGGGTTCTATGTGCAGCAGCAAAAGCGCCAAGGGCACTGGAACGCTATTATGAATATGTATCCTGATAATTTTACACAGGAGGGGGATGTGTTTACATTGTGGCTGGACCATGGAATAAAACCTGGAAGCGGAAAATATGCGTATGTAGTACTGCCTCATATATCACCTGATGAGCTGTTAAAATGGAAAGCAGGCAATGTACAAATACTGGAAAACACCAAGGATATGCAGGCAATATTCTTACCCGAAACACAAACGTACTACATAGCGCTTTATCAATCTGGTGCCCTGGCAACGGCAAACGGATTTTCCTTTAGCTCCGGCACGCCCGGGCTATACCAGGTTAAAAAGAATAAGAAGAAATTTGAAGTGTATGTAAGTGATCCGGCTCAAAAACACACGTCCCTGGGCTTTTCTATTAATGATAAAAAATATTCAGCGCTTTTACCACAAGGTATTGAAGCAGGAACTCCTGTAAAAGTTTTATAATGATACTTTAGGCATATCTATCCGCACCTTTTATACAACACGTAATTAAACCGGATGATATAGGAAAGATAAAAAACAAAAATACATCCCAGGAAATAAAACATCTGATTTTCGATTGTTTGCGGCCAGGGGCCTAATCCAATGGCAAAAAAGCCGGTAATAATCAATATAACCTGTATCAGTGCCGAAATAAAAAGAGTTTCCATACGTTTTTGACTGATAAACTCATCTTCGATTCTTTCCTTTGAAAAAACGGCAAAGAAGAACCCGAATACAAAAGCGCAAGCACTGCCTGTTAAAAGAACAGTCTTTATAGCTGCTGGTGCGTATGGGATCATTACTTTCAATTGCACCAAAAGCCAAACCAGGAACCCTATTGGGAAAATGATCATTCCTGTTTTCTTAAAATAATGAGGGAGTAAAAACCAGTTTTTCATTTTTTGTTATTTAAAGTTTTAATAATAGCCAAATGCTTAGTCTTCTGCATCCAGCGTAAAGATATCTTCTACGTGCTTTCCGAAATGCTTTGCAATTTTTAATGCCAAAACGGTAGATGGAACATATTTATTGGCCTCCATGGCATTGATGGTTTGCCTGCTTACGCCAATGATTTTTGCCAGCTCATCCTGCGTAATATTTTTTATAGCACGCTCTATTTTTAAAGTGTTTTTCATAAAGCCTGCAGCTTGCTGTTTTTGTACAATAAGGGTTGTTTATGCATTGTAAAAATATTTTTACCAAAAGTAAAATATATTTTACATAATGACAAAATATTTTTCCATTTTTAAGAATTCATTTTAAAATGAAGAAAAACGTAGCTGTTACTTATAAGCAGTAATATCTATTACATTCTCACAAAAGCCATATTCTGTTTGATCATTGCTGCTTACAATAACCAGTCGGTTAGCACAATAATCTGCAATCAGCTCCTGGTACAGCGCTATTCCCGCAGCATCTAAATTGGTGCAGGGTTCATCCAGCAATACCGCAGGGGTATCGGAAAAGATACATTGAGCCAGCTTCACCCGTTGTTTCATACCACTGCTGTATTCACTTATCTTTTTGCTTTTTGTATGTTCCAGCTGTATTTTTTTGATAATAAAGTCAATGGTTAGTCCTCCCAGGAAAGGTTTAAAAGACTGGTGGAACGATAAAAACTCGGTAAGTGTAAATTCCTCCACCAGCTCTAAATAAGGTGCACAAAGCGAGGTATAGTTAAATACTTTATCCGCAGTAACAGTGGTATTATTTAAAATATGCGAGCAACTGCCTTCATTAACAGAAACAGCGCCGCTCAAAATTTGCAAAAGGGTACTTTTACCACTTCCGTTAGGGCCTGTAATGGCATAGGCCTCTGTTTGAAAGGTATAGGTAAGATTACGAAAAATCCAGTCCCTGTTATAGCGTTTGCCGGCATTATGCAATTGAATCGTCATCCCCGTTGCCTTTGCTGTAACGCTTTATTATTCCGCGGGTGCTTTCCTGTATAAAAGTGAGTATTTCATCCCTTTCCTCTGTTACAGGGAACTCCTCTTCCAGTATCTGTACCGCCTGCGTTACATTAAGTCCTTTATTATAAAGGATCCTGTAAATATCAAGAATATGATTGATCTTATCAATACTGTACCCTCTCCTTTTCAGGCCAACGGAGTTTACACCGGCATAGCTTAAAGGCTGCCTGGCGGCCTTAATAAACGGAGGTACATCCTTACTAACCAGGGATCCGCCGCTTATAAATGAATGAGAGCCAATTTTTACAAACTGGTGCACCGCCACAACACCCCCAAAACCTACATAATCGCCCATTACCACATGCCCCGCAATTTGGGTGCTATTACTTAAAGTGCAGTGATTACCAATGATACAATCGTGCCCTATATGGCTGTAAGCCAATATCCAGCAGCCATTGCCCACCACTGTTTTCAACCTGTCGCTGGTACCCCGGTGTATAGTTACAAATTCACGGATAACACAATTATCTCCTATTTCCACCGTTGTTTTTTCACCCGCATACTTTTTATCCTGCGGTTCAGACCCTATTACAGCTCCAGGGAAGATCTTACAGTTTTTCCCGATCTTGGATCCCTCCTGAATGGTCACATTGGACCCTATCCATGTGCCTTCACCAATTTCCACATTGGGATGAATAACGGTAAACGGATCTATTTTAACATTAGTGGCCACCCTGGCATCCGGGTGTATGTATGAATTAAAATGTATCATTAAGCGCTTTGAAATTTTCAATACCCGCTACACTATTAATTAGTGGCGGCCTGCAAAATTAACCATTTGATAATATTATGATTATATTCGATTGGTTATAACCCCCAAATTTATAAACTAATACCCGTTAGTTGACTATTTTAACAAACAATATTATTTTTGCACTAATTAAATGGTCAAACTACAAAAAACAGAAAGCCTTGCGGACAAGTGGATGCCGGCATTTATCAGCTTGCAACCTATTTGCAGCAAGGAACAGCATATCCCGGGTTCGGTGAAGTACTCTATTAAGCGATTTATGCGTGATGAGGAAGATATTTCAGAAGATGTTGCTATTGTTAATTACGAATACAGAGGACACGGCGATGAGAATAATAGCCTGAAACTGAGGTTCTGTGTTGCCGGAAATATGTACTGCCCAGCTGAAAACTGCCAGAAATGCACAGCAGGTAACGCCCGGAACTGCGTACAAAGTACGCCCTGCTATGATGTAGTATCTGTAGACTATGCTGCGCCACAGCTTTCCCAGTTTATCAGCGGGAAAAATACCACCCCGGCTGACACAGATGTGCTGTTGCGTTTTACTAAAAAAGATTCTTTTCAAAAAAACATTCCCCTGTGCTGCAGGACCCGTAGCGTAATTACAGCCCTGGTTAATCATAAATATACCGGCAGCCTAGAAAATATATATGTGAATGCCCAGCTTCAGATGCTGCTGCTGTACAGCATGGACTGGATCTCCGACAAGGAGGAAGTGTTATCCTGCCGGTTTTTAAATAGTGATACGGACCGGGAAAAGATCATGATGGCCCGTGATATCCTGATCCAAAGCATCAGCCAGCCCATTACTATTAAAGAGCTGAGCCGTAAAGTGGCTATGAATGAGTGCTATCTTAAAAAAGGTTTTAAGGAAATGTATGGCACTACTATTTTTGATTTTTACCAGAACCAGCGCATGGAACATGCCAAATATCTTTTGTACGAAAAAGGGCTTAATGTTACGGATGTGTCTATGATGCTGGGATATTCTTCTATCTCCCATTTTAGCACTGCCTTTAAAAAGCAAACGGGGCTGAAACCCTGTGACCTGCTGAAATAATTGATGCTCTTCAATTTTGGATAAAATACTTTTCTAAATAAGAACTGCATGATGATGTAAAACCAGGAACTTACCAAAACAAAGCACACAATCATTACCTTTTGGAGTATTGTCGGATCATAAATCATAATGACCTGGTAGTTTAGGTACAGAATATTCTTCAAAAAGTCAAACATTTTGAAGGCTTTTATGCCTTATGCCACTCCTTGCGGAGTTTTTAGCATACTTACTTTTTATCTTTATAATCCTTCCAGCCCTTTGGGTTTGACTTGTAAAAGGAGTGCAATGATTATAAAAAATGTACACCACCGGTTAAAATCCGCCGCGGTAGATGGTATTATTTGCCTGAATAAATAGCTTTAGAATTGAATTTAAGGCGTGTTTGCCTTGCGAAAACCCTAGATTCTACACCAAATCTTAATAGAAATTAGTATCTTTCAGCATAGCTTTTTTTATAGAAAATAAGCGTCAATAAACATTTGATAACCATCTATTAAAATATATAAATTCACAATTCGTGAATCGTGAATATTTATGAAACCACAAGATATTTTAGTCGTCTTAAAACTTCTTTCACTTAGAAAGCAGGATTGGACACAGGCCCAAATTGCAGACTCATTACTGATCAGTGCAGCTGAAATGTCAGCAGTGTTTGAAAGATTGAAAAAGAGCAGGTTTATAGACGCTTCTAAACAACAAGTACGAAAACTGGCAATCCGTGAATTTTTAATCCACGGACTAAAATATGTTTTCCCACCACAGTTGGGTACCAAGGTAAGAGGTATCGCAACAGGGCATTCCGCTCCCCCCATTCGTCAGCACATTATAGAAAGCGAGGAAATATATGTCTGGAAGTCAGCAAAAGGCAACAGGAGAGGCATCGAAATAAATCCACTATACAAGACTGTTCCAAAAATAGTAGCAACGGATCCGGAACTTTATGAACTGTTAGTTATAGTAGATACCCTACGGATTGGGAAAGTAAGAGAAATAGAGATCGCTATCGCTGAACTCGATAAAAAATTAGAAGATGTCTGCTAATACTGAAATGTTAATAAGAGTAGCGAGGGGATTAAAGCAGCTGGCAGATGAAATGGTTTTTGTTGAAGGTGCTGTAGCAGAGCTATATGCAGACGATCCGGCAGCAACCGAAATAAGGCCCACCAAAGACGTTGATTGTGTAGTGGAAATAAGTACCAGAGCTGCCTATTACGATTTGGAAGAAAAGCTTAGACAATTAGGCTTTGTAAACGACAGGACGAAATTTTCTTTGATATGCAGGTGGACCTATGAAGATATAATCGTTGACATAATGCCTACAAATGAAAAAATTCTTGGATTTAGTAATCGTTGGTATGAGGCAGGAATCGCGAATAAAATATCACAACCGCTTACCGATGATCTTTCAATATTCACATTTTCACTCCCTTACTATCTATCCTCAAAATTTGAAGCAATGAACAGCCGCGGAAGCAACGACCTCCGAACCAGCCACGATTTTGAAGACATTATCTACGTGATGGACAACAGTATTAATTTATATGAAACACTTAAAGCAGCAAATGCCCCGGATGTAAAACAATACCTCGCAGATGAATGTAGTAAATTACTAAACAACTCCAATATTAGTGAATGTATCACAGCTGTGCTCCCTTATGGCATGGACGAACGGTTAGAAGTAATTGAAGATTTGCTTACTTCAATCAGAGGGCTTTAAAAACCGGTTATAATATAGTGTGCATCAAAACCAAATTAAGAACCATCAGCGAATCTTTGATCACCTACATTTTGGTTCCCCATTGATTTAATGAGACAGACACTTTATATATCTCTAAATAAAAACAGGGCCAAAGCCCTGTTATAAGTAATATATGTTGCGGCTACACCGTTACACTGTTTTCCCTATTTTGTTACCTTTTACAGCAAAAAACAGTATGAAGGCATAACTGGGAACCAGTATCCAAAAGGCCTGCTGCATACCTGTGCTGGTGCTGATGGCCGCCCAGGTTTTAGGTATAATAGCTCCTCCCGCAATACCAACAATTAAAAGCGCAGAACCTGTTTTTAAATATTTCCCTAACCCATCTATAGATAAAGGCCAGAGTGCAGGCCATATAGGTGCATTGGCAAATCCTAAAAGCGCCAGGCATAAAATAGAATACTTGCCCGGCATAAATATAACGCCCAAAGAAAGAATGATTCCCAGCACGGCTGAAAACTTAAGCGCAGTATTCTGGGAAACAACTTTAGGAATTAATAAAATACCGAGTATATACCCCGTAAGCATTCCTATCATAGTATAGGAAGTAAAATGCTTAATAGTATCTACCGGCATTCCCAATCCCTCTTTACCATATAACTGGATAATGTCACCGGCAATCACCTCTGCGCCAACATAAAGAAACAGGGCAATAAAACCCAGCCACAAATACGGGTAAGAAAAAATGCTTGACCTGTCGGCAGTGGCATGAGAGGGGTTGGTTTCTTCCTCGTTCTTTATATCTGGTAATGCTGAAAACCTGATGGCTACAGCCAGTATTACAAAACAAACAGCAATAATGATATAGGGTGATACAATTTTTGAAGCCAGCTCATCCAGCAGCAGGTTTTTCTGATCTATAGGCAGGCTGCCCACATTATCATATTTCTCCATACCATTCAGCAGCACGGCACCCATTACAAGCGGTGCTATGGCTCCGGCTGCTTTGTTACAAACCCCCATTACACTAATACGCTTGGCAGCGCTTTCTATCGGACCCAGGATGGTTATATATGGGTTTACTGCCGTTTGTAATAATGCCAATCCTATTCCTATAATGAATAAACCGGTTAAAAACATTCCGAAAGTACGGCTGTATGCTGCAGGAATAAATACTAATGCACCCACAGCCATGATCAGCAGTCCTAATACCATTCCTTTTTTAAATCCTGTTTTACCTAATACCCAGGACGATGGGAAGGCCATTACAGCATAGGCTATATAAGATGCAAAGGTTACCAGTACGGCCTGATCGGGCGTTAGTTCACAGGCTTTTTGCAGGTAAGGAATAAGGGTAGCATTTACCCATGTTACAAAACCAAATACAAAAAATAAAATACCAATGATTATCGTTGGTACTAAATAGCTTTTTTCTTTGCTGGGGGCCGTTGCAATGTCAGTCATATAAAACAGGAGGTTTAATGAAAAAATAAAAATAACGGAAGTTATTGATCTAACCATCAATTAAGCAAACGGTTGCGCAGAAATAGCTGCGGGGTATTTAAACCGTGGTCAACCCCTGCAAAATCCCCGAACGCATACAGCTTACCCCACTACTCCTTATCTGCCATTTCACTGATCAGCTCTGCTACCAGTGCGGTCCAGCCTGTTTGATGACTGGCACCCAACCCGCGCCCTGTATCTCCATTGAAATATTCATAAAACAGGATCAGGTCTTCGTTTTCAGGCTGCCGGTAAAACCAGTTGTAAGGACCGTAAATAGGCCGGTCACCATTTTTATCTTTTTCAAAAAGACTGATCACTCTTTTGGACAGCTCCGTGGAAACATTAAAAAGGTTCATATCCACGCCGGCCCCTGTGGGATATTGAACCATTACATGATCGTGATAAAATTTTCCCAGCCGGCGTATGGACTGAATAATAATAAAGTTGATAGGTACCCAAACCGGGCCACGCCAGTTAGAGTTACCGCCAAACATATCGGAAGTAGAATCCCCGGGGTCATACTGAATTGTATTTACCTCGCCATTGATAGTTACAGAATAAGGATGCTCTTCGTGGTATTTCGACAATGCTCTTATACCACCGTCTGATAAAAATTCTTTTTCATCCAGCAGCCTTTTAAGCATCGCTTTCAGCTTGTCGACTGAGACCAGCGACAGCAATGTCTCTTCTCCACCCCCATGCTCTTCTTCGGGCCAGTAACGGTTATTTTTAAGGCGGTAATCTCTATACCATTTGAACCGCTTTGCAAAGTCAGGCAATTTCTCAAATACTTCTTTGCGAATTGAGGAAACAGCATAAAGCGACGTAAGCCCTACAATAGACTGGATGCGCAACGGCTGCGGAGCGGCATCACGCATACATAATACATCATAAAAAAACTGGTCTTCCTCGTTCCATAGCAGATGCTGATTCAGCGCTTCGGCTATCAGGATAAAATGCTCAAAGAACTTGGTAGCCGCATCTTCAAAGCTGTTATCCACCAGGGCTATTTCCAGGGCAATATCCATCATGCTCAGGGCATACACGCCCATCCAGCTGGTACCATCCGCCTGTTCTAACTGGATTTCGCCTTTATCATGATAGCTGCGGTTAAAAACACCAATATTATCTAATCCTAAAAATCCTCCTTCAAAAATATTATCTCCTTTAAGGTCTTTCCGGTTGATCCACCATGTAAAATTGATGAGGAGCTTATGAAACACTTTTTTCAGAAAATCTATATCGCCCTTTCCCCTGGTTTTTTTCTCAATCTGGAAGATCTCCATTGCCGCCCAGGCCTGTACCGGTGGATTGACATCGCTAAAATTCCATTCGTAAGAAGGCAGTTGTCCATCGGGCTTCATATACCACTCGCGCATTAAAAGCAACAGCTGGTTCTTGGCAAACACAGGATCTACCACTGCCATGGAAATACACTGAAAGCTCTGGTCCCATGCAGCATACCAGGGATACTCCCATTTATCGGGCATAGAAATGACATCCTGGTTTTTCAGGTGCTTCCATTCACTATTCCTTCCGTGTTTCCGTTGCTCAGAGTTGGGAGTGATACCATCTGATTTGGAAAGCCATTTTTCTATATCATAGTGATAGTATTGCTTGCTCCAAAGCAGGCCGGCCAGGGCCTGGCGCTGTACATTGGCCAGGTGTTTTGGTATGCCTTTGGGAAATATTTCGGCATAGAAATGATCTGCTTCTTTTTTACGTTTGTCAAACAATTGCTCAAAATCACTGTCAAAAGGGTTGCTCACCGGTTTTTCAGAAAGCCTGCAAAAAATAGTAACAGTTTCTCCGGCCTTAACATTGAAATTGTAAACGGAAGAGAATTTGGTACCCGATTTTCTTTCACGCAGCTCTTTTATATTCTTTTTATCAATGATAGCATCATGAAAAGCATCTTTGGTAAAAATGCTTTCATTAGGAATGTCCTGCACTATCTGTGTATTGGTTTCGTTATCAGTAAACAACGCATCATCTGCTTCCTGGTAATAAAAATAATAATTGCCCAGCCTGGCGTGCTCCGCAAATATTGTATTGGTTCCTGCGGGAGAAAAATTGGGTTTTGTTTTAAGGCTTCCGTGCCTGGTCCAGCGATTGTAGAACCAAAGTGTTGGCAATACGGTTACAGGTGCGGGTTTATGATACCTGTTGGTAATGCTGATTTTAATGCCGATATCAGTGCTATCGGTTTTTGCATAAGTGATATGCACATCAAAATACTGGCTATCCTTAAATACATCCGTGTCCAATATTTCATACTCAGGGTCTAATTTGGAGCGATTCCAGTTTTCCTCCCTGAGCTGCTCATACGGAAATGCCTGCTGCGGATATTTATACAGGTATTCCATATAATAATGCGATGGGACGTTATCCAGGTAATAATACAATTCCTTCACATCTTCGCCATGGTTGCCCTCATAATTTCCTAAACCAAAAAGGCGCTCTTTTAAAACAGGATCCTTACCGTTCCACAATGCTACGGCAAAGCATAAGTTCTGAAAGTAATCTGAAATACCGGCCAGGCCGTCTTCACCCCAGAAATAAGCCCGGCAATGAGCGTGGTTGAAAGGGAAATAACCCCAGCTATCTCCATACGGGCCATAATCTTCACGTACAGTGCCCCATTGGCGCTCACTTACATAAGGACCCCATTTCTCCAACGGTACAGCTTTTTTTGCGTTTTCTCTCAGTCGTTTATGTTCTTCAGTCATTATATCAGATTTTACGGGAAAACCGTACATACACCTGGCGGTGCAAATACTATCCCGGATAAAATAACGTGCCAGGCATAGCTTAGCCCTGTTACAAATATATTGATTGAAGCGTTGAATAACTATTGCCTAAGCATAAATTGTCAGCAATCAATGTGAAAAACCAACATTGAGCTTAATAACACAAAAGAGAAGTGCAGAAAAAATGTATCAGTATTTCCTGTATATGCTGTACAAAACCTTTTTATCGTAGTCCGTAAGTGAAGAGGACGTGTCGTTTTGAATATAATGCAGCTTAAATGCGCCGATCGCTTTTGAGACATCGCGGGTATCATATCCTATTGCTCTCAATGCCATTATCGCGTTAAAGTCTGCCGGAGGCGTAGGCAAATTATAAGAATCATACCAATAGCCAAAACCGGCATCAGCTAAGCGTTTCCAGGGAAAATATTTGCTTGGGTCGCTTTTTCTGCCGGGAGCAACATCAGAATGGCCGATAAAATTAGCTTGCGGGATACCGTATTTGTTTTTTAAAACTTCCAGTAGTTTTAACAGCGCTTTGATTTGCTCATCGGAGAAAGGTTCAGATCCGTTATTATCTATTTCGATACCAATACTGCAGGAATTCATATCGGTAATACTGCCCCACTTACCCAGGCCTGCATGATAAGATCTTACATAGTCGTTCAGCATCTGGTAAACAGAACCATCTCTGCCTACAACATAATGCGAGCTGGACTCCCGGCCAGGACGGCGAAGGGAAAAGGTAAAGAGTGTCTGCTCTGCGCTTGTTTGAGCGGTATGATGAAGTACAACAAAATGAGGCTTCCGGATATTAAAATCGATAGCGGCATACCAGGAGTCGGCGGTTACCGCAGGGTTTTTCTTCTTGCCTGGAATTTCCGTTATCTGGTTAATAATGGTTTGTATATTTTTATTATAATCACTTACTGAGTAGGCCTTTTGCAAACTATCTACTTTATTTAGATAAAAAGAACGGGATCCATATTCCATTTCCGGAAGCGCGTTAAATGAAGCAGGTGGCGTATAAGTAATCTGAGGTCTTTCGGCCTCTACATTTGTTGGTTCAGGCTTATCATTGGTCTTATTATCCCTGGTTTTCTGTTCAGGTTTTGTAAATACGGTTTGTTCAGGCTTATCAGTTACCGGCTTTGTTGTTGATTTCTTTTGCTGCGATGGAGGCTTGCTTAAGACATTTGTTTTTTGAGGTATTTTACTCCCGCAGGCGCAGCATGCTAATAATGCCAGGGCAGGTAATGCTTTTTTGATAAACATTGCAGGTACTATTCTTTTTCTTAACTAAAATTAATCTTAATATATATCCGTTCGTAATGTGAAAATAACGAAATCCATCGTAAAATGTGAATAAGGCCCTAAAATTGTGCCTTGCAACAGAATATTTTAAGATTTTATTAATGCCGCCCTATCTTTAAACATCAAAATAAAAATATGCAACAGATAAAACTGATTTGGGAAAATGCAGAGGCATTAAGTGTGGCAACTGCTCATTTTTTTGTAGAAAGATGTAATAAAAGCATTGCAGATACCGGCAGGTTTTCAGTATCCCTTTCAGGCGGAAGCACCCCTAAAAGATTGTACCAGTTGCTGGCAACTCCTGCATTCTCAAGAAATATAGACTGGAAAAAGGTAGTATTGCTTTGGGGTGATGAGCGCTTTGTTCCGCACACGCACGAAGACAGCAATTACAGGATGGTAAAAGAAGCCTTGTTAGATCATGTAAAAATTCCACGGAAAAATGTGCTGGCAATGCCTGTTAAAGGTGAAGCCAGGAATTGTGCTGACCAATACGAAAAAATACTGGGAGGCACATTGGGTAAGAAAATGCAAATTGACCTGACGCTGCTTGGCATGGGCGATGATGGACATACCTCATCTTTATTTCCGGGTACAGATGTTTTAAACGAAACGAAAAGATATATAAAGGAAGTATGGGTTGAAAGTAAACAAACCTATCGTCTCAGCTCTACTTATCGTTTTATTAATAACAGTAAAGAAGTAATGTTCCTGGTGGCCGGCGCCGCCAAAGCCCCGGTTGTTAAACATATTTTTTCTAAAAATGCAAAAGCTACATATCCTGTTCAAAACGTAAACCTTAAAAAAGGGGATATTGTATGGATGTTAGATGAAGCAGCTGTGGGCTCACTTTAAGGGAGGCTATGTATAATACACCTGCCGGGGATTTAAAGTATATTATTAAATTCACAATGTGAAGTACTGTCTGCTTAGCTCTATATCCAAAAAATAAAAAACGCCTCAATCACTTTTGGAGATGGATTCTCCTTTTCTTCCTGACACCATATTGAGCAGTTTAGTTACTAAACTATTAACTTCGTATGAACAATATAAAACCATTCACAAATTGCGAGGAGGTATTCATTAAATGAATTTACACAATCTTTCAGATGAAGAATTGCTGGATAGCGTATGTATAGCCGATAGCAGGTCTGCGTATGAAAAGATATATGTAAAATTCTACCCCAATATGCTTCGTTACGCCCATAGTAAGCTGGCCAGCCTTGAAGAGGCAGAAGATATTGTGCAGGATATATTATTGCAGGTATGGAACCGCCGCAAACAGATCGTACTACAGGAAAAGCTTAACAATTATCTCATCAAAGCAGTCAAATACAAAATACTCGATCATATCAGCAAATCAAAAAGACAGAAAGTATATCTTCAAAGCATCAACCAGTTTATGCACCAGGTGATCGCCAATACCGATTTTACAGCACGCGAATCTTTATTTAAAAACTATATAGAGAGTGAAATTGAGAAGCTGCCTCCACGTATGCGACAGGCCTTCCTGCTAAGCCGGAATGAAAATCTTAGTCACGAAGAAATTGCAGCTCAGTTAGGGCTGTCTGTTCACACCGTATCTACCCATATTAAGAGTGCCATTAAAATTCTAAAAAAGAAATTACTGATTTATTCTTTTTTTATGATTTTTTATTGATCTGACTACCTATTAATACATTTTCAATCGACATATTGTTATAGATGCTGGTAAAGGCATCCATGTAAAAGCAATATGGATCACATAAAAAATCTGCTGAAGCAATTCAGGAAAAGGAAATCTGAACGAATATAAAAGCAGCTGTCGTACCGTTGGCTGGATGAATTCAATCATCCTGACGCAACGCCTCTTGAAGAGCACGAATTGCAAAAATCCTTGCTATGGGGATGTTTTTATTTTTTTGTCATAATTAATTCTACCAACGGGTTATTATTTTTAATATGATGTACAGATTTTTGTTTTTTCTATTAATGCTGCTCCCGGGGTTGCCTTGTTCGGCACAGAGGAAATTTGTCTGGCATAATCCTTCTACAGCCGGTTTTTCTACCGTGCATAATCAGCTATGGAAGGGTCAGGAAATAAAATCATTTTATGACAGATTACCTGCGAGAGCAGAGCACCTGGTCAGAAAAGTGGTGTGGGCTCTGTCTGAAAATGCAGCCGGATTGAAATTGATATTCAATACAGATGCAAAGCAGATCATAGTAAGATACGTGGTTGCTGAAAAAAGATATGCTATGGATCATTTCCCTGCCACCGGAGTTTCTGGTCTGGATCTGTTTATGGAAAATACAGATGGGAGCTGGTCATGGTCCTATGGAAAGTATAGCTTTCAGGATACGATTACTTATACTTACACCGTCTTGCCGCCGGATAAGGAAAAACCCCAACCAGGCGGTAGCTTTCATTTGTACCTGCCGTTATACAATTCCGTCGAATGGTTGGAAATAGGTATTCCTGAAGGCAATACTTTTGAATTTGTACCTGTGTCTTCCGAAAAACCTATCGTAGTGTATGGGACTTCCATTGCCCAGGGAGGCTGTGTGTCCAGAGCAGGTTTGGCCTGGACAAATATTTTGAACAGAGACCTTCACATCCCCATAGTCAATCTCGGCTTTTCGGGGAATGGCCGGTTAGAAAAAGAGGTGGTAGATCTGATCGTAGAAAAAGAAGCCCGGATATTTATACTGGATTGTATGCCCAATATGGGTGTGGATGGTATCAGACCTGGGCTCATAAATACGGTTAATACAATTCGGTCCAGACATCCGGAAACACCTGTTATCCTGGTGGATCATTCTTCTACATTTGGGAACCGGATAAGCTCCTCTCTTTTGGCATCCAGTTGGGCTATAAATGACGCCTCCCTTTCTACGTATAAAGAGCTGCAAAAACAAGGGATAAAAAACTTATACTATCTCAGACATGAGGATATAGGTTTGGATATGAATGATACCGTGGACGAAATTCATCCAACGGATATAGGCATGTTAAAATATGCCAAAGCTTATAAGGAACTTATACAGCGTATTCTAAAAAAGAACCGGTAGTTGTTTGTATGAAAAGAGGCGTTTTCACTTTTATATTGAAGATTACGGCCAGGACAATGAATCCTGGTAGGAGCTGAATACATTTTGGCGGTGAAAGACAACCAAAAGCACTTGCATGATGATATAAAGGAGGTCTTTGAACAAACGACAGGGGCCCCATCTGCTTTACAAAGAGAACATTGAGGCATAGAAAAAATCTCCACTGGGTCTTAGACTCAGCTTTAATGAGGAGGCCAGTACAAAAAGAGCAGGTAAATGCTGCCCGGAACTTTTCCTTTATGAGCAAAATCGCGCTCAACCTCCTTAACCAATCCGAAGAAAAAAAGGGAGGGAAAAGGCTAAGTATTAAGCGAAAACAAAAAAGGCTGATAGAAATAAAGACTATTTGCTCGCTCTTTTAAAGAATGCTCAATAATTTTTAATGCGTGTGCCCATATTAAGCAGTTTAGTTACTAAACTATTAACTTCGTATGAACAATTTAAGACCATTCACAAATTGCCAGGAGGTATTCATTAAATGAATTTGCAGAATCTTTCAGATGAAGAATTGCTGGATAGCGTATGTATAGCCGACAGCAGATCAGCCTATGAAAAGATATATGTAAAATTCTACCCCGATATGCTTCGCTACGCACATAGTAAACTGGCCAGTCTTGAAGAGGCAGAAGATATAGTGCAGGATATATTATTGCAGGTATGGAACCGCCGCAAACAGATCGTACTACAGGAAAAGCTTAACAATTATCTCATCAAAGCAGTCAAATACAAAATACTCGATCATATCAGCAAATCAAAAAGACAGAAAGTATATCTTCAAAGCATCAACCAGTTTATGCACCAGGTGATCGCCAATACCGATTTTACAGCACGCGAATCTTTATTTAAAAACTATATAGAGAGTGAAATTGAGAAGCTGCCTCCACGTATGCGACAGGCCTTCCTGCTAAGCCGGAATGAAAATCTTAGTCACGAAGAAATTGCAGCTCAGTTAGGGCTGTCTGTTCACACCGTATCTACCCATATTAAGAGTGCCATTAAAATTCTAAAAAAGAAATTACTGATTTATTCTTTTTTTATGATTTTTTATTGATCTGACTACCTATTAATACATTTTCAATCGACATATTGTTATAGATGCTGGTAAAGGCATCCATGTAAAAGCAATATGGATCACATAAAAAATCTGCTGAAGCAATTCAGGAAAGGAAATCTGAACGAACATAAAAAGCAGCTGTTGTACCGTTGGCTGGATGAATTCAGGCATCCTGACGCAACGCCTCTTGAAGAACACGAGTTGCAAAAATCCTTGCTGAGCTTTAAAGAACGCATGGCTCAGGATCAAGCCGTTAAACCTGCTTTCATCCTGCACATGCCAGTCCGCTTATTCAGGCGCATCGCAGTTGCAGCTTCACTCCTGTTGTTATTTAGCGCAGGTTTTTATTTTTTCTATAGGAATAGCCATTTAGAAGCGGATATTGTCACCAATATTCTGCCCGGGGGCAAAAAAGCCTTGTTAACATTATCCAACGGCATTACGGTGAACCTGGACAGTATCCAGCCCGGCAACATTATAACAGATTCGGGATTTACCATCGAGAAAAAAGCAAACGGAGAGCTGTATTACCATTCCACCGGTAACAGAGCCACAGGCGCTACATCTGCTATGAATGTTATTTCAACGCCGCGCGGTGGCGAGTATACAGTGTTTCTCCCAGATGGTTCCAGTATCGTCCTGAATTATGAAAGCACCCTGCGTTATCCGATTGCGTTTTCGAAAGAAAAACGCGAAGTACAGCTTTTAAAAGGAGAAGCATTTTTCAACATTGCGAAGGTTAAAGCAGGGAAACAGCCTGTACCTTTTTTCGTTACCGTCAACAACCAGGTGGTGAAGGTGTTAGGAACACAATTTAATATCAATACCTATGAAAGCGCCTATATAAGCACAACCTTAATTGAAGGTTCGGTACAGGTTAGTGCAGAAAAAGAATTCTTTAACAAAACGCTAAAACCCGGCCAGCAACTGCTGTTTAATAAAACAGACCAAACAATGCGTGTTAAAGAGGTGCCTCTGGAGGGTGTGACCGCCTGGAAGGAGGGGTTCTTTTATTTTGAAAACGCCAGCCTGCAAACGGTGCTGGATGCTTATAGCCGCTGGTACAATATAGAAGTAGAAAACAAACATCCTAACGCTGAGCAATCGGACGCATTCTATGGAAAGATCCCACGAAACACCAACTTACACACAGCATTAAATATCCTGAAAACCACCACTGGCATTAACTATAAAATGGAAAACAGGAAATTAATTATTTACTAAAAACGATACAATATGAAAGAAGCAAAAAAAACATTCCGGAACAATAAAAAAAACTGCTACACTGCAATTGCCAGGAGAAAATAAGCATTGCTCCAAACTCCTTTAAAATAAGGCGATCAGTCCATTTACTATAAACCTTAATTATCAACAAAATGAATTTTACACAAAAATTCGGTTATCACTCTATTCTGCATGCCAAACTGGAGCGATCCCACAAAAGCTTTCTTCTCAGAAAACTTACAATGCATTTGATTCTTATTAAAGTAAAAATCACTATACTCCTCTTATCTGTTTCCTGCCTAAGCGTGTCTGCAGGCGTATTTGCCCAGCAAATCAGCTTGAATGAAAAGAACGCTTCCATGCTTACGGTGCTGAAAAAAATTGAGAAGCAAACAGGCTACACGCTTTTTTATAATAGCCCCGACCTGAAAAAAGCATCTGCTGTTAGCATTGCCGTACAACAGGCTGCATTGAATAAAGCGTTGGATATTGTATTCAACAACCAGCCGCTGACCTATGAGCTGCATGACAAGGTTATTGTAATTAAAAAAAATGAGCTGAATAACCTCTCCCAAAAACAGGTACAACAACAGCCCGACCTGACGCAGGACAGGCAACAGGAGGTCAGCGGTTTGGTGGTAGATTCGGCAGGTAATCCTATAGCGGGTGTTTCTGTTAGCGTAGAAGAAAAGAAAACGGCTGCGTCTACCGATCAGCAGGGGCAATTCAGCATTTCGGCTGAGATTGGCGACCATATTATTTTTACGGCAGTTGGTTACCAGCCTTACCGGTACAGGATTATTGATTACAAACCCCTGCATATTATTATGCGTCCCAAAGAAGAAAGTATGGAAGAGATTGTTATACTTGGGTTTGGGCAATCACAGAAAAAAATTGCACAAACAGGTTCACTGGCATCCGTTTCTACCAAAGAGCTCAAGCAAAGCCCTGTTGCCAATGTAACAAACGCGCTGGCTGGTCGCCTTCCGGGATTAATAACCATGCAGCGAAGCGGCGAGCCCGGTTACGATAATGCCGACCTGCTGATCCGGGGCCGGGCAACGTTTAACAGCGTATCGCCGTTGATAACGATTGACGGAGTGCAAAAGGATTATAGTGCTATTAACCTGCTGGACGTAAATGAAATTGAAAACATCACTATCCTAAAAGACGCATCTGCTACCGCTTTGTATGGTGTTAAAGGCGCTAACGGTGTTGTTATCATCACTACAAGAAGAGGAAAACTGGGTGCACCGGGCATACAGATATCATCACAATACGCCGTACAAACGCCAACACGGCTGCCGCAGATACTGGGTTCTTACGACTATGCCACCCTGGCTAATGAAGCTTACCGTAACGATAACCCCGATGGCATATTGATTCCTTACAACGAAATCGCACTGGAGGCTTACCGAACCGGTATCAACCCCCTGAAGTACCCGGATGTAAACTGGATGGATGAAGCGCTGAAAAATTCATTACTTTCTCAAACAAATTTTAATATCAGTGGTGGCAGCCCGCAAACAAAGTATTTTGTAAACATAGGATATACCAACCAGGATGGCATTTACAAATCGGAGAAGCAACCTAAATATGACCCTAACATATCTTTTAAACGATACAACTTCCGTTCTAACATTGATATTGACTTCAATAAAGATTTTTCGCTGTCGCTCAATCTTTTCGGTGCCATAGAAAACGGGCGGTATCCAAGAGCTTCTGCTTCGCAGTTGTTTGACATGCTCCAGAAGGTAACCCCCAACGCATATCCGGTAAAATATCCTACAGGTTTTTATGCTCAAACACCTGCCTTATTAAATCCCTTTTACTGGCTCAATACACAGGGGTATTACCAGAACTTTAATTCTTCTTTATCAGGAATGTTATCGGCATCCCATAAGCTGGATTTTATTTTAAAAGGGCTTTCCATTAAGGGTAACTATTCGTTTGACGGGTATTTCAGGAACCGGTTTGGAAGAACGAGAAGTGAGCGATCGGCATACTACAATGGTTTTGGCGACTTTTCTGATCTGGCCAGTTATACTTACATTGGAGAAGACCTACCCCTTTCTGCTCCTTCTTCCTCCTTTGGCCAGAACAGGGATGTTTGGATGGACATGTCGCTTAACTATGCAGGGGCTTTCAGCAAACATTTTGTTACAGGGCTATTGTTAGCCAATCGTACCCAAAAAGTAATTGGTGGCCAGATCCCATATGTTTCGCAGGGCCTGGTGACACGTATTACGTATAATTTTGACAACCGCTATTTCGCAGAGTTTAACGCTGGCTATAATGGTACAGATAATTTTGCAGAAAAAAACCGGTATGGTTTCTTCCCTGCCCTTTCGGCCGGCTGGATCATTTCCCAGGAAAAGTTTTTAAAAAACAACAAGGTATTGTCTTTCCTGAAACTCAGGGGTTCTTATGGCTTAACGGGTAACGACCAGCTAAATGGGAGAAGATGGCTGTTCATTTCAGAATACAACGATCAGTCGGGGTACAATTTTGGCGACCCTCTTATATGGATGAGCGGTGTGGGAGAAGGCGCTATGTCAAACCCCGATATTTCCTGGGAAATAGGTCGTAAGGCAAATGTCGGCGTAGAAATAAAAATGTGGAACGGTTTGTTTGAATTGAATGTAGACCTGTTTAAGGAAAAAAGAGATAACATTTTAATTACAAGAGGTTCTGTTCCTTCTACCATAGGTATTCCTGCCGGAAATCTTGCGCCAGTCAATTTTGGAGAAGTCTCCAATACGGGATACGAAATTGAATTGAATCACCGGAAAAGAGTAGGACAGGTTAACTATTTCATACGGGCAAATATGTCTTTGGCAAAGAATAAGATCGTTTTTATGGATGAGGAGCCTAAGCCATATCCTTACCTCATGCTGACAGGCCATTCATTGGGACAATTTTTTGGGCTGCAGGCAGACGGATTCTTTAGCAATAAGGAGGAAATCGAAAACCACGCCAAACAGTTTGGGCAGGTGATACCGGGCGATATCCGTTACCGCGATCTAAACGACGATCAGGTTATTGATGACAACGACGCAGGCCCAATTGGCAAAACAAATGTGCCTGAAAAATTCTATGGCATTAATTTAGGGATGAGCTGGAAAGGCTTTGATCTGAGCTGTCTTTTCCAGGGAGCTTCCGGTTCGAATGTAATGCTGAGCGACCAGGCGGCTTACGAATTTGTAGAAGGCAAAAATGTTCTTCGCCATCACCTGAACCGGTGGACACCCGAAACCGCGGCATCTGCCAGCTACCCTGTATTACACTACGGGTACAACAATAATAACCACCGGCCTACTTCTTTTTTCCTGAAGGATGCTTCTTATATCAGGTTAAAAAATGCCGAAATAGGCTATACGTTTAGAAAGTTAAAGCTCACGAAAACAAAACAATTCAATTCTTTAAGAATATATACTAATGGAATGAACCTCTTTACCTGGGATAAAATAGGCGGATCATATGATCCGGAAACAAGAAGCGGAAGTGGTAACAATTACCCCCAACAGAAAGTATACAATTTCGGATTATCGGTAAATCTCTAATACGATTAAACAATATCAATTATGTCTTGCTCATTTAAAAAATTAAATATCATTCTGGGGATTCTTCTTCTTTTCACCGGCTGTAAAAAATTAGATGCATATCTTGATAAAGCAGAATCAGGTGGAATGTCCGACGAAGAAGTATTCGGTAATTACAGGCAAACAGAACGTTTCCTGGCACAGGTTTACGGATCGGGCCTTACGATTGACTGGGTAGGCGGTAACCTTTGGTCTTTTTCCTACGATGGAGCCACAGATAACGGCTATTGCGCTTATGCCTATTGGCCAAGTCCAAAATTTACATACGATGGGAATTTTACACCTAATAACAATCCTATTGATCAGTGGGCATCTGCCTATGTAACGCTTCGGAAGGTGAACCTGTTTCTTGAGAAAATTGATGGCCTGCCAATATCTACAAACAATCGCGAAGAAGAACAGGCGGGTAAGATCCGTATGAAAGGAGAAGCCTACTTTCTGCGGGCCTGGGTATACGCCGAACTTTTTAAACGTTATGGAGGAGTGCCACTGGTAAACCGTGTGCTGCAGGCGAGCGATGACCTTGCTATCCCCCGGGCCACAGGCGAAGAAGTGGTTGATCAGATTGCAGATGACTGTAACAATGCAATAGCGCTGCTTCCGCTAACCTATAGCCTAAGGGATCTGGGCAGAGCCACAAAAGGAGCTGCCATGGCACTTAAAGCCCGCACCCTGCTTTACGCGGCAAGCTTACTGCATAACCCTGAACAAAAAGTTCAAAAATGGCAGAAGGCCGCCGCAGCCGCTAAGGAAGTGATGGATTTAAATCAGTATCGCCTGCACGAATCATTTAAAGGAATGCTGCATACACGTCAGTCGGTCGAGACCATTTTTCAGTATACGGGCAATTATGAAGATCAGCTCCGTAACAACTTAATGCCAAGCCAGGGTGGCTTTTCTATTGTGCAGCCCAGCCAGGAACTGGTAGATGCCTTTGAAATGAAAGATGGAAAATCTTATAAAGAATCACCGCTTTACGATGCGTTGAACCCCTACGAAAACCGGGATCCGAGATTTAAAATGACTGTTATTCATAACAATATGCCCTGGCGAAGTGTACCCATCGAAACTTTCGAAGGTGGATTGGATGGCCTGAATGGCCCGGGAAATAACTATACCCGCACGGGTTATTACTTAGCTAAAACATTAGACGAAACAGGTAGTATAACCCCTATCTGGCGGCCTGGAAGTCATTATTTTATTTATATGCGCTTCGCCGAAGTGCTGCTGAATTATGCAGAAGCACAAAATGAAGCATTAGACGCTCCCGATCAATCGGTATACGATGCCATTAATCAAATCAGGGCCCGTCCGGGCGTAAACATGCCACCTTTGCCAGGAGGATTAACAAAAGTTCAGATGCGCGAACGAATCCGGAATGAAAGGCGTATCGAACTGGCTTTTGAATCGCACAGGTTTTGGGATATCAGGCGATGGAGAATCGGCGAGCAGGTGTTAAAAGAGGTACATGGTATGAAGATAACCCGAACAGGCGCAAACTGGAAGTATGAGCCTTTTATTGTAGAAAACCGGTTCTATAACAATAAATATGACCTGTTCCCCATTCCGCAAACAGAATTAAACAGGAACAAGAATCTGGTACAAAACCCCGGATACAATTGATAAAAAAATAAAAAATATTACAGATGAAAATATTTATAACCTTACTGTTCCCACTGCTCATTTTATCAATGGCAAGCTGCAAAAAAGACTATAACCCGGAACACAATGCCTCAGAGCCCATTACGATCGACCGTTTTATACCGTCGGAAGGAAGCGGGGGCGTTGAAATGATGATATTCGGGAATAATTTTTCGACCAATATAGCCGACGTGGAAGTAACCATCAACGGCGTGAAAGCAAAGATAACAGGTGTTACCAAAGACCGTATACTGCTCATTGTTCCCGAAGCCAGAACAGGGCTGGTAGAAGTTAAAATAGGTAACAGTGTAGGTAAGAGCGCAACGGCTTTTAAGTTTCCCCCTATATACCAGTGGAGAATGAAAACATTGGCAGGAACAGGCGTTGCTGGTTTTGCAGACGGAGATGGAAAGGTGGCGCAATTCAATTTTGTAAGGGCGCCCGGCCTCTCAGTAGATGCCGCAGGTAATGTGTATGTGGCCGACGCAGGCAATAACCGGATCAGGAAAATTACGCCCGATGGAGTGGTGACAACTTTAGCAGGACAAGGCACCGCCGGAAGCACAGACGGTACCGGTGAACAGGCCAGGTTTGACACCCCGTTTAATGTAGCTGTGGATAAAGATCAAAATGTGTACGTGGCCGATACCTGGAATGCCAAGCTACGGAAAATTTCCAGGAATGGGACCGTGAGCACCGTTACAGGTGTGGGCGACATTGTGGGGCTTGCCGTTGACCCAAGGAATGGCCAGGTATACGTTGGCTCACTTACGAACGGGGCGGTATACCGTGTAGAACCCAATGGCAACCTTTCGGCTGTTGTTACCAATTTGGGCTGGACCAGTGGCATTACCATCAATCAGCAGGGTATAATGTACATCGTAGAAACAGGGAAGTCGGTTATTCACAGTGTAGACCTGAAAGCATTTGCCGGTAATCCGTTAAGCACAACTATTATTGCAGGAACGGCCGGGGTTGCGGGCTATGAAGATGGAATAGGCACTTCGGCTAAGTTTGACAGGCCCTGGGGCATAGCGGTGGATGCTGCTACCGGAAACCTTTATGTGGCCGGAGATTCCGGCCCTTACGGAGGCCCCTGGTATAATGACGGAGGTAACCACACCGATCAAAGTATTCGGTTCATTAACGTTAGAAACAATAATGTGTCAACTTTTTTTGGCGGTACAAAGAGCGGCTTTAAGGATGGCCTGAAAGCAGAAGGACTATTCAATAATCCTACAGGTGTAGCCACTGGCCCTAATGGAGAGGTTTATGTTGTTGATGCCAATAATCACAGTATACGTAAAATATACCAGGAAGAGATCTTATGAAAAAATCAAGTAATACCGGCAGTCATTTCACTACAAGAAGAAATTTTATCAAGCGAACGGCAATAGCAGGATCCGGACTGTTACTGTTTGAGCCGCAGGTTTCCTGCGCAAGGAAGATCAAGGAAACGCAGGAAGGCAGTTCTTCCGGTAAACTGTTATATACGATCGCTACTGTTTCAGGATCCAGGAAAGTAATGCCCAATGACATACCCGAAGAAGGAAAAGCTATTCGTTTAAAAGCCGGCCGCAATGAAACAGAAAGCTTCCAAATAGTGATACGTCCGCAAACAGACATTAAAAATGTCACGGTCAAAACAGGGAGTCTTTTCAACGGAACCAATCGCATCAACGGGCTGGAATGGTTCCAGGTAGGGTATGTGTATGTGCAAACTTTTAACGGACATCCTGTTTCCCAGGATGTTTCGGGCCAGTTACCCGGCTGGTACCCCGATCCGTTATTGAAGAAAGATAATCCGGTTTTAATAAAGAACTGGTCCAATTGCATTTGGGTTAATTGTTCAGTGCCAGCGGGCGCTGCAGCGGGGATTTATAATGGGGCCGTAGAAATTCAGCTGGACGGCCAAAAGGAGTCGATAGCTATTGAATTGGAAGTTTGCAATTTTGATCTACCCGTGAAGCCAGGATTGCCAACATTGTTTTCGCTTTCATTCGAATACCTGACTCTTGCCTACGGCAGCTCCTGGAGTCCCTCTGTAAGGAAAGCATGGCTGGATCATGTGGCAGCACAACGTATCAGTCCTACAGATATGTACCTGGACGGTTCGAAAGGACAGGATCAATGGAAGATAACGATGGATGAGTATGCATCATATCGACCAAAAATGAATGGTTTTGTGATCTATCCGGTAACGGCAACATGGGAAGATCGCAATGCAAGCGCCGAAATGCTGATTGCTCGTTTTGAAAAAAGCCGGGATTATATAGATGCGGTCATTGCGTCAGGAATAGCAGCAGAAAATAACGGAGTTTTTTATGGTTTTGATGAGTGTGAAGAAAGTCATTTTGAAACGATGAAAAAAGTGCATGCTCACATAAAGTCGATATACCCCAGCATTCCCATCGCAACAACATCGATGCACATCAAATCAGCTCAAAAAATGAAAGAGCTGAATATAGATATACTCATCCTTCACATTTTCGATAATATCTACAACCAGAGCCTCGCACAATCTATAAGGCAGTCCGGTGGAAAAGTATGGGCATATATTTCTCTGCAGCCTTACTACCCCATGCCTAACTGGCGTATAGAAAACCCATTGATAGAAGCCAGGATCTTATTGAGCTCAATGGCGTATGGGCAAGAGGTTGATGGCTTCCTGTATTGGGGGCTCACGCAGTATAATAAAATAAACTGGCGCTATCCCACAGTCATTCGTAAAGATACCGCTCCGAAAATAGATTACCTCTCTATAACAACACCAACAGAAGAATATCAGTGGCTGCATGGTGATGGCATCCTGATCTATCCGGGAGAAGAGGGACCGCTCAACAGTATACGCATGGAGAATATCAGGAAAGGAATGGAGGACTATGAATATTACAGGTTACTGGAACAAAAAATGGGCAAACCGGTGGCTATCGGCCTTGCCAGTAAAACGGCTTCTTCTTTCAGCGCATTTGACAGGAGTTTGGATAATTATCTGCGTCAGAAGTCGGAGATTGCGGATCTGTTAAAATAGCTATACCAATAGCGATAAGAATTTACAATATGGTTAAATACTTATATGCCTGCGCACTCCTGTGTTTGGTGAATACGACAGTATTTCTGCACGCACAAAAACCTGCGCCTAAAATCGTACTCTTTGATACAGATATAGGAAATGATATCGACGATGTTTTGGCATTAGCAATGCTTTATCATTACCAGAAGCAGGGGTTGATTGATCTCAGAGCAATAACTATTTCAAAAGCGTACCCGGGGGCGGTGTTGTACGTAGACATGCTGAATAAATATTACCAGCTTCCCTTTATTCCTATAGGCTATGTAGGAAATAACGGCATCACCCCCGATCCGGGCGGCTACATCCCCCAAACGCTGACCTATAAGAAAAATGATAGTCTTCTTTTTTTTACAGACAGTACCGTTCTCAAACGTACAACGGAAGCATTCAAACTGCAGCGAAAAGTGCTGGCAGCATGCCCCGACTCCTCTGCTATATTTATTGTTGTTGGGTTTTCTACCAATATTGCCAGGCTGCTGAATTCTCCGCCAGATGAATTTTCATCGCTAAATGGAACAGCATTGGTCGAAAGAAAAGTTTCAAAATTGTATCTGATGGCGGGAAGTTTTGGAGAACGGCCTATTGCAGAGTACAATATTTTGGAGGATATCCAATCTGCTCAACTGGTTTTCAGCAAATGGCCAACCCCTGTTTATACCAGTGGTTTTGAAATCGGCCATGCTTTACAATTCCCTTCTAAAGCATTGCTTGACGGGTTCAAAGAGTATTGGCATCACCCGGTTGTAAATTCTTATTTTCATTATATGAAAATGCCGTATGACCGTGAAACATGGGATCTAACCGCCGTTATGCAGGCAGTTTTTCCCGATAGCAATTATTTTGATTACTCACCGCCCGGAAAAATAACGGTCGACAATAAGGGATTTTCTAAGTACAAACCGTTGAAAAATGGCAGGCATTACTATTTCACGTTTAATCAACACAAAAAAAAGGAAGTAATCAGGAAGATGGTCTTTGACGTAACCGGCAAGCGCTAATGAATAAGATCGATTCATTAACTCTAAAAGGAAAGAGGCTGGTTGGTAAGGTTTTTAAAATATGAAAATATGATAAAGAAAGTAAGATGCTTTTATAGTAGTAGCTGTTCCCTGATATGGATGAGGCTTACAATAGTGCTGATATCTTTTTTAGCCTGTTATTATACAGGTGCTCAAACCGGAGAGCCTCACCGCCCGCTCATTCACTTCACCCCTAAAAAAGGCTGGATGAACGACCCCAACGGCATGGTGTATTATAATGGCACCTACCACCTGTTCTTTCAGCATTATCCTCATAGCACTGTGTGGGGACCTATGCATTGGGGCCATGCCACCAGTACCGACCTGGTACACTGGCAGGAGCAGCCTATTGCTTTATACCCCGATGCTTTGGGCACTATCTTTTCCGGCAGCGCCGTGATAGATGTAAACAATACCGCGGGTTTTGGAAAAAATGCAATGATAGCAATCTATACCAACCACAGCCACGCGATGGAAAACGAAGGGTTTGAGACATTTCAAACGCAAAGCATTGCTTACAGCCTGGATGAAGGAAAGACCTGGACCAAATACAAAGGCAATCCAGTGTTGCCTAACCCCGGTATTCCAGGTTTTCGCGATCCTAAAGTGATGTGGTATGAACCTGCTCAAAAATGGATCATGACATTGGCTACTTTAGATCATATTACTTTTTATTCCTCTCCCGATCTGAAAAACTGGAAGGAGGAAAGCAAATTCGGTAAAAATGTTGGTGCACAAGGTGGTGTGTGGGAATGCCCCGATCTGGTTCCTTTTACTGTAGATGGCAAACAGGTATGGGTACTGATCGTAAACCTGAGCCCCGGCGGGCCTAATGGGGGTTCCGCTACACAATATTTCACAGGAGATTTTGACGGGAAGGAATTTAAACCCTTCGATACGCAAACCCGCTGGCTGGATTATGGGCCGGACGAATATGCCGGTATTACCTGGAGCAATACCGGCGACCGGAAAGTATTCCTGGGCTGGATGAGCAACTGGCAATATGCTAACGTAGTGCCTACTAAAAACTGGCGCAGCGCTACTACCATTGCAAGGGAGCTTTCTGTTAAAAAAACAGGCCATCAATATCTTGTGGTTTCCGAACCTGTAAAAGAGCTGTACACAACTTTTGGGAAAAGCATCGTATTAAAAAATATAAAAGCAGGAAGCTTTGATGTAACTAAAAAAGCAGAAAAGCTGGACGGTGCAGCTATATTAAAACTAACGACCAGCAACGCAAAATCATTCAATGTTCTTTTATCTAACGCGCAGGGAGAAGAGGTTGTAATCGGCTTTGATGCCAAAGCAAACCAGTATTTTATTGACCGTAGCAAAAGTGGTGATACATCGTTTGAAAAAGATTTTGCAAAAAGGCATTTTGCACCACGTTTTTCGGATAACAAAGAAATAGATATGACGCTGGTGCTAGATGTGGCATCAGTAGAATTATTTGCAGATAACGGGCTGAGCGTGATGACGGAAATATTTTTCCCAACCACTCCGTTTACGGATATCAAAATACAATCGCCGGAAGGGGTCGTTGTACGGGAATTGCAGCTTAGCAGGTTGAAGAGAAAGGACTAATACAACGCAAGCCAATGTGGCAATAGCTTTTCTACTTTTTGTTCTTCACCTATGCCAATAGAAATTCCGGAAAATTTTACCGCAAATAAAGCTATTTTATAATATATTTTTTCAGCCTCATTCCCCGCAAAGTGATGACCTTACCGCTATCTTCTATGATCACGGCTTTGTACGACGGGTATTTCTTAAGCAGTTTCAATCCTGCTTTTTCCCAATACCATGATAGATGTGCTCATAGCATTGAAGAATTCTGCACTGGGGCCTGTAATAGTTACGCTGATCAATCCGGTTGCCAGGTAGCCGATTGCCGGGTTAATAATATGCGCGTATCTCTTCCCATGGATGTTCGCATATTTTTCCCAAAACATAAGCCTTAAAAAAGGGGATATTGTATGGATGTTAGACGAAGCTGCGCATAATAAGGATGTTCGGGGTTTACGATCAGCTCATTTCGCTGGGGGTGAATAAGCACATCCCCGCCTGCTATAAAATTTTAAACGAAGGAAGGCGGGCAGGCATCTCTTCCATTGGAATAGCACCCAAAAGAGGCTCATTATCTCCCTGGAGCACTACAGCATTGCAGGAAGCTGTTCTGTTTTTAAACTTTACCATGATGGGGCCTACTAGATCTAATTGCTCCTGTATGGTTTCGTTAATAGCCATCATATAAGCGCCGCTATCCACAAGCATGTTTACACGCATGCGCTTAATTTCTTCTTCCCCGATAATATGCCATCTGGCTAAAGCAAGATCATCAGCGTTAACTAATTCAATATCTGCATATACTAATCCCATACTCTAAAGTTACTACAAATTCAGCAGCCTGTCAATAGCCTGATGGATCCTTTCAAAACCAAAGTCTGCTGCCACTTTATTCATCAAACTTTTAATCTCTTTCGTATTTAAATTTTGAATACTGCCCTCGTGCGGATTTTTAATTTCCGTTTGCTCCGGTACTTTATAAGTACCATCTTCTACTGAGCGGCCTACCTGTATATAAGCATCCCGGAAAGGAACACCCTGCAGTACTAACTGGTTCACCAGGTCAACTGTAAACAGGTATTTATATTTTTCATCAGAAAGAATATCTTTTTTAATATCGATATTAGAAAGCATTAACCCGGCCATTTCAATACAATCCCTTAGTGTTTTGAACGCGGGGAATAAATGTTCTTTTAGAAGCTGCAAATCCCGGTGATAGCCTGAAGGCAGATTTGTTGTCATCATCATGATCTCGTTAGGCAGCGCCTTAATGCGATTACAATGTGAGCGGATCAGCTCAAATACATCAGGATTTTTTTTGTGCGGCATGATGCTGCTGCCAGTGGTAAGCGCTGCCGGAAAACTCACAAAGCTGAAATTCTGGTTCAGGTATAAGGTCATGTCCATGCTCATGCGCGATAAGGTATCGGCAATATTAGCCAGGGCCTGTGCCACAATACGTTCCGCTTTGCCACGGCCCATTTGCGCATATACCACATTATAGTTAAGTGAAGCAAAGCCCAGCAGATCAGCAGTCATTTGCCTGTTGATGGGAAATGATGACCCATAGCCGGCTGCAGAGCCTAAAGGATTTTTGTTTACTATTTCAAAAGCACCTTTCAAGGTGATCATATCGTCTACCAGGCTTTCGGCATAAGCACCAAACCACAGACCAAAAGACGATGGCATGGCTAATTGTAGATGCGTATAGCCAGGATATAAATGGTCCCGATATTTTTCACTTTGTGTTTGCAGCAATTCAAAAAAAGGAAGAACGGCGTTTACCATTGCTTCAATTTCGGAGCGCAGGAAAAGTTTGATATCCACCAGCACCTGGTCATTGCGGCTGCGGGCGCTGTGGATCTTTTTACCGGCATCCCCCAGCTTTTGGGTCAGCAATAGCTCTACCTGTGAGTGAATATCTTCCACATTATCCTGGAGAGAAAAATCGCCCTTTTCAATCTGGCTGTAAATTTCTTTTAAAGCTGACTGTAATTGCGTTAAATCCTCAGCAGGCAATAGGCCTACCGACTCTAACATTTGTATATGCGCTAAAGAGCCCAATACATCAAAGGGTGCCAAGTACATATCCATTTCACGATCCTTACCTACTGTAAAGGTTTCTACTTCTTTTAGTGCTGTTGTATCTTTTTGCCAGAGTTTCATTCGAAATAAGATTTTTGAGTTACGAATTACGATTCACTTACTAATTTCTACGTAACGTATTTAGCGAGGTAACAATAATAGACAAAATTTCGTTAGTCTCTTTCCATAATATCTGTATTGTATTTTCTTTACCGGGATTGAAAACCTGTAACAATTCCAGAAAATACATTGTTTCATCGGTTTCTTCTTCTACAATTTTTAGTTTGTTTATAAAATCTGCTGTTGACTTAGCCCGGCACGCGGCTCTATAATTAGCGCCTACCGAGCTTGAACACCTGATAATTTGATTAATGTAATTTTCGTTTACTACATTATATGGCAACTCTAAAGTAAACCTTGCTACTCCAATTGCCAGTTCCTTAGTACGTGTTTTCAGTGCTTCTTTATTAAAAGATCCCATAGATTTGTGCGCTTTATTTAAATAGTGATATAATCGTAAATCGTATCTCTTAATTCGTAATTATATACTCAAGTATTTTTGTATAATCCTCAATCCCTTGCTCAATTTCTTCCAAATAAATAAACTCATCTGCGGTGTGGCTGCGTGCGCTGTCGCCGGGCCCCATTTTTAAAGCGGGGAAAGGCATCAGCGCTTTATCGGATGTAGTAGGTGAGCCGTACATAGTTTTCCCCATATTTAGTCCTGCTTTTATGATGGGATGTTCTGTTGAAATAGAAGTAGAGCGCAGGCGCGTGGAGCGGGGCTTTATTTCACTTTGTATATGCTTTTTAATTTCTGCCAGTACTTCTTCAAAAGAGTATAACTCGTTTACTCTTACATCTATCACGTATTTGCAAATTACCGGAATTACATTATGCGCTTTATTTTCGGTTTCAATAACCGTAACAGACATTTTATTAGGTCCTAAAAGCGGAGAGACCTTTTCAAACTGATAGCTGTGAAACCATTCAATATCTTTTATCGCTTTGCTGATGGCATTCTCTCCTTCGTTACGTGCCGCATGACCCGCTTTGCCATAAGCCATACCGTCTAATACCATCAGGCCCCGTTCTGCTACTGCCATCTGTAACAATGTAGGTTCTCCAACAATAGCAAATGCAATAGGTGGCAGCTCTTTTACAACAGCTTCTATACCATTGTAGCCGGAGATCTCTTCCTCCGCACTTGCTACCAGCATGATATTGTATTTTAAATTTTCTTTATCATAGAAATGAATGAAGGTTGAGATAAGAGAAACCAAACATCCGCCTGCGTCATTGCTTCCCAACCCAAATAGTTTTCCATCTTTTTCTATAGGTTCAAAAGGATCTAAGGTATAATTAGAATTGGGCTTTACAGTATCATGATGCGAGTTCAAAAGCACTGTTGGCTTAGATGCATCAAAGTATTTATTCTTTGCAATAATATTGTTGCCTGATTGCTCTGCAGCAATACCGGAACTTTCAAGATGAGCTTTAATAATAGCCGCTGTCTGATCTTCTTCTTTACTAAAGGAAGGGGTGCGGATCAACTGCTTTAACAGGTTTACAGCATCGTTATATAGCTTCTTTTCAAAACTCATTAGCAGGTAATTAAGGTTCCCTCAGTTGAATTTGTGGTATTCCGGATCAAATCCTCTGCATCGCCTATCAGCACTTCATTTACGCCGGCATCAATAGCTGCAAAGGCATTGTCTATTTTGGGAAGAATGCCTTCAAACAATTTATTTTCATCCAGCAATTGCCGGTATTTCTCTTTGTTGATATTCCTGATAACAGAATGATCATCCGTTACATCTTCCAGCACTCCCTTTTTTTCAAAACAGTAAATAAGCCTCACGTTATAAAACTGAGATAAACCAACAGCTAATACCGATGCAATAGTATCTGCATTGGTATTTAAAATATGCCCTTCCCCATCGTGTGTTAACGGTGCAAAAACAGGCGTGAAGCCCGCATCCATAATTAATTTTAAATTATTAATTATTAATTTTTCATTATCTATATCACCCACCCAGCCAAAGTCAACGGGTGCTCCATTGATCAGTTTTACCGGGCGCTTTGTGGCAGGGATAATATTGGCATCAGCACCGGTCAACCCAATAGCATTGCAGTTTAAAGCCTGTAGTTGTGCTACTATTTTTTTATTCACTAATCCTCCATACACCATTGTTACAATGTCGATTGTATCATCATCGGTAATACGGCGTCCATTGACATACTGGGATGACACACCCAACTGGTCGCCTATTTTGGTAGCAATTTTACCGCCGCCATGAATCAGAATTTTATGTCCCGGAACAGCTGCAAAATCTTTTAAAAAAGATTGCAGGGCCTGGGGACTGTTAATAATGTTGCCTCCTATTTTTATAACAAAAAGGCTATACTTTCCTCCATCCATATTCCCCTCCTTTATTAGTGAATGCTGCAATTCCTTTATTCTTTTAGTGGTTTTCCTTGTTCTTATATTTTAAAATTGTTACGCCCCAAACCTTACTCCTGCGCCCCTTTAGGGATTGGGAGATTTAAGTAATTCTGACAATACCGCCTGGGCTGCCCATACCCTGTTTCCTGCCTCCTGTGTTACAATGCTGTTGGGACTGTCTAATATCTCATCACTAAGCTCCACATTACGGCGAACAGGTAAACAGTGCATTACTTTGGCATTATTGGTCAATTTGAGTTTTTCCTGTGTAAGCATCCATTCAGGCTCGTTGCTGTAAATTTTTCCATAATCATTATAGGTGCTCCAGTTTTTCACATATACATAATCGGCACCTTTCAACGCCTCATCCTGGTTATAAATAATGGGTGCATTACCGGTAAATTTTTTATCCAGCTCATAATCTTCGGGGTGAGTAACTACAAAATCCACTTCGCCCCAGGCATTCATCCATTGTGCAAAGCTATTTGCTACACATTGTGGTAAAGGCTTTACGTGTGGCGCCCAGGTAAGCACTACTTTAGGTCGCCTCACTTCCTGCCCCTGAGGAGAAAATGTTTCTTTAATTGTAATAACATCCGTAAGACTTTGTAAGGGATGGAGCGTTGCGCTTTCCAGGCTTACAACCGGTAAGCCAGAATATTTTATAAACTGGTTGATGTACAACTCGCTGTAATCATCTTCCTTATTTACCAAAGAGGGAAATGTACGGATGGCCAGGATATCGAAATACCTGCCAAAAATGGGGGCTGCATCTTTTACATGCTCTACTGTATTGCCGCTCATAATGGCCTCCTCTTCAAATTCAAGCTGCCAGCCCTCGCTGCCTACGTTAAACACGATAGCTTCCATGCCCAGGTTCTGCGCAGCTATTTGTGTGCTTAGGCGGGTGCGCATACTGGGGTTCAGAAACAAGCAACCGATGCGTTTGCCTTCACCCAGCTTTTTATCAACAAAAGGGTTGATTTTATAATCCAATGCTTTTTGCGCTAAGGCATTGATATCTGTTACATCATGCGCACTGATAAATGTGTTGCTTTTAAGTAATGACATTGTATAGATAAGGTTTCAATATTTATTTAAGTTTCTTCACATTCCTGTTTTCCAAAAGTTTTTTAGCAGAAATTTCACTGACAATTTTTTTACCTCAAAAATGGCTCTGCTTTCTTTGAAGGAACTGACTGGATAAGCCGGAATAACTGTTCAGTGTCGGCAACATCGGTAAAGCGCATTTTACCATCCTCGGCTTCCAACTTCAAACGGTTACAATTTGCAACTGTTTCATTTCCCTCCTTTAAAATTCTGCTTTTCAATACTTTCCAGTAGTTTCGGGATTCCTGATGTGTTGATTGATGTGTAAGCACAGCAATCACGTCAACAATAGAAAAATACCACTTTTCATTATCCTCATCCCAAATTGAACGAACCTGTTTTTGCTCAAAGATCTGGATGGATGTTTCTTTTTTCATTTGTTAAAGCGTTGATCGTATAAAAGTACCGTCTAATTTATAAAACTACAATGGCTCGTGAATGCCACGAACCATTACAAATTACTTATTTTGACTCTACTATCTTTTCGATAATGGCTTTAATTGTTTTATCATCCACATTATCAAACTCTGATTTGTCATAAATGGTTAATAAATACAATTCTGAATCAGGAGTAATAACATAAGTAATAATTCTTGCCCCACCACTTTTTCCTTTTCCTTTGCTTTTAATTGCAATCCTGATCTTATAGGTATTGTTGCCTAAACTAACTCCGGATTCAGGATTGACTGACAGCATAGAACTAAGTTCTGCAAGCTCCTGCTTTAATGAGGCATATTTTTTTAAAAGACGCCTGGCCTCTTTTTTAAATTTATCTGTAGGTATTACATTAAAGCTCATTCAAAAACTCGTTTAGCGATTGCTTGGGCTTTTTTGAGTTTCGTAATGCGGCAACCTGTTCAAAAGCTTCTTTTAATTCTGATTTTAATTTCAGCGATTGCTCATATTTTTTTAGCCTGTTCATAATTTTTTCCCAATCATTAATTGGTAATTGAACTGCTTGCACCTTTCCGTGACCATCGTTGACATATTGAAGTGCTATCTTCATTTTTCTATTTTTAATTCAGAGCAGAATATTGAAAAGGAGCGTCATTACCCAGCCACCACAGCAAATGCTTCAATCTCTTCTTTTACTGCATCAATAAACATTTCGGCATCTTTCTTTTTTAATGCCAGTGAAGGCAGCAACCTTATTACATTAGGCTTAGCCTCGCCGGTAAAGATCTTCTGGTTCAATAAGAGGTTCTTCTTTAACGCAGCTATTTCTTCTGGCACATCAAAACCAATCATGAGGCCGCGGCCACGCACGTTTTGCAGCTCCGGAATTTTGTTCAGCTCGTCGCGTAAATATTTACCAATCATGGTAGCGTTGCCCATCAGCTTTTCTTCCTTCATTACTTCCAATACCGCCAATGCCGCAGCACAAGCCAGGTGATTGCCTCCAAATGTAGTGCCCAGCTGGAAATGCCGGGGTTTTATATGCGGCGCAATAATAATCCCGCCGATAGGAAAACCATTGCCCATGCCTTTGGCCATAGAATAAATGTCTGCATTTACCCCGGCAAAATCATGGCTGAAGAATTTACCGCTTCTGCCATAACCACACTGAACAGCATCTGCAATATAAACAGCGCCGTATTTATCGCATAAAGCGCGAATTAATTTTAAGAACGATTCGCTGGCTACATTAATACCTCCAACGCCCTGTATCCCTTCTATAATTACCGCAGCAATTTCTTTTCCGTGCCGGGCAAAATGTGCTTCCAATGCATTTTCATCATTAAACGGGAGAAAATCCACGTTATCCGTTTCATTTACCGGGGCTATATAATTCTTATTATCTGTAGCAGATACCGCTAAAGAAGTACGGCCGTGAAAAGCTTTGCTGAATGCCACCATCTTTTTTCTGCCGGTATGGAACGATGCCAATTTCAGGGCATTTTCATTAGCTTCTGCTCCTGAATTGCACAAAAACAAACTATAATCTTCCTTGCCGGAGACCTCGCCTAATTTTTTTGCCAGTTCTGCCTGTAAAGGGTTTTGTATAGAATTTGAATAAAAAGCAATTCTTTCCAGTTGCTCTTCAATGCGTCGTACCCAATGCGGATGCGTATGGCCAATGCTGATAACAGCGTGCCCGCCATAAAGGTCTAAATACTGGTTGCCTTCACTATCCCATACATAAGAGCCTTTAGCTTTGGTGATAGTTACATTGTTAAGAGGGTAAACATCAAATAAATTCATTGGTGCCTGTTGTTGAGAATAAAAAACATTGCCCGCTCTATAAAGCGGGCAACAAAATTACTTAAAATATTGATGGGGCGGTAAGAAAAATTATCTGCCTAATTCAGCATTCCAGGTTCTTTTACAATTTCAGCTTTGCTTTCTTTTTGTATAGCTTCCCATCCCCCTGCAACATTCCTCAAATTATGAATGCCCTGCTTCTTTATTATAGAGGCTGCTATTACACTCCTTACGCCTGTATAACAATGCAGATAAAGATTGTCAGATTCTTCAATCTGAGCCAGGTTCAAAACATTGCTCATTTCTTCTAACGGGATATTTATGGCATTTTTTAAATGTCCCTGGGCAAAATCAAGCGGTCTGCGTACATCTATCACTACCAGGTTTTCATCAAACGGGATATCCATCATCAGCTCATCAGCCTCTATATCAATAATCATATCTATTGGCTTACCCGCTTTTTGCCACTCTTCAAAACCACCGTTTAAAAATCCTGCTATATTTTCTATACCTGCTTTTTTAAGCTCGGTGGCTACGGCTGCTTCCTGTTCCGGTTCGGTTACTAAAATCAGCGTTCCGTCCTTTTCAAAAGCAATGGTTGCATATTC
Source organism: Niabella sp. (assembly GCA_027493055.1). Taxonomy (GTDB): domain Bacteria; phylum Bacteroidota; class Bacteroidia; order Chitinophagales; family Chitinophagaceae; genus Niabella. The sequence continues at coordinate 35,250 of JAPUDO010000024.1, read as the reverse complement.
CGCCAGCCTGCTGGTAACGGGTATATTAATACTGCCGGGAATAAAACCCTGCTTAAAAGCGTCCACACTTCTTGTATCAAGTACAGCATACCCTTTCTCGCGGTACTTATCAAAATCTTCAACTATTAATGCATTCATATAAGAAATACTTATGACAGTAGCTCACCTACAAATTTGTTCAGTTCTTTCATGCGTTCGGTATTTACCGTATAATAGATAAATTTCCCGTCCCGCTCCGTTTTTACAAAATCGGCCTTACGTAAAATGGCCAGATGCTGTGAAGCCACCGATTGCTCAATCCTGAGCTTTACATAAATTTCAGTTACGGTAACTTTTTCCTGCGTGTCGATCAATTTTAAAATCTGCTGCCTCAGCTTATGATTAAAAGCCCGCAGTATAAGCGCAGCCTTTTTTACTGACAGGGTATCAAGTGTTAATTCTTCTCCCGGGCTGTCCTTTAAAGTGAAGGATATGTGATAATTACTCATTACAAATGAATTGTTTAGAATGTTTAGAGCCTTTAAAATTACAAACTTTTGAAATACTGTTTGTTGTAAATATTTTTTAATATGTTTATTTCTTAACTATATATACATCTTTAACGTAATATGGTTCGCAATATGCAACATCTGCAAAAACTTTTTCCTTAAAAAAACGGACAGATAAGGATACCATATCCCGGGCATCAATATTTTTATCAGCAAACCGGGCATTATTGTTAGCTACCAGGGGCTGAAACTTAGCGCTTCCGTTTCCTGTAAATATTACATGACGCTTTTCTAAAATATCTGAAAAGCTCTTTTCTGAAAGTTCCGTTGCAAACGGCTCTTTAAAAATAGTAAGCTCTTTATTGTAAAGTGCCGTAAAAACCTCCATTCTGCGGGCGTCAATCATTGGACAAATTAAATCAACCGCTTCCTCCTGCAACGCTTTTGCCATTACCTGTAAGGTATTAAGGCATATAAGCGGCTTTTTTAACGCATAACATAACCCCTTGGCAGAAGCCAGGCCAATTCTTAAGCCCGTATAGGAGCCAGGGCCGTTACTTACAGCTATAGCGTCAAGATCAGCCGGGGCCAGCCCCGCTTTTTGCAAAGCCTCCCCTATGGCCTGATGCAACCAGCCTGCCTGTTCATTTCTCTTTTCATTGATCTCAAAAAACAATACATCATAATTATTGCTAATACAAAAAGATCCTTTATGAATTGCCGTATCAATATTTAAGATGAGCATTCTGCAAAAAAAATGAATAAAGCGCAGAAATATGCATTAAATAATGTTAACCGTGAAATATTACGATAAAATCAGGCAGGTTTTCCGTACACTTGTAACTTACAATCTGATAAAATATGGACAAAAAAATCATTAAAACAGATAATGCTCCGGCTCCTATTGGACCTTATAACCAGGCCATTTTTGCAGGTGATACGCTTTATATTTCAGGACAAATACCTATTGATCCTACAAGCGGCGAGCTGAATAATGCCAGTCTGCAGGATGAAACCCATCAATGTATGAAAAACCTGGAAGCGATTTTACAGGAAGCCGGCCTGGATTTCTCCAACGTGATCAAATCCACCATTTTTATTACGGACATGAAACGCTTTGCCGAGATCAATGAGGTTTATGGCCAGTATTTTACAGGTGATTTCCCCGCACGCGAAACAGTACAGGTAGCAGCATTGCCTAAGTTTGTGAATGTAGAGATCAGTATGATTGCGGTGAGGTAGGCAGAATGTACGATGTAAGGTGTACGATGTACGAGTCAGAAAAGTCGGGAAGTCAGGAAGACCGAGGTCAGAAGACGGAGGATTACAGCGTCCGGAAATCAGCATATAGATGTAACCAGAAACCTGCATCCAACATCAAGAACCAGTATCGGGTATCCCGCATCCTGAATGATCCGGTATCCGGCATCCAGTATCCAGCAACCAACTCTATAAACCATCAACCAACTTCCGTACCTTTGTGCCCCAATTTTCAGAGGTCATGAACAGAAACCAGGAAGTTTTACAGGATGTTGTTATAAAATTTGCGGGTGATAGCGGCGATGGTATGCAGCTCACCGGCACCCAGTTTACCAACAATACGGCGCTTTTAGGCACCGATCTATCTACTTTTCCGGATTACCCGGCAGAAATACGCGCCCCGCAGGGTACCATCCCCGGTGTAAGCGGTTTCCAGCTGCGTTTTTCATCCAACCATATTTATACGCCCGGGGATGAATGTGATGTGCTGGTAGCGATGAATGCGGCGGCCCTTAAAGCCAACCTGAAAAGCTTAAAGAAAGGGGGTAAAATTATTGCCAATACCGATGGCTTCGATGCGAAAAACCTGCGCCTGGCCAATTATCCGGATGGGGTGAATCCGTTGGAGAATGGCAGCCTTGAAGGATATGAGCTGACGAAGATTGATGTTACCAAGCTTACCCGTGAAGCCTTAAAAGAATTTACGCTCGGCACCAAAGAAAAAGACCGGGCTAAAAATATGTTTATCCTGGGCTTTTTATACTGGATGTATAACCGGGATATGGAGAATACGATCAGCTTTTTAACGGAGAAATTTTCCAAAAAGCCTGATATCCTGAATAGTAATATCAAGGCGCTGAAAGCCGGTTATAATTACGGCGATACCACCGAAGCCTTTACCACAACCTACAAAGTGGAAAAAGCAAGGATTGAGCCGGGAACCTATCGTTCTATTATGGGTAACCAATCGCTGGCAATGGGACTGATTGCGGCTTCTGTAAAAAGCGGCCTGCCTATGTTTTTGGGTACTTATCCCATTACTCCTGCCAGTGATATCCTGCATGAGCTGAGCCGGCATAAAAACTTTGGTATCCGTACTTTCCAGGCAGAAGATGAAATTGCAGCGATCACCGCAGCTATTGGTGCTTCTTATGGCGGTGCTTTGGGTGTAACTACTACATCAGGCCCGGGCATGGCTTTAAAAACAGAGGCAATGGGACTGGCAGTGATGCTGGAAATTCCTCTGGTAATTGTAAATGTACAGCGGGGCGGCCCTTCTACAGGCTTACCTACTAAAACCGAGCAATCGGACCTGTTACAGGCGTACTATGGCCGGAACGGGGAATGTCCCATGCCGGTAATTGCAGCATCCAGTCCCGCCGATTGTTTTGATGCGGTTTACGAGGCGGTGAGAGTTAGTGTACAGCACATGACACCGGTTATTTTCCTGAGCGATGGCTATATTGCCAATGGCGCTGAGCCCTGGCGTTTCCCTACCGAAGAAAACCTGGCACCCATTCATGTTCAGTTTAAGACAGAGCTTTGGGACCATGAAGATAAATTTCAGCCTTATTTAAGGAATGAAAACCTGGTACGCCCTTGGGCTGTTCCCGGCACACCGGGGTTAGAGCACCGTATAGGGGGTATAGAAAAACAAAATATTACAGGCAACATCAGCTACGATCCGGAGAACCACCAGCTGATGGTAAAGATCCGCCAGGAAAAAGTAGATAAGATTGCAGAATTTATTCCTGAGCAAAAGATCGACAGCGGTGAAGAAAAAGGAAAAGTGCTGGTGATAGGATGGGGCTCTACTTATGGAGCTATCAAATCTGCTGTACACGAATTACAGGCCGAAGGCAAAAGCATCAGCCATGTACATATACGCCATTTACGGCCATTCCCTAAAAACCTGGGAGATATTATCCGGAATTTTGAGCATATTGTAATTCCTGAAATCAATAATGGCCAGCTTATTAAAATCATCCGTGATCAATATTTAGCAGATGCCAAAGGTTATAATAAAATAATGGGTGTACCTATTACCAAAGCCGAACTGGTGGAAGAGCTGAATAAATACTTTGTAGTGGAGCAGGTGGTATAAAGGTCAGGGCAGGACAATTTTTTTGAACTCCCCAATGCTTACGATATTCAATTTTGGAAAATCCATTTTTTTGATCGGATTAAAATCTTTATCATTTGTAACCAGATAGTCGGCATTTGATGCAATAGCAAGATCTACAAATTTATTATCGTCAGCATCGTTCTCAACAAGATTCCATCTGAAAAAAGGTTCGCTTTGAATGACATTTGGAGCTACACTTAAAATGTTGAGTACGAGATGTGCAGTTTGAGCAGAATAGCGTTCTTCTAGTTTTTCTTCATACTCAAGTAAGACTTCATTACTAATCACCCAATCAAAGTATTCCATTTTGAATGCAGTGTAAAGCCAGTAATGTATGCTGGAGGGGTAAATTGATGCCAAAAGGCAGTTTGTATCAATTATTACACGCATTGCTAATCATCGAGGAGCATTGAATCAAAATCTTTCTGCGTGTATCCTTTTTTGTTAACCACACGCGAAAGCTCTTCTTCCAATTGCTTATTGTAATAATCAGCTAAATACTTTTTTAGGTTATAAGCTTCCTGTTCTGACATAGGTCGATTGAAAAGTTTCAACAAACTTATTTGTATAGGATTCAATTCTGTATGTGATTGATGAGCTAAGGCCATAATGTACACTTTACGCAAATATACTTAAAACTAACTCATATAAGTGATGGGCAACAGACCCTGATTTTTTCAAGATAACTTAATTTCACGGAGGTAAGTGACAACCTACAATTACTGGCCAAAATAAATACCCTAAATATTTAAAGCTCCATTTAATATGCAAACCGGAAAAATTACTGTACAGGATTTTACCAATAGTCCCAAAGTTCTCAATAACCTGAAAACACTCCGGGAAGCTTTTGGCCCTAATGGGAGGCCGTTCGAAGTATCGGACGTGCTGGATGCAGAAGGACATCAATATGTAAATCTTGTACAAAAAGGCGGCGGCATTTTAGGCGTGGCACTGGTGGGCTATACCTATATACTGGAGCAAATGGGCGTCCGGTTCCTGAGAATGGCCGGAACCAGCGCAGGCGCTATCAACACCGCCATGCTCACAGTGGTAGGCAAAAAGCAGGAAGAAAAATCAACCCGGGTACTTGACGCCATCGCCAACCTCAACTTTTTTGATCTTGTAGATGGCCACCCCGTGGCACGATGGATCATAAAACGGTTTATCACGCATACCAACTATATCAAACGGATGCGCACCATTATTATTACACTGATTGCTATTTTTACTTTTTTGCTTATCGGCAGCTTTGTAGCACTGATCAAGTCGCAGCAGAATGAAAACCTGGTAGGATTAAGTCATACCCTGGTTATCACGCTGGTTATTGTAATGATCATTTATGGAGAAATCATCCATTATATTTCCAGGCTTTTTAAAAAGTTTAAAACTGCCGGGTACGGCGTTAACCCCGGTAAATTCTTTTATAACTGGATCAGGAAACAAATGCAGGATAATGGTGTCATGAACACAAAAGACATTATCAATAAAGCAGGGCAGGATATTCCCGGCCTGCATCTGCGCCATAGTCATCCGCAGGGCCTTGATGAGCTTAAAGGTGATGTCACTTTTATTACGTCCGAGCTGGTAACACAGAACAAGATAGAGTTCCCCGCCATGGCCGGCCTGTTTAGGAATAAAGAAGAGGATGACCTGCATCCAGCAGGGTTTGTTCGTGCTTCCATGTCCATTCCTATGTTCTTTGAATCGTACTTTATAAAGGATATTCCCTGTGAGCATCCCGAAATAAAAAAGAAATGGAAAGATATTTTTGACGAAAATGATCCTCCCAGCATAGCAAGATTTGTGGACGGCGGGATCCTTTCCAACTTTCCTATCAATATATTTTATAACCCCAGGGTAATGGTTCCCAGGCTGCCTTCTTTTGGTATTGATCTTGATGACGCTGCTCCTGAAGACAAAACCAAACATGCTTCCAGCTGGACCATGATGGGTTATTTTGGCCGCATCTTTAATACGATCAGGAATTATTATGACAAGGATTTCCAGCTAAAGAATAAAGCCTATTCAAAAGGCGTTGGCAGCATTCCTTTGGCAGAGTTCAACTGGCTGAATTTCTTTGTTTCTGATGCGGATAAGCTGGCTATGTTTGAAAAAGGAGCCGAAGCTGCCACACAGTTTCTTTTAAACTTCAGCTGGGAAGCATATAAAAATGACCGGGCCTTTATGCAGGCTACGATTGAAGGGAATAAAGGATGAACAGGTAGCAATTAATAATTATTGATTGCTACATTGTTCACCTTTTCGTTTTTTTATTACTGCCTCAAAATCTTCTATAGATCGCGCATCGTCTACATGAAAAGCGCCGATGCGGGTGCGGCGTAAGCTGCTTAAATAAGCGCCGCAGCCCAGTGCTGCGCCAAAATCATAAGCCAGGCTGCGGATATAAGTACCGGTAGAGCAAACCACTTTAAAAGATACTACCGGCAGCTGAGTTGCGTCTACTTCAAACTGCTTTATTGTTATTTTTCTGGCCTCCAGCTTTACATCCACCCCTTTGCGTGCCAGCTCATATACCCGCTTGCCATCTTTTTTAATAGCAGAATGGATGGGTGGCACCTGCTCTATTTCACCAATAAACTGATGCGTAGCGTTTTGAATAGCTGCCTCAGTTAAAGCTTCGATGGGTTGAAAGTTTTCCGGCTCACTTTCGAGGTCGTAAGTAGGCGTAGTGGCTCCCAATGTAAAAGTGCCGGTGTATTCCTTTTCCTGCGCCATGTATTCATTTATCCTTTTGGTAAACTTCCCGGTACAGATGATAAGCAGGCCTGTTGCCAGCGGATCGAGCGTACCCGCATGGCCTACTTTTTTTATCTTTATCAGATTACGGATCTTTCTTACAGCATCAAACGATGTCCAGTGTAAGGGTTTATCAATCAGCAATACAGCACCTTCTTCAAAATTGATAGTTTGCAAATCAGCCACAGTCATATATCAGGATAAAAGATTTTTTAAATTAGTTTTCAGTGCTATTTTTCTGACTGGTTGCTAATTCGTTCATTATATTTTCCAGTCTTGCATTAAGCGTTTCCAGAGGTGTATAACCCTCGGCCAGTAAATAGAATTTTGTATCAGCAGTCTGCAACAGCAACTTGGGGAAGCCTGTTACCTGCAGCTGCCGGCACAGTGCAAATTCATACCTGGCTTTTTCTGCATATACCGGGTCTGAAAGTTTTTGGTAAAAGGCTTCGGCCGGAACAGAATATTTTTCCAATAAATGCCGGTATGCTTCCCCATCGCTCAAATCACGCCCTTCTTCAAATAAAGCCTTTTGAAAGTCAGCAGCGATCTGCACCTGCTTTTCCGGGGCGTACTCTTTGAAAACAGATAAAGTAATGGAGGGTGTTAATGATTCGGGCACCCAATCACTTTCATCGGGGTTTTGAATATGCCATAGATAATCTGCGCCAAATTTTGCACCGGTAAGCTCTTCCACCCTTTTATAAGCATCTCCTATAAATCCGGCCATCGCTTTTATATGTTTTGCAGATTCTTTGGGAATCATGCCGCCGCTTAATACTTCGAAATGAAAAAAATCCTTATAGCGCTCTGCAAAGGCTGCCATCACCTTACTAAAACCAAAACACCAGCCACAATGCGCATCATAACAATAATAGAAAGTCATGGTACAAAAATAGCTATCCTGGAGCTAATGTGCTTTTTCATCTGATGATTTTAAAGCCAATAGGATTCCGTGGCCTGGGACGTATCTTTTCTTCCATAATCTCTTTGATCAGCTCAAAAATCGTTTCGATCTCGCCATCGTGCATCTTAACATCATGACCCATATTGATAAGATTTTTATCCAACTGCTCCAGCTTTAGTAATATATCCTGGTTAGTAAGCAGCGACTCCCGGAGTTTTGTAAATACACGCATGATACGGATATTTACCGCTATAGCCTGTTCACTGTTTAAAACACTGGACAGCATTAAAACTCCATGTTCTGTAAAAACATTGGGTAGTTTTCTTCTGCCGCCCCAACTTGATGTCACATTTTGTGATTTCAAGTTTGTCCATTCCTGCTCCGTTAACCGGAACATAAAATCTTCAGGAAACCGATCTGCATTTCTGTTTACCGACTGATTTAAAACCCTTGTTTCTACACCATACATCTCCGCAAGATCACTGTCCAGCATTACCTTTTGCCCCCGCAGTAAGTAGATTTTACTGATGACTTTTTCATCGTTTAGCGTTAATTCTTTTGCCATTGTTCTGATTTTATTTTTTAAACTCAGCTCATCCTTCAAAAATAAAGTAAACCAGCTACAGAACAGCAGGCCATTAAATGTTGAGTGTAAAAGCTATTTTTGACCCATGAAACTTTCAGGGGATTTTCAGGATACTATTGTGGCGCTGGCAACACCGCCTGGTGTTGGCGCTATTGGGGTGATAAGATTGAGCGGCAATGAAGCGATCAAGATTGCGGACAAAATTTTTACAAGCAAAAAACTAAGCCCCCAGGAAAGTCATACTGCTCATTTTGGCCACATTAGTCCCCCTCAGCCCCCCCCGAAGGGTGGGCTAAAGGAGGTTATTGACGAAGTAGTGGTGACCATTTATAAAGCGCCTAAAAGCTATACCGGTGAAAATACGGTAGAGATAAGCGGTCATGGCTCTCCTTATATATTAGGCAAAATAATTGAAGTTTGTATAGCGGCCGGGGCACGACTGGCAAAACCAGGAGAATTTACACAGCGTGCATTTTTAAATGGCAAGCTCGACCTGGCGCAGGCAGAAGCTGTAGCGGACCTGATTGCCGCCAATAATAAAGCGGCACAGCAAACCGCGCTGAACCAGCTGCGCGGTGGCTTTTCAAACGATTTAAAATTGCTACGCGGTGAATTGATCAATTTTGCAGCATTGATTGAGCTGGAGCTGGATTTCAGCGATGAGGATGTGGAGTTTGCAGACAGAGATAAGTTCAGGGCACTAATTTCAAATCTCAAATTTCAAATCTCAACTCTGCTGAATTCGTTTAAACTGGGCAACGCTATTAAAAACGGGATCAGCGTAGCAATTATAGGCAAGCCGAACGCGGGCAAGTCAACATTGTTAAACGCTTTGCTGAATGAGGAGCGCGCTATAGTGAGTGATATTGCCGGTACCACGCGGGATACCATAGAAGAAACCTTAAATATTAACGGTGTATTGTTCAGGCTGATTGATACAGCCGGCATCCGCGATCACAGCAACGATCATATAGAAAACCTGGGTATTGAGCGCAGCAAACAGAATGCTGAAAAAGCAGATATTATTATTCACCTGGTTGACCTGACAGATAAGGAAGACTATGAATTTGACTGGCTGAGGTCTTATGAGTCAAAAACGATCACTGTTTTTAATAAAGCTGATCTTGTAAATGAAATCTCAGACGCTACATCTCAACCGCCCCGACTTTTTCTTTCCGCGAAAAAACGGGAAGGTATAGAGCTGGTAAAGCAGGCGCTTTATGATAAGGCCATTGGTAAGGAGATCAATACCGAAAGCACTATTGTCACCAATGCCCGCCACCACCAAGCCTTACAAAAAATAATGGAAAGTATTGAGGCTATTGAGGCAGGCATGGCAAACAACCTAAGCGGCGATTTACTTACAATAGATATCCGACGGGCTTTGCACTTCCTGGGAGAAATAACCGGGCAGGTGGAAGTAGACCGGGACATACTGGGAACGATATTCGGAAAGTTTTGTATCGGAAAATAAGCAGTGGGAACTATATGAATATAGATTCTCATTCTCCTACTATAGCAACAATATTCTTTCTCTCCAGACCTTTTTAAAGAAAGACGTTAAGATACAATAACTAAACCGGTAATATATTACCGATCGTGTTCGTTTAGTATTCGAAAACTTATAAAAAACTCATTTTCGGAAATATATTTCTGATTTTGTTGTTGTTCTCATCTGAAAATAAAATCATTCCCAAACATCTTTAGTCAAAAGCGCAGCCTTCATTGCTATGCTAATATGCTATAAGCGCAAAGAAAATTAATCCTGAAAAGAATGTTATTCTATAAAAAGTCTAATAATTAGACACAAATACTAAATATTTTACTATTAGCAGTTATTTAATCTTTAGTTTATAGATTTGTAAATGATCCGGAGCCAACATGGCACCGGGCCATATAGTTCTTTCCATACATCAACTGAACAGGGTTTTTGATGAAAATCGAAATGAAAAGGGAACCGTGTGCAAATCACGGGCTGTCGCGCAACTGTAAATAACAAAAAGTTTCCGCTAATACATATCCACTGTGCCGCTTTGAAGGCATGGGAAGGATGGCAGAAATGTTATAAGCCAGGAGACCTGCCAGGTTCGGCCAGACAATGCTTTCGCGTCATAAAGCAAACGGTCTATACTGATGCAATTTTATTAACGGGCACTCCTTTGCCTGTTTGCACCTGTATGCCCTTTTTGCTGTAAGCGTTGCAGGCTTGTCAAAGCTTTCAAATCATTTTAAATTAAAAAAAATGCAAACGCAAAACCTGGGCTACCCGCGCATTGGTGGCCAAAGACAACTCAAAAAAGCCTGTGAGCAGTATTGGGCAGGCAAGATCAACCTTACCGAATTAAACAAGGTTGCTGTTACTATCAAAGAAGAAAACTGGCAAACTCAGCTGGCAGCCGGAATTGACCTCATTTCCTGTAATGACTTTAGCTTTTATGACCATATGCTGGATCTGAGCTTAACGCTCGGCGCCGTTCCTGAGCGCTATGCTCCTGTGTTAAGCCAGGTCAAAAGCAATACAGAAACTGATCTTTATTTTGCGATGGCCCGCGGCTATCAAAAAGATGGGTTAGATATTACGGCCATGGAAATGACCAAATGGCTGGATACCAACTATCACTATATTGTTCCTGAATTTACCGCCGGGCAAAGCTTTAAAATTTCCTCTGACAAGGTTTTTAACGAATATGCTGCAGCAACAAAGGTTGTTAGTGAAAAAGCCAAGCCTGTATTGGTAGGCCCCGTAAGCTATCTTTTATTGGGTAAAGAGAAAGAAAGCGGCTTTGAAAGAATTGATCTTATCAAGCAGCTGGTTCCGGTGTATGTAGAAATCATTAACCGCCTGAAACAACAGGGCGCTACCTGGATACAGTTGGACGAGCCGTACCTGGCATTAGACCTTTCTAAAAAAGAAAAAGAGGCGTTCGACTTTGCGTATCGCGCTATTGCCGCTGAAGTTACCGGCGTAAAATTATTGATAGCTACTTATTTTGAAGGGCTGCTGGACAATGCACCGCTGGCTTTAAGTCTTCCAGTAGCTGCATTGCATATTGACCTGGTAAGGGCTCCGGAGCAATTAGACGAAGTGCTGTCATTAATTCCCGACAGCCTGATCCTTTCCTTAGGCGTGGTTGACGGCAGAAATGTTTGGAAGAACTGTTATGAAAGAGCTCTGTCATTTATTAACAAGGCAGTGGAGAAAGTAGGCCCTGAAAGAATCATGATTGGTCCTTCCTGCTCATTGCTGCATAGCCCCATTGACCTGGATTTAGAAACAGCCATTGATCCGGAGATCAAAAACTGGATGGCATTTGCCAAACAAAAGCTGACTGAAGTACAGGAGCTGAAACAGATTGCAGAGGGTAATGAGCAATTATTAGAAGCCAATAAAAAAGCTATCGCTAGCAGGCGCTCATCAGGTAAAGTTCATAAGCAGGTAGTAAAAGATCGTGTTGCTGCTATTACAGAAGCAGACGCTACACGCAAAAGCGCTTTCCCCGTACGCCAGCAGCTACATCGCGAACGTTTTCAACTGCCGGCATTTCCTACTACCACTATAGGTTCCTTCCCGCAAACAGACGATATACGCCAGTTACGTGCAAAATTTAAAAAGGGCGATCTTACTGCAGAGCAATATGAAAAGGTCATCGAGCAGGCAACTATTGAGGCTATTCGCTGGCAGGAGCAAATAGGGTTGGACATATTGGTGCATGGCGAATTTGAACGCAATGACATGGTGGAATATTTTGGAGAGCAGCTGGAAGGGTTCCTGTTCACTAAGAACGGCTGGGTTCAAAGCTATGGAAGCCGTTGTGTAAAGCCTCCTGTTATTTATGGCGATGTAAGCCGTCCAAAGGACATGACCGTTCGCTGGAGCAGCTTTGCAGCAGCACAAACCAACAAGCCAATGAAAGGTATGTTAACCGGTCCTGTAACCATATTGCAGTGGTCCTTTGTACGGGACGATCAGTCCCGCGAGGTTACTACTAACCAGATCGCGCTGGCTATTCGTGATGAGGTGCTGGCACTGGAAAAAGCAGGCATTGGCATTATACAGATCGACGAAGCGGCTATTCGCGAAGGATTACCGCTCCGGAAAGCCAAGCGCCCTCATTACCTGGATTGGGCAGTGAAAGCCTTCCGTATATCTGCAAGTGGTGTGGAGGACAGAACGCAGGTGCATACGCACATGTGCTATAGCGAGTTTAATGATATCATTGAGCATATTGCCGCAATGGATGCCGATGTAATCACTATCGAAACGTCCCGCTCACAAATGGAACTGTTACAGGCTTTCGCCCATTTCAAGTACCCGAATGAAATAGGACCCGGTGTGTATGATATTCATTCGCCGCGTGTACCAACCGTGGAAGAGATGACTGCGCTTCTTGCAAAAGCAGCCAGCTTACTGCCGGCCCGTCATTTGTGGGTGAATCCAGACTGCGGGCTTAAAACCCGCAAATGGCCGGAAACAAAAGCAGCTTTGGAAAACATGGTGGCTGCTGCAAGGCAGGCCCGTGAAACAATAAGCGTGGATGTTGTGATTTAATATATATTGCAGCGGGTATTTTTGCCCGCTGCATATAAGTAAGTTTGAATAATGTTTGTAGATAAAGTTAAAGCCGGTCAGTCTGGTATACTGATGTACGGCATCACACCACCCAAATCTGAAACAAGCCCTGAGCGTGTTGCTGAAATTGCAGGCAAGACAATAGCCAGGCTGAAACAGCTGAATATTGACGCGCTGATCGTGTACGATGTGCAGGATGAATCGGCCCGTACCAGTGAAGAAAGGCCGTTCCCCTTCCTCAATGCGCTCGACCCTTTTGAGTTTGCAAGCAGTTATTTGCAGGAGTTTGAGGTGGATAAGATCATCTACCGCCCGGCAGGAAAATTCTCAAATGAAGAGTTGGCTGATTGGCTGAACAGTTTACAACAACAGGGCTTTTATCCTGTTTTTGTAGGCATACCAGCGCCGGACTATCCTGTTAAATCAACTTTGCAGGAAGCGTATCATATCTGGAGCAGGCATAAAGATACATCTGTTATAGGAGCCGTAACTATTCCTGAAAGGCATGCGCTGCTTAAAGATGAGGATAGGCGTATTCTTGATAAAATGAGCTATGGCGTTTCCTATTTCATCTCACAATGTGTTTTTAATGTAGCCTATGCAAAACAGGTGATAGAAGACCTTGTACATACCTGTAAAAAAGAGCAGCTACCATTGCCAACAATCATTTTTACGCTTTCGGCCTGTGGCTCGCTGAAAACGCTGAAGTTTATGGAATGGCTGGGTATTCATATACCTGATGATCTAAAGGAGGACCTTAAACATTCAGATGATATGCTGGAACGGTCAGTTAACGTTTGCCTGGGCATTGCATCGGAACTTACTGCTTTTTGTGAGCAGCGGTCTATACCATTTGGCTTCAATATAGAAAGTGTTGCGATCAGGAAACAGGAAATAGAAGCATCTATTTATATGGTAAATACAATAGGGGCAATGCTGGAGCAGAAAGGCATCCGGAAAACAGCTAACAAAGTGTCTCCGGCATAAATTGGAAGAGGCTGTCGAATAAGTCGATTCCAGGCGCACAGATCTATAAACTAAATGCGATATTTATAACATATTTGCGCTGTATGCTTATTTCTGCTCTATATTATTATCGCCGGGCTTTTATTGCTATTGTATCAATGGTGATTATCGTTTCATTCCATTCGTGCAGCGCCGGTAAAAAAGTCAGGGTCAGTAATTATGCCAACCTTATCTCGTGCCACCAGGTAAACACTTTTGATTTTAAACGTGCAAAACCTCAGCCACTCCATCAGATAAGTTTAGATACGGTGCTCTCCAACCGTTTTAGCCTGTCGAGCCTGAACATTGCCAATGCCTTTGGCTTCCTGAACCTGCTGAAGCAACATGTAGATATCCAGAATACTTACAATCTGTCTCCTACAACGGAGCACCGTTTGCAAAAGCTGGAGCTGGCCATGAAACTTTCCGAACGCATCAACCAGGCATCGCTCGAAATATCTTCTTTTGCATCGGAGCTGGACTGCGAGGAAGAGCGTATTACGCAGGTGGCTGATTTTTTAAAAGGCAAAGAGAAACAGCGTGAAACGCGGCTTACGGTAGCCGCTATTGGTGTAGGCGCCGTTGGCGGGGTAGCTTCGGGTATATTATCAGCCAGTGAAAAGGCGGGGAACAGTGGTGATTACCTGGGAATTGCTACAGGGATTACCGAAGCCATTTTAGGTGTACTGATACTAAAAAACAATAAAACCACCGAGCTGCTGCACCCCAGAAATGCTTTAAAAGACATCTGGTACGGAAGTCCTGAATCAGATATTTATCCTCCTTCTATATGGTATTACCTCAATTATAAAAAAGCAACAGACACTACAGGGCTTTCTTTAAGAGAAAAAATAATCGAGCGCTGGAAAGGCTTTGAACAAATTGATGCTTCCAGCAAAAAAGATTTAACCTCTTTTGAGCTGTTATACCTGGGAGAAGCAGGCAAATACGGAACAGAAGAGCTGTATAACCGTGCTAAAATGTATGACCAGATAGAATCTTACGTAAAAATGATAAAACAGGACCTTACCACGCTTTCGCTGGAAGCCGGCCTGCAATAAGTTTTCGTATTGCTATCTCTGGGAAATATACCCGTACCCGGCACAGTTGCCCCATTCAATATAACCCTTATCTTTGCCACCCGAAAAAAATCAGGACAAAATTAATCAGCCGCCTGCAAAGGCATTGAAAGAAAACATAAAGAATATACGAATGAAAGCATATACTTTTTTAATAAAATACAGGTTAACTATTGGCATTATAATGATATTGCTGGGCATATTTACCAATTTCAGCGCTGGTTTCTGGCCGGCCTTTCCCTTATACCTGATCGCGGCCATCCTTATTTTCAGTCATTTCTTTTTTGGCCCGTTAAGGCTGATACAGGAGCATATGGAGAACGGTGATATGGAAGGCGCGGAAAAAGTGCTGAACTCTATTAAATTTCCTAATCTTTTATATAAGCCTATCCGCTCCGTTTATTACACCCTTAAAGGAAACATTGCCATGAGCAAACAGGATTTTGACAGCGCCGAGACCATGATGAAAAAAGGACTTGACCTGGGCATGCCGGTGAAAGAGGCAGAAGGCGCAAGCATGCTGCAAATGGGTATGCTGGCCATGCAGAAAGGTAATATAAAACAGGGAGAAAGCTATATCCGGCAGGCCATCAGAAAAGGACTGCCTGATAAAGAGAATGAAGCGGCTGCTTACCTGCAGATGTGCAGCATTATGATGAACAAGCGCGAGTTTCGGGCCGCAAAAGATTTTTACAGGAAAGCAAAAGCCTGCAACCCCACCACACCGCAGATAGTAGATCAGTTAAAGGAGATAGGCAAGTATATTTCCAGGATGCCTGGATAGTTGACAGTTGACGGAGGACAGATGACACACAGTGGCCGATGATGTCTCGATTCTTAACTCTATGGCAAGAAGCCGAAAGCATAAAGCCTGAAGCATTTAGTTTTCGGCAAATGAAAATGATTGTTGATTATTAAAGTATAGAATTTCTGTACTATTGGTTCATAGATAACTCGATGCCGGATACCCGATACTGGTTGCTTGATGTTGGATGCAGGTTCCTCGTTACATCTATATGCTGACTTCCGGACGCTGTAATCCTCCGTTTTCTGACCTCGGACTTCCCGACTTTTCTGACTTTTCAGACTCGTACATCGTACACCTTACATAGTACATTATGCACTGTTACTGGTGGAGACTTAATATTCAACCTTCTACATTTAATATTCTACATTTTCTGTCATCCGTCATCTATCATCTGTTAACTCTTATACAGGAATACAGTATAGCATTTCTATACTATAAGGCAGCTCTGAACTGTGAAATAGTGAAAGTAACAATATTTTGATCTGGTGTGGCAGGTATCCAAAATATTTTTTGAATGCGGTGGTGAAATGCGATGCATGCTTATAACCCGATAGCTTTGCTACTTCGGCGATCTTCCTATCCTCGTTCAGCAGCATTTCCCTTGAACGAAGCATCCGCTGGGTATGCGCATAGCCAAACACGGTAGTGCCAAACACCTGCTTAAAATGTTTTTTCAGGTAACATTCATTTGTTCCCACCTGTTGCGCAAGATCGAGCAGCGTACAGGAACGGGTAAGATTAGAATCAATGATATCTTTTACTTCATACATTTTTTCCAGGTTACTGTCACTGGTGCAGATCTCGGGCAGCTTATTAAAGGTCATTTCATATTCCTGGAACAGCAGCATCAGCAGCTCAATCAGCCGGGATCTTACATACAGGTATTTATAATAACCTTTGTGCCCGCATTGAAAAATATCAAATAACGGCGCTTTGATCTTAGCTGTAATATCAATTGCTTTTTCATTTAAAAGAACCGGCAGGTTTTCTTTAAGCGTTTGGCAGAATGTATCGTACAATGGATTTTCTGCCGATAAAAATCTTTCGAAATATTCAGTAGTCATGTTCAGCATATACAACTCCCCGCCGGGCTCTGTTGCCAGGTGGTTCTCAAAAACCTGGTCATTGATAAAAACAATCCCCGCCTGGTTGCTTTGCACCTCAGCAAAAACTTTATTATTATGCCGGCTGATGAACCGGCTGCTGCTTTTAAAGGCAAAAACAAGGCTGATATAAGGTTTTTCACTTTTAAATGAGAAACTTTGTGTTTCGGTTGCTCCACCGGCCAGCTTTATTAAATGCATGGAGCCGGCCAGAAATTCATAATCGCCTTCTTTTAACAAACCGGACCGGGAATTGTCGCCGGTTTCAATAATTTCATCGTTTCCTGTCTTAAACAGGTCATCGTAAATAATAACCGGTGATAATGCATTTGCCCATGTAACCATATGCTCTTTTTATTATTGCCGTGCCTGAATATTGTATTCGCGCACAGTGTAAATATTCCTGCAAAGTTCCTGATTAGTTTGTCAAAGTCCTTACGAAATGCGTAATTTTTCCGGTTTCTTACAATAACATGACAGTAAATTCCCGCTAACGTTATTGTTTTTCCGTTTACAGTCAGCAGGGCTTTTCAACTTTGCAGCCTGAAAAGCGACAGCTTTAAAGGTCTCTTAACTACATTATACGCTGTCTTTCATTAAAACAGACTATCAGATCAATAAAAATGAGATATAGCAAAACGGTTTTATCGGCAATCTGTTTCACCCTGGTTATATTTTTCAGCAACGAGATAAAAGCACAGCGCTATGGAACGGTAAAAGGAGTAATTACGGATGAAAAAGGCCGCCCGGCTGAAAAAGCTACCGTAGGGGTTATTGAAACATCCACATTAACGGTAACCGATGCCAAAGGCAGCTATGCGCTCCGGCTTCCGGAAGGAAAGCATAAAATTACCTGCTCCATGGTGGGGTACGAGGCCCAGGATGCTGAAATTAGCATAGCGGAATCAAAGGCAGTCATACTCAATGTCCGTTTAAAAAAGACTTTACAGGAACAATTGGAAGAGGTTACTGTGGAAAGCATGACCAAAAAGCGCTCTTTGGAGATACAGGGGTTTGCAGTAGCTATTATTGAAACCAAAGAGGCATCACTAAGAAACCTAACTACCAACGAGCTGCTGGACAGGGCTGTAGGCGTTCGGGTACGGCAGAATGGCGGTGTTGGCTCCCAGGTAGAATACAATTTGAATGGCATGTCAGGCAGTACGATTGGAATATTTTTAGACGGCATAGAAGTTTCCACCTACGGATCCTCTTTTAACCTGAACAATATACCACCTTCCATGATTGAGCGTATTGAAGTGTACAAAGGGGTACTTCCCTCTCACCTGACCGGAGATTATGTAGGAGGCGCTATTAACGTAGTGCTGAAAAAAGATGCTTCACGGAACAATGGTACACTGGCTGTATCTTATGGCTCATTTAATACTTTCAATTCTGATGCAAGTGTAACGCTTCGAGATAAAAAAACAGGTCTCTCATTCAGAGGGTCTGGCTTTTATACCTATACGGATAATAGCTATGAAATGTGGGGAAAGTTTGCAAAATATACCGATAGGAATGGCATATTAACCCGCAATTTTAGAGCGAAAAGATTTAATGATGCCTATAAATCCATAGGAGGGCGTTTTGAAGGTGGATTTACAGATGTGAAATGGGCAGATCAGTTTTTTTTAGGATATAATATTTCTGATACATATAGTGATATTCCGCATGGAACAACAACAGCACAGCCATATGTGGGCCGATTTACAGAGTATCAGGCTCATGTGTTCAGTTTGAATTATAACAAACGGAATCTTTTTGTAGATGGGTTGAGCTTAAATGTTAATGCTGTGCAAAGTAACCGCAGTACTTACGTTCAGGATACTGTCTCGACTTTGTATAATTGGGACGGGAAACCGGTAATATTACATACAGATTATATGATAGAAGCTGGGGAACCTCCTATAGTTATGAAGTCTCCGTCTGGTGCCCAGCAAGGGGCTCCTACTATCACCCAGGTTGACAGAAAGATACTGAATATGCGTTCAAACCTGGCATACACAATTGCCTCAGGGCATAGAGTATCAGTAAATCATAAGCTGGAAAGAACTGATAGAGATGATAAAAATCTTTTAAATCCCGTTAACAAAGATTTTTTGGTAGTAACTCAGTTAACGAAAAATATCTTATCTGCGAACTACGAAGCTCAAACATTTCGAAATAAATTAAGGACAAATATATTAGTTAAATACACTTCTAACCGCACAAAGCAAACCGACCCAAAGCCAATCATTAACTCAGATGGTTCTTATACTCTTAATACGGTAACAACAAGTTCTTTTAATGATAATTTCGGGTATGGAGGAACAGTTTCCTACAATCTAGTAAGCAACTTTTTCGTAATAACCTCTTTTGAGAATAGCTCTATAATGCCCACCGAGGAGCAGATGTATGGGAATTTGGAAAACAATGTTTTGCCTAATCTGTCTCTTACTCCAGAAAAGAATATCAACTACAATCTTGGTTTCAGATGGGGAAGTATAGACTTTGATAAACATAAAATTTCTTTTTATGGCAGCGCGTTCTGGCGTAATGGTTATGATAAAATTACAAGGCAAACGGTAGACAGTATAGTTACCGATAATGATCTGGATATACAAGCCACCGCATTTATTAATCTTGGCATGATACAATCCAGGGGTTTTGAAGGTGAAATTATCTATGTTTTTGATAATAAGTTGAATGCTATGGTTAATTTCTCAAAATTCAACTCATTATACAAAAGAAAATACGACGAGGCAGGAAGACCGGATGAAAGATACAACCTACAAAACCCTAACGAGCCTTTCTTCACGGTAAATGCAAATGTTCAATATCGTTTAAATAATATATTTCAGCGCAAATCTGTTTTAAATGTTTACTATAATGCAGGCTATGTAGGAGCCTATGACATAGCCTGGTATCCGTCCGAGGGAAGCCTTACTCCCGCTCAGTTGTCACATGATATAGGAGGTAGCTATCGTTTTCCTTCGGGAAAGATTGTGGCAAGCGTAGACGCAAAAAATATATTCAATGCAGCATTGTATGACAATTTTGGTGTCCAAAAGCCGGGAAGAGGAATTTATTTTAAGCTGAATTATACAATAGGAAAATTTTAATAATTAATAAAAAATAGAATCATGAATAAAAAACTATTTAAAACAGCACTCTTTGGTGCGATTATCACATCTTTATCATTAGGAAGCTGCAGTAAAGATGCTGTCCCATCTCCCGATGACAACCAGGATGATACACGTTGGATAACTTTAACCGCAGCTTTAAAAGGCACACAGGATGGCGATGGTAATGGGGGAACAATTGCCTATGCTATTACCCATGATCAAGCAATTAATCCTGCATTTGAGCTGGACGTTTTTCCTGCGGGCAAAGGGTTGAAATTTGAATCTCCACGTACATCGCGCATACAAACATCAGCAAATGGAAAGTACCTGTACGATATTCAGTACACAGGTGCTGATGGTGGTATTTTTCAAAAATATAGAGTAGACGGTGGAAAAGAGTATATTAAGGAAGGTAACGAAGTGAATGCTGCAATTATCTTGGGAACCTCGCCTCGTTGGGTAAAATCTATGGAAGGAGTGGGTATAGGTGTAACTATTTCTACCGAAACATCATATACAGGAACATTTCCGGCTGTAACTTTCGGTTCTATTAAGTCTAATGCTGTAGTTGCCTCTCTTAATCTTGACAATCCAAGCATTATGAATACGACTTCTTTTCAGGTTCCTTTCACAGCAGAGCAATTGGCTCAAGGATACTCAATTGGACGTATTGATGTACCCATCGTAAATCAGGCAAAGGATAAAGTATATATTGGATGCAATATCTCTAAAATCAATCCAAATGGAACACCAACTCAGAATGCAACTTCAGGAGCAATATCCTGGCCGAGCGACGCAGCCAATATTGCCGGTACGGTTACCATAGTTCTTGATTATCCCACGTTGAAAAATCCAAAGTTAATCTGGTCTACCAGAAGTAAGTACGGTAATCATGGCTATAGAACAATGATCCAGCACATTGGTGATGATGGCCATGTATACCAGGCGACTGGTTCTAATACAACAGGGTATCCACATATCCTGCGTATCGACAAGAACACCAACGATTACGACAATACATATTTGTTCGATCTATCTCAAGCGCTGGGTGTAGATGGTATTGCTGGTATTAAAGCATGGAGATATCTTGGCAACAATAAAGGTTTTGTCTTATACGATATTAACAAAACGGGAGGATACCTGGCTTTGATAGATTTGAATGCTAAAACAGCCACTAAAATCCCAACTGAGTATGAGACAAAATTAAATTTTGATCAACATCAAAGCATTGCTGTTGAAGGAGACTATGTGTATGTTCCATTGACTCCTGTAAGTGAAGCAGGAAATGTATTCGTTTATAACTGGAAAACAGGCCAGCTTACCAAAGGTGCTAAATTAGCTAATGGCACAGGACACCGTTTTATTGGAGCATATTAATAATATTAAAAATAATAGCTACAAAAGAGGCCGTATTCTCAACGGCTTCTTTTGTTATTTTAGAAAAGCGCATATTCATTTAGAAATTCCGCATTTCGTAAATGACGGGCGTGTCAAACTTTTAATTTTGCGGGTTGGTTGATAGATGGTTCATGAAAATATTAAATGTTAAATATTGAATTTTAAATTAAAAACTTTACAGGTAATAATCAACAGTCCCCGCCTGATCGGACGGGCAGGAATGCTCAATGTTCAATATTCATCGGAAAAAGCTTTAAGCCTTATGCCTTCAGCGTTCTGCAACATTGACTTCTAACGTCTAAGTACTAATATCTAAATACTAAAAAATGAAATATACATTCGTCGCATTTTTAACCCTTGTTTCCTTTAGCGCTATCGCGCAGCCATCAGAAGCCAATACCCTGATGAACGCTGATTTCTGGAAAACCAAACCTACTATAGAACAGGTAAAAACAGAAATAGCCAAAGGTAACAGTCCCTCACAACCCAACGAAGCCTCCTGGGACCCCACGGCAAGGGCTATTTTAAATGATGCTCCTTTGGAAACCATCAAATTCATGGTGGAGCAGGACGGTAACGGTGTAACAAAGAAAACGCACCACAGCGCATCTTATTTACACTGGGCCGCGGGGAGAGGAAATGCAGAACTGGTAACTTACCTGATAGAAAAGGGCTCAGACGTAAACCTCTCTGACAGCCATGGATATACCGTAATAGCCAATGCAGCCATGAACGGCAATAAAAATTTTGCCATTTATGACGCGCTGATCAAAGCCGGCGTGGACCCCAAACAAAGAAATGAAGATGGCGCTACGTTATTAATGCTGGCAATACCCCGGGATAACGACTTATCTATTTCGGACTATTTTGTATCGAAAGGTTTATCGTACAAGGATAAAGATGCTTACGGAAGCACCGCTGTAGACTATGTGGCAAAGCTGGGTAACAAAGACTTAATCGAAAAATTAATGGCCAAAGGCATAAAACCCACCGGCAACGCGCTTTTCTTTGCAACACAAGGATCCCGGATGTCCCAAAATGGCATAGAAACCTACCAGTACTTGGTTGAAAAACTGAAGCTGGACCCCAAAGCGGTTTATGCTAAAGATGGCACTACTATCTTGCACACATTGGTACGCCGCCCCAATACGGAGATCATTAACTATTTCCTGGCAAAAGGTGTTGATGTCAACAAAAAAGACAACGAAGGCAACACCGTATTAATGAATGCCGCAACTGGCAGAGATGCGGCTTTAGTAGCGACATTGATCGCTAAAACTGCAAATATCAACGCAGTGAATGACAAAGGAGAATCAGCATTGACCAAAGCGGTTGCCAATAGCTCGGCTGAGGTAGTAGCTTTATTATTAAAAAATGGTGCTGATGTTAAGGTTGCAGACAAAGAAGGCCGCAACCTGGCATATCATTGGTTTAATTCATTCAGGGAAGGCAGACCCGGCGGCCCGCAAGGTGGCGCCCAGGCACAACCGCAAAAAGATGACTTCGCAGAGAAGCTGGCGGTTTTAAAAAGCAATGGCCTTGATGTAACTGCCCCGCAAGGTGACGGAAGCTCGCTATTCCATCTGGCCGTTGCCAAAGAAAATGCAGCGCTGATCAAAAAGGCGGCTGAGTTAGGCGCCAATATCAATGCACAGGACAAAGAAGGCGCTACAGCATTGCACAAAGCAGCATTAATTGCCAAAAATGACCACACCTTAAAAGCGCTAATCGCATTAGGTGCAAAAAAAGATCTAAAAACAGAATTTGACGAAACAGCTTACGACCTGGCAAAGGACAACGACTTTTTGAAAAGCAATAATATCGCCGTTGATTTCTTAAAATAGACAATAATAAAAGCAGATACATGAAAATACAAGTAAAATTCATATTAGCAGCCTGTTTATTTTTATTTTCCCATCAGTCTTTTGCCCAAACCGGCAAATACAAATGCATGGTGCAGATGATCAGTTACCAGGGAGAGAAAGCTTATGTAATTGTTTCATTGATCAACCCTAAAGGTGAATATGAAAAGACACTTTCAGTGCTTGGGCCCGACAAACAATGGTTCAATACTTTAAAAGAATGGCATAAGTTTCATACCAGGACCAGAGAGAAAATAAGTGCCGTGACCGGCGCCTCTATTGGTGGTGGTGACAGGGCTGTGGTGACACTTGAAATAGATAAAGCAAAAATCAATGCAGGTTATACCCTGCGCTTTGAAAGCGCGGTAGAAGAACAAAAGTATCATGTAAAAGATGTGGAAGTTCCGCTTACTACAGAAGGCCTTGCCACTAAAACAGATGGTAAAGGTTATATCAGGTATGTGCGGTTTAGTGGGAATTAAATGTAAAGGGGATGTATCAAAAGGGATGTCAGCCTGAGCTTGCCGAAGGCTAACAATTTAGTTATCAATATTTCGTCAAGCTCAATATGACAGCCAAATTGACTTTTGATAAATCCTCTGCTTTTTTATAACAAATGATCATTTCAATCTGGAGATATAGCCATCTGGCGCTGGCTATATCTTCTTTTCTATTACTTATAGCAGCATCGGTTACCGGTATTTTCCTTGCATTTGAACCGGTCATAGAAAAATCCCAAAGCTATAAAGCTGATGGGGTTGATACTATTACCCTTGCCCAATCTGTTCCTTTACTTAAAGAAAAATTTCCCGGCATACAGGAAATAACAGTAGATGATAATGATTTTGTTATTATTAAGTATGCGGAAGAAGAAGGAGGCGATAAGCAGGCTTATGTAGACCCTGCTACCGGGAAAATATTGGGCGTACCCAAAGAAAAGCACCCGTTCTTTCAATGGATGACGGCTATGCACCGGTCGTTATTTTTGAAAGAAACCGGAAGGATACTGGTGGGCATCTCAGCTTTTTTGCTCACGCTTATTGCCGTTTCAGGAATACTATTGGTTGTTCAAAGGCAGAACGGCTGGAAAAACTTTTTCTCCCGTGTAGAGAAAACCGGCTGGGCGCAATATTATCACGTAATATTTGGGCGTATTTCGCTTTTCTTCATTTTAGCGTTGGCCCTTACCGGCGCCTACCTGGCAATGTACCGTTTTATTCCGCCACCACAAAAAGCCAGCGCACTTATTAACGAAGAAAATATTAAAGAAGAACCCGAAAAAGAATTAAAAGAATTTACGGTATTTCAGCAAACACCTGTTTCCCGGCTGCAAAAGCTGCAGTACCCTTTTTCTGATTTTCCCGAAGATTATTATAACGTACAACTAAAGGATAAGGAGATTTGCGTTAACCAGTTTACCGGAGATATACTGGCAGAAGTACGATATACCAAAACCTACCAGCTTGCCAACTTCAGCCTGCGCTGGCATACGGGCCGGTCGGGTAGTATATGGGCCATCATTATGGCTATTACATCGGGCTATATTCTTTTCTTTATTTATTCGGGCTTTGCCATTACTTTAAAAAGAAGGCGTAACAGGTCTGAAAATAAATTCAAAGCTACAGAAGCAACTGTAGTGATATTGGTAGGATCTGAAAACGGTGGCACTTTTAAATTTGCCGATGCTATTTACAGTCAGCTATTGAAACATGGTGTAAAGCCATTTCTTACTGATCTCAGTAATCATACACTGTTTCCAAAAGCAGAACATCTCATTGTGATGGCCAGCACTTATGGCCAGGGCGATCCGCCTTCTAATGCCAAAAAGTTTGCAGAGAAATTAAAACAATATCCGCAGCAACAAACTATACCCTATTCTATAGTAGGTTTTGGCTCACGCAGCTACGCGCAGTACTGCAAATTTGCTTACGATGTTGATGTATTGCTGCAACAAACAGCATGGGCCAAAGCGCTTATCCCTGTTCATACAATTAATGATAAATCGCCCCAGGATTTCAGCGAGTGGCTTACAGCATGGACGCAGCAAACCGGTTACCGGATGATGATGCCGCGTGAGCTGCTTGCACCTGATACCCATGATCTGAAAAAGCTGTATGTTACAAATAAAACAGCTACCGATACTGAAAATACCTTTATCATCAGGTTTAAAGCGGGAAAGCTTAAAGAAGCGGTTTCCGGTGATTTATTAGCTGTCTATCCCAGGAACGACCATAGGGAAAGGTTGTACTCCATCGGCATTATTAATAAAGAGATACAGCTAAGCGTAAAGCTGCATGAGCACGGGTTAGGCTCAGGCTTTTTACATGCGATGCAGCCTGGTCAAACTATCAAGGCCAGGCTGGTAAAAAACCAGCATTTCCGTTTTCCCAAACAGGCAAAGCAGATCATCATGGTATCAAACGGAACGGGCATAGCACCGTTCCTGGGCATGATCAATGAAAATAAAAAGAAGGTACCGGTGCAGCTCTATTGCGGTTTTCGCAGGCAATC
This sequence comes from Niabella sp., assembly GCA_027493055.1. GTDB lineage: Bacteria > Bacteroidota > Bacteroidia > Chitinophagales > Chitinophagaceae > Niabella. The sequence continues at coordinate 9,687 of JAPUDO010000024.1, read as the reverse complement.
ATCCTTTACGCTGTACGAGTCCTTCTTAAAGGAGCAGAGGAGCAAAGGCAAGTTAAGCAATATCCATTTATCTTTATCCCGGGAAGCGGAACAGGAATATGTAAGCCATCGTCTTTTAAAAAGCAGCGAAACAGTATGGCAGGCACTGCAAGGCGGCGGCACCATTATGATCTGCGGATCACTTTCCATGCAAAATGATGTAATGAAAGTGCTGGATGAGATCTGCGAAAAGCATAACCCTTTTACTGCTGCGCATTTTGCAGAAAAAGGGCAGATACTTACAGATTGTTATTAACCGGTTTTTTGTGTGTTATTTGCCAAAGTATTTTAGCTTTATGGCCGAGCCTTCAGGCGCGGGTTAGTGAGCGGGCTGGGCTCGACGTTACAAAAGATGCCAACGAAAAAAATCTTCCCCACCGAGTCTCAGAGCATGGGGAAGTGAGCAAGCAGGACTCGGTGATAAATAAAACTACCCCTCCCTACCGGGTCCACAGCCAGCACACAAGGCCAAGGGTGAGACCCGGCAGAGGAAGAGAGAAGAAAGAAATTCTAAATAATTACTTATAATGCGAACAATTCTCCTCGCAATACTATCATTCAGCTTCACTGCAGCATACACCCAGGTCAGCGTTACACGTGGCGCCCTGCTAATGGGTGGGCGCTTTGAGATTACTATCGTTGCTAAAGACTCACTGACAGCTAATCAAAATATTGATACGGTCATTGCAGAAATATCAAGGATCGAATACCTGATCTCCGACTGGAAACCCACAACGCAGGTTTCGCAGGTAAATCAAAACGCGGGTATCCGGCCAGTTAAGGTAGATAAGGAAGTGTTGGAACTGACGGAGCGTGCTATAAAAATTTCTGAGATCACTAATGGTGCTTTTGATATCAGTTTTGCTGCCATGGAAAAGATATGGAAGTTTGATGGCAGCATGACCCAAATGCCCTCACCGGAAGCAGTAAAAAAAGCCCGGGAAAAAGTGGGTTATAAAAATATTATAATCGATAAAGACAGCTCTACCATTTTCCTGAAACTAAAAGGCATGAAAATAGGTTTTGGTGCTTTGGGAGAAGGTTATGCTGCAGACGTATGCCGCAGTAAGATGCTGGCTAAAGGCATAACTGCCGGCCTTATAAATGCTACCGGCGATATACAGGCCTGGGGCAAGCATCCTGACGGCCACTCCTGGATTATCGGCGTTAATGACCCTTTTGAATTCGGGGAGCTGATTGCAGCTATACCGGTTGAGGGGGCTATTACCACATCAGGAAGCTATGAAAAATTTGCCCTGATCAATGGCAAAAGGTACGCGCACATTATTAATCCCGCTACTGGCTACCCCGCAGCCGGACTGATCAGCGTAACCATAACAGGCCCGGAGGCAGAATTTGCCAACGCGCTCAGCACTTCTATTATGGTATTGGGAAAAAAAGCAGGACTGAAACTGCTTAAAAAATACCCGGCTTATAAATGTTTTATGATCACAGACAAAGGGAAATATATTACAAGCCCTGGCTTTAACCTGAAAAAGTACAGGATTGAGGAGTAACAGATCAAACATCCATCAGCCCATCCACTCCTTCATCAGCTTTCCAAACGCTTCCTTTAAAACAGCCAGCTCCTGCTCTACAACAGCCAGTCGCTCTTCTACATTATTATTGGCCGATGATGCAGCTGAAGCGGATACCTGTTCCGTAATATAGCCTTCCATGATACTTTCATCTCCAAACAGGTGCATATAGCGTGCCTCCTTCTGGCCCGGCTGGCGTTCCAGCTGTTTAACAAAAGGCGTTTCGGCAGTGGATAACCTTTCCAGCACAGCATGTACTTCGGCAAGGTCGTCAAACTCATACAACCGCCCCGAGTTACTATTGATCTCGCCGGGTGTTAAAGGGCCTCTTAAAAAGAGCAGGCATAACACGGCTAATGCATCGGGAGTAAATTCATAGTTAAGCGCAATCGTATGCCTGTATTTAACTACCCGGCTGCTGCCCCCGGTTACTGTTGCTGCAAGCCCTTTGCGCTTTAGCCGGTCCAGGCATAACGTTACGGTCTGCTCATCATAATTCACCACCGGATTACGTGATGATTTCTGATTGCAGGCTGCTGTGAGCCCGTTTAAGGTCATGGGATAATACTCCGGCGTCGCTTTCGACTTTTCCATCAATGCGCCCAGCACCCGTATTTCTTCACTGTCAAGCACGGGCAGGGATTGGGGTTCCTTTAATTCCATATAGGGTAAAAATACGTCTTTTAATAGTACACGGCAGGATTTACAATAGTTGGCAGCGGCTCTCCTTTCAGACCTGCAATCACATTCTTTGCAGCCATAACAGCCATGGCATTACGGGCTTCCTGCGTGGCAGAGCCAACATGAGGTAAAATGCAAACGTTGGGCATTTTCAATAAGGGATTATCCTTATCCATGGGTTCAGGATTGGTAACATCAAGTCCTGCACCCCAGATGGTGCCACTGTCCAGCGCTTCTTTCAGATCTGTTTCATTATGTAATCCGCCCCTGCCTGTATTAATAAAAATAGAAGCAGGCTTCATTTTTGCAAAAGCGGCCTTATTAAAAATTCCTTTTGTTTCATCAGTCAGGTTAGCGTGCAGCGACAGCACATCGCTTTGGGCCAGCAACTCGTCAAAGCTTACGTAAGTGGCGCCTAATGCAGTTTCCGCATCCGGGTTAGGTTTGCGGTTGTGGTAAATAATGTTCATGTCAAAAGCAGCCCTGCATTTTTTGGCCAGCTCAAAGCCAATTTTACCCAGCCCGAAAACCCCAAGCGTTTTACCATAAAGCTCCTGTCCCAGGTCAGCAACCGGCTCAAAGCCCTGCCATTTGCCGGCCAGTATTTTGCTGTAATTATAAAAGGCTTTACGGCTTACTGCCAGCATAAGCAGGAACGCAATATCTGATGTAGCCCGGCTTAAAACATCGGGCGTATTACCCACTGGTATCTTCAGTTCCGTGGCAGCCTCAATATCTACACTATCATAGCCCACAGAAAAGAGGGATACTACTTTTAAATGTTTACACTCCTCCAGGAAATGGGCATCTATTTTATTAAATCCTGCGCTTAACAAAGCGTCGTAGTTTTTACATTGTGCTATCAGATCCTCTTGCGGCAAAGGTGTTGCTTCATTATGAATAATAACTTCACAACCTGCGGCCTCCATCATTTTAATACCCACTTCAGGAATTGGTTTTGTTACAAATACTTTCATCATTCATTGTTTAGGTATATAAAAATAGGACTTTAAGGTAATCTGTCCCTATAAGGTCTAAATCGCTGGCAACCACAATCTGTAAATCGTGATTCAGCTTCAGGAGTTTGTTATCTATTAGTAACTTTATTTATCTTTTCGCTCTTTCATATTTTTCATCAGGTCATCAAGGTAATCGGTCTGAACCTCCTGGATCTCCAGGAGCTTTTTGTTTTGATGTACTAAAAGATGGTCTATTTTCTCACTCAGCAGTTTTATTTCCAGCTCGGCTTTCAGGTTTATTTTATAGTCGTGCTCTGCTCTTTTTCTATCTTTTTCTTCCTGCCTGTTCTGGCTCATCATAATTACAGGCGCCTGAATGGCAGCTAAACAGGAAAGGATTAAATTCAATAAAATGAAAGGATAAGGGTCAAAAGGCTTTGTGGTCAGGATCCATAAGTTTATGAACATCCAAATCAGTATGAAAAGGAAAAAAACAATAATGAATGTCCAGCTACCGCCAAATGCTGCCACTTTATCAGCAATTATTTGTCCAACAGTCAATTTCTTTTCAAGCTCATCCTGGATATTCTCAGAGAGTATGGCATTATTCTTAATAGCCTCCATTACATCCCTGTCAATAGTAGCAAGCTCTCCCTTCTCCTGTTCAATCAAATAGGTTAAATACAGGCGTCTGTACCTGTTCAGCTCTGCAATCGAAATATATTGGTCTCTGTCAAAACCGGGATAATCTTTTTTGATAAAATCAAATATGGCGCTCCTGATATCGTGCCCCAGCACTTCTTCGCCTTTGATAATTTCCTTTTTAGATATCTGACTAATATTCATATCCGGCTGTCAATTAAAATAGCGCCCAAACAGTACATGGCACCTTTGAGCGTTAACTAAAACATAAAAACCGAATGTAGCATTAATATCCGATAGAATGCCAAATGTCCCATTTTGCCTGTCAGCCTGCCTGACGCAAATCCCTTATCAGCTACGGCTGTCTAATTTATTACATCATTGATCTTTTCCCATAGTTCATTGTCAAATCCGGAAACGGCAAAATTGGGATTTTCAGGATTGGAGGCATTTCCCATTCGTACGATCACCATTTTTTTGCCTGGCACTACATAAATACGCTGGTCGGCGGCCCCCATTGCTGCATACATATCTGCCGGTGCACGGAGTACCAAAGGTCCATTAAAAACGGTTTGCCCATTAGGTATCATAAATTTTGATTTGCCGTTGAGCCACCAAAGGTAGCCGTAGGATGGATTTATGTTTTGTGAGGTGCTGGTACTTTCCGTAAAAAAGGACTCATTGATGATTTGCTCACCTTTCCATTTCCCCTTGTTTAAAGCCAGGAGCCCAAATCTTGCCATACTTCTTGCTGTGCTGTGATATATGGTAAAGACCGGTCCAAAATTCCAGTACCCATCCATACCAATCTTATTTTTCAATTTCTCATTGAAATAGGTTTCCACTTCTTTGCCGCTTGCTTCTTCAACTATGTTGAACAATTTTTGGAAAACATTTCCATAGGCCCATCTTGTGCCGGCATCGGCCACATAAGTCAGGTTGGGTTTTATGATTAATTGTTTGGTATCGTCAATGCCTGATGTCATCGTAAGCAAGTGCTTTATTGTGATCAGATTTTCTTTTTCCAACGGCATACTGGTCCACCCCGTACCCAAATACCCTGACACTTTATTGCTGATATTAAGCAATCCCTCCTGCTGTGCAATACCTGTTGTAGCGGCTATGAGGGTTTTACCCGCACTGTTCCATTCCCATTCGGCAGCGGCAGTATGCCCGTTAAAATATTCTTCCATAACAATCCTGCCATTTACAAGGATCATAAAAGACCTGGTATTTTTTTTTGCCAGGAACTCTTTTAAAGGCTGAATGGCACTTTGATTCCAGCCCAATTCCAAAGCAGGTGTTGTTTCCCATTGTGCACCTGAATTTGGTGGGAAGTACATAGTGCGGAGATTATACGGCGTGGGATTATCATCTTTGGTACAGCTTACAAATAAGAACAATACTAATAACAACAGGCTCCTGTTTTTCATAACTTATATGACATTAGTTATCATTCAGACCTGTGTTTTGCATAATGGTTTAATGGATTGTTATTGGTGTTTGCTGATTACTGACGAGCACTAAGTGGGGTTATAAGCAGGGATTTAGCACTCTAGCTCAACATACCGTTGGTCCATTAGTACTACATCAGAACACTACTTATAGCAATATGCAGATAGCAGGCATTCTATTCTGCGAAATCAAGTAAACCGAATACTTCAGAGTGGGGAATACTTAGGTCAAGAAATTGAAATTTGAGTGGTGCTATTCGTTTCAGCAAATTATATATCTTCAAACTTTCAGTGTCTGACGATAAATAGAACTCAACAGCTTTTTCACTGTCAGCTTGTGCAAAAAGTTTTGTGTCATTGGGTATTATTTTTCGTTCGTTTACTTGCAAAGCTCCTGTACTTTTTGCCTGAAACGCAATCTTTGCAAATTCACCAGTTCGCTGGGCATGGTTTAAATTGAAAGGAACAATTTGTAAGTTCTTCAATGGTAATTCATGAATGTCCCCTCCGATACAATATTCAGCAATACTGATTGTTGAAATCAACATATCAATTTCGTTTTGAAGAAAGTATCTAAAGTATCCGTCTGCATTTTTGAACAGCGGACTGGCATCATTCAGGAAACGAAGAAAAAAACTTGTATCAAGTAAAACGGCTTTCTTATACTTCATAACCTCCTCTAATTTCTCTTAACCAATTATCCGGGTCAATCACGCTGAGCCAATTCTTTTTAGCTTTGTCTCTAAGCCCCTTTAAATATTGCTCATCATATTTTGGTTGGTAATCAACCAACTCAATAAATTTAAGGGTCGATTTATCTATTTCGCCGGTTTCGGAATGTTGTTTGCCTGTAGCGCGGATCCCAAAGGTTTTGTAGAGTAGGTTATTCTCGTAATCTTCCAAAAAGTTTTTTGGTGTTTCTATGGTTACACTTCCAAGTTCTTCGGTTGAAAGGTGAATATTTGCTTTGTCTTTCCCTCCTGCATTTGTAATCTTTCCATAAAAGTAAAACTCCGCATCCGCCCATATTGCCTCAGTTCTGTAAAAACGTGTCGTTTTATCAAGTTTTATTTCATTTGTATAGTCAAGGGAAGTTTTTAAACTGAAAACATAATTTTTCTTTGCAGCAATGTTTTGTATGTTCTCAAATGCTTTGGCAGTTGCGATATCAAGAAAATCAATATTTTGGGATTGGTTTACTTGCCCAATTATTGCATTAAATCCGATAATAAACTGTATTGAAGTCTTAAAAATGTGTTTTACTGACCCTTCTTCAATCCTATAACTTATAGTAGGCCTGTCTTTTTTGTCCCCAGAATATAGCAGACTTTCTGCATTTTCAAGCATAGAAATAACTTCCCGAATGTCGTAATTGTCGGGCGAAAGGTCAAGATTTCCTTTTGAACCTGTAATTCTAATTTCTATGAAACCTATTTTATCCACTTTGCAAATTAACAAATATTTTTTGCCTAAAAAAAGTATCCCAAGTTTTAGCCTTAATAAAGTACCCATTTATTTTATGCTTTTTGTTCAAACAGAACTTGTGGATATCCTCTTTAGTTAATGTCATTGTCTTTGTTTTCTGGCACGGGAGCCTTGTAAAAAAGCTAAACTATACACAGGCGTACAAAGGAGTGTCTCAGAAACCTCTTCGAAGACACAATACCACCGGGCTATATCGTTTGCCGGCTCCATAATGCTTCCGTCATCCACCGTTCGTTTTCCGCCGTTTACCGAGTTTCTGGCACTATGTACAGTACTTTGCATTGCCTACTACCTATAGCTGCCAGTATCTTTGTACAACATTTGAAAGCAGATGAATATTGAGAATACACAAAGCCAGATGCGGAAGGGAATACTGGAGTTTTGCATCCTTTCTGTTATTGAACGGGGCGAGGCTTATCCCAGCGATATTGCAGAGGAAATGAAGGACGCAGGTTTGCATATCCTGGAGGGAACACTTTACCCGCTGCTTACAAGGCTTAAAAATGCTGAAATGGTTACCTACCGGTGGGAAGAAAGCAGCGGAGGCCCTCCCCGGAAATATTTTTCACTTACAGCAAAAGGACATAATTTTTACCGGGAGCTGCAACAAACCTGGGACGAACTTTCCGCAGCCGTAAACAGTTTAACCAACGCATCCAAATAAACATTACCAACAAACTATATACAATGAAACAAATAATCAATATAACATTAGGCGGCAGAAGCATTGCCATTGAAGATGCTGCTTACGAAAAAGTGAAAGCTTATACAGACAGCCTTCGCGAGTATTTTAAAAATGAGGAAGGACGGGATGAGATTGTGGCTGATATTGAAGCCCGTTTTGCCGAGCTCATGAGTGAAAAGATCCGTAAAGGCGCCGCCCATATTACAGATGCCGATGTAGAAGAGATGATTGCTACATTAGGCCGCCCCGAAGATTTTGCCGCACAGGATAGCTCCGAAGCACAAGGCGGCTATACACCCAACTTTACGTTTACTGAAAAACGCCGTTTGTACAGGGATGAAAATAATAAAATATTAGGAGGTGTGTGCAGCGGTATCGCTAACTGGCTGAATATTGACCCTACTGTTGTAAGGGTACTGTTTGCTATTGTTTCGTTTGGTGGATTTGGTACCGGCATCCTTATTTATATAGCGCTGTGGATATTTTTACCGGCCCGTAATATGAGTATTTATAAAGGCAAAAGAATGTTCCGTGACCCGGATAATAAATGGTTTGGAGGTGTAGCCGGAGGTATGGGCGCTTATTTTAATATCAATGCCAATACCATCCGCTGGATACTGGCCATTCCTTTATTAATAAGCATTTTGAAAGGCGTTAATATTTTTGGATGGAATAATGATATTTTCCCGAACCTCATTTTCAGCGGACTTACAGGTACTTTTATTTTCATCTATATTGTTCTATGGATCGTATTGCCTGAAGCGCTTACCCCTTACCAGAAAATGGAAATGAGAGGAAAAAGTGTTGATGTAAACAGCATCAGGGAAAATGTGCAGAACTCAATGGGCGATTTTAACCAGCGCATTCAGAACTGGGGCGGGGAAGTAAAAGATGCGGCGGAAAGACTGGGACAGAAAGCCAATGAATTTGCAAAAGATCCCGGCAAGCGGTTCACCTATACTCCGCCACGGGGCAATCGGGGTATTGGCTATGTATTTGCCATGATCTTTAAAGCCTTTTTTGTGATCATAGGTGGTATCATTGCGGTATCGCTGCTGGCAGTATTTCTTACATTTTTATTCAGCGGCTTTGCATGGGCGCCGGTTAATAACTTCTTATGGACCAGCGAAACACAGCAAATGCTGGGCTGGGGCACGCTGATCCTGTTTTTTGGAGCGCCTATTGTGGGCCTGCTGATATGGCTGGTAAGAAGGATATTAAATGTACGTACTCCCGGCAATTATCTTAACTGGACCTTTGGCGGGCTTTGGACAATAGGATGGATATGCCTGATGTTTTTCCTGGCCAGCATGTCAAACGATTTTAAAAGATACGATTCGGTAGAAGAGCAGGTTGTTACGCAACAACCCACTAACGGCAAAATGATCTTTAAAGTAAGCCAGCCCGAACTGGTACATGAAGGAAATTTTGGATGGCTGAATGAGCATCAGAGTGACCTGGAAGGCTTTACACTTACGGCAGATTCTTTAAAGCTGTCTGCCATTAATATTGATTTTCAAAAAAGCGATGACAGCCTGTACCACATTACCATTGTAAAGCAGTCGCTGGGCAAAACAGATGCCGATGCCCTGGCGCGTGCCAAAAAAATTGTGTACCGCACAAGCCAGGCCGATAGCATTCTGGATCTGCCATCGGGCTTTGCAATAGATAAAAGCAGCAAATATCGCGGACAAAATGTTCTGGTATTGGTGCAGGTTCCTGCAGGTAAAAAGATACATATTGACGAATCCGTTTTTGACAAACTGAACAACATAGATATTGAGTTTAATAATGGCAGAAAACGTATCAGAAGCTCAAGATATGTTACCCATAATATAAAAAGATACCGCCATAATACGGATTATATTATGCAGGCCGATGGCTCGCTGAAAAGTGAAGATAATCACGAAGATATTGTGAGCCCGGCGGACAACATCAATGCAGGAGATAACTACAGATGGGATGGAGATGGAGTGCCACCTCCTCCACCGCCGCCACCCCCAGCTAATGATACAACGCAGGTTTATCATTACAACCAAAGCCCTTCCCAAAATAAAAGCAAGGAAAAAGTGATGAAGGAGCTGGAACAAAAGCAAAAGGAAATAGATGAGCTGAAAAAGAGCCTGGAACAATAAAATATAAAATATTGAATGTTGAATATTAAATGTAGAATGTAGGCTTAGGCAGAATAATCGCAAATAAGG
>JAPUDO010000023.1 GCA_027493055.1 Niabella sp. | reverse complement strand
ATTAATTGATCTCACCGGGGTTAAAAAAATTGTTCCGGTATTTCTATATGGCACTGTTATTGGCGCCGTTGCTTTTCTGGTTGCCCTGCGTTTCATGCCATTTGCCGGCGCCGGAGATTCGCAGTATTTTTCAGGTGGGGGAGCGGCGGTATTGGCCGTTTGTGCGGCAGCAACCACTGTTTCGCCTAACTATAAGATACTGCCAATGCTGGGCGGTGGATTTTCTTTGTGGATATTGTCCATCCTTTACCTGGCAATAGACATGGCTACACTTCCGGCTCATAATCCCGCGTTGTATATTGCGCACCTGGCAGGTGCTTTAACGGGCTTTTTGTTTATTTTTCTTTTGAGAAAAGGAATGGATGGAAGCGAGTGGATGAATCATTTGTACGATTGGTTTACGAACCTGTTCACTCCCGAAAAGCCTTACCAGGCCAGGAGCCAGGTTAAATCCACACTTTTTTATAACGCAGCTAAAAGTCCTTTTTCAAAAACACCCAAACTTACACAGCAAAGACTGGATGAAATACTTGATAAGATCAGCCAGCAGGGATATGATCAGCTCTCTGCGGATGAAAAGGATTTTTTAAAAAGAGCGAGTAATGAAGATTTAAAAGGGAAGTAAAATTTACACTATTTGTGTATTGCTTTTTGTTTTACTTCTCTATCTTCCGGCTGAGAATTACAGTATGGGAATTTTTGCAAGAATAAGCAATCGGGTATTGTTTGTGATAAACATTATCGTAGCGGCGGCCTTTTTACTGGCTTGCATTAATCCTCATATCAATCCTGAAAACTGGCCGCTGGTATCATTAATCAGCCTTGCTTTTCCATTTTTACTTATCCTGGTCATTGCTTTTTTTGTATGGTGGCTGCTGGTGCGCCGGAAATGGGCCCTGCTATCGGGCATTGCCTTAATATTAGGTGGCGGTGAAATCACTGATTTTTTTGCAGTTAAGTTCTATGCTTCGTTTAAAGAACCTAAAAAAGAAGGTACTATAAGAATCGCTACCTGGAATGTGGCCCGTTTTATTGAAATGGTAAAGAATAATAATATGGGCAGTCAGACCCGGTATAAAATGCTGAAACAGATCAGCCGCGTAAATGCAGACATTCTTTGTTTCCAGGAGTTTTCTTCCTCTGTAAATCCTGATTGGTATAATAATATTGTTGCCGTAAGCAAGGGACTGAACTATCCTTATTATTATTTTCATCATGACCTGGATGGTGACAGACTGTTCAATGGTAACGTTATTTTCAGCCGGTTCCCCATAGCAGATACGGGAATGGTACGCTTTCCCAGGCCTACATTGCCCGAAGCTATTGTGTTTGCTGATATTGAGGTAGGGAAAAAGCTGATCAGGGTACATACGGCGCATTTGCAATCCAACCAGTTCAGAAAGGAAGACCTTTCCAAAATACAGGAAATAAAAGGCGGGAAACGCAATATTTTAAGTAATACCCGCCATATCTTATCCAAGCTTTCGGTAGCTATTACACACCGGAGCATACAGGCCGATATGGCCCGAACGATTATTGATAACAGCCCTTACCCGGTTATTTTTTGCGGAGATATGAACGATGTGCCCAATTCCTATACCTACAAAACAGTAAAAGGCAACTTACAGGATGCGTTTTTGCAAAAAAGTTTTGGTATTGGCCGAACGTACACTTCGCTTTCGCCAACCCTGAGGATTGATTATATTCTTGCCGATGAAAGTTTTGATATCGGGCAGTACCAGCGAATTACCACAAGATACTCCGATCATTATATGGTAGTGGCTGATGTTAGCCTGAAAAATAAGCCTGTTTCACCTTAAAGGTATTTTTCGTAAATTGCATAAAAGGATTTTTATGGATTCAGTAACAAAAAAAAGAAAACGTGCGGGACGTGGCAGCCATAAACCTCAACCTATGACAAAAGCCGAAATGTTGCAGAAGATGATTTCGGATCAGAAGATTATAAAAGAGGCAAGGCAAAAAGGCATTTCTTATGAACAATTAGAGAAAGAGTATGGCTTCCGATTTGCACGCCTATCACATCTATAGGATTAGCGAATATTATTACAGGTTTGTAACCGAAACCAATGCTGAATACGAGTGCTCTTTTTATTCGTATGCGGAATACTTTTTACAGCATGAAGATATTGCTTCAAAAGTATTTTCGTTTAATATTACACTTGTTACCCCGCACATTAAACGTAAAGGTGTTGATTGGCGCATTGCAGATACGGTCATCCAAATTGTAGGAGATTTTCTTTCCTCCCGGGTGAATGCCGTTGTTTATGTATGCGACCCTACAGATGGCAAAGGGGCAGCGAGGGCGCGGAAATTCAAATCGCGGTACAACTATTATGAGTATTCCACAGAAATACTTCAGCTTGGAAGCCGGCGGCATACGTCTTTACACCGTTTTCCTGGTGTATAAAAAGAATAAGCTCAAACTATAGGCTCATCCAAGGGTATCTTGATCTGGCAGATGCAGAAGACGAAAAGTAAACCAACCAGCGTCTTCCACTTTCATATTCAATATCACTATTTTTGCAGTCCTTAGAAAAGCAGGAACAATGAGTGAGTTAAAAGTTTACAATTCTTTATCAAGGCAGAAAGAAGTTTTTGAGCCGGTTACGCCGGGATATGTGGGTATGTACGTGTGCGGACCCACGGTGAGTGGAGAAAGTCACCTGGGCCATGCCAGGCCTTATGTAACCTTTGATGTACTATACAGGTATTTAACTCATTTGGGATATAAAGTTCGGTATGTAAGAAATATTACCGATGCCGGCCATTTTGAAGAAGAAGGCCGCGAAGCCGAGGACAAAATATCCAGCAAGGCAGTACTGGAAAAGCTGGAACCTATGGAGCTGGTACAGAAATACACCAACCTGTTTCACTGGGCCATGCTTCAGTTCAATAATATACCGCCTTCCATAGAACCTACTGCAACAGGGCATATTGTGGAGCAGATCGAAATGATAAAGAAGATCATAGCAGATGGGTATGCTTATGAAAGAAACGGTTCGGTATATTTTGATGTAAAGAAATATGCTGCCCATTATGATTATGGAAAGCTGAGCGGAAGAAAGTTAGAAGACCTGCTGGAAAATACAAGAGACCTGGAAGGGCAGGATGAGAAGAATAATCCTGCTGATTTTGCCTTATGGAAAGCGGCACCGCCACAGCATATTATGCGTTGGCAAAGCCCCTGGGGAGAAGGGTTTCCCGGCTGGCATATAGAGTGCTCGGCAATGGCCACCAAATACCTGGGCAAGCAGTTTGATATTCATGGTGGTGGAATGGATTTGCAGTTTCCACACCACGAAAGCGAAATTGCGCAAAGCACTATCTGTAATCATACCGCGCCGGTAAAATACTGGATGCACAATAATATGATTACCATTAACGGCCGTAAAATGGGTAAAAGCTACAATAACGTAATTAAGCTTACGGAACTGTTTAGCGGTGACCATCCATTACTGAGCCAGGCTTTTCATCCAATGGCAGTAAGATTTTTTATTTTACAAAGCCAGTACCGCAGTACACTTGATTTTAGTAATGAAGCGCTGCAGGCTTCTGAAAAAGGATTAAAAAGGTTGTGGGAGGCTTATGAGAATCTGCAAAAACTGCAATCAAAAAGCGATGTGTTAACGGAAACTGCCGGTGATAAAGAATTAGATGCCAAAGTAAATAAACTGACAGATGAGTTTGACGAGTTTATGAACGATGACATCAATACCGCAAAGGTGCTGGCCAATATGTTTGAGCTGGCGCCGGTTATCAACGGCATGAAGGATAACCTGGTGGCTGTTACCGCTTTGTCGGCCAATACTTTTCAAAAATTACAGCAACAGTTTAAAGTGTACCTCGAAGATATTTTTGGATTGAAAAATGTATCTGAAGCTGATAATGAAAAGCTGAAAGATGTTATGCAGCTTTTGATCGACATACGAAAAGAAGCCCGCAGCCGTAAGGACTTTGTAACATCGGATAAAATACGCAATCAGCTTGCTGCTATGGGCATTAACCTGAAAGATGAAAAGGATGGAAGCGTAAGCTGGAGCGTGGATTAGAGTTGTTTAGCTATGGGCTACAAGTCATGAACTTGTCAACTAATGTTTATGTGATAGTCCTATCCATTTGCTTATACCCAATCCCAGCATCCAGGTATCATACGATTTATGTTTGGCATCGTACATGGCAGAAAGCGCCAGCTCCCAATGGTTAGGTAACTCGAAACCATACTCTGCGCCACCGCGGTATAATGTAAGGTTTTTTCCCCTGCTAAGTTCTCTGCCTACGCCTCCAATAAGGGTGACATGGTTTACTGGACTGAACATTATTACCGGTACTATGGCGAGCGGATATTCACGTTCAATGAAATCAACTTCTTCTCCTCCTGTTTTTTTCTCCACCAGGAAGCTCTCAAATACCAGGTCAGAATGCAGGCCTGCAGCCAACCTGTTCAAAAACCAGTAATCTGCATCCAAAGCCAGTGCTGCTGCCGAAACTGTGGCTGTTTCTAAATCTTTATGCAAAGCTTTCTTAATAAAAGCATGTCCCATTGCGGTGCTAATACGGAGGTTGCCCCTGGTTGAATGCTCCTTCTGGTGCGCCTGCCCATGCTGTGCATTAGCTTTTATAGTTATACCTAATAGTAAATACAATATCCATTTCTTATATAGTTTCATGTATGGTAGATTTATGGGTTGGTTCTGGTTTAAAAATGCACCGCTAAATTAGAGTTGTTCTTTGCTAAGAATATGATTTACGTCATGCCTTTGTTTGTTATTGGACAGGCGAAAAGGCTGGATTACTGTTTCTGCTTGCCCTACATTATTTATTCTTGCAATAATGGCACGGGTAAGAAAATGCTATATACCTATTCAGAATCAAAGCTGAAAAAACAATTACATTTGCCGCCGGTATGTACAAGCTCCGGGCAACTATAAAAAAAGACTGGCGTATCCTGGCCCGCGATAAAGTGGGTCTTACGCTTATGTTTGTAATGCCCATTGTTTTAGCTATAGTTATTACCACTGTTCAGAACAGCACTTTTGAATTGGTGAATGATAAGAAAGTTCCGCTGCTCTTTTTAAATAAGGATAAGGGCGTTGCGGGGAAGGAGCTGGAAGCCGCATTGCAGAACGGGGGCATGTTTACCTTAAAAGAAGTTTTACCGGGCCAGGGAGAGGGAATGCTGAAACAGCGGCTGCAGGATAAAGAAGCCCTGCTGGCACTGGTAGTGCCGGAGCAATATACAGCCGATGTGCTGGCGAAATCAGAAAATGTTGCCGGACAGGCCTTGCAAATGGTTGCTGTTGCTGCGGATAGTACACAGGCATCGCAAAAAAATACTGTGGCACCGGTAACATTATTCTATCACCCGGTATTGCAGGCCTCTTTCAGGCAAGGGATAGATGGCGCGCTTAACAGTGTATTGCAGATCGTGCAAAGCAAATATATTGTAAGACAATTGTATAGTGCTATCAATGATTCGGCAGAACTGCCGGCTGGCCTGGAACAGCAAATACTCTCCAATCAAACACCTATCCAACAATTTTCTGTTTCTAAGGACGGAGGCCATGTTATAGTAAATGCCACGCAGCATAATATACCGGCATGGACGGTTTTTGCCATGTTCTTTATTGTAATATCGCTTGGGGCAGGTATTGTAAGGGAAAAGAACAGCGGCAGCTTTATGCGCCTTAAAACCATGCCTACTTCGCTAACGCTGGCTATGATATCCAAACAAATAGCCTATATAACTATTACGGTATTACAGGCGCTGGTCATTTTTTCTATTGGTAAATGGGTGTTCCCGCATATTGGCTTGCCAGGACTTGATTTTCCTAAAGATATGGCCAGCCTGATGCTGGTAATTATTTTATGCGGCTGGTGTGCAGCAAGCTTTGCTATTATGATAGGGGTATTTGCCAAAACCCAGGAACAGAGCAATGGGATAGGAGCAGTGACTATTGTACTGTTTGCGGCCATCGGCGGCCTGCTGGTGCCTGCTTTTGCTATGCCGCAATCCATGCAGGGCATTATGCGCATATCGCCCCTGCATTGGTGCCTTGAAGCCTTTTACGGCCTGTTCCTTGAAGGAGGAAAACTCAAAGACATTTTCGTTATACTCGTTCCCATTATTGTGATGATCGTGATTTTCCAGGTAACCGCATATATTGGTATGAGAAAGCAGGGGTTGGTTTAAGTGAGCATACATACAATACGTAATATTATTGCGCCGGTGAACCTAAGCTGGCATGATTAGCGCGTTTTTATTACGTATATCAGCCTGTTACCTGCTGTTTTACAAACCGGCACCTTAACAACTATAAGAAAAATGCTTGAACAATTCAGAAATAAATTTCAGCTTGATGATGACAAATGGAACAACTATACAAATTGTTTTAAACGCATTGAAATTTATGCCAAAACTACACTTCTGCACGAAGGTGAAGTTTCAAAAAAGATGTTCCTGATTGAAAAAGGCTGTATCCGTGTGTGGTTTAACAACAATGGAAAAGATATTACTTCCCAGTTTTTCTTCGAAAATGAAACAGTAGGTTCTATTGAAAGCTTCAGGAAAAATATTCCAAGCCCCGTTACCATAGAAACCATTGAGCCAAGTGTTTTATGGTGGATACATAAAAATGACTTAAACAGGATACTTGAAGAAATCAAGGAAATTCCACACTTGAGGGATATGTTCATCAATAAAATCTTTGATAGGACATTTGACTATATGAAATATTTTTTTTCAATGATTAAAGACACCCCGCAAAAACGCTATCTCAACTTGCTAAAAGAAAGACCCGAAATTGTAAAAAGGGTTCCACAGCATTATATCGCTTCTTACCTCGGAATCTCCACCGTTCATCTTAGCCGCATAAAAAGTAAACGCTCTAAAGAAGAATAATTCACCTTGTATTTAATAACAAATGTTATTGCCTGCTAAAATATGGATGTTTAATTTTGCATATTTAAAATGAGATGAAGTATAAAAATTATGAGCAATTAATTTTTATGTGTAATTCCATCTGACCACAGTAAAAATAAAAAGATGAAAGCCGCAGTAGTATTTCAAAAAGGCGAAATGCCAAAATATGTAGAAGATTTTGCAGAGCCAAAAGTGCAAAACGAAAACGAGTTGTTGATTTCTGTAAAAGCATCGGCCGTGAAAAACCTCGACAAAATGCGGGCAAGCGGAAAACATTATTCCACACAAAACGAAGCTTTTGCAGCGAAAGTTGTAGGCGGGGATGGCGTTGGTTTGCTTGCAGACGGAACACGGGTTTACGGTATTGGCATAAGTGGCATGATTGCCGAAAAAGCCATTGTAGAAAAGAACGGGATAGTAAAGCTACCTGAAAATATTGATGATGCAACAGCCGCTGCCTTGCCCAATGCTGTAATGGGGTCGGCTTTGGCATTGTACTTCAGAGCGGGTTTGCAAAAAGGTGAAACAGTTCTGATTAACGGTGCAACAGGCGTTACAGGAAAAATTTCGGTGCAGATCGCCAAATATTACGGCGCCAAAAAAGTAATTGCAACAGGCAGGAACGAGCAATCTTTGAAAGAATTATTATCATTGGGTGCAGATGAAATTATTTCTCTTAAACAAGATGATGAAACTTTTGTTGAGCAAATAAAAAATGCACACCAACAAAATCCGGTTAATGTGGTGATTGATTATTTGTGGGGACATAGTGCAGAGTTGATTTTGTCTGCATTAAAAGGCAATGGCAGTTTTTCGCATCGTACACGTTTTGTTACCGTTGGCGGAATGATGAGCGATACCATTACTTTATCTTCTTCCATTTTACGCAGTACAGACATCCAGATTTCAGGTTCGGGCCTTGGGACCTGGACACGCGAAGAAGTGAAATTACTGATTACCGAAATTCTTCCCGAAATGTTCCAACTCGCGGCAAACGGTAAGCTGAAAATCGAAACCGTAAACATCCCGCTCAAAGACATCCAAGATGCCTGGGATATGAACATTGAGGGGGGGAAGCGGTTGGTAGTTTTAATCTGAAAAAACAACAGCTAATAACTTGTATTGCCAATAACCGGATAAAGAAACGATGTACGAACGCTCACACATCGTTTCTGTCAACTGTCATCTGAAAACTGTTATCTTATTATATCGTCCACTGGTCGTGCACTACCCCAACCAGGTAGTATTTGCCGTTCACTTCCTTAAATACCAGCCTTACTGATTTCCAGTCCATCTCACCATATTTTTTTGTGCCGGAAGAATGGCTTTCTGTAAAGTCGCAGCCTTCATATTTTGATCTGAGGTTATTTACCGAGTTACCGGTTTGTATAAAATCATTAATGTCAAATTTCTGGGGGCTTACAAAATTGGCATCGTAAACAAACTTGCCGAAGTACTCGGCAGGAGTTAAGAGAATAGGATCGCCGCTGCCGTCATAATTGCCCCAGTTCAGCTTTTTATTTTTATTAGCAGTGACCAGCTTTTGAAAGGCTTCGCGCGAAAACCTGTTATCCTCAGGCAATATAGTTGCATAAGGAGAAAAGCGAACGCCTTCTTCAGGGTGTATGAGCGAATCCAGTCTGGTGTATTGCTTATTCTTAAATATGGTCAGTACTTCTTTTGTAAGGCTTGTCAGTATAGAGTCTTTACTGGCTTTTAGCTGTACAGAGTCAATATGAACGGGAGGATTGTTTTGCAAAGAGTCGGCCCTTTCGCCCAGGTTCACATTCAGGGAATCTTCGTTTGATGGAGGCGTATCTCCTTTTTTCTTACATCCGTTCTTGCAACCAACAATAAGCACGCTGCTTACCACCAGAAGCGCAAAAATTTTTTTCATTACAATAAGGTTTTCAATAGATAAAGTTAAAGCACAAAGACTTTATCCTGTTCATAACAAAGGCTTAAAACTAAAACGGAAGATCGTCCTGTGAGTCGTTATATTGAACACCTGGTGGCATTTCATCAGCGTAGCTGTTATCACCGCCTGTATTACCTGCCGCTTCAACCTTCCATGCCTTTACATCGGTGTACCACCTGCCGTTGAACTCACGGCTTTCCACATCAAAGGATATATTCAGCATATTCCCTGTCTGTAAAATTTTTTCATTTATTTTATCGCCCCAGATAGAGATACATACTTTTTTAGGGTATTGTCCGGCGGTTTCTACAATAATATCCTGTTTGCGCCACTCATTACCGGTTTTGCCGGTGCCTCTTTGTAAGGGAAGCACCTGTGTTAATTTTGCTGTTAATTCCATAAACTGTTTATTAACTGCAAAGATAAAGGGTGAATCAATAAGCTTTATGAATATCTGTTGTCAGGGCTGATATTGTTATATTTCTGCTGTTCAATGAACGCCTTTGGGGAAAATTTCCTGTAGGTTTGTAAAAAACAATATGATGCGCTTCTTTTTTTTACCTGCTTTTTTCTGCTTTTTTTCTTTCAGCGCTTTAATGGCGCAGGAAGACCTTACGTATCAAAAACCATCTGAACCGATATTATCCCTTGCCGATTATGAACCGGCTCCGTTAGTATCCATGGATACCAGGAAAAACTATATGCTGCTCTCTTACAGGAGCGCCTATAAAACACTGGACGATCTGAACCAGGATGAAATGAGACTGGGCGGGTTACGTATTAACCCGGTCACTAATATTTCAGCGGCAGTAAGCTATATCAACAACCTGAAGATCAGGAAAATTAAAGATGTAAAGGCTGAACCCATGCAGGTTACAGGTCTGCCCGAAAATCCCAGGATCACTTATATAACCTGGAGCCCTGACGATTCCAGGATCGCATTTACCCACACAGCTGCTACTGGAGTGGAACTGTGGGTGATAGATGTTGCCACAGCCAAAGCCACCCGGATTACAGGCGCTGACCTTAATGCCAATATGGGAATGCCATACAGCTGGCATAAGGATAATACAAGCTTGCTGGTGCGCACTATACCGGCGAACCGGTCAGCTTTGATTGATTCAAAAAAAGATCTGCCCACAGGACCAATTATATCCACTGCAGATGGCAGGGTTTCGCAGAACAGGACCTATCAGGACCTGCTGAAAAATAAAACAGATGAACAGAATTTTGAAACCCTTATATCTTCTGAATTATATAATGTGGGTGTTGATGGATCTAAAAAATTGTTTAAAAATACAGACATGTATTCAGAGCAATCTATTTCTCCTGACGGCAACTATATCATGCTTACTACCATCAAAAAACCCTTTTCTTATATTGTTCCGCTAAGCCGCTTTCCGCAGGTGACAAAAGTATATGACAGGCAGGGCAATGAAATAAAAACAGTGAATGAAACGCCTTTGGTTGAAATTATACCAAAAGGGTTTGGGGCGGTGCCAACAGGTAAAAGGGCTATGAATTGGAGAAGCGACAAGCCATCTGCTTTGTATTATGTGGAGGCGCTGGATAAAGGCGACCCTGCTAATAAAGTGGATTACCGTGACGAGGTTTTTGTATGGGAAGCTCCTTTTACATCCGATCCGGTTTCCCTGGCTAAAACCCGGCAGCGTTTTAGCGGTATTATATGGGGCAATGCTACTACTGCTGTTTTGTATGACAACTGGTATGATACGCGCAACCTTACAACCTATCTTTTAAACCCTTCCCGGCCGGGCGAAGCGCCTAAGCTGATCGGGGATCGTAACTACCAGGATATTTACAGTGATCCCGGTAAATTTGAAACCAAAGAAAACGAATATGGCAGGCCTGTGCTGGCAATAGAAAACGGCAATTTGTTTTTAATTGGCAAAGGATTTACAAAAGAAGGCCAGTTCCCGTTCATTGATGAGTTTAATCTGAAAACTTTAAAAACCAAAAGACTTTACCAAAGCAGTTTTAAAGATAAAAAGGAAGATATTTTTTCTATTGAAGATTTTAAGAACGGTATAGCGTTGGTACAGATACAATCTAAAAATGAATACCCCAATTACTATTTCAGGAACTACAAAAAGAGAATAGCACCACAACAGGTTACTTTTAATAAAAACCCTTTTGAGGCTATCGCTAATGTGCATAAGGAAGTGATCCATTATAAACGGGCAGATGGCGTGGACCTGTCCGGCACGCTGTACCTGCCGGTAGGATATGATATGAATAAAAAAGAAAAGCTTCCTTTATTGATATGGGCATACCCCGAGGAGTTCAAGGATAAGAACAGTGCCGGACAAAGCGATAAGAACCCCAACCAGTTTACTTTTCCTTCCTATGGTTCTTTTGTTTATTGGGTTACCAAAGGGTATGTAGTGCTGGACGATGCTTCTTTTCCCATCATTGGCGAAGGTGACAAAGAACCTAATGATAATTTTATTGAACAATTAGTAGCCAATGGTCGTGCCGCTATTGATGCAGTGGACAAATTAGGTTATATAGACCGTACCAAAGTAGCTGTAGGAGGGCACTCTTACGGGGCGTTCATGACAGCCAACCTGCTTACCCATTCCAGCGATTTTGCATGTGGTGTTGCGCGCAGCGGCGCGTATAACCGGACACTTACCCCCTTCGGTTTTCAAACTGAGCAGCGCAATTACTGGGATGTACCGGAGGTATATAACACGATGTCGCCATTTATGAATGCACGAAAAATGAAAAAGCCCATTTTGCTGATCCATGGTGAAGCCGATAATAACCCGGGTACATTTACACTGCAAACAGAAAGGTATTTTCAGGCCATTAAAGGCTTAGGTGGCCAGGCCCGGATGGTGATCCTTCCAAAGGAAAGTCACGGGTACGCTGCCAAAGAAAATGTGCTGCATACGCTTTGGGAGCAGGAGCAGTTTTTGGATAAATACCTGAAGGGAAAGTAGGACTTCGGGATTACAAGTTCTGAAGCGCCGAGCAGCGAATCTTCATTGTTATCGTTAAAAGCGATAAAATAAGAGGGGCTGACTAAAAGGTTCATTCCCCCAAGATTACAAAGGCACAGCTCAAAAACAGAGCCGTGCTTTTTAGCTTTATAATTGCAGACACTTTGTTTGTTGCCTGCGTCATGGGGCTGACTAAAAAGGTCAGCCCCAGAATAGGGCGTCCCAACTGCAAGTCACGAAAGTCTGTATTTTCTTATCAGGCAGGAGGAGAACGTTATTCAACAGGTAATATCATCAAGTTCATAAACTTTTTTCTTTATGTGTCTTAACTTATATAATAAAATTACTTTATAGCTTATATTTAGTTCTGCCTATAGGAACGATTCCGATAGCGAAAAACTGAGTCTAAATACTACTGAAGCATCTTTTGTAAACAATCTTGAGTAATAGCTTCATGAACAATGTATAAAGGATAGAAATTTAATTAATAAATTTTTTTACTAATTATGGTTTATTAAATTAATTTATTTATATTTGAGAAAAACTTAACAATTGTATTTGCAAAATACAGGCCATATAAATAAGTGCGATATGCTGGTAGATTATGCTCCTGTTTACAAAACAGAGCTGCTGGATAACGTGCTCCCTTTCTGGACGGAGCATAGTATAGATACTGTTAACGGAGGCTATTTTACCTGCCTTGACCGCAATGGGCAGGTGTTTGATACCGATAAGTTTATGTGGTTGCAGGGCCGCCAGGTGTGGTGTTTCAGCTTCTTTTATAATCATATTGAGCCCCGGCAGGAATGGTTGAAAATGGCATTACAAGGAGCCGCGTTCATGGAAAAATTTGGTCGTGATGAAAAAGGGAACTGGTACTTTTCATTAACCGCCGATGGGAAACCCCTGGTGCAGCCTTATAATATTTTCAGCGATTGTTTTGCGGCCATGGCCTTTTCCGAACTGTACAAAGCCCTCCCGGAAGAGCGATATAAAAAAATTGCCATTGAAACTTTTGATAACATTTTGAACCGGCAGGACAACTGGAAGGGGCAATATAATAAAACCTACCCCGGCACACGCCCTCTAAAGAACTTCAGTTTACCTATGATACTATGTAACCTGACGCTTGAAATGGAGACTTTGCTGGGAAAAGAGAAAGTGAATGAGTTTGTTCCATTGATCATACAGGAAGTGATGGATGATTTTTATCAGCCCGATACAGGATTGGTATTAGAGAATATTGCACCTGACGGTTCTTTTGTTGACTCTTTTGAAGGCCGGCTGATCAATCCCGGTCATGCTATTGAAGCCATGTGGTTTATTATGGATCTGGGAAAACGAATTGGCAATGATGAACTGGTAAAAACGGCTTGTGAAAGAATGCTGCGCATGCTTGAATATGGATGGGACAATGATTTCGGCGGCATATTCTATTTTCTTGATATTAAACAAAAGCCGCCCCAGCAATTGGAATGGGACCAGAAATTATGGTGGGTACATGTTGAAGCATTGGTTGCTTTAGCTAAAGGATACAGGTTTACAGGAAATGAGCAATGTGCTGAATGGTTTACAAAAGTACATGATTATACCTGGCAGCATTTTAAAGATCCGGATTATAAAGAATGGTTTGGATATCTTAACAGGAGAGGCGAAGTGCTGCTGCCTCTGAAAGGCGGGAAGTGGAAAGGATGTTTTCATGTACCACGGGCCCTGTACCAGGTTTGGAAAACATTGGAGCAATAAAACATAACATATTTCAGACAGGTTCGTGCATAATGCCATATGTAAATGTAGAACCTATTTATTTCATTTAGGGAAAACAGGTCATCACTGATACTTTAAAATAAACTTTTAAATTAAACACAAGGTTATGAGAAGATCAATTCTTTCGTTTCTTGTCATTTGCTGTTGCCTCCCTGCATGGGCACAGCAGACCCAGATAAAGGGACACGTACAAAACATGGAAGGTAAGCCGGTTGCCGGAGCCTCAATAGTTTTGAAAGGAGCATCCACAGGGACAATGAGCGATGAGCAGGGTATTTTTTCGATTCGTGCAGCAATTGGTGATGTATTGCAGATCACAAGTATAAACTATGCACCATCGGAAGTTACTGTAACATCAGGAAATGTAACTGTAACCTTGTCCGAAAGCGGGCAGTCCATGTCGGAAGTAGTGGTGGTAGGGTACGGCACGCAAAGGAGGGGAAGTATCACCGGAGCCGTTTCTTCCATAACCGATAAAGAAATACTCAAAGTGCCTCCTGTGGGCATTACAAATGTTCTGGGGTCCAGGGTTGCGGGTGTAACCATGCTGCAGCAGTCTGGTCAGCCTGGTGCCGATGCGGCGTCATTACTGGTGCGTGGGGAAGGCGCCACTTATATTGTAGACGGTGTGGTGCGCAGCATTAATGAGATTGATCCTAACGAAATTGAAT
The DNA here is from genome assembly GCA_027493055.1 of Niabella sp. Classification (GTDB taxonomy): domain Bacteria; phylum Bacteroidota; class Bacteroidia; order Chitinophagales; family Chitinophagaceae; genus Niabella. Next base: position 97,318 of record JAPUDO010000023.1, on the reverse strand, counting down.
CTATTTCTGTTTTGAAAGACGCTACATCCGCATCTATATATGGATTAAACGCAACCTCTGTAGTAATTGTAACTACGAAAAAGGGTGCCGGCGGAAAGCTGAACATATCCTATAGCGGGTCATACGGTACCAGCCAGAATGCACGGCAAATAGAATGGTTAGATGCCCCGGGCTATGCTTATTATTATAACCAGGCCAGGGTTCTGGACGGAGACCAGCCTGTTTTTAACGCCGATATCATACAGAAAATGATTGATGGCGTTGATGGCTGGGGTAATACAAACTGGTACAAAAAAGTTTTTGATGAAGGAAATACCGTGCACAATAATATAAGCGCATCCGGCGGTAACGAAAAAGTGAAGTTTTTTACTTCAGTGGGAGCTTTTTCGCAAAAGGGTAACGTAGATAAATTCAATTATGACCGGTACAACCTGCGTGCAAATATTGATGCCAATATATCCAACAGCATAAAAATGATACTGGGCATTGGCGGGCGCGTGGAAAACAGAGATAATCCCCGGTATTCGGCCAACCCTAATGACTGGCACAATATACCCCAGCAGGCCGTCAGGGCAATACCTTATTTCCCTGAAAGAGTTACAGTAGACGGAGTTGAGTATTATACTTCTACACCCACCGCTTCTTCACCGGTTAGTCCGCTAGCCGCTATTAATGAATCAGGCTACGCAAGATCAAATAATAACTATATACAATCAAACCTGACATTGGTGTACAATGCACCATGGCTGAAAGGGCTGTCATTTAAGTTTATGGGTGCTTATGACAAACTGTTCCAGTTTGCCAAATCGCTGGCAATACCTTATAAAACAATGCTGGCCAGCCTGCCCAATGCAACAACCCAGACAATAGACTACCGGGTTTTTATGGATAACTCGGGTAATACTTCTTTAACTGAATCGGCCTATAATTCAACAAACGTAGTAACCCAGTCCAGTATCAACTTTGACCGTGCTTTTGATAAACACAGGATCACTTTTCTTGGACTGGCAGAAACCAGGAACGCATTTAGCAATACGCTGGGCGTTACAGGGTATGGCCTGGACTTTCTTGAACTGGATGAGTTGAGTAAAATAACCAATCTTTCAGGCAACGGAAGCGAGCGCATTCCTTCCTTAAGCGGATCCAGCGGCCAGTCCAGGCTGATAGGTTATGTAGGAAGGCTTAACTATGATTTTGACGGGCGTTACCTGGCAGAAGTATCCATAAGGAGAGATGGAAGCTATTTGTTTAGTGGCATGAACGGTTCGCGCTGGATCAATTTACCTGCAGCATCTTTGGGCTGGAGAATAGATAATGAGGAGTGGTTTGAATCGGGATGGATCAATACGCTTAAGCTCAGGGGAGGTCTTGGTAAAACCGCTACTTCTGCAGTTAACGCTTTCCAGTATCTGAACCTGATGACCCTGGCCTCAAACCAGGTAATGATTGGCGGCGCCAGTCAGAGCATGGTATATTCTGCTACTTTAGGCAATCCCAATCTTACCTGGGCCAAAGCATTAACGTACAACGGGGGTATAGACTTAATTGCCTGGAAAGGTTTATTAGGTATTGAGTTTGATGCTTTTTACAAATATCAATATGATCTGCTTGGCGCTATTGCAGGGGCCTATCCGCCTTCAATGGGAGGGTACTATTTCACCACAGCCAACGTGAATAAGATAGACTATCGCGGCCTTGATTTTACAATAAGCCATAACAATAAGATCGGGGATTTCCGGTACGGCCTCAGGCTGGTAGGCTCTTATGTAAAACGTAAATGGCTGTACTATGCAGGCGATTCTGAAAACACACCTGATTACAGGAAGCTTACCGGGAAAGAAGTAGGCGCCCAGCTGGGCTTTATTTCAGAAGGTTTATTCCAATCACAGGATGATATAAATGGCTCTCCGCTTGTAGAAGGAGCAAAAGTTTTGCCGGGCTATATAAAGTACAGGGATCTTAACGGTGATGGAAAGATAACCTATGCGCAGGATATGGCTTACGTGGGAAAAAGCCCGTACCCGAAGTATCAAACTTCTTTAAATTTTAACGGGGACTGGAAAGGTTTTGATTTTGATATTTTGTTCCAGGCGGGATTGGGAAGAGATGTGGCTTTAACCGGGGTATACACATCCAGCGGTTCTGAAGGAGTGATGGACAATACCGCATTTACAAAGCTTTTCTATCATGGAGGCAATTCGCCACGTTTCCTGGCAGAGAACTCATGGACGCCGGAAAACACTAATGCCGAGTTTCCCAGGCTCTCACTGGTGAACGTAAGCAGCAATAACGCCTATGCATCTACATTCTGGTATCGTCCGGGCGATTATCTCAGGTTAAAATCATTTCAACTGGGATATACACTTCCCCAGCGTATAGTAAAGAAGGCAGGGATTGAAAGTTTCAGGTTGTTTGTTCAGGGCTCCAACATTCTTACGTTCAGCGAGCTTACCAAATATAATATCGACCCCGAACAGCCTGGTGTCAATAACGGGTACTATCCGCAACAGAAGACCTTTTCTTTTGGTGTTAACTTAACTCTATAAATTATTGAATATGAAAAATATAAAATCAATAATCCTGTTATCGTTTGCAGCGTTGGTGAGTTTGGCCGGGTGTAAAAAGTGGCTTGATTTAACTCCTACCGATCAGTTAACAGACAAGATCATTTGGGAAAACAATACCAATGTAGATCTCTATGTTAACGGGTTTTATACGTATCTGCATCAGTATGGGCAGTTTGGAACGCAGCAGTTCCAGGGAAGCCTTACCGAAAGTCTTACCAGCACTTTTAAATACGGCTCTTATGCCCTGGGCCACAAAGCCGGGCATCCCAACAACTATGTTTTTGACCCCGCTATTGTAACACCGGCAAGTTGCTTTTATGACAACTGGGGTGATGGGTATAACAAGATCAGGCGTTTAAACGAGTTTTTATCTTCCATGAAAAAATACTCAGGCTTTACCGAACAGCAAAATGCGCTTTGGGAGGCACAGATCAGGTTTTTCAGGGCATTTATGTATTTCCAGGTAGCCAAAAGACATGGGGGCGCTATCATTTATACAGATTTGGAGAGCATGAAAAAAGATATAGCCATGAGCTCCGAACAGGAAACCTGGAATCTTATAGAGTCTGACCTGGACTATGCCATTGCCCATTTACCTGCAGCCTGGCCAACAGCAGGCAAAGGAAGAGTAACCCGGTATGCGGCGTTTGGATTAAAATCCAGGGCCATGCTCTATGCTCAAAGATGGGAATCGGCCTATGCAGCAGCAGATTCGGTTGTGAAGTCAGGGCTTTATTCACTGGTTAATAACTATGCGCAATCCTTCAGGGGAAACAACAATGAGTCTGTATTGGAGTTCCAGTATAATACTACGGGGCCTAATCATAGTTTTGATAAAGACTATGTCCCGTTAAGTGACGGATATAATTTTGGAGGATTGGGAACGCCAACGCAGGAAATGGTTGAAAGCTATGAGAAAGCAGATGGTGCAAAATTTGACTGGACGCCTTACCATTCAGCAACTGCTACCCGCCCGCCATACGAGCAACTGGAGCCCCGTTTTAAGGCTACGATAATTTATCCCGGATCAACATGGAAGGGTAACGTAATGCAAAACTCGGTTAATGGAACCTATGGGATGTTTATGGCTTACAGGGCTCAGCCATATACTTATGGATATACAACAACCGGGTATTACCTGAGAAAGCTGCTGGACGAAAGCCTGACAGATGTAAACGGTAAACCAAGCACCCAAACCTGGGTTGAGCTCCGCTACGCTGAAATACTGCTGAATAAAGCCGAGGCTGCTTACAGGTTAAATAAGATGGAGGAAGCAAGAGCGGCTATGAATTTAGTGAGAGCCAGGGTAGGGCTGCCGGCTAAATCTTCGGGCGGTGAAGAGTTTTTCAGAGACTACAGGAACGAACGAAAGGTAGAACTGGCTTATGAAGGGCATTTGTTCTGGGATATGAGGCGCTGGAAGCTGGCTCATATTGAGTATAATAATTACAGGGCTCACGGGTTTAAAATAACCGGCGACAATTATGAATACATTGACGTGGATTATCAGGACAGGAAATTTTCGGAAAGAACTTATGTCCTCCCCGTTCCGCTAAGTGAGCTGGAAAACAACTCACTTATACAACAACATGACCAATGGAAGTAAAATCTTTAAAAAGCAGGTATATGAAAATCAACATATTTTTTACATATTGCATTTTTCTTTCTTTCCTGGCCGGAATACTGGGGTGTCAGAAAGTTGAAGACCTGACGCCTTCTACATCGCGCGAAGGGATCAACAGTATTACAGCTTCTTTTATGAATGATGAGAGTACAGAGAACTTATTCGAAAGCGAGATTGATCATCAAAACAGGGTAATCACTATTGTGTTTCCTTACAACTATCCCCGAACATCCAATAACGTATTAACTACGGCTAACCTGGCAAATGTAAGGGTAAAGGCCAACCTGGATGATAATGTTATCATATCGCCCGCCTTGCTATATCTTGATCTTACAAAGGAAAACTACATTGAGATCACAGATCAGGCAAAAACGGTAAGGAAATATAAAATAGTGGCCGAAATCAGGAAAAGCCGGGCTGCCCTTATAACCAATTTTGATCTTTCATCTTTAGGGTTGAACGGGATTGTAGATGAAGCCGGTAAAACAATTTCTCTTATTTCAATTGAATCAATAGGCAATGTGCTGGCAAATGTGTCTATTTCTCATGGCGCCACAATAAGTCCCGACCCGGCACAAACGCCTTTAAATTATGATGCTGACGTACAGCTTACGGTTACTGCGCAGGATGGGGTTACCAAAAATGTGTACACCGTTAAAAAAGCTGTGCCGGCAAAAACTACTTTTGGTTTGCGTTCGGGAAGCGCAAAAGTGCTCTGGGCTAAAAAGCTAAACTCAGAACTAGGTATCAGTACACTTAACCTTACAACAGGTATAGCGGCAACAAAGGATTATCTGGTAATAAATACCAGGACGCTGAATAGCATTTACCTGGATAGGAAAACGGGGCAAATTGCCGGGTCAGTAAATTTAGGCAGCATAGCAGGCAATCTTACCAACTTCTACCATACGGCGGATGAAAATAATAACATTCTTGTATGTAATTTAGCTCCTAATGCAGGTGCGTTTAAAGTATGGCGTATAAAAGGGGTTGCAGGCTCGCCCCAACAATATATTGAGTGGAATGACGGACAGGCTGTCGGCCGGAAATTATCAGTTAAGGGTAATCTTGATGGAAACGCAATTATTACCGCAGCTATACTTGGTACCGGGAATAAATTTGCCAGGTGGAAAGTAGTGAACGGCGCTCTTCAGTCGCAAACACCTGAAATAGTTACCATAACCGGTCTTGGCGGGGCATGGAACAATAATGCCGATATTGTTCAGACCAGTGCCACAGATGCATCAAGCGATTATTTTGTATCGTACTATGCGGCTCCATACAAATTTGCCTGGATCAACGGGGCCACTAACACTGTAAAAGCCCTGGGACCAGAAATCAGCTCAAACTGGATCCAGAATGCGGTGGACTATGCGGTCTTTAATAATGCTCCTTATGCGGTTCATAATTCTATCAACTCATTTACATGGGGTAGCGATGATGCAGTGTACCTGTATGATGTAAGCTCAACAACTACTTTCGGTTCTGCAATCTGGAAAGCGCCTATTGGTATATATGGAGGAAAAGATAATGGTGGGCAAAACGCCAATGGTACCGGTGATGTAGCCCTGCAGGTTTCCGATAACGGGTATTATATGTATTTATATTTTATGTTTACTAACGGTCAGGTGGCCTGTGTTCAGTTTGATTGTATTGATATGTAATTATAAATTGAATAGATAAATATGACAATTAAAAAGATGAAAAGCTGGTCTTTCGGGGGATTGATATTATTGTTGGCCTGTATAATAGTTTCCTGCCAGGAAAAGAGCAAGCCGGAGTATGTCTTTCCTGAAGCTCCAAAATCCAATAATGAAAAGCCCCGGTACATCTGGATTGATGCTGCGGCAAACTTTAATGATTTTGCAAACAACAGGGAGAATATTACCCGCGATCTTACCCTTGCAAAAGGGGCAGGTTTTACCGATGTAGTGGTTGATATAAGGCCCACCAGCGGCGATATATTGTACAATTCATCCGTACCGGGCGTACAAAAGGTGGAATGGATGGGCGCATGGATCAACGGGGGGTACACAAAAGTAACCCGTTCCGCCAGCTGGGATTATCTCCAGGCTTTTATAGACGCCGGACACGCTTTAGGGTTAAAGGTTCATGCAGGGTTTAATACAATGGTTGGCGGCCATTCTTCTTCTCTTGGATCCCAGGGCATTTTGTTTAGAGATGCCACAAAGAAAGGCTGGGCCACGTCTTTAAATACAGCTGCCGGGATCGTCAATACCATGGATGGCGCCCAGGGCGCTAAATTTTTTAACCCTGCTAATGATGAGGTTCAAACCTATCTTATCAATTTGCTGAAAGATCTTGCAAAGTATAACCTGGACGGTATTTTTATTGACAGGGGCAGATATGATGGCATAGACGCTGATTTCTCTGATATCAGCAAGCAGAAATTCCAGGCATTTTTAAACGGGGCGCAGATATCAAACTTCCCGGGGGATATTTTGCCTCCAGGTGCAACAATGAGCACTATTTCGGCTATGGCCACATATCCCGTACATTTTAAAAAATGGCTGGAGTTCAGGGCAAAAACCATTTACGACTTTTTTGCAAAGGCAAAAAGCGCCATTAAGGAAGTAAACAGTAATATTAAGTTTGGCGTGTATGTTGGCGGGTGGTATTCTTCTTATTATGAGGTGGGCGTAAACTGGGCCAGTCATCGTTACGACCCCTCAAGGTATTATAAATGGGCCGGTTCAGATTATCAGAAGTATGGGTATGCCGCATTGCTGGATCAAATGCTCATAGGCGCTTATGCATCGCCATTAAAAGTGTACGGAACAACAGAATGGACTATGCAGGGTTTTAGCAGGCTGGCAAAGGAAAAGATTTTTGGAGATTGTCCTATTGTGGCTGCCGGCCCCGATGTAGGCAATTGGGATGCCGGCAACACTGCTACGCAGGAGCAGGAAAACCAGGCGATAGTTAATTCTGTAAAAGCCTGTATGGATGAGTGTGACGGATACTTTTTGTTTGATATGATTCATTTGAAAATGGCCAATCAATGGCAATACGTAAAACAAGGCATTGATGCTGCTTTGAAGTAGCTAAGAAACCTGTAAGAGTAATAACGGAAATGGAATTTATGAAATATGTATTTGCCTTTGCTGTGTTGTGTTCATTTGGCGTAGCCCGGGCACAGCAGGATGCAGCAATAGACAGCAACTATATTTTTTCGGGCTATACCGAGAACCTGGCCCGGTTTAAAAAAATGCCGGTTCTTAAAGGGGCGATCATTTTTTTAGGGAACAGCCTTACTGACGCCGGGCGCTGGAATGATATAGCGCCTGAGCTGCCTGTTCTGAACAGGGGTATTAGCGGCGATATTTCGTTTGGGGTATTGGCCCGGCTTGATGAAATTGTAAGGCATAAGCCAGCAAAGGTTTTTTTAATGATAGGAGTGAATGACCTGAAGAGAAATGTTCCGCCGGCATATATCATTGCCAACTATCAAAAAATAGTTCAGGGAATTCGCGCAGCATCTCCTCAAACAATAATTTACCTGAACAGTGTTTTACCTGTTAATGAGCAAAAGCTGATAGCCCCTTTCAGGGCCGTAAAGAACCAGGATATAGAAACCCTGAATAAAGCGCTGCTTGAAATAAGCAAAAAAAGCCGGCAGGTTCAGTATGTTGACCTGCATGTGCTGCTGGCCGATTCACAAGGAAACCTGCGCCCGGAAATTACACCGGACGGGATTCATTTAGAAGTTGCTGCCTATGTAGATGTGGTGAACTATTTGAAGAAATTAAAAGCATTGTGATATGAGGTATATGGTTCTGTTTTTTATGGCGGCCCTTTATGGACTTCCGGCTATTTCCCAGGAGAAAAAAGTATCAACAGACAGCACTTTCGATAACTGGTATTACGTTTCAAGAGAAAAGCTGTATCAAAGGCTGAAGGATGTAAAATATGATGTTATTTTCTTTGGCAATAGTATTACGGAAAACGGGCCCTGGCAGGAGTTGGTGGGCCGCAAATATAAAGTGGGCAACAGGGGCATCGGAGGTGATAACACTTTTGGAATGAAAGCCCGGATTGCAGATGTTGTATTGTCGAAGCCGAAAAAAATATTTTTGATGATGGGTATCAATGATATTGGGAGAGGACTGCCCGCATCGTGGACACTGGCCAATTACGAGTCTGTCATTCAGATAATACAAAAAGTAAGTCCGAAAACCAGGATATACCTGCAAAGTGTATTACCTCTTAACGAAACAGTATTAAAGTACGATTATCTTTTAAACTGTGAAAAAGCTATACGTGATCTGAACACTGCTATCCGGAAGATCGCCGGTAAATATGGGTTGGTATATGTTGATGTAAAAGAGGTGTTGGCAGACGGGTATGTGCTGAAAAAAGAATTTACGCAGGATGGCATTCATGTAAATACTGATGCGTACATACGCTGGGTTCAATACTTAAAAGATAAAAAATATTTATAAGTGCAGATCCTTTTACAAATAGGATCACCGGTTGTTTTCTGAAAAATAGTATTAAAAAATTAATGTTCATGAACAAGAAAAATGTATTGTTATCGCTGCTTTTTATGCTACCTGCCACCTTTCTGCTTGCCCAAAAAGTTACTCCCGAGATCCGGCAGGCGCTAACTACGGCTAAACAGGGCTCAATTGTGAAGCTGGAAAATTTTCTTACAGAGAAGCTTCCGTTGATACCGTATCAGAAAATTGTATCACCTGGACCGCAGTTTATTATTTCAGATGATCCTGAATATATAAGGGTACCTGAGGCTATTGCATTGCAGGAGACCGTTCAGCCGGGAACAGTGCGGTTTTATTTGTATAATGTAAATGGCGTAAAAGAGCCCCGGCAAATGGAAAGAAAAATAACAGTGGTAATAAAGAACCTGGGGAATACGCCAATGAGATTACAAATGCTGCGCTACGCTTCACAAAAGCCAACCACTAATTATTTTCTTGCAGGAAAGAATGGTTTGAGAGACTATTTAATGGATCAGCCTGTAAAATATGTTTATACGATCAAACCTGGCGAAGCAATACCGCTTGATCCCCAGCTTGAAAAAAACATCGTAAAATACGATGAGCTGGTGCATGGGTTTTATGAGTTTCTTGTTGATCAGCCCGGGCAGATCAGCGTAATACAAACTGATACGAGAACCAGTGGTATTACTGCTTTAAAAAGAATTAAATCAGTTCATCCTCCTAAGGGAATAAATGCCGGTAGGGGCTTATTTGGTGTTTCCAATTACCTGGTAAAAGTAAGTGACACCATAAGAACTGATGGCGAAGTGAAACATTTAGTTGTTGCCGATGGAAAACTTGATCCCTGGATTGTAGGAACAGAAGGGTCTACAGGTAAAGTAATTCAAAATGCAGGCAACTACGGTGTCATGTATCATATTGACATGAAATGGAAGAGTACGGATGGCAAGGGACTGGCATTGATTACCTGGAACTCGCGTTCAGGAGATAATCAATGGTGCGGGGGTATGGCCAATACAATGGTAGTAAGCAAGGGTAAGTTTAAAGAAGGGGTTGTGCAGTTGCCGTCTGAAGAGTTACGTGTTAGAGCCGCTCCGGATGCTATATTGATACAGGTGTTTCAACCCGATCCTTCCAAAGAGGTACAGGATATAAAACTCACATACTCACCTCCAGGTGCATCGTGCCTGCCAACGCCATTGATTTTTGTTCCGGTTGATTTGTAACTATAACGTGAGTTTAGGATGTTCTAAATGTCGCATAATGAAAAAACAGGGGTCATCCGTTAAGATATTAAGCCAGCCCCAGCAGCCGGTTTCGAACCAGCAGGCAGGCGCCTATTACCCCGGCCTCTTCGCCAAGTTTGGACATTTTTAGCTGCGTATCGTTATTCACTAAAGTAAGCGAGTACTTGTTTAAAGCGCTTTTGACAGGCAGGCTGATATACTCGCCTGTTTTGGCCAGGCTTCCTCCCAGTATTACCATTTCAGGGTTAAACATATTGATGAGCACGGCTATTCCCCTGCCCAGTTTTTCCCCTACTTCGGCCACCAGTTCAATGGCTAAAACATCATCGTTAATAGCCGCATTAATGATGTCGCCCAGTTTAATTTTATCTGCAGGAGTGCTGGATAAAATAGAAGTAGAGCCTTCGGTAAGTTTTTCTTTAAACTTTCGCACCAGCGCCCATCCCGAAACCTCGGTTTCAAGACAGCCCTTTTTACCACAGTTGCAAATGATTTCATTGTCGAAAAAAGGTATATGGCCAAATTCACCGGCAAAGCCTGATTTTCCATAGTAAACCTGGCTGTTAATCATAATGCCAACGCCAATACCATAGTCTATATTCAGGAAAAGCACATTTTCTTCTTCATGAACCACTCCAGCCGAAAATTCGCCAAAGGCCATCGCTCTTGAATCGTTTTCCAGGAAAATAGGCAGGCCGATATTTTTTCCTATAACCCTGCTGAGCGGCTCTTCATTAAAATGAAAAAAGCTGTAGCTGTAACCTGTTTTATAATTAATACGTCCTGATAGATTTAGTCCTGCTCCTAAAATTTTTTCCCGCTTCACAGGCCCTTCCTTGATGAAGTGGTTAATGATTTTACAGAGTTCGTCCAATGATTCTTTACTGTTATGTAAATGATAAGGGATGTATGATTTTACATGTATCAGGTTTTTTTGCAGATCGGTAAGGCCGATATTTACATGGTCGTTTTTTACATCCACTCCCAGGAAGTAGGCAGACTCCATCACCAGGCCGTATATATTAGGTTTCCTGCCGCCTTTGGATTGCAGCTTCCCGTAGTCACGTACCAGCCCTTCGGCAATCATTTCATTCAGGATGCTGTTGATTTTGGGCGCGCTCAGAGCCAGTTCACCGCATAGTTCGGCAATAGTGCTGTTCCCGTTTTTGCTGAAATAGGCTAGTATCGCTTTCTTTAATGTTATATTCTTATAAGCAACTCCCGAGGTGTTTTCATTACTTAAATCGGCAAAAAACGTCATTTTTTTAATAAATTTTAAAAATCAAAAATAGCACATATAGGATTCTGCTATGTGGAATGTTTATGTAAAGGTAAAATATACCTGCGCTTATATAAGAAAAATAATTAAAAAAATCATTTTAATTATTAAAATTAATTAATAATATAGTTTATATTTACATCGGATATAATTATAACGTTGGGCTTGTATATGATGTTGAGGACAATTGTTACCGGGTACAGGCGCTGCTTACATTTTAGAGCAAATAAACAGCATGGGTATAAAATTCATTCCGCTTCTGGTTTACGGCCTTTTACTAACATGCTGCCAAACATCAGCACAGGTAAGCTATAAAACCGATATCTTAATTATAGGAGGAGGCGCCAGTGGAACTACTGCGGGTATTCAGGCAGCACGGATGGGCGTAAAAACACTGATTGTTGAAGAAACAGAGTGGTTGGGTGGAATGCTTACTGCTGCGGGGGTTTCGGCTATTGACGGTAACCATAACCTGCCTTCCGGTCTTTGGGGCGAGTTCAGGCAACACCTGTATGATTATTACGGCGGTCCGAAAGCGGTAGAAACGGGCTGGGTAAGCAATACACTTTTTGAGCCCTCGGCAGGAAATACAATTCTAAAAACAATGGCCCGGCATCATAACCTGGCTATCTGGTATAAAAGCGTGTTGAAAAGCATCCGTAAAGAGGGCAAACTGTGGAAGGCGGAAATCAGCAGCAAAGGCAAAAAACAAAGTGTAGAAGCCAAAATAGTTATAGATGCTACGGAACTGGGTGATGTAATGGCCGCGCTGCATATCCCTTACCGTGTAGGTATGGATAGCCGCTTTGAAACCGGGGAAAGCTTTGCGCCGGAAAAAGCAAACAGTATTATCCAGGATCTGACTTATGTAGTAGTGCTGAAAGATTTTGGGCCTGGTGCCGACAAGACAATCCCCAAACCTGAAGGATACGATCCTGATGAGTTTTCCTGCTGCTGCGATGTTGCAGACCCGGCATCGCATGATAACACACCAAAAATAAATTGTAACCAGATGATCACCTATGGCAGGCTGCCTAACAATAAATACATGATCAACTGGCCCAAATGCGGTAATGATCTTTACCTGAATATTATTGAAATGACAGATACCGAACGCAAGGAGGCGCTTAAAAAAGCAAAACTGCACAGCCTGCGTTTTATCTATCACCTGCAGACAAAATTAGGGTTCAAAAATCTGGGCATAGCTGATGATGAGTTTCCAACTGCCGACCGTTTGCCAATGATTCCTTATCACAGGGAATCCAGGCGGTTGAAGGGACAGGTAACTCTAACCTTAAACGATGTTACTTCGCCCTACACACAAAAAACAGCATTGTACAGGACCGGTGTTGCAGTAGGAGATTATACCATAGATCACCATCACCTTAAAAATCCTGAGGCCCCGCAGATAGATTTTGTAAAAATTAAAGTGCCTTCATACAATATTCCCCTGGGTGCTTTGATACCTGCAGATGGTGAAGGTTTGATTGTTGCAGAGAAAAGCATTAGTGTAACTAATATAGTAGCGGGCGCCAGCCGTCTGCAGCCGGTGGTTTTGGGTGTAGGGCAGGCAGCAGGAGCGTTGGCTGCAACGGCCCTTCTTGGTAATACGGATCCGGCTAATGTGAGCATCAGGGCTGTTCAAAAAGCACTTTTGGAAAATAATGCCTACCTGATGCCTTTTATAGATGTAAAGCCGGGTGATGCCTCATTTAAAGTAATCCAGAAAATTGGCGCCACAGGGATTCTTAAAGGCACAGGCCTGTCTTATAAATGGGCTAACCAAACCTGGTTCTATCCGCAGCTTCCTGTTAGTGAATGGGACCTGGTAAACGGCTTAAAAGACTTTTACCCGCCGTTTGAAGAGCTGCATCCTTCGGGCAACCTGGTAACCGCGGACTTTTTAGCAAGAGCAATCAAAGCTATCGGTAAAAAAGAGGTAAGCGCCGGGCAAATTCTTTCTTACCTGGAGCAAAATGAGTTTCCCGGTTTAACGGCCAACAGCATATTGACAAGAAGCATGACAGCCTATGTGCTGGACCGGTTCCTGGATCCGTTTAATACAGCAATTGACTTTACAGGAAAAATAAAAATATGACCAGGCAAATGCCTGTCAATAATTAATAGGAAAATGTAATCCAAAAGGTCAGATCCGGTTATGAATAAACGTTTCGACAGTCTTGATGCTTTTAGAGGGCTGGCCATATTGTGTATGGTGCTCTCGGGCAGCATTGCTTTCAGCAATGTAATGCCTGCCTGGACATTTCATGCCCAAACACCACCCCCTGCATATATATTTAATCCTGATTTGCCAGGTATTACTTGGGTAGACCTGGTATTTCCCTTCTTCCTGTTTTCTATGGGCGCTGCTATTCCTTTGGCGTTGCATAAAAAAGCTGAAGAACAGCCTTTCCATAAGATTTTTCTGCAACTGTTTAAGCGTATGGCACTTTTGGTATTGTTTGCCATTTTTACTTTTCATGCCCGAGCCTGGGTAATGGGAAAAGCACCGGGCATGTTTACACAGCTGATTTCCATTGCCTGTTTCGGATGTTTATTTCTTATTTACGGTAACTGGACACGGTTTGTAGGGTCTAAGACAGCCATTATACTAAAGGTAGCAGGCATTGTACTATCTCTTGTTTTTTTATGTGTGTATCCTTTTGCTTATGGCGATTTTAGTTTAGCTCAAAGCGATATTATTATTATTGTACTGGCTAATATGGCCTTTTTTGGCGGCCTGGCCTGGTATTGCACCCGCAAGTACCCTTTAGCACGCATAGCTATACTCCCTTTTGTGATGGCTGTATTTTTGGCATCGAAAGAAGGGGGCAGCATTAATCAGCTCATCTTTGATTGGTCGCCGGCCGGCTGGTGCTATAAGTTCTACTATCTTAAATACCTGTTCATTGTTATTCCCGGAACATTTGCAGGCGAATGGTTTTTGGAAGAACGTAAAAATGAGCATCCGGAGGCAGTTTCAAAGAAAGTATTGCTGCTTATTGCTGTTATTGCAGGCGCTCTTGTTTTTATAAACCTGTGGGGGCTTTTTACCCGCTTTCTGGAAGTGAATTTATTGCTCAACCTGGTGGGGTGTGCAGGTTTGGTGTGGCTGGCTAAAAGCATAAAGCAACATAAGCTAATAAAAAGAATGGTGAGCGCAGGCGTGTACCTGTTATTGCTGGGTTTGTTTTTTGAGGCTTATGAAGGCGGCATTAAAAAAGACTATTCTACATACAGCTATTATTTTGTTTGCTCAGGTTTATCATTCCTTACTTTACTATCTTTTAGCCTAATTGAAGAATCAGGCTACTTTAAAAGAGTCAACCGTTTCCTGGCGGATAATGGTAAGAATCCAATGATTGCCTATACTGCAGGAAACCTGTTGCTTGTTCCTCTGCTTAAGATTACAAATCTTTCAAATTTTTTAGATGCAATGAATACCAGCGCTTTTACCGGCTTTGCCAGGGGAATTATATTCACCGGGCTTGTTGCCCTGGTTTCTGTATCTTTTACACGTATTAAATTCTTCTGGAAAACCTGATCAAATACATTCAATAAAGTGACACAAACAAAACATAAAAATCTTAGCCCCATTTTTTGGATACCCACTACCTGGTTTGCCATGGGGCTGCCTTTTGTAGCCCTGTCGGGAGCAAGCTCCATCATGTACAAGAACATGGGTATATCTGATACTCAAATTGCCTTCTGGACCTCGCTCATCATGCTTCCGTGGACCATTAAGCCGCTTTGGGGGCCATTCCTGGAAATGTATAAAACCAAAAAGTTTTTTGTTTATACAACACAGATCTTTACAGGGATGCTGTTTGGATTGCTGGCGCTTACGCTGCAGCTAAATCACTTCTTTGCTTTTTCTATTGCCATATTAACCATCATTGCTTTTAGCGGGTCTACCCACGATACTGCAGCTGATGGTGTTTATTTAAACGAGCTTACGCCCAAACTGCAAGCCAGGTTTGTAGGTTGGCAGGGCGCTTTCTACAATATAGCTAAAGTGTTTTCAGGAGGTGTGCTGGTGTACCTGGCGGGGCAGTTGGAAAAGAGCATTGGTATTCAAAATGCCTGGATGGTAGTAATGTTTATATACGGTATCATCATGGTTATATTAGGCTTATATAATATGAGGGTATTGCCGTCAGGAGGTGAAGCCCAAAAGGCCAACTCTGTAAAAGAAGGATTTGATACATTAAAAGATGTGATTGTTACTTTTTTTCAAAAGAAAAATATCTGGTTCAGTCTCTGTTTTATTGTATTCTATCGTTTTGCCGAGGGGCAGGCTATAAAAATTACGCCCCTGTTCTTTAAAGCCGCCCGGCAGCAGGGAGGCCTGGGTTTAAGCACTTCAGAAATTGGTTTGCTGTATGGTGTATTTGGGGCCATTGCCTTCGTTATAGGTTCTATTGTGGCAGGTTATTATGTTTCTAACAAAGGGCTTACCCGGAGAACGTTGCTCATCCTGTGTACGTTTTTTAACCTCCCTTTTGCTGCATACGCATTCCTGGCCATTGCACAACCCACCAATCTCTACGTCATTGCTTCGGCGGTGGCTATTGAGTATTTTGGCTATGGCTATGGCTTTGTGGGCCTTATTCTGTTTATGATGCAAAACATCGCTCCCGGCAAATACAAAATGGCCCACTACGCTTTTGGCAGCGGGTTAATGAACCTGGGTTTTATGATTCCTTCTATGATTAGCGGCATGCTGAGCGATTACCTGGGCTATAAAGAATTTTTTATCTGGGTGCTTATTGCCACCATCCCGGCATTTGCAGTAACCTGGCTGGTGCCTTTAAGAAAACCTGAAGAAGTAACAGCAGAAGCGCATACGGATGAAATGAATTTGACTAAAGAATAAATGATGAAAATAACAGGCACTTTTATTGATGAGATCAGCCACGATATTCCGCATCAAAACTGGAGCGCAGCAGAATGGGAGCGTGATTTCCAGTACATGAAGCAGGCAGGTATAGATACCGTTATAATGATCCGGTCGGGGTATAGAAAGTTTATCACTTATCCATCTCCTTACCTGATCAAAAAAGGCTGTTATAAGCCACCTGTTGATTTGCTTGAACTTTTTCTGCAACTGGCGGAAAAGTATGAAATGCAATTCTATTTTGGATTATATGATAGCGGCGTGTACTGGGACACAGGCGATCTTACCTGTGAAATAAATGATAATAAATATGTTATTGAAGAAGTGTGGGAACGCTATGGTCAGTATAGCTCATTTAAAGGCTGGTATTTAAGTACAGAGATCAGCCGTAAAACAATTGGCGCTACAGAAGCTTTCAGAACATTGGGCCTGCAATGTAAACAGATAAGCAATAACCTTCCTACATTCATCTCACCATGGATAGATGGTAAAAAGGCGGTACTTGCATCAGGTGCTGAACTAACAAAAGCAGATTATGTAAGTGTACAGGAGCACGAAGCAGAGTGGAACGAAATATTCAGCGGATTGCAGGGTGCAGTAGATGCAGTTGCATTTCAGGATGGACAAATTGACTATGATGAGCTGGATGCTTTTTTTTCTCTTAATAAGAAGCTGGCAGATAAATACGGAATGCAGTGCTGGACAAATGCAGAAACTTTTGATCGCGATATGCCCATCAAATTTTTACCCATTAAATTTGAAAAGCTGTTATTGAAATTACAGGCAGCCGCGCGCGCGGGATATGATAAAGCTATTACTTTTGAGTTCAGTCATTTTATGAGCCCCCAAAGCTCTTATGTACAGGCGCATCATTTGTTTAACAGGTATATGGAATATAGCAACCCATTCTAAAAAATTTAATACTAAACAGACACAGGGAGCTGTTATCAGCCCGGGATCCGGTATTTTCGTTCTGATAAAATGCCTGCTTTATTATCCATTACTATCACACGTATATGCCCTTCTTTTTTCAGCACTATTTCATAGTATAAATTATTTTTAGTGGACAACTCTGTGATACCAAATATTTCCCACGACCCGTATTTCTGGCTGATATGCGATTTAATGAACGGGGCCAGGTTTTCTTCCTGATAATAACGGATGGTTCGGGTAAGCCTCCCGTCTTTATCAAACCATGCTTTTACATATACCTGGTCAATAGTAAAAGAAGCAAAGGAATATTGGCTTTGAAAAAGCCAGGATACATCCTGTACATTCTTAAAGATTTTATTGAAGGTGGATATAGCCGGGTTATTTGTATCACTGTAACCCGGAAAGGCCCTGGTAACATGCAACGATGCTAATAACAAGGCGGTGAGCATTATTTTTTTCATTTTTGCCGGTTGTGTTATTATAAAGGTAGCATTGTAATGAAGCAAAACTATCCCCCTTAAAGCGTGAATTTGGGCAACAGGTAAAGGGTGGTTTAACCCTTATGTAATATTAAAAAAAGCGCCCGGATAAGGCGCTTTGTATTATTACTCATTTATGGCACTGTTGTAATCAAATTCCTTGTTTGGAATGAGCCATGTCCATTTATTCCTGTCTTCCGGTTTTATGGTAACAGCCAGGGCTGCCGGGAAGCTGCCTCCCTGGTCTGTAGCAGTTCTTTGTAAAGTAACGCCCCATCGTTTCAGGTCAAACCAGTCGAAGCCCTCGCCCCAGAGTTCAATACTCCTGTACAGCTTAATCTCGTTCCAGAGGTCTTCTCCGGTTTTAGTGGCGGTGTAATCCGGATCCCTGCCGGATGTTCTGTTCAGCTGTGTTAACAATGCCTGTATTTCCGATGCCGGTTTGTTTTGAAAGTATTTGGCTTCTGCTTCTATCAGTATCATTTCCGAAGAGCGGAAATGTGGTATGTTACCCACCCCGGGTAAATCATTTGCTTTAAACTTGAATTGCATATAGGCATACAGGGTAGCATTGGATTGAATATCGGGATATAATGATCTGCCATAAGCGGCCAGTGTTGCAGATGCCTGCCCGGTTCCTGTATTGTAAGTGTAGCCTGCCGGATCTAAAAAGAGCGATTTGCGAATATCTGAAGCAGGAATTTTATTAAACAGCAGCTTATTGATGCATTTAGGTGTTCCCCTAACAGCGCCGGCGTTGGAGTTATAAGCTATATAGGCCAGGAAGGAGTAGTAATAAAGTGATTCATCAGTGGCGCCATAGCTGCTCCAGATCCATTCGGAAGTAGGGTTGGCAAATCCGTCTTTATAATCAGCATTGTTCATTAAGGGATAGCCTGTGCGTGCCAGCTTTGCATACTGCTCGGCTTTTGCATAGTCCTGCCGGTTCAGGGCAGCCCGCGCATATACAGCGTAAGCTACATTCTGATCGGCTTCAAAATAATCGCTGCGCTCACCGCCCGAGCTTTCATACATGGTAATGGCATTGTCCAGGTCCTTATATATCTGGTCGTAGCACTCTTTTAAGGTGGAGCGGGGAATGGCCCCCGAGCTTTCATCCAGCCTCAGCACAACGGCTTTGGCGGCTCCGTTTTGTGAGTCGGACCAGCGGTTGCCATAAAACTGAACCAGCATCATGTAACAATAGGCCCTAAAAGTTAAGGCCTGCGCTTTTATAAACCCTTTCTCAGGCTCCGGGCCTTCTGCAGCATCTATTCTTGCCAATATGGTGTTAGCATTTCCTATTATTTTATAATAGTAATACCATACATAATAATTGTAAACAGTGGTTGTATTCTCATAAAGTGTAGCATTGATCAGGGGCGCCCATCCCGGCAGGTTTACATAAAAGTCGGCGCCGGCATAGTTGCCATACCACATTTTTATAGTGCCTTCCCCGTTAAAACCCTGGCTTTCGAGGTATTGATTGGTCATCATTTTGGCCAGTCCATTTACGGCCAGTGCTGCGTTGGCAGTGGTTTTAAATACCGATTCCAGGCCAACTGCATCTGTAGGTTTTGTATCAAGATAGCTTTTACTGCAGGAGGTGAAAGCGGCTATAGTAATAATTAAGCGGAATATATGCTTCTTCATATTTTCAATATTTTATAATCCTAAATTAATTCCAAGTGAAAACACCCTTGGTGTCATAAAATAGCTGTAGTGCAGACCATTAAAAGATTGCTGCGGATCCATACCCTGTAGTTTGGTAAAAGTTGCCAGGTTTTCTGCCGTAAGATTTATGGATAATGACCTTAGTGACACACGTTCCAGCACCGCAGCCGGCAGTCTGTATCCCAATGATATATTTTTTATTACACTGTAGCTGGCATCCTGTAAAAACCTGGATGAAACTGCGTTTGACTGATCGCTTTTGGAATAATCAACTACCGGAAGGCCCTTGGGATCTAACCTGTTGGGTGAAGTTTCTGTCATTCCTGCCGGTGCACCATTCCAGGACTGCAGCAGGTCAACATGCAGATTGTGAGCGGGGCCGGACATAGCCATCAGGTCCTGGTATGTATAATCCAGCATTTTGCCGCCTAGGCTGTAAGTAAATAATGCTGAGAAAGTCAGGTTTTTCCAATCGGCTTTTAATGTAACACCACCAAACACTTTGGGGATAGAAGTGCCGCTCCAGTCTCTTTTGGCATAAGTGGTATTTTTCACATATTTTTTACCATTAATGGTAACCAGGCTGGAAGCAGGTATGGCTGTGCCCGGTTTGTCAGGATTGCCGCCATTGTACACTACATCATCTGCTATGTATAAGGACGTTCCGGTCATCTGATCTACACCGGCAAACTGGTATAGCCAGAAATCATAAATGCTGTGGCCTTCAAACAGCTTCTTGGAGCCACTGATAATTCCGCCTTTCCTGTTTTCTTCCGGCAGGCGAATGATTTTATTTTTCAGGAAAGTAGCGTTAGCGCCAAAGTTCAGCCTGAATTCTTTGCCGCTTATGATATCATAATCTGCAGCCAGTTCCCATCCCTTGTTGGATAATGTGCCCAGGTTTTTCAGTACCGTGGCCTCTGCAACAAGAGAGGTGGTTGCGCCTGCTGAAAGCGGCAGATTGAAAGGAAATATCAGGTCGATAGAACGTTTATCAAAATATTCAGCAGAGAAATTCAGCTTGTCGAACAGCCGGCCTTCCACAGCTGCGCCCCAGGTGCCTACTTTTTCCCAGATCAGGTTGGTAGCGCCTACCTGCGAAAGGTACAGTGCTCCTAAATTGGCATTCTGGTTCATAACATATAACGATTGCCAGGCGTAATAGGCCGCGCTTCCGTCGTTCCCTACGGAACCATAGCCTGCTCTCAGCTTCAGGTCGTTAATGATCCTGTTGCCCGAAAGAAACGCTTCTTTTGAAACGGTCCATGCGGCCGAGATACCGCCAAAGTTGCCCCAGCGGTGTTGGGGATTGAAGCGTGATGAGCCATCCCTCCGTAGTGAGCCTTCAATAAAATATTTCTGGTCAAAATTGTATCGGATCCTTCCCAGGTAGCTTTCTGTTTTTACCACGCTTTCATACTCGCCTAAGTCCAGGATGCTGGTAAAATTGTCGAGATTCTCTAAGCCGGGAAAAGTTTGAATGCCTTTATTGCCATACAGGTTGCTGTAGAAGAAATTATAATTCTCATGTCCCGCCAGCACATCAAAGCTGTGCTTCCCAAAAAAGCGGCTCCAGTTCAGCTGCTGCTGGAATGTATAGGTTTTATACCGGTACATATTCCTGCCTACCCTGCCAAGATTACCCGAACCGTCACCTACAATGGGATTTTCATACCGCCTCAGCTCTGTATTTTTTGAGGTAAGATCGCCTGTTATGGTAAAAGAAAAATCTTCCAGGAATCTGATATTGGCAAATGCCTGTCCCTGCATAGTGTTGATATGGGTTTTCCTGCTGTTCAGCTCATTTTCCCAGATAGCATTGCGGGCGGGATATTGCCCGCGATTATATAAAGAGCCATCATCATATTGTTTATTTCCATTGTCATCCAGGATATAGTCTCCTGTGGTGGCATCGTGCAGGTGTACAGGAAATACCGGCGCTATCGTTCTGGCGTTTTTGATGGGATTGTTAAAAGCCTCATCGTCATCAGTATAGTTATTGTTGATTTGGCTGGTACCATTCAGCATTACGCCGGTCTTAAACCATTTTACGGGCGTTATATCTGCATTAATCCTGCCGGTAAACCTTTGAAAACGGGAACGTTTAAAAAATCCCTTTTCATCTAAGTAACCTGTTGAAAAATATACGCTGCTTTTTTCGTTGCGGGCGCCTCCGTTTACGTTATAATCCTGCCGGTGGCCTTTTTGCAGGATGGGTGCATACCAGTCGAGGTCTTCTGCATACCCGGGAAGTATGGAAGCGCCGGCTACCAGTTTGCCATTATTGTCAAAAAGCTGATCGCTGGGTTTGTTGTAGATGTTGTAACGGATATTATCTGTAATAACAGATTGTGTGGCTTTTGCATTAGCCTTTTCAACGGTATTATAAACATTGCTGGTGGACAGCAGGTTGTTCCTGTAGCCCAGCCACATAGTTTCCATATACTGATCCGGTGTCATGGTTTTATAGTCTTTTAAACCACGGGTGTACATGCCCTGGTTCACAATGGCATTAAAAACCGGCTTGCCTGAACTGGCTCTTTTGGTAGTAATTAAGACAACGCCATTGGAAGCTTTATTCCCGAATAACGCAGCAGCAGCAGCATCTTTTAATACAGATACATTCTCAATATCATTTGGATTCAGATCTGCAATGCTGCTTCCTATCTCTTCTGTTCCTACCACATCGGTACCCATAATCACTCCGTCTACTACATACAATGGCCTGTTGTTCCCGTTTACAGAAGAAAAGCCCCGGATGCGGATAGCAGGCATGCTGCCAGGCTGACCGTAAGAGTTATTTACCATAACCCCGGTAGCGGCACCTTCCAATGCCCCGGTAACACTTGTTAAGGCGCGTTTCTCAATATCCTGGGCATTGATGGAGGAAACAGCGCCTGTTACAGACCTGCGTGTTTGCCGGCCATAGGCCGTTACAACAATGGTCTCCATTGATTCCTGCTCCTGCGAGAGCATAATATTCAGGTGTGATTCGCTGCCAATGGTTATTTGTCTTGTAACTCTTCCAACGGCTGAGATATCCAGCCTCTTTTTACCTTCGGGGATTGTAATAGAAAACCGGCCTGCTTCATCTGAAAATACACCGGTGTTGGTGCCGGCAATAAGTATACTTGCTGAAGCAACAGGAATGCCTTTTTCATCTGTAACAACTCCGGTAATAGTACTACTTTGCGCCCTTGTAACAAGGCACGTGAACAGCAATAGCGAAAGAAATAAGAAAGTCTTTCTCATGAACTTATTTTTTGGTTAAACATTGATTTTTGAACACTTTCGGGAAACTATCAGAAATGATCATCTAACCGTTTTCTCGTTCGGCTAAATACATTTCTTTAAAAGAATTTTAATTTTTTCAGGATCAATTTTGCTTTTGTGAAAATCCCTGTTTGCTGCAATTATTGTATATACTTCCATTGGGGTATTTTACAAATGCAATGAGACAAAGGAAATAATTTGTTAAATTTTTAATATCCCCCTAAAAGGGTGATTTGCGATGAAACGAAGTGCTATAAAGGGTTTCGGCCGGGGGGTGTATTAAAAATCCCCCTTTTGGGGGGAGGTAAGGTGGATGAAAAACAAGCGTATTTTTCGATCTGTTATCGCTAAAATCGATAGAATAGGCTTCGGGACTGCAAGTCCCGAAGAACAGCGAACTGCAATTTCCGAAGAGCAGTTCTGCGAAACTTTAAGTTTCGCAGAATTATTTTATTGCCTTTGGCAATAATTTGCATTACATTTATAAAAAGCTACACTATGACCTATGAATTTGCCGAAGGTTACAAGATAAGGGACCAGTCTGCCACTCACTTCCTGACGTTTACCATAATGGGCTGGATTGATATTTTTTCCAGGCAACGTTTTAGGGATATTATAGTCACAAGTATGCAGTTTTGCAGGGCACACAAAGGGTTGCAAATAGGCGCTTATGTAATTATGTCCAACCATGTACATGTAATCTGGACAGCCCGTGAAGGCAATTTAAGTGATGTGATACGTGATTTTAAAACGCATACCAGCAAAGCCATTACCAAATCAATCGGAGAAGAACCGGAAAGCCGGAGGGATTGGCTTTTGTACCTGTTTGGGTTTTATGCAAAGCGCACTAATGCTAATGACTACTTTAAAGTATGGACAGGCAATAACCACCCGGAAGTGATTTATACCGGAAGCTTTTTGCGAACCAGGCTCAATTATATCCATTATAATCCCGTAAAAGCCGGGCTGGTTGCTGAACCATCTCATTATCTGTACAGCAGCGCTATCAACTATGAAGGCAGGAAAGGAGTCATGGAAATTGATTTATTGCTTTAGTTTGTTATCGCTAAAAGCGATAGAATAGCACTTCGGGACTGCAAGTCCCGAAGAACGGCTGCAAGGTTGCGAAGAGCAGGCTCTGCGAAACTTTAAGTTTCGCAGTATTATTTTAACCGGAATGCTATTACGCTATAGTTATTAAAAGTAGGAACATAAAGCGTTTGAGTGGCTGCCTCGTAGGCAAGATCGGCTGTGTTCATTTTCCCCTGTACGTCCAGCAGTTTTTCAAACTTCCCGTTTGCCTTTACATAGTAAATAATCCCTGCCCAGCAGGTAACTATAAAATCGCCATTGCCTACGGGTTCAATACCATCTCCGCCCTGTTCAAAGCCAGCCGCAATAATTGTTTTATTTTTATGCTTATCCAGCTTCCATAGCTCTTTCCCGGCAAGCACATATAAATCGCTGCCAATAGCTTTCAGCCCGTTAGCGCCGCTGACGTTATCCAGGTATAGTTCAGGAATATCCTTAACAAGCCGGTGCACTTTTTTTTCGCGGGTATCTGAAACGTAAACGATGCCTTTGTCGTCAACTGCAATGTCGTTAAGAAAGACAGACCCTGGCACGGGAATGGTTTTAAGTACCTTCCCGTTTTTTGTATCAATTACCACAACATCGGTAATATCTGCTACATATAATTTGTTCTTATAAATGCCTAATCCCTTTGGGGCATTCAGCCCGCTCACCCAGTTCAGGTTTTTAACGCTTCCATCTTTATTGAGGATGGCAACCCCGCCTTTGCCGTCTTTCTCATTTCCATTACCGTCAATCAGCGAAACATACAGCTCCTCTTTGCCGGGTACGGGAAGTACAGATTCGGGTACGGGGATAGAGTCGGTTGTTTCCCATATTTTAATAAGTGCGCGTTGCGCACTGCTTTTCCCTGCCACATGTACCAATACAATAAAAAGGAAGATGGCGAAAAAATGGCTCCTGACAATGGATGTTTTCATCAAAATGGATTTTTTATAAAAGAACAAAAGTTATGAAAAGTTACTATAATTTCTATTTTTATAGAGCTAAAATTAACGTTACTTTTATAATGCCTGTTTCGTAAATGTTCTGGCTATTGTTACATGCCTTTTAATGTTCTTGCCTTCATTTGAGCCATGTATAATGATGCCGGATACAGCTCTTTTTGGTTCTGTCCTTCCCATTCACCATCCGGACGGTTTGGAAACCTCCCGGGGACTTTTTCCCCTTTTAGCCCGATAGCGTAGTTTTTCCCACCTACCCAGGGGCTTTCAACAGCTGCTTTACCTGCCGTGCAGTTCCAGAAAACCTGGTTCACTCCGGCCCAACCGTGCCCGCTGCCCCAGTTGCCCCGGTCCCGCACATTCATTTCTCCGTCAGTTATAATATTATCGTATAAAGCGCCCATTGACCAGCGGTGATGCGGTCCTATATCGGAGTGGGTAACACTCGCAGCACAGTTATAAAATACATTTGGCCCGCAGGTTTGAGCGCCGGTTACATAGTCGTGCCGACCATCCCTGGCTATGCAATTCATAAATAAATTTTGCTGACCATCGTTATTAAAAGAATACCTGCGGCCACCGGTAATAACGGATTTATGATCCGTACATATACAATCGAGTACCGAAATATTTTTTGATAACTTTCCCAGGTTAACGCAACCAAAGGCAAAGTACCTGGCGCTTACATTTCGTATCCATCCGTTTTCTACTTTGTTGAACTGTACTGCTGTCCAGGAATGATCTTCTGCTGTATCCGATGAAAACTCCGATTCGCAACGCAGGTTTTCTACTGCTGTATGCTCAATGCGGCCATCAAAACTGTATTTGTAAACAGAAGCGGTATTATATCCTGGCTGCATCTCCATCACAACCGGATTTTCCATCATGATTTTATTCCCCTCAATTTTTACAATTTTCCGCTGAAATAAAAACCGGTAGTCTTTAGCCTGCCATTGGCGCGTACCCTGCCGCTCAATAATTTTGTCCATTTTTAGATCTTCGATCCATTTCTGAGTGGCGCCCCATTCCAGTATGATGGGATCGCCGGCTTTTAAATTTTTTGCTGAAGCTACTGTTACAGTAAAGCTGCCTGCAGGAACATAGCTGTCGGTAACTTCTGTGCGTGTTCCTTTTACTTCCTTAACATTCCCGTTACCGCTTACCTGTATCAGCGCCCGCTTATCGCTACCTTTTGCAACCAGTATTGTAGCATCGCCTTCGCCACGCAAAACCACTCCACTTGTACTGATGTAAATACTGCCGCTAACAGGATAAACGCCTTTTTTCAATAGTACAGCACCCCTGAAGCCGTTTTGGTTAAGTGGCATAGCCGACACCTCATCAATTGCCTGCTGTATACGCTGCGTAGCATCAGCTCCGGGCGTTACCGTTTTTACAACGGCTACGTCGGGGATGGCAACATTCCCCGTTTTATAACCCACTTTGCTGAAGTCCGGAAGAATATTGCCCTGTTCATCCGGGTGGTATACCAGGCTGCCGTCCGGCTGCTGCTCCACGTACTTCGAACGCCATTGCGGCAGGCAAAAAGCAGCTGATATACAGGGAAACAGGACTATGGAAAGTACTTTATACATTGTTAATGATTTTTGATATTGATTTGTTGAAGGATATTCATGGAATTGAGAATGTCAACCTGTTAAGTTTCTGTGCTCGCGATATGCCTGCGGACTCATACCCATTATTTGTTTAAAACTTTTATGAAATGAGGTGAAATTGTTAAACCCGCTTTCATAGCATAGCCACTTGATGGAGCTGTCTGTTTTTGTTAGCAATTCGCATGCATGTGCAATTCTTAATTCAGTTACAAACTGTGAGTAGTTTTTTCTTGCCCGCTGCTTAAAATACCGGCAAAAAGAGTTTGCGCTGATACAGGCGATTTTGGCTATTTCTTCCAAATGAATTTTTTTTCGAAAATTCCTGATAGTATATTCATAAACATTATTTATACGTACTTCTTCCGCTATATCTATATTGAACTGAATGCTGGCGGTTGACAGGTAAGATATTTCATCCCACTCTGCAATTTTCAACAACAGCTCCAATAATAAAATGATGCGATGAGGTTTCTCTGCATTCAGCAGGCGTTCAAACAGGTGAATAACAGGCATAATTTCCCCATGAATAAGAATGCCCATTTTGGCATTTTCCAGCAATAACCGGATCATGCTGTTTTCCGGTAGTTTAAGGAATTCCTGCCCCCAAAAGGATTCTGTGAAATGAATGGCGATCACATCAATGCTATCCGTACCGGTTGCATCATATTTGTCATCAAACCTCCAATAGTGGGGCACATGGGCACCAATAAGGCAAATAGTTCCTTCGGAAAACAACCGCAAATGATCACCTAACAGCAGGGTGCCTGTTCCTTTGATAATATAAATCAGCTCAATTTCTTCATGACAATGCCAGCGTTTATTAATTGGGGCCAGGTCTCGCCTTACCTTAAAAGAAGTACCTGGTATATTGATGACTTTTAAAAAGTGAGGATCCATCCTTGATTTTTTACATTATGGCAACTACTAAGTTGAATGTACATCATTATATACATAATGAATATAAGAATGCCAAAATAGCTTAATGAATGGATAATATCGTTGGCTGTTTTGGCTTTAAAACGGCTTTAATTGCATCTGCGCAAACGATTGTACTTTTTAAAATTGCTTTTATGAAACATTGCTTAAAAAAAACAAAGAGCATCTTGTCCCGACTTATTGCTTTCCACTTTCTCCTGTTTTGTTCTTCCGGCATTTTGTATGCGCAGAGCATCAGGGTTAGCGGAACGGTAAAAGGGAAAAATGGAAATCCCATCACCGGTGCATCCGTTCTGGTAAAAGACGCAGGCACCGGCGTTAGTTCAGACTCATCAGGACATTTTAGTATCCAGGTGCCCAATGCCCGCAGCATCCTGGTATTTTCCGCTGTGGGGTTCAGTGATCTGGAACAACCTGTAGGTCAGGCACGGGAAATAAATGTAATCCTTGAAGAATCGCTTTCAGATCTGGATAATGTAATAGTTATCGGGTATGGTACCCAGCGAAAGCGGGATGTAACGGGTGCTATTTCCTCTGTCAGTTCCAAAACTATAGAAGAGCGGCAGCCGGTCAATTTATATGATGCCCTGCAGGGGCAGGCAGCAGGGGTTTTAGTGGTGAACGATGGTGGTGGAGCGCCTGGAGCAGAAGGCTCAATTCAGATTCGGGGAGCTTCCACGCTTAACGGAGGTAACGGCCCTTTATATCTGGTTGATGGTGTGATTACACCTGATGGGGCTAATATTAACCCGATGGACATTGATCAGATAGAGATTTTGAAAGATGCATCTTCGGCAGCTATTTATGGTGCACGGGCAGCAAACGGTGTAATTATTATTACAACTAAAAAAGGTAAGGAAGGTCGTCCGAGGATAGACCTGAATTATTCCCGCATTTTCGGACGGCTGGCACATAAGCTGCCGCAGACCAATTCTGCTGAAGTCCGTGAATTCAGGAGAATACAGCAAAGAAGTCCTACCGGCAGTACAGGCGGAAACACAGACTCACTGAATCCCGGATTTAACTCGGATAATGACCTGCAGGCGCTCCTCCTCGGTAATCTTGGTGACCGGCAACAGATAAACCTGGGGGTGAGCGGCGGACAGAAAGGGCTGAGTTATTACACGGGGGTGAACTATCTTAATGATAAGTCAATTATTTCTAACAGCTATATAAAGCGGGTGCAGTTGAGGAGCAATGTAGAATACCAGGCTTCTCCCCGGTTTAAGTATGTGAGCAATGTTTCCATGATGTACCAAACCGGCAACGAAGTGCCGATTGCAAGAACGGTTGCCGTTGCATTTGACCGACCTGCGTTTTCGCTGATTTATTACCCGGATGGTTCATTAACCAGTTATGTTGGTTCTAAGCGGAACCCTGTAGCGAACGCCTTATATGAAAAAAATAACACAGATCGCTTTTCAATACAATTCAGCAATTCGGTGCAGTACAAGATCACAAAAACCCTTTTCTTCACTACCACATTTAATGCCATGCTGGATACCCGCCAGAACCTGTTTTTCTCACCACGCTATGTTTCGGCCAATAAAGACCAGAACAATGGCTCTAACGACGTACAGAAAACATTTTCATGGGAATACCAGTCATTTTTCAACTATAGCAAAACATTTAACGGAGCTCATAGCCTGTCAGCGGTGCTGGGGGTCAGCGCAGATAAAAGACGTTACGACAGGGCCCATTCTGAATACTCCAACGTGGTGAGCGAAGAAATATTTATTACCCAGCCATCTTATCTCACTGCTTCCAGAACCTATACGGATGCAGACCGCAGCGCCGGGGCAAGTTTATTTGCGAGGGGCAATTATAGCTATAAAGGAAAGTACACACTGGCTGGTATTCTGCGCCGGGATGGCTCTTCTCGCTTTGGCAACGAGTCGCGGTACGGTAACTTCTATTCAGCTTCAGGCGGATGGCGCTTTTCCGACGAGCCGTTTATGGCGTGGGCAAAGAGGGCGCTTACGGATGGCCGGTTCAGGATAGGCGTTGGCCAGGTGGGTAACGACCGTATCGGCTCAAACGATTACCTGAATAAAATTACGTTCACAGGAGGAAATTACGCCGGAGTAGGCGGGGCTTATACCACACCTACATTTGGAAACGGGCGCGTGCATTGGGAGACAACCATACAGCAAAATGCAGGATTGGACCTCACTTTCTTCCGCGGCAGACTGACCTTTACGGCAGATTACTATATTAAAACAACAAAGGACCTTTTGTACCAAAGAGACCTCCCCGGGGAAACTGGTTTTGATAATGTGAAGATCAACCTCGGTACAATAGAAAACAGGGGGATTGAGTTCTCTGTAAAAGGCACGCCCATTCTTGCAAAAGGAGACAACAGGGGCCTTACCTGGGACGTGGGTGGAAATATTTCTTTTGAAAGGAGTATTATTAAAAAGCTGGGCGATGGCACACCGTTTATCGTGGCCAACAAATGGTATATTGAGGAAGGTGGAAAGATCGGTAATTTCTTTGGATGGAGAAACCTTGGCGTATATCAATGGAATGAGTCTAATGCATATAATGACAACTGGGAGCAGCTGACAGTGGTGCTGGGCGACAATGGAAAGCCTTTGTATGAAAACGGATCACCTGTCTACACTTTCAACGGACAGCGTTATACAGGAGCCGTGCACAATATGTACGATCCGGCAGGTAAGCTGCTTGGCGGAGATGTGATTTGGGAAAATGTAAGCAAAGACAGCCTGATAGATGACCGCGACAGGCAGGTGCTGGCCAATGCACAGCCCAAATTTTACCTGGGCTTATTTAATAACCTTACCTACCGGCAGTTTTCTTTGTCCTTTCTGTTCAATGCTTCCTTTGGATCGCATGTGTATAATGCATTGCTGTGGGCACAAAGCTATCCAACAGCTACTGGCGCAGGCAGCCCGGAAATGGTTTATAATGTATGGAGAAAGCAGGGTGATATAGCCAAGTACCCTTACTATCCCGACTTTAAAAGCAGGGGAAATGAGAAAAAAGATGCTAACAGTATCTTCATAGAGGATGGTTCTTTTATAAGGCTGTCCAGCCTGCGCCTTTCCTATACGTTACCGGCCCGTATTACTAAAAAGGCTTTTCTGAAAGGAGCAATGGTTTATGTGTATGGCAGCAATCTGCTTACCTGGACCAATTACAGGGGATTCGATCCGGAATTCAGTGCTTCCGATGTGTTGCAGCCGGGTTATGACAATGGCAAGTATCCTAAAAGACGGGAGTACGGATTTGGGATCAACGTTAACTTTTAATAAAAAATATACAGATGAAAAAGCTGAGTTATATTATAGTTTGCAGTATGATTACTGTATGTTTCAGTTGCAATAAATTTTTGGATCTTTCGCCACAATCGCAGGTGGCCCAAAGCAAATTTTACAAAACCAAATATGATGTAGATGCTGCCATTGCAGGCATGTATTCAGGATTTCAGAAACAAATGGTGGGCGAAGCGCAAACCAAGGAAAGAGCGCTGTACTGGGGCGATTACCGTTCTGATAATTTTGATCGGTTCTTAACCTATACTACAACCACCAGTACCGAAATAACTATGAATGCACTAACATCGGACAATGAATTTTCCGACTGGTCGGGCTTATATACGGTAATAGGAAGGGCTAATGCCAATATCAAATACATTCCGGGCGCTGCAATAACCGACAGTCGTGTTACACAGGACGTGATGAATAAAGCGCTGGCCGAAAGTTATGCCATGCGCGCCATGTGTTACTTTTACATTGTGCGTGTGTGGGGCGATGCACCTATATGGACCACCCCCATGGAGAGCTTATCCGATACACTTGAAAAACCCAGGGTACCGGCTGCCCAGGTAATTGATGAGCTTATCATACCCGATCTTACCAACGCCTACGCAATGGTTGTAAAGAACCAAACCCCTTCTGTATGGACGCTTGGCGAAGGGGCTATATGTGCCATCCTTGCAGATGTATATATGTGGAAGCATGATTATGCCAATGCTATCATCTGGATGAAAAACCTGTTTAAGGCTAAAGGCCCAACCGGCGCCGTATATGCAGGTGCAAGCGGCTCTAACCTTCAGCCGCAGGCAACATGGAAGAATTTGTTTACAGTGCCCAACACAAGTATTGAAGGCATCTGGAGCGTTCACTGGGATTTCCTGCAAAATGAATGTGCCTGTATGAACACTTCATGGACGCAAAATAATAAGCCCATTGTCATGGATATTGACCTCTATAACAACTGGGTGATCCCACAAACAGTTGCGGCTCCTGCAGCCGTTGATATCCGCTCTAAACAAACAATTGATCCCTATTCAAGAAGCAATGACGCAACTGCATCCAACCGCGACAGGTTCATCAAATGGTATGCTTCCCCTGTCAATCCAACCAAAGCATCTACCACAGCCGAGCTGGCAATATATTATTCAAGGGAAGCGCCTGTGTACCTGCCAATATACCGGTTGGCGGATATATATCTTTTATATGCCGAGGCGCTGAATGCTACGGGCGATCCATCCAACGCGCTGAAATACCTGAATTTTGTGCGGGTAAGGTCAGGTCTCCCGGCCTATGTGGCAGGCAGCGCGCCGGTTGCCGGCCAGGCTGAGCTGGCAGATGCCATTCTTAAGGAACGCCAGATGGAGCTGGTGGGCGAAGGCAAAAGATGGTTCGACCTTGTCCGCACCGGCAATGTGATAAAAATAATGGATCCGGTATTGAAAAGACGGCAGATAGCTGCCGGTACTCCTGCCGCAGAAGCAATTGGCTTTAGCGACTCCAGGAGGATACTTTGGCCCATAAACCGGAGCGTAATCAATGCAAACAGAAAACTGGTCCAGAACCCGGGCTATGGAGGTGAATAAAACAGCTCTCTGACACCTGCGGGAAAGACAGCGGATCTTATCCCGCCATTCAAAACGATAAAATATCAACAGATGAAAATATGTAAAATTATTATCAACAGCGTATTGATAATTGCAGTAGCTGCAACTGTTTTGCCGGGCTGTAAAAAGCTGCTTGGGTTAGAGCTGCAGAAGAATTATGATTACCAGAAAAAAACGCTTGATCCAAATATCAACATGACGGCCAAAGAATTTTTACTGAGCAGGGCAGATGGCTCACCTACAGCCCCTAATGATACGGTATTCAGGTGGATGAAAAAGGGACTGGAATATTGCGGGTTCGATCTTTCAGAGTATGAAAAACCCGGAAGGACTTTTATATTCCTGTTCAATGATGCCGTACGCGGATTTAATAGCTCAGGGGTAATGGATAAAGGTTTGTTTTTTACTTTTCAGATTGTGACCCTGGATGCAAACGGCAACCCGGTGATCAATCCCACAACGGGCCTGCCGCAAACACGCCCTGCTACCAGGTGGGAAGATTATTCAAAAGAAACGGTAAAGAACTTCTTCCTGTATCTTATAGGAGAAGGCATATTCAATTATTACGATTTGAATGCTGAGAACAAATCCGTGCAATCGCTGCTGCCTCCTAACAGTGTGGCTACAAAAGAATCAATGCTGGGTTATTGGGATCCTTCTCTGCCAGGGTTTAATGCTGCAGGTGGAAACGGATTTGATCCACAGGGTAAATTTACACTGCGTATTCAGAATAATGCCGACATTGCCCCCATTGTGTTTAATGATCGCAGTAACAGCAGGTCTATCGGGTACGTGGCCACCAATGGGGTAGTGCATGTATATGGAGCAGCATTGTATCCGTCAAAATAGTTTTTTATTTGCATTTAAATAATAGCGTTGAAAATATCTTTCTATTTTAAGGCAATAGTTTTTTTATTCATCTTTACGCAGCAATCATCTGCTCAACAGTCTGTGCGGCTTACCGGTAACTGGCAGTTCCTGAAACAGGACCTGGGAGGCATCTGGGAAGCTGTTCGCCCGGAAAAAAAAGGGGATCCCGAAACTGTTCCTTTATGGACTGCTGTAACCCTGCCGCATTGCGCCAATGAAAGAGACGCAACAGATCCGGATGTAAATTACTACCAGGGGCCTATGTGGTATAAAACAGCACTGGATGTAAAAAATCCTTATCACGATGGAAGAACCCTGCTTCATTTTGAAGGCGCCGGCCAAAAATCAGAAGTATATGTATATACAACAAAAGTAGCTGTGCATACAGGCGGATATGATGAATGGACCGCAGACATTACCGAAGCGGTAAATGCTTTTAAAAATAATGACAGCCTTTTTAAAGTATATAAAGGAAAGATACCTGTAGCTGTGCGATGTGACAATACACGCGATCTGGAAATGATGCCTTCTGATCTGTCAGACTTTAACCTGTATGGCGGCTTATATCGCTATGTAAACCTGGTATATGAACCTGCTCTGTATATTGATAAGCTGTTCGCCTTACCGGTGGTAGCTGCTAATGGTAAATCCGCTTCCCTAAGTGTGAAGCTGCGTTGCTCCAACCCCGGAAAATTGTCAGAGGGAAAATTGATGATAAGCCTTAAAGATCCTTCGGGTAAAGAGGTACAAAAAGTTCAAAAGGACCTGGACCATTTTGACGGTGATATGCAGGTGGCCGACTTTGCAGTTAAAAATCCGCAATTATGGAGTCCTGATCAGCCGGAACTTTATGCTGTTGAAGCGAGCATTACCACATCGGCAGGTACACATACATCAGTATCCCATATTGGTTTCCGCAGCTTTGAATTTGTGAAAAAAGGTCCCTTTTTATTAAACGGAAAACGATTATTGCTGAGAGGTACCCACCGCCATGAAGACCATGCAGGAGTGGCGGCGGCCATGACTGAGGAAATGATGCGGGAAGAAATGATCTCCATGAAAGAAATGGGCGTGAACTTTATCCGCCTGGGGCATTACCAGCAATCGCGGATTATTTTAAACCTGTGCGACAGCCTGGGTATCCTGGTGTGGGAAGAGATCCCCTGGTGCCGCGGAGGCCTGGGCGGTCCGGTGTACCAGGCGCAGGGAAAACGGATGCTCACTAATATGATTGAGCAACATTATAACCATCCCTCGGTGATCATCTGGGGACTGGGAAATGAAAATGACTGGCCGAATGATTTCCCTGAATTCGATAAAGAAAAGATCCGCACGTATATGAAAGAGCTGAACAGCCTTTCTCATTCCTTAGATCCTTCCCGCAAAACGGCTATACGACGTTGTGATTTCTGCAAGGATATTGTAGATGTATATTCTCCCTCTATATGGGCAGGATGGTACAGGGGCATTTATACGGAATATAAAGAAGTAACAAAAACCGAATTTGATAGAGTAGACCATTTCCTGCATGTAGAATGGGGCGGCGACAGCCATGCAGGGCGGCATTCCGAAAGTCCTGATAAAGCACTGCAGCTTATTAAAGCAAACGGAGCCGCTGATGAGCGCGCGGGCGATGCGTCTTTATACGGCGGCGCTGCACGTGCTTCAAAGGATGGTGACTGGAGCGAAACCTATATCTGCAACCTCGTAGACTGGCATTTAAAAGAGCAGGAAGCCATGCCCTGGCTTACCGGAACCGCCCAATGGCCATTTAAGGATTTTTCAACACCTGTACGCCCCGACAATCCGGTACCTTATATGAACCAGAAAGGGGTGGTAGAAAGAGACCTTACAAAAAAAGAAGCATATTATGTATTCCAGTCGTATTGGACAGGTAAGCCAATGGCGCATATCTATGGCCACTCCTGGCCGGTGCGCTGGGGCAATGAGGGGGAAGAAAAAATGATCAAAGTGTATTCCAATTGTGATGAGGTGGAGTTGTTTGTAAATGGCAAATCGTATGGTGTTAAAAAGCGGAACAGCCAGGATTTTCCGGCGGCAGGTTTGCGCTGGAACGTACCTATGCAGGCAGGAGCTTACACTGCGTATATAATCGCCCGCAAGGGAAAATCAATTGTGCGTGATACTATCAATTTTGAATACCAGTCGGGCAAATGGGAAAAGCCTGCAAAGGTTACTCTTAAAAAGCTAAATGAAGAAAATGAGATCGTAACCATTGAAGCCCGGCTGTATGATGCCAAAAATATGCAATGCCTGGATGCTGCCAACTGGATCCGTTTTGATTTAACCGGAGAAGGCATATTGCTGGATGATTTAGGTACTTCATCCGGATCAGGCAAGGTACAGTTATACAACGGGCGGGCTGTGATCCGTATCAGAACCAATGGAGGTAAATCGATTGCCAGCGCAAAAGTAGATCAGCTTCCTGTGGTGTTTTTAAACTTATAAAAATGGCCGGAAAGAAATTATTTATGTTACCGATCAGCTATACTAGATGCTATACTATGCGTCCACGCCTCGTATCATTATCCCGTCGCATCTTGCCAATAAAAGCTTTATTGTTTTTAATTACCACTGTCACTGTTTTACAGGCGCAACCCCGTAATGCTGTTAATACAGCAGCTACAACTGCGCTCAAACTCTGGTACACAAACCCTGCTTCAATATGGGAAGAGGCGCTGCCACTCGGCAATGGAAAAACAGGCGCCATGATCTTTGGCGGAGTAGGCACGGAGCGCTTCCAGTTAAACGATAATACGCTTTGGTCCGGAGCTCCGGATCCCGGCAATACACCTGGCGGCCCTGTAATACTGGAACAAGTACGCAAACTGATCTTTGCGGGGCAATATGACAGTGCCGCTAATGTATGGAAGAAAATGCACGGGCCTTATTCGGCCCGGTACCTGCCTATGGCGGACCTGTGGCTAAAACTGAAAGGCACGGACACAGTTGCTTCGGCTTACTACCGCGAGCTGGATCTGCGTACCGCAACGGCCACTGTAAATTATACCTTAAATGGAGTAAAATATACCCGGCAGGCGTTTACCAGTTACCCGCACAAAACAATGGTGGTGCATATTACAGCCAATAAAAAAAACGCGGTCAGCCTCAGCCTATCACTCTCCAGCAAGCTAAAGCACAGGGTTGTGCTCAACGGGAAAGATGGCTTGTTACTGAAGGGCAAAGCGCCAAAGTTTGTAGCTAACAGGGATTATGAAAAAGAGCAGGTGGTTTATGACGACTGGCAGGGAGAAGGAACCAACTTTGAAGTGCAGGTGAAGGTTGTAACACAGGGAGGAACGATCAGTGCGGAGAGCGGTTATCTTGATATTTCTGGTGCCAGCTCGGTTACCATTTATTTAACCAATGCTACCAGCTTTAATGGTTTTGATAAATCGCCTGGTAAAGAGGGAAAGGATCCGCATGTGGAAGCTGCAGCAAACATGCAGCGGGTGCAAACAATTCCCTTTAATAAACTCTGGCAAAATCATGTAGCCGATTATCAGCGGTTATTTAACAGGGTCTCTTTTAAAATTGAAAATGCCTCGGCCAACGCAGGGTTGCCTACTGATGAGCGCCTGCAGGCATTTGCCAAAGAACCTTATGATTTTGGTTTGCAGACATTATACTACCAGCTTGGCCGTTATTTAATGATTGCTGCATCGCGCCCCGGTTCACGGCCTGCCAATTTGCAAGGTATCTGGAATGATCATATACAACCGCCCTGGGGAAGTAATTATACCACTAACATCAATACTGAAATGAACTACTGGCCGGCAGAGAATACCAATCTTTCCGAATGCCATCAGCCTTTGTTTGATTTTATGAAAGAGCTGGCTGTAAATGGGGCCATTACTGCAAAAGTCAACTACGGGATCAATGAAGGGTGGACAGCGCACCATAATTCAGATCTTTGGGCTAAAACATCACCACCCGGCGGACAGGGATGGAATGATCCGCGGGGTATGCCCCGCTGGAGCTGCTGGCCAATGGCAGGGGGATGGTTAACTACGCATTTGTGGGAGCACTATCTTTTTACAGGTGATAAAAGCTTCCTGCAAAAAGAAGCTTACCCGTTAATGAAAGGCGCTGCGCAGTTTTTATTGCACTGGCTGGTAAAAGATCCGGCCTCAGGCTATCTTGTCACAAACCCTTCCACTTCACCTGAAAACACTATAAAAATAAAAGGCAGGGAATACCAGCTAACAATGGCCAGCACTATGGATATGTCCATCATCCGGGAGCTGTTTACTGCAGTGATCCGGTCAGCAAAGTTATTGGACATAGATGCGGCATTTGCCCGTACACTGGAAGCAGCGACTAAAGAATTATATCCTTACAACATAGGCCAATATGGCCAGCTGCAGGAATGGTACCAGGATTGGGATGATCCCAAAGACAAGCACCGGCATCTTTCTCATTTGTTCGGGTTATACCCCGGAAGCCAGGTTACGTTAAGTGAAACGCCTGAATTGGCCGCAGCCGCAAAGCAATCATTGATCTTTCGCGGAGATGTAAGCACCGGCTGGAGCATGGCCTGGAAAATAAACTGGTGGGCAAGGCTCTATGACGGTGAGCATGCTTATAAAATATTAAGCGATGCTTTCACTTATATCGATCCCAAACAGGCAAGGGAAAATATGAGTGGTGGCGGTACTTATCCCAACCTGTTTGATGCGCACCCGCCTTTCCAGATCGATGGAAATTTTGGGGCTACTGCGGGTATGACTGAGCTGTTGCTGCAAAGCCATGAGGGCTATCTCTTCCTGTTGCCGGCATTACCTCCTGTATGGAAAAAGGGAAGCATTAGTGGGGTAAAAGCGAGGGGCAATTTTAGTGTATCGATTGATTGGGATAATAGCCGGTTAAGCAAGGCGGTCATTTATGCTGAAAACGGAGGGGTTTGCCGCCTGCGCACATTACAACCTGTAAAAGTGCTGGAAGTAAGATCAGTAAATGCATCCGGAACTGTGGATAATGTATTGCTGAACCGTTATGGTAAAACACCATACAATAATAATACAAGGAGTGTATTGGCAGATGTGAACCAGGTGAAAGGATATACTATCGATTTTAAAACGGAAAAAGGCAAACAATATACCATCGTACCGTTGTAAGTCCATGGACCATTGACTATGGACTCAAATCTTCACACATGAAAATTGCAGGTAATAAACTCTTTTTGATCTTTCTTTTATTTGTTTTATTCCATAAAGCGGGTGCGCAACCGCTTGCCTGGCAGCAGGTGGCTCCCGGCGTGTGGAAAGGCGTGGCGGGCCAGCCCGAAGCTTATGACCTGTTAAAAGCGGCGGGTTCTGCTCCGTCTGTTCCGGCTTTGCAAAAAATGGGCAACCAGCCTTTTCCTTTTGATCAGCGGGCTGTTAGCGCTGCATTAACAGATGGCAAAACCTACCTGCGTTTTCCCTTAACAGAAAAGGAACAGTTGTTTGGCCTGGGCTTAAATTTCCAGACCGTTCATCAGCGGGGTAAAATACTGCAATTGCACATGGACCATTATGGTGGAAAAGACAATGGCAGAACACATGCGCCGGTTCCTTTTTATGTATCCAGTGCCGGCTATGGTGTGTTTATTAACACGGCGCGCTATGTCACGGTGTATGCCGGTACGGCGGTAAGAAAGGATAGCGGGCACTCGCCGGCAGAAAAGAACCGTAATGAAGATAAGAGCTGGAGCTCGCGCCCTTACTCCGATGCTGTTGAAATACTAGTGCCAGCTGCGGGAGTTGAAATATATGTATTTGCAGGCCCTACTGCTTTAGACGCAGTAAGGCGGTATAACCTGTTTAACGGTGGCGGCGCATTGCCACCCCGGTGGGGATTGGGTTTTACACAGCGCGTTAAATCATTGTTTACGGCTGATGAAGTGAGGGGGGAAGTGGATGCTTTCCGTTTAAAGGGATATCCTCTTGACTTTGTGGGACTGGAACCCGGCTGGCAAAGCCGTGCCTATCCCGGAACTTTTGAGTGGGATAAAAAACGCTATCCTGATCCCAAAGGCTTTGTTAAAGAGATGCTGGATAAAAATATCCGGCTTAATCTCTGGATCAATCCTTATGTATCCAAACAGGCTTCTTTTTATAACGAGATCAAACCTTATACAGGCTCGCATACAGTGTGGGTAGGTGAGGTTCCGGATTTAACTATTCCCCGGGCGCGGAAAATTTTCTTTGATCAATTAAAAAAGGACCAGGTGGGTATTGGTGTGAGCGGCTACAAGATTGACGAGGTAGATGGATATGATTATTACCTGTGGCCGGATGTGGCCCGCTTTCCGGGTGGCCTAACCGGTGAGCAGGTGCGGCAAACCTATGGTGTGCTGGCCATGCGTTATAGCCTTGACCTGTTTAAAGAAAAAAATGAACGTACTTATGGATTGGTGCGCGGTTCCAATGCAGGCACCAATACTTATCCCTATGTTATTTATAACGATTATTATAATCATGAAGATTTTATCACAGCGCTTGTTAATAGTGGCTATATTGGTGTATTGTGGACGCCGGAGGTTCGTGCTTCCAAAACTTCGGAAGAGTGGTTGCGCCGTTTTCAAACGGTGATCTTTTCACCTCTGGCCATGATCAATGCCTGGTCCAGCGGCACTAAGCCCTGGTCTTATGCAGATGTAGCGGGGGCAGTAAAAGAGCTGGCCCTGTTGCGGATGCGCATGATGCCTTACTGGTATTCGGAATTTGCAAAATATCATTATGAGGGAACCCCTGTTTTTCGTGGTATGAGCCTGGAGCCGGGATTTGAAAGCAAAACAGGCAGCACAGTGAAAAATAACCTGGAGGACAACCCTTACCTGGAAGCGGTTTCCAGGGAAGTGAAAGACCAGTATATGGCAGGAGAATATTTACTAGTAGCGCCCTTATTTGCCGGGCAGCAATCAAGAAAAATAATATTGCCCAAAGGAAAATGGTATGATTTCTATACAGGCGCTTATGAGGGTGATGGAGAGATCATCACCGTTATGCCGGGCTTGGATAAGATTCCCGTGTATGTAAAAGATGGTGGTATGATACCTATGATGCCTGCCATGTTGCATGCGCCTGTAAAGGGGGAGCAGGTAGACCTGGAGATCAGGGTGTATGGCAGCAAACCGGCCACTTATAAG
This sequence comes from Niabella sp., assembly GCA_027493055.1. GTDB lineage: Bacteria > Bacteroidota > Bacteroidia > Chitinophagales > Chitinophagaceae > Niabella. Next base: position 57,371 of record JAPUDO010000023.1, on the reverse strand, counting down.
TTGTACGATGATGATGGCTTCACAATGGATTATGAAAAAGGAGCTTTTGACTGGCGTACTGTTACCATTGAAAAAGATGCCGGGGGGAAATTAAAAGGCTCGGTAGAAGCAGCACATAACAAAGCTGTTCAGTCTTATCATAAAATCACTTTCCGTTTTATGACGGATCAAAAATAAACCATGCGGTTAGTAATAACGATAGGCTGTTTTTTAATATGCACCGGGGTCAGCGCGCAAAGAAAAGATGCTGTAAAGAGCGTTTATGGGCAAGCATTAAAAGTATTGCAGAAAGAGGTTTTAATTGCAGCTTATAAGGCTTTGAAAGAAAAACCGGTAACAGTAACTGCCGAAACCAGCGTGCGCAGTGCGGGCGGAAAACATGATTTTTTTAGCGAGGGTGATTACTGGTGGCCAAACCCGGTAAGTGCGGATAGCCCGTATATTCAGAAAGACGGGATGACCAATCCCGATAATTTTGTAGCGCATCGCCTGGCAATGATCCGTTTTAGCCGGATAGTTGGTGTGTTGGCTTCGGCATGGCGTATTACTCAAAAAGAGGTTTATTTAAAAAAAGCAATGGAACATTGCACTGCCTGGTTTGTGGATACTGCCACCATGATGAACCCGCATCTGTTGTATGCGCAGGCAATTAAGGGGCGGGCAACAGGAAGAGGTATTGGTATCATTGATGCCATCCAATTGATGGAAGTAGCGCAGGGATTATATATTATGGAGCGTTCCCCATTAATGGATCAGGAAGTATTGCAACAGATAAAACAATGGTTTACGAAGTATTTGCATTGGGTAACCACGCATCAATACGGGATTGATGAAATGAACGCTGCCAATAATCATGGTACCTGCTGGGCCATGCAGGTGGCCTGTTTTGCAAGGTTTACGGGAGACAAAAAGCTAATGGAGTTTTGCAGCGACCGCTATAAAATGGTTTTACTACCTGGTCAGATGGCGGCAGACGGCAGCTTCCCAAAAGAGTTGTCAAGAACCAAACCTTATGGTTATTCTTTATTCAACCTGGAAGCCATGGTTACGCTCTGTCAGGTTCTTTCAACAAAGCAGGATGATTTATGGAATTATCAAACAGCCGATGGACGTTCTATAAAAAAAGGAATTGCTTATTTGTATCCTTATATTAATGATAAAACAAAATGGCCGTTTAAGCAGGATGTGATGTATTGGAACGATTGGCCGGTAGCTCAGCCAGCACTGGTGTTTGGCGCTGCGGCATTTGGCAATAAGCAATGGCTGGCTACATGGGCGGGACTTGATCATTTCCCTGAAGTAGAAGAAGTGATCCGCAACCTGCCGGTAAGGAATCCGCTGATATGGCTGGATAGGTAATGCGTTGACAGGATGAAAAGTTTAAAGGCGATGAGGACAAAGATCTGTTTCATAAAGAGGGCAGATGCCATGTAATCTGCAGATGACGCTGTGCGACGCAAGACCGATGCCATATATTCTATAGCTGGGTTAATAAAAATAAAAACATAAATTCTATGAAACGTAATATAATTGTTTTGACAACTGCTTTATTACTGAGTGCTGGAGCCGGCGCTCAGAAGCTAAGTATTCCCAACGTGTTTCGGGATGCAGAACAACAAACCCTGGTGATGCTGGCTGAAATTGATAAAGCCAAAAACGGATCAAAAGAGCTGGTATCGCCACGTACTATTGAGAACGACTGTTTGCGGCTTGTTAAATCAGGCGACTGGACTTCCGGTTTTTTCCCGGGAGTATTATGGTACCTGTATGAGTATACAAAAAATGAGGATTGGAGAGAAAAGGCAAAAGCTTTTACAGCCAATATTGAAAAAGAGCAATGGAATGGCAGTACACACGATATGGGTTTTAAAGTGTATTGCAGCGTGGGCAACGGTTACCGGCTCACAAAGGATGAACATTACAAAGAAGTGTTGATCCGGTCAGCTCAAACATTAAGCACCAGGTTTAATAAAACCGCCGGCGTGATCCGCTCCTGGGATCACAATAAACAGAAATGGGATTATCCTGTGATCATTGATAATATGCTGAACCTGGAACTTTTGTTTGAAGCTTCCAGGCTTACCGGTGATAAAAAGTATTATGATATAGCTGTCAGCCATGCTGATAACACAATGAAAAATCATTTCAGGAAGGATTACAGCACCTGGCACGTAGTAGACTATGATTCTACGCAATACGGTAAGATCAATAAGAAAACAACGCACCAGGGTTACTCCGATGCTTCGGCCTGGGCGCGTGGCCAGGCCTGGGGCTTATACGGCTATACCATGTGTTACCGTGAAACAAAAGATCCCCGGTATCTGAAGCAGGCTGAGAATATTGCCGGATTTATTTTTAAGCATCCCAATCTGCCCAAGGACCTGGTTCCTTACTGGGACTTTAATGCGCCGGGTATACCCAATGAACCACGTGATGTTTCAGCCGCAACGGTCATAGCATCGGCATTGCTGGAGCTGAGCGCCTATAGTAAAAAGGGAAGTTATTATAAAGGGCTTGCTAAAAAGCTATTGATAAATATCACCGAGCATTACCGCGCGCCCGTTGGAAAAGATTTCGGGTTTATATTATTGCACAGCACCGGCTCAAAGCCAGCTAATAGTGAAGTAGATGTTCCTTTAAGCTATGCAGACTACTATTACCTTGAAGCGTTGTTGCGCCTGAAAAAAATAAACAAATGAAACGCCCATGTAAAATTTTACAAACAGAGAGGAGGTAGATAGGGCGTTCCCTGTCTGCCGGACAGGCAGGCATCCGACCAAATTAAAAATTAAAAAATATACGGATGAAAGCGATAAACATATTTTTTGTATTGGGGATATTGCCGCTGTCCGTAATAAACTGCAAAAAAAGCGGGCCTGAAGAAGAGAAACCATTGGAGGGGACCCTTCCTGTTTGCTCATCCTGCAAAACAATAACCTCAGCTGCAGAGCTTTCAGCGATTACGCTTGTGGCGGGCGATACGGTTGTGATGAAATCAGGAGATTGGAAGGACCAGAAAGTTATATTCAAAGCAAAAGGGACAATGCAATCGCCGATTGTGCTAATGGCCGAAAAACCAGGAGAGGTGATCATGAAGGGATCATCATCTGTCAGGATAGATGGCGAATACCTGGAAGTAAACGGCTTGAATTTCAAAGAGGGAAAACTGGAAGCGGGACAATTTATTGTTGATTTTACATCTTCTTCCCTGGGGTGCAGGCTTACTAATACTTCTATTACAGACTATAACCCAACCGATGCTGCCATAGATTACCGGTGGGTTTCTATGAATGGAACGAAAAATCGCTTAGATCACTGTTATATTAAAGGTAAAGCGCACCAGGGGGCCACTGTAGTGATCTGGGGTAAAAATGCTGCTCTTGATCACCGTATAGATCATAATTATTTTGGAAACCGGCCTGATCTGGGAAACAATGGCGGGGAAACCATCAGGGTAGGAACCAGCGATTACTATTTAACCCAAAGTAATGTTATCATAGAAGAAAACATTTTTGATAAATGCAATGGAGAAACCGAAATCATTTCCAACAAGATGAGTAAAAATATTATCCGGAATAACCTGTTTTTTGAGAGTCGCGGAACACTATGCCTTCGCCACGGCAATGATACAGAGGTATATGGAAATTATATTATAGGCAATGGTGTTGCTGATGTTGGTGGAATAAGAATAGTTGGTGAAAACCACCTGGTATACAATAACTATATCCAGGGCGTAGCTCAAACCGGCCAGTTTTGTGCCATTTCTCTTTTAGATGGCGTGCCTAATTCGGCGCCCAGCGGCTACTTCCAGGTAAAAAATGCAAAAATTGTAGGGAATACAATAGTTCATTGCTCCCAGGCCTTCGAAATAGGCGCAGGCAAAGGAGGAAACGGCCGTACTATGCCTCCCGCAAATTGTACTGTAGCTAATAACCTGCAGCAAAAAGCCGGGGCTACCTTGTTAAAGCTGGCAGATACTCCCGAAAATTTCACTTATATGGGTAACATGGCTTATGTGACAGGAACGGTGGTTATGCCGCAAGGTTTTATACAGATCAATCAACCACTGGGCATTACTGCTTTTGGTACTTATGAGCCGCAAACCGGAAGTCCTGTTTTTGGCGCTTTCCAGGGATCTTTTCCTTTTTTCACTTCTGCTGATGTAGGCGCAAAAGCTTTAGATGATAAACGTAAAGCGCTGCTAAAATCAGAAGGAATAGGTCCGTCATGGGTTGCAGGTTTAGGAAAGGATTTATTACAACCATAGTAGCTACGGTTCTTGTGAAATGACACGGAATCAATTTTAAAAAAGAAAAACGTAATAACAATATGATAAAATATTCACTGGTGTTGGTATATTTCTTTTTTACCTTTCCTGCATTTGCAGTTTCCATAACAGTGTCCTCTATAGAAGCTCTGCAAAAAGCAATCAGCAAGGCAGTTCCGGGCACAACCATTATTTTGAAAAATGGTATGTATAAAACGAAAGCAGACATTGAGATAAATTGTGCAGGAACAAAGGAGCATCCTATTGTTATACGATCACAGTCTATTGGGGGCGCGGTTATTAGTGGTAAAGGGGGTTTCAATCTTGTAAGTCCTGCCGCTAATATAGTGATCAAAGGATTTAAGTTTACGCATACCGCTTCTCATGCGCGATCGGCTACCGGTACGCGTTTCTGCCGCTGGACACGTAATATATTTGAAACACCAGGTAACGGCGAGTACCTTACTATTGCCGGAGATGACCATGAAATAGATTACAATACATTTCAGAACAAAAAAGAAATGGGGCGCATCCTGGCTATCAGGGGCGAGGGAAAGCAGGTGGCAGCGCGCTTGCATATCCATCATAATTATTTCTATAACTTCCCCGATCAGGGAGGTGCTAACGGGGCTGAAACATTGCAGTTTGGTTTAAGTGGTTTAAGCCTTTCTTTTAGCAACAGCATTGTAGAATACAATCTTTTTGAAAAATGTCACGGAGAAAATGAGCTAATCTCAGTAAAAGCATCTGGTGTAACATTGCGTTATAATACCATTCGCGATTGCCCGGCACAGTTTACATTGAGGCATGGGAATTACTGTAATGTGTATGGCAATTTCTTTTTTAATACGCCTGGGTTACGTATTTATGGGGATGATCACAATATCTTCAGCAACTATTTTGAGAATTGCAGCCAGGCAATAACTATTGGTAATGGTGGCGCGGAAGTAGCCGATGGTGCACCCCTCACTTCTCATGACCGGCCTGATCGTGTCCTGATCGCTTTTAATACTTTAATAAATAATAAGAAAAATATAGTACTGCAGGCAAGGCAAAACGGGTTAGGTGCTACGGCTATAACTATAGCTGATAACCTGGTACAGGGTGGGGAAGAAGCTGTGGTTCTGTTGGGGCCTTTAAAAGATGGTAGCTGGAAAAATAATTGGTTGTACAATGTAAGCAGTCCGGGGGATATGCCTGCGGGAAGTTTTAAAAATGAAAACCCTAAGCTAACAAAAGATAAAAATGGTATTTATCGCGTTAGCGCCGGTAGCCCGGTAATTGCAGCCGGTAATGCGGATTTTAAGGTAGTGACGGTTGATATGGATGGACAGCCACGGCAGGGGAAATGGGATATTGGTGCCGACCAATATAGTAATGCTAAAACGATAGCCCATGTATTGACACTTACTGAAGTTGGTGCGTTGGCCAGAGGTATCCGGTGATCAATTAAGTATAGATAAAAACAATGGGGATTATATTTTAATACAAAGCATTTAATATCTAAGCATAAAAAATATATTCATGAAAAGGATCTTTACAATTGCAATAGCTTTAATCTTTACAGCCTCATTAAATGCGCAGGCACCGGATAAAGATGCCCGCATGGCGTGGTGGCGGGCGGCACGTTTTGGGGTGTTTATTCACTGGGGTGTTTATTCACAGTGGGGTGGTGTGTATCACGGACATCAGCAGGCGCGCGGTGGTGCAGAATGGATTATGAACCGCAGCAAGATTCCTGTAACAGAATACCAGGAGCGGGCAAAATCTTTTAACCCGGTTAACTACAATCCCGATGCTATTGTGAAGATGGCAAAAGATGCAGGGATGAAGTACATTATCATTACCGCCAAACATCATGATGGCTTTGCTTTGTTTAAGTCGGCTGCCAGCAAATGGAATGTGGCAGATGCTACTGTGTATGGTAAAGATTTATTAAAACCCCTGGCAGATGCCTGCCGGAAGTATGGCATGAAGCTGGGCTTTTATTACTCGCAGGCGCAGGACTGGAACAACCCTGGCGGTGCTGCCGCCCGTAAAGAAATGAGGGAGGGATGGCCTAATCCTGATTCAGCAAAAATTGATGCGTACACAGCGGCGCATAAAGGTCATTGGGATCCGTTGCAGGAAACAAAAACTTTTGATCAGTATATTGATGAGGTATCTGTGCCACAGGTAAAGGAAATTTTAAGTAATTATGGTGATGTTGCGGTATTGTGGTGGGATACGCCAACGAATATGACTGATGAAGCAGCGCAGAAATTACAAGACGCTTTGAAATTGCAGCCTAACATCATTACCAACGACAGGCTGAAAAGGCCGAACTTTCCAGGCGACACCAAAACACCGGAACAGAAGATCCCTACACAGGCGGAACTGGATGGCCAGGACTGGGAAACCTGTATGACCATGAACGGCAGCTGGGGTTATAAAAGCTGGGATCATAACTGGAAGTCTGCCGAAATGCTGATCCGCAATTTGGTAGACATCGCTTCCAAAGGCGGCAACTATTTATTAAACATTGGCCCTAAAGATGATGGCACAGTACCACAGGAAAGCATTGACCGCCTGGCAGCAATTGGCGAATGGATGAAAGTTAATAGCAGCGCCATTTATGCTACACAAGCCAGCCCGTTACCCGATCTTTCATGGGGACGCTGCACCATGAAAGATAATGGCAGCAATACCACGTTAAACCTGTTTATATTTGACTGGCCTGCTGACGGAAAACTGGTAGTGCCGGCTCTTGCCAATAAAGTGATCAATGCAAAGCTGGTAGCGGGCAATAAATCATTAACAGCAAAAAATGTAAAGGGAAACGTGGTGATTACGCTGCGTAAAAATGCACCCGACAAAATTGCCTCTCTGGTACAATTGAATGTGGCAGGCAAAGTTGCAAACGTAAATATAAAGGGCAGTAAAAAAATGAATACGGGTGAGCTGGATTAAACGGCCTGTGATATTTTAAATGATGATTGCTCAAAAAAATAAAGGCAAATCAATAAAAAGCAGCAACTTTATGCGGTAAAAACAATATTGATACCAGTGATTAAAAGATCAGAAGCTTCATGAAAAGTGACATAAGAAATTGGATCATTCTTATTGCAGAAGAGAGCTCTCATGAGGCTTTTGAGAAGTTGTATCTTTATTTTTCTCCCGGGATGCGGGCTTATGCAGCAACGCTTGCAGGAGATCAGGAAGTTGCGTTGGATCTTGTTCAGGATCTTTTTGCCGGTATCTGGGCCAATAGGCGAAATCTTACTTCCATAGATAATATAGCTACCTATCTATATTGTTCTTTAAAGAACAATGCAGTTCATTACCTTAAAACCCGGAAAAGAGGCGTGACTTTTTTTGAAGAGCAAAGCGATCTGGTAACCTTAGAATGCTCCAACCCTGAACTGGATGCAATAGCCAGGGAAAACCGCCGGCTCCTGGAAGCAGCTATTAACTCATTACCTCATAAATGCCGTCTTATTTTCCGGTTAATTAAAGAAGACGGGTTAAAATATAAAGATGTTGCCGGCCTGCTTGATGTTTCAGTGAAAACTGTTGAAGCGCACATGACCCTGGCCTATAGCCGGATTGTGGAATGTCTTGAAACAATTTTACCCCATCATACCCGCTCTTATTCCTCCAAACGGAAGTCCGGCTCCTGAGGGGCATTCCTCTGTTAAATTTTTTTTATTAAGACTAAGGGTTTTTGATGCTTCAATACTCTTAACTTAATAAGTGTAGCTTTTTTATGGAACGATCCCGGTTTATTGAACTTATCAGGAAGAAAGAAAGCGGTGAAATATCATTGCTGGAGCAAAGGGAATTAAATGATGCCCTGGAGCAGAACGAATGGTATGCTGACGTCCTGGAAACGCTGAAGATCGTTTCGGATGATGTGGTTTTTAACAAGACCTCCGAAGACCAGGCTGCTGGTGAGATTAAAAAGTTAAGGGCCCGTATTAAGCAGGCAGAGGACAATAATAATAGGGGCAGTGTGCGTAAAATGACAAGAGTTTGGCTGGCAGCTGCATCCATCATTGCTATAGTGGCTGTGGGATACCTGGTGTATTCTTCCACAACTAAAGTTACAGCACCTGCAGAAGCAGCCAATATCGTTTCAACAGGTGAGGGATCTAAAACCAGGCTTACATTACCAGATGGCAGCAAAGTGTGGGTAAATGCAGGCTCTAAGCTCACGTATGATCATTCTTTTGGGATAAAGACCAGGTCAGTATTTTTAACCGGCGAAGCTTATTTTGAAGTAGCAAAGGATAAAGCGCATCCTTTTATTGTTCATACGTCGCTTATGGATATCAGAGCCGTGGGAACTGCGTTTAATGTGCGTTCCTATGCCAACGAAAAAAGCGCTGAGGCCACGTTGCTGGAAGGTTCTGTTGAAGTAGAGTTTAAAAGAAAGACAGGAGAAAAAATTATCCTGAAGCCAATGGAAAAAGTGATTGTTAAAAATGCCGGCGGGGAATCAGCAGAAATAAAAGAAAATGACCTGCCCGAAATTGCAGTGGTAAAAGTCAGGTATGATTCGCTTGCTGCCGTTCCCACTACCCGGGAAACACAGTGGATGCAGGATAAGCTGGTGTTTAAGCAGGTTAAGTTCGGCATCATTATAAAAGAACTGGAACAGTACTATAATACGCGTATTATAGTACGGGACAGCAGTCTTTTGAACAGAAGGCTGAGCGGAGTATTTCAAAATGAAACGCTTGCAGAAGTATTAGAAACCTTTAAGCTTGCTGCAGGTTTAAAATATAAAACTGAAGACTCAGTAGTAATCATTTTTAAATAGCCATAAACGCATTGCATATATGAAAAAAGAAACTTAATCTCTACATAATGAAAAGGCGGAAAATGCTCGTAACATTTCCCGCCGGAATCAAGACAGTAATAATAATTGCGGAAGAGCAATATTCTACCACTTAAATCATTGCAAAAGTATGAAAATTAAGGATTGCCCGGCCATGTGCAGTGGGGTGCAATTAATTATCAAATATCTGTTGATAATGAAGCTTGTCGTTTTTTTGATACTGCTTACTTCCAGCCAGGTGGTTGCTATCAATTCCTTCTCCCAGGAAAAGATCAATCTTAGACAGACCAATATTTCAATCATGTCTGTTTTGCAGGGAATAGAATCCAGGTATGATTATCGTTTTGTGTACACCGACAGTGTGGCACTGAGCAGGCAGCGCATTGACGTATTTGCCCGCAATGCTACTATTGATGAGTTGATGCAGCAGGTGCTTCAAAGCACGCCTTTTTCATATAAGAAAATGAATAAAGACCTTATCGTTATTATTGGTAATGAACCCGATCAGGCAGAAAAACTTGTTGAAGGAAGGATTGCGGACGATATGGGTGCGCCGATAGCGGATGCTAATATCATTGAAAAGGGCACAACCAATGGTACGGTTACCAGGGCTGATGGCAGCTTTTCAATTAAAGTGCAGAATGAGCAATCGGTTTTGATTATTTCAATAGTGGGGTATAATACTTTAGAAGTAGCAGTTAAGGAAATGCCGGCATTGATAACATTACAAAAAAGCGAAACAAAACTGAGTGAAATTGTTGTGGTTGGTTATGGTACACAAAAAAAAGTGAACCTGAGCGGTGCTGTTACACAAATAGGGGGGAAAGACCTGTTAAACCGCCCGGTGCCTAACGTAACCGGCGCTCTTCAGGGTGTGGTACCGGGTTTAACGGTACTGCGTTCCAGCGGAAAGCCCGGTGCAGAGGGCCTGGGCATACGGGTAAGAGGCGCTACTTCTGCAAATAATGCTGATGCGTTGGTTTTGGTAGATGGCCTTGAGCAGGATATTAACCTGGTAGATCCCAATGAAGTAGAATCTATATCTGTATTGAAGGACGCATCGGCTTCTGCAATTTATGGAGCGCGTGCCGCGGCCGGCGTTATTCTTATTACAACCAGGAAAGCTGCTTCCGGTAAAACAAGGGTTTCTTTAAACAGTTATTACGGGCTGAATATCAGTGCCCGTATGCCTGAACGCTTAACTTCCTGGGATGAGCAAATGCTTATTGATGAGTCGAGACAGAATGCCACCGGTTCGGCAGAATTTAATGCAGAGCAGAATGAGTGGTTACGCAATCCCAATTTCTGGTACCGCCCTAACCCAAATACAGACCGGTGGGAATATTTCGGAAACACAGACTGGATCAAAGAAGGAATGGATAAAGTCAACCACATGCAGAATCATGCGGTGTCTATAAGTGGAGGAACAGATAAGCTCAACTATATATTAATGGGTAGCTTTTATACACGCGATGGTGTTTTACGTTATGGGCCGGATAATAATTATCGTTATAACCTGAAAGCTAATATTAACGCAGAACTCAGCCATTACCTGAGCCTGAAGGTTAACATGGGTTATGTAAGCAATATTATTGAAGAGAACTCCAATGGAACCGATGTTATCATAGACCGGATTTACAGAAGCCGCACCCGCCAGGGATTATACACTCCTGATGAGGATATCACCGGCCAGCCTTATAATGGCGATCTGCAGGTAAATCCGGTTGATATTGAAAAGAATACCGGGATGAGAAAGTCAAACCTGGAAAACTTTTCGGGCCGGGTCAATTTCCAGGTAAAAAATGTGATCAAAGGGCTGACACTGGATGTTATTGGCTGGAGAAACCAGTCGGCTTATAACTCAGAGACGCACAACAGGAGCATATTCTGGTATGGAAGAACCAAAAATACCGTACGCTTCCGTCTGAATGATCCCAACTCAATAGCCATAGCAAAAGCAAGAGGGTACCAGAATAACCTGCAAAGCTATCTTACTTATAACTTCAATATTGGTGAGGCGCACCAGCTTACGGTTATGCAGGGCGGGTCTTATGAAGAGTACAGGAATGACAGGGTAGATGCCTCTGCCCAGAATATGATCAACAACGACGCATTTAGCATTAATTATGGAGATCCCCTTACCATAAAATCTTTCCAAACCATTGAAACATGGGCCATGGCATCAGCCTTCGGGCGCCTGAATTATGGTTTCAGAAATAAGTATTTGCTGGAAGCTTCTTACCGGTATGATGGAAGCTCAAGGCTTGCACCTGAAAGCAGGTGGCAGCTTTTCCCATCGTTCTCCGGTGCCTGGCGAATTGGCGAGGAGCCGTTTTTGAAAAACAGCCTGTTTTTTCTCAACGAGCTAAAACTCAGGGGTTCCTGGGGGCAACTGGGAAATGGCTCTCCACTGGGGCTGTATCCATATATACCCTTGCTCACCAGCGGTTTGAGCACTAATGACAACCTGGTGTTCAATAATACACGCACGCAATATATTTACCAGTCGGTACTGGCATCGCCTTCAGTAACATGGGAAACAGTTCAGCAATCAAATATTGGAGTGGATATTTCCTTATTAACCAACAGGCTTTCACTAACGGCTGATTATTATGTAAAGAAGAATAAAGATATGCTGGCCGCGCTTAACCTACCAAGCATGATTGGTGTGGACCTGCCCTTTTTCAATGTAGGAGAATTAAAAAGCTGGGGGTATGAGCTGGATCTGAAATGGAAAGATCGTATAGGTTCTTTGTCTTATAACATAGGCGTCAACTTTTCCGACAATCAGAATAAGCTGCTGAAATATGACGGCCGCAACGTTATCAATACCAACTCCGCTGAGCTGGGAGGCATTACGCCGCTGCTGGAAGGATATCCTTTAAATACTGTTTGGGGATACCGTACCAATGGATATTTCCAAAACCAGCAGGAGGCAGATGATTACCGGGCTAAAATTAAACACCCTGGTGGTTTCCCGGTAAAATCAGGTCCGGGAGATATCCGCTATATAGATGTAAACGGGGATAATGAAATTAATGTAGGTAATGCAACGCCTGAAAACCACGGAGACCTGGTGTACCTGGGAACAGCAGATGCGCGGTACGCTTATGGATTTAATATTGGGCTGAACTGGAAAGGATTTGATTTTTCTGTTTTCTTCCAGGGCGTATTACAACGAAAATTCCTGATAGATATTAATACGATGGCGCCTTTTGTAGCTACGTCCAACATGCCATGGACCATACATCTGGACCGGTGGACACCCGATAACCCCGATGCCTACTTCCCCAGGATGTACCAAACCGCATCTTTTAATTACCTGCCTTCCGATAAATGGGCGCAAAACGGGAATTACCTGCGGCTGAAAAACCTGCAGTTAGGATACAATGTGCCTGTAAAGAAACATTTTATAAAAGACCTGCGCATATACGTTTCCGGGCAGGACCTTTGGGAAACCAGCAAAGTATTGTCCGTATTTGACCCTGAAGTCAGGAACGGAGTAGGGGCGGTAACCTATCCTTTCTACAGGACCGTGTCCTTTGGTATTAATTTATTACTATAAAGCCAGCCTTATAATTATGAAAAAGAATAAAAGACTGTATTTGCTGCCGGTTTTTCTATACATACTGCTGGCTGCATGTTCAATAGATCGTAAACCAGAATCCATACTTCCCGATGATGATTTCTGGAATACACAAACTGATCTGGTAAATGCAACCAACAGGCTCTATCAGCAATTAGCCCCCAACTGGAATGATACCCGGTCAGATGAAAGTGTAGCTATTTCCATTAATACTGTAAGCAACGGCACCCGCGAAGTACCTGCAACCAGCACAGACTGGAGTGACCGCTACAAGGAAATATTTACAGCAAACAATATCCTTTTAAAAGGACAAAAAGCAAATGTTGCTGACGAGATCAAAAACCGGTACTTTGGCGAGGCCCGTTTCTTCAGGGCATACGCATACCTTAATCTTTTACAGAAATACGGCGATGTGCCGCTATTGTTAAAGACGCTTGATTATAACTCGCCTGAACTATTTATGCCGCGCACACCACGTGCAGAAGTTGTTAAACAAATTTATGAGGACCTGGATTTTGCAGCATCATGGCTGCCCACTATGGCAGCACTTCCTGCTGCTGAATATGGAAGAGTAACCCGGAGTGCTGCCTGGGCTTTAAAAGCAAGAGCTGCTTTATATGAAGGAACCCGTTTAAAGTTTCATGGTCAGAACGGGTGGCAGGAGCACCTGCAGGCTGCGGTGCAGGCAGCCTCCAATGTAATGGGGCAGGGACATTCCCTTTACCCCGACTATCGGAACCTGTTCCTGAGCACTGCGGACGGACCGGCCAATAAGGAAAATATTTTTGTAAAGGTTTATGGCGAAAGCGTAGCAAATCCTATTCTTACACATAGCAATCCAAGGGCACTGGCAAACGGGGCTAATGCTATTACCAGGAACCAGATCCGCATGTATTTGTATACCGACGGGCTGCCGGCTTTTAATACAGATAATGCTCCTTCTTCTGTAAAGTCGCCCTTTTTTGTACCGGAGCAAAACGAAACTTCTTACAACACCATTCTCCAGAACCGCGATCCCCGGCTTACTGCTACTGTTTTTCTGATGGGTGAGAACTCCTACGGACGGCCATGGATCCCTTCTGTCAGCATTGGCGGCAGAACCTCCTATGGTGTTAAAAAAGGATATATAAATGCCGATGATCTTTCACAAAGAAGTGTTGCGGACCGGTTGCTGATACGGTATGCCGAAGTGCTGCTCATTTATGCCGAGGCAACTTATGAGCTGACAGGCGCTGTTAGTGATGTTGATCTCAACAAAACCATTAACCTGCTTCGCGACCGGGTGGGTATGCCGGTTAAGTTAACCAATGCTTTTGTTACGGCCAATAACCTGAACATGAGGGAAGAGATCCGTCGTGAAAGAACTGTGGAGCTGGCGCTGGAAGGTTTCCGCTATGATGATCTCATCAGGTGGAAAACAGCAGAAACCGTGCTTCCAAAGGAACTGCTGGGTGGCAAGTTTGTTGCCGCAGAGTGGGTGGGCACTAATCCCAATACACTAAACCTGAATGCAAACAGCATTCTTATTGTAGAGCCTTCCGCATCAAGGTCGTTCAGGGCTGAGCGGGACTATTTATATCCTGTTCCGCTAAATGAAATAGCATTGAGCAAAAACAATGTAGTCCAGAACCCTAACTGGAAATAATATCTGGCTATAATTATTAAAAAGTAGAAATATGAAATCTATAAAATATTTATTGGCCTTTTGCATCCTGATAGCAGCAGCAGTTGCCTGTGAAAAGAAGGACTACCCCAAAGGACTTTCAGAATACGATCATCATTACTATGTAGTGTATGTTCCCAATACCAACGATACGGTACGGGTAACCAGGTCGCAAACAACACTGATAAAACTGCCGGTACAGTTTTACTCCACATTCATAAGAGATTACGATGCGAAAGCATATTACAGGGTAGAAACTACCGGAATTAATAACCCCGCAGCTTTGGGAGCCGACTTTAATGTGGTGGACAAAAACGGGAATATTTTGCAACCGCAGGATGGTAAGTTTTCTATTATTTTTCCTAATGCCCGACAGGCAAAGGATACTATTTATATTAAAATGTTAAACAATCCTGTGCCCGGTACACGCAGGGCCGTAATTAATCTGCTTGGGGACAGCACCAGCCAGTATGTAGTGGATACATTTTCTACTGCTCACAGGCGTCCTTTAGTTATTCAGTAACAGCCTGGATGCAGGATATTATTTTGGCGAAACCAATATAAATTTTTTCATTTATTAAATACACAAAGAATGAATCCCGGATGCTTTCGGGATATGGAAGTTCCCCACGGCTAAAAACAATAATAAAATATTCAGGGGAAATTAAAGGATAAAAGAAAATTGCTAATAGGCTGGAAAACAAAATGATGTTTTTATGAAACCTCAATTGCTTAAAATGCATACTGAGCCCCGTTGCTCATTTAGCTTTAGACATGATCTGGTACCGCATATAAATAACCACTGGCATCTTCATGCAGAGCTGGAACTGATCTATTTTAAAAGTGGCGAAGGAACACAATTCATGGGAGACAATATTTCAACTTTCAAAAGTGGCGATGTTGTACTGGTAGGACCCAATCTTCCGCACTACTGGCGTTTTTCTGATTCTTTTTTTGAAGAGAACTCCATGCAGGTGAATGTATTTGTGGCCCATTTCCCGCAAAATTTTCTTGGAAGCCAGTTTTTGGATCTTCCGGAAAATATAGAAATAAAAGCAGTGTTTGAACGTTCCAAAAGAGGCTTGCGGATTGAAGGCAAAGCGCGCAGCCGTGTTGGCGCTATTCTGGAACAGCTTTCTCAGGCCGAACGAAGCCAGCGAATACTGCTGATGATAGAAGCGCTTACGGTTATTTCTTCAGAACAAAGCTATACCGAACTATCTTCCCATGGATTCAGGCCCGGTGATTATACTGATGAAAACGAGCGGCTTCAGGCGATTTTTGATTATTCTGTTAAACACTTCAGGCATGGCATTGCACTGGAAGAGATTGCTGAAGTGGCAAATATTAGTCCCAATTCCTTTTGCAGGTACTTTAAGTCCAGGACGGGAAAAACATATTCACATTATCTTATAGAGCTCAGGGTAGGATATGCGTGCAGGCTTCTTATAGAAACCAATATATGTCTCAAACGTTTGTGTTTTGAAAGCGGGTTTAACAATTTTTCAAGTTTTCACAAATATTTTAAAACCATCACCGGCCGTAGCCCTTTAATGTATCAAAAGGAGTTTATGATGTAGCAACAGGGTGCATCTTTTCACTTATTTTTTGACTACCTGGTTTGATCTCCCGCGAATGGAAATGCAGATATCTATAAAAAATAAAAAATTGTTGTTGCTATTGCTTGTAGTTGGGATGGGCATTCATACAGGTAACGCACAGGTTGTTACCGGGCAGCAGGAAAGTGCCTGGAAAGGGTTTAAACGGGTAGTGTTTAAATTGAATGGAAGTGAGGCCTGGTATACCGTTCCCCGTACTTCCCAGCCTGGCAATCCCTGGGTATGGCGGGCTTATTTTCCAGACTGGCATACAGAAATGGACAGCATCCTGCTGGAACGTGGTTTTCATATTGCTTATATAAAGGCAAATGATTTGTACGGGCATTCGTCTGCCATGAATTTGTGGGACGATTTTTACAATTACCTCACAACCGTAAAGAAATTTTCGCTGAAACCCGCATTGGAAGCGGTGAGCCGGGGTGGGTTATATGCTTATGCGTGGGCTAAAAGAAACCCCGGCAAAGTAAGCTGCATTTATGCCGAAGCGCCCGTGTGTGATTTCACAAGCTGGCCTGGAGGAAAGGGTAAAGGAAAAGGTGCTCCATCTGATTGGGAAAAGCTGCTGCAGGTATTTGGATTTACAGAAATACAGGCGCTTGAATACAAAGATCAGCCAAAGGACCACCTGGAAACACTTGCAGCCTATAAGGTGCCTGTATTGCACATCATCAGTTTAAAAGACAGTATAGTGCCTTATGATGAAAATACCCTGGTATTGGTTCAAAACTATATCAGGGCAGGCGGGACCGTTACGGTGGTTCCTATGACAAGAGGAGAACAGGAACTAAGTGGTCATCATTTCCCGGTTGAGCATCCGGAAAAGCTGGCGGATTTTATTTTTACTAACTGTATCCTGGTAAAAGATTCTTTGCCTCCTGCCCGGTAAAAAAATAATATAGCATAAAGATGAAAACTTTAAATTTTTTGTTGGCCGGCGCTGTCCTGTTATCAGGTGGTATGGGCACTTTCGCACAATCTTTAAAAACAGATGTCTTTCAAGCCTGGCCCATAGGCGTGTCTCCAAAAGAGATAGGCAATAGGATTGCGGCGAGGTTTGTGGCTACGCCTCATACCAACTTTAATCGCCCGGGCCCTCCTAAAGTTATTACGTATGCCGAAACCTGCGCGTGGTATGGAGCGCTGACTTTTGCTGGAGTTACCCGTAATAAAGCTTTGACAAAACAACTGGCCGGTCGTTTTGAGCCTTTGTTAAGCAGCCGTGATACATTGATTCCTGTTCCTGATCATGTAGACTATACAGTGTTTGGCACGGTACCCCTGGAGCTGTATCTGCAAACAAAAGATCTGCGTTATCTAAAGATAGGAAAG
This sequence comes from Niabella sp., assembly GCA_027493055.1. Lineage (GTDB taxonomy): Bacteria > Bacteroidota > Bacteroidia > Chitinophagales > Chitinophagaceae > Niabella. The sequence goes on along the minus strand of JAPUDO010000023.1, from coordinate 40,088 downwards.
TTATTTGCCGATAAACAATGGGGGCCGCCGGAAGGTAAAAGGGTAACAGCAGAATCGCACCGGTTTTATAATAAAGGTCTGAGCTGGCAAACGCGTCTGTGGATTGATGATATGTTTATGATCAGCGCCGTTCAGTCGCAGGCTTACCGGGTTACAGGTAATCCTGTGTATATTGATAAAGCTGCTAATGAAATGGTATTTTACCTGGATTCATTACAGCAGCCGAATGGCCTGTTTTATCATGCGCCTGATGTGCCTTATTTCTGGGGCAGGGGTAATGGCTGGATGGCTGCCGGCATGAGTGAATTATTACGTTCGCTGCCAAAGGATAATCCTAACCGTGCACGTATAATGGAAGGCTATAAGAAAATGATGGCTACGCTGTTACAATACCAGGCCGAAGATGGCATGTGGCGGCAGCTGGTTGATGATCCGGCTTCCTGGAAAGAAACCTCCTGTACCGGTATGTTCACCTTTGCATTCATAACAGGCGTAAAAGAGGGTTGGCTCCATCCATCCATTTATGCGCCTGCTGCACGCAAAGCATGGCTTTCATTAATTAAATATATTAATGCTGATGGAGACATCACAGATGTGTGTGAGGGCACCAATAAGAAAAACGATCGTCAGTACTACCTGGATCGGAAACGTATTACCGGCGATCTTCACGGGCAGGCGCCATTGCTGTGGTGTGCAACGGCGTTCTTATCAAAAAACAGTGGATTCTAATCGTAGTATGAAATGTAACAGGCATTGTATATTTGACATGGCAACAGCAAAAACTGTCAGAGCAGCTGAGCTCAGATATACTTTCCGTCTCTTGCTACTTTAATGGCTTCATCGCGCGAGTTTACATCCAGCTTGTGATAAATATTTTTGATATGGGACTTCACCGTCTCTTTATCTATAAATAATGCTGTAGCAATTTTTGTACGGCTTTGACCGGCCGCAATACATTCTAAAATTTCGGTTTCCCGCCGGGTTAGCGGAGAGTGAATGTTTTTTTGAAAATGCTTCATTACCTGCAAAGCAATACCTGCGCTCATAGCGCCGCCGCCTGCTGCCACTTCTTTTATATGCTCTTTTATTTTACTGAACGATGTGTTCTTGGTCAGGTATCCTGCTGCCCCGTTTTTTAAAGCAGTAAATACCAGGTCGCTGCTTTCATGCACGGTGAGCATAATGATACGGGTGGCAGGCAATAGCTTTTTTATAGCAGGGATAGCGTCCACTCCCTTTATACCGGGAAGCTGTATATCCAGTAAAATAATATCCGGCTGATTTTCATGAAGAAGCTTCAGCGCTGCTTCTACAGAGGCATACGCACCTGATACAAAAAAAGTTTCGTCTTCCTGCAACAGGCTCACATAGCCTTTCCTGATGACTTCATCGTCTTCTATAACACAAATATTATAGGGTTGAGCGGGGTCGCTATGATTATATGGATTACCTGTTGTCATAAAAAATATTTATGCTTTTTACATTTGCATTATATACTGAAGATCAAACTGCAGGCAGTGCCAAATCCTTCAGCGGAGCTTATCGTAAAGCTGCCTCCTGTTTTTTCAGCCCTGCGTTTAATATTAGTCAGCCCATTGCCTTTTTCAACTACCTTTTCATCAAACCCGATGCCGTTGTCTGTAAAATGGATCCCGATTGTACCCGTGTCTTCTTTCCGATATGTTATTGTAACCTTTGTTGCATGGGAATGCCGCATACTGTTATTCATCAGCTCTTTGAAGATCATGATAATATTCCGGTTGTAACCTGCTGGTATTTTTATATCCGGGTCAAGGGTGTCCAGCCCGGTTAACTCAAACTGTACATTTGTATTGCTGAACAATTCCACGCCTGTTTGCTGTATAATGAATAGAACATCTTTCAGGTTATCACTTTCTTTTGACAGCGACCAGATAATTTCTTTAGTTCCCGTGTAAAGTCCGCGGGCGTTGGATTGTATCTGGTCAATGATCTGCTTCTTTTCTTCATCGGCAGGATCTGTTTTTTGTTGCAGCATTTCTGCAAGCAGGGATATCCTTGTCAGCTTATTACCCAGCTCATCATGAAAATCTGCTGCGGTTTGCTCTCTTACTTTTTGCTGCTCCTGTTCTTTTATTTCCCTGATCTGCCTGATCCTTCTGCGCTTTGCTTTTGCAAATGAATATTGTATCAGGTTGCCGGTAAGCAATAACGCTACCACCAATAGCACAAGAAATCCAATCGTTTTGTGAAACGGTGTTTGTATGGTAAAGGTATATTCAGCTGTATTGGACGACAATTGCGCTCCTGCAATGGCGCGAACCCTGAAGGTGTATTTCCCCGGCTCCAGGTTGTGGTAGCTCAGCTGTGTCTCTTTTGTTGGTTTAGAGAACGTTGTATCATATCCATCCAGCATATAGGAGTATTTTACAGCCGATGGATTTTTAAGGTACACCCCTTTAAAGTGAAAGCTGATATGATTGCCACTGTATTCTATTTCGGGGTAAGCCGGTAAACGGGTTCCGGGTAAAAAACGACCGGATTCATTCCCGGGAAATACTACTCTGTCAATGAGCGTAAAAGGGGGCAGTGGTTCATTTTCCACAGCAGGAGGCTGGTAAATAAAAGCCCCTTTTGTATTCCCGATCCATATACGGCCCTGTTTGTCTTCGGTTATCGCGTTTAAATTAGATTCAAAACTGCCATATCCGTCAGCAGCAGAGAACCTTCTTACCGCAAAGGATTTTTGAGCTTCATGAAACACTACCTGTTGCAGGCCTGTACCGGTTCCTGCCCAAACATTTTCCTTCGAGTCTGTGAAAAGACTGAAGACCTGGTTATCTGCCAGGCCTTTCTCTGTATCACAATGTTCAATAGTATTTTTGTTTCTGTTCCAGAAAAAGATACCATTATTTGAAGTGCCTATAACCGTATATTGCCGGTATAGGGTCAGGCATGTTATCTCATTATCTTTTAGTTGTGGTATATTTATTTTCCGGGCCGCCTTATAGCCCGTATATTCATAGAGGCCTTCCATAGTGCCTATAAGAATAGAACTGTCTCCTACTGGCAAAACAGAAAAAACCAGGTGATCCACTCCCGGTATTTTCTTGATCTTATTATCCTGTATTTCAAAGCATCCGCTGAAAGCTGATATCCATATCTTATTGTTCCCGGCAGTAATGGTTTGAATGGTATTTCTTCCGGTACCAAAATTAATTTCAGATACCGTCCCTTTCTCGTACTTCAGCAGCTTACCGTATAGCGTACCTATATAAACAGGGCCTGATGGTTCGCCACCAATACAGTTAATGCCTGGTTTGCTTAAACCGCTGTAAGGGATAGCCTTAAATGTTTTAGTGTTATTGTCATATAGCGATAACCCGCCTTCACGTGTGGCAATGAACATGCGGTCATCTGTTGTTTTTACCAGTCCCATTACAACATTCCCCCGAAGTCCGTTAGATGCATCATATCGCTGAAAGCGGCTGCCGTTATATTTAAACAATCCATCCCCGTCTGATCCTAACCAAACCGTTCCATCAGCATCTGTGAACAGTGTGTAAACCAAATTGTCCGAAAGTCCATTTGCGGTATTACAATGGGTCTCTGCCACTAAGGTTTCACTGTTATATATATATACGCCTTTATCAGATGCAATCCACAAGCCGCCCTGTTTTTCTATGGTTGCAGAAAGTACATGATTGCCGGCAACATCACCTTTTGCCATCACCTTATTCCTGGATAACCTGAAAATTTTTTTATACCTCGTAATAAGAAACTGTTCGTTATTATGGGTGATGTAAAATCTCACAAAGTCACCCCGGTCCAGCTCCGGCTGAAAGGAATCCTTTTCCCATTTTTGATTGCGAAACGTAAAAAACCCATAATTATAACAGTAAACAGAGAGTAATCCTGAAGCAGTAAATCCCATCCAGGTGATATGATAATCATCAACAGGAAAAGGCATATTTTGTAACCGGCCGTTCTCCAAAAAAACTAATTGCATGTAGTTGGTAACCGCACATATCCTGCCCTCGCTGGTTTCTGCAATGGCATGGATGCCTTTTATAGAATCATTGGGGGCCGGGTAATGGATAAACTTATTACCATCGTAGCTGTACAGTCCTTTATTGGTTCCTAACCATAGCATTTTTCTTTTAGAAGCATATAAATTGTAAATAATAGAAGCGTTCAGGCCATCCTTTCTTAAAAATTTATCAAACTTGGAGCCGTCAAACCTGTTTGCTCCTCCCTGCGTGCCAACCCATATATGCCGCTGAGCATCCTGGGCTATACACAACACCTGCGATTGGCTCAGGCCATCTTCAACCCCAAACTGTTCAAAAGATAATTTTTGACCAGCCACAGGAAATATGACCGAAAAAAATAAGATGAAAAATATAGTTAGAGGACGGTACATGGTACTAAAGCGATTTATAGCTAAAAAATTACCGGATATGCTAATATAATGGCTTATGTACGCAAACAAAAACGAAAATGGACAGGCGGTAGAAACCGCCTGCTGTGCAATTATTTTTAACAAACAATTACATGAGAAAAAAAGATAGCACCTGTTTATGGTAGTATGTATTTAAATATTTACTTTTCTATTTTAAAGCAAATCTAACAGGAAGTTTTATAGATATTCTACCCCAAAGAGGGGGATTTTTAAAAAACGGCTATTCAGCTGATAAAAAATAAATCATTTACTTTGTCCATATATGGAAACAGCTAAATATATAGTTACTCCGGAGGGGCTGCAGGAAACAGGCGAAGCGCCGCAGCCTAATTTGTTTTTACGGGTAGCGGCCAGTTTTTTGTCGTATGTTTTTCATCCGGTATTTGTACCATTATATGTAGTAGCTTTTCTGCTGTTTACAGAACCTTTTTTATTTGTGGGAGCGCCTCCAAAGGAAAAAATCCTCACTTTAGGGCAGGCCATTATTAATTATACTTTTTTCCCTTTAGTGAGTGTATTGCTATTAAAAGGGCTCAATCTTATCAGCTCCATAAAGCTGAAAAACCGTAAAGACCGTATTATCCCTTTTATCGTTTGTAATATCTGGTATTTCTGGATATGGTATGTGTGGCGTGGCCTGCCCGGCGCTCCACATTATTTAATAGTGTTTGCCTTAAGCGTTTTCCTGGCTTCTTCCATCGGGCTTCTGGCAAATATTTACCTGAAAATAAGTATGCACGGTATTGCCATGGGTACTGCAACGGCCTTTTTATGCTTACTGGCCTTTGATCCATCATCACCCAATATCACGTTATACCTGGCGCTAACCATGTTGTTTGCCGGTATGGTAGGCTCGTCACGGTTACTGCTTTCAGAGCATACGCCGGGAGAGTATTACCTGGGCCTTGCAGCAGGAACAGTTGCCGTTATAATAGCAAACCTGGTGGCATAACATTTTTAGCCCGGGTTTTCAGGTATTCCAGGCTCTAAATATTATATGAACGGTAATAAGGGGTGTTTTCTTTTTTATTAGTTTCGTATGTTTAAGCAACCTGTTTCTTTTTATTATCATTAAAATTTTTAACACAATCAAATGAAAAAAATCAACATTGGCTTTTTGTTGCTGATGGGTGCATTACCTGTTTTGGCTCAAAAGGTAAAGTTTACAGAATTCGATTTGAGCAATGGGATGCGGGTGGTACTGCACGAAGATCATACCGCACCTGTAGTGGTTACATCGGTAATGTATCATGTAGGAAGTAAAGACGAAGTTCCCGGCCATACGGGTATGGCGCATTTTTTTGAGCATTTATTATTTGAAGGATCAAAAAATATTAAAAAAGGCGAGTTTATGAAGATCGTTTCTCAAAACGGTGGACAAAATAATGCCAACACCAGCCAGGACCGTACTTATTACTATGAAGTATTCCCCAGCAATCAGCTGGAAACAGGCCTGTGGCTGGAAAGCGAAAGGCTGATGCATCCTGTAATAAACGAAGACGGTGTTAGCACTCAAAACGAAGTAGTAAAAGAAGAAAAAAGATTTCGTATAGATAACCAGCCCTATGGGAACCTGATCTCTTCGGTATTTGAAAAGTTATTTATCAAGCACCCATACCGTTGGCCGATTATTGGTAGCATGAAAGACCTGGATGGTACCAAACTTCCCGATTTTTTAGCTTTCAATAAAAAATACTATGCGCCCAATAATGCTGTTTTGGTAGTTGCAGGAGATATTGATCCTGTAAAAACAAAAAAGCTGGTAGAGGCTTATTTCGGCCCCATACCAAAAGGTCCGGCCATTGAAAGGGTAAGTTTTACCGAAGATCCTATCACAAAAGAAATTGTAGATACAGCTTACGATGCCAATATTCAGATACCGGCCATTATAGCAGCCTATCGCACGCCAGGCATGAAAGCGCGTGACGCGGTAGCGCTGGATATGGCTTCACAGATATTAAGTGGCGGCGCCAGCAGCCGTATGTATAAGAAAATGGTAGATCAAAAGAAGAACGCTTTACAGGTAGCGGCCTTTAATTATACGCTGGAAGATTATGGTGCCTATCTTACGTTTGCGTTACCCAATGGCAATCAAAGTTTAGACGGCCTTTTGGCAGATATGGATGAAGAAGTGGTAAAGCTGCAAAGCGCGCTTATTTCCGAAGCAGAGTTTACCAAGCTGCAAAACCAGGCAGAAAATGATTTTGTAAGCGGCAATAACACCATGATGGGCATTGCTCAAAGCCTGGCCAACGGCTTCACTTTTCATGGCAATACCAATTATTTAAATACAGAACTGGATCTTATAAAATCTATCACTCGCCAGGATATACAGGATGTGGCAAAAAAATACCTGAATAAAAACCAGCGGGTAGTCATTTATTATTTACCGGAAAAAAAAGAAGCCGCCCAATAATTTTTTTGGACCGGGCAGTGGTGCAGATGGCATCGGTATTGTTCCGATAGATTAGGAACTCACTTGTACAGCTCAATATATCCCGGTACGCAAAAAGCGCTATTCACAAATCCAATCGTGTAGGAGCATTAGATAAAAAAACTACATGGCTACAATTTATAAAAATATACACATGAAAAAAATATATATCGCATCTGTCGCGCTCTTACTATCAGCAGCGGTATTTGCGCAAACCATAGACAGGAGCCAGAAGCCTAAAGCAGGCCCGGCGCCGGTTATTAAAATAGCTGACCCGGCAAAATTTACTTTACCTAATGGAATGACAGTGCTGGTAGTAGAAAACCATAAGCTGCCTAAAGTTACCGCCAGCCTTAGTACTAACCGGGGTATTATCTTTGAAGATGATAAAGCTGGTGTTATTGGCCTTATGGGCAGTATGCTGAATGAAGGCACTAAAACCCTCAACAAAGAGCAGTTTGATGAAAAAGTAGAAATGATGGGCGCCACGGTTTCTTTAAATTCCGGGGGTGGTTATGTTTCTGCACTGAACCGTTATTTTGAGCCCAGCCTGATGTTAATGGCTGATGCTTTAAGAAATCCTGCGTTCCAACAGGAGAATTTTGATAAATTAAAATCGCAGGAGCTCACAGGCCTGAAAGCCCAGGAAAAAAATGCAAAAGCCATCTCCTCGCGCATGGTAAGGGCGCTTTCTTATGGTAAAAATACGGCAGGTGGTGAGTTCCAGACGATCCAGACAACTGAGGCTATAACATTAGATGATGTAAAAAGCGCTTATCAGAAATACCTGAGCCCCGCCAGCAGCATCCTTACTTTTGTAGGAGATATAACCCCTGCCAAAGCCAAAGAGCTCGCTACAAAAGCATTTGGCACATGGGCAGGTAAAAAACTGGTAATTGCCAAAAATGTACCGGTAGCCAATCCCGAAAAAACGGAGATTGATTTAATAGATGTTCCTTCTGCAGTGCAAAGCGAAATAACGGTTGGTAACCTGATTAATAATCCCTACAGCAATCCCGATCATCATGCGCTGGTACTGGCCAACCATATCTTAGGTGGTGGTGCAGAAAGCAAACTATTCATGAACCTGCGCGAAAAACATGGCTTTACGTATGGCAGCTACAGTGATGTAGGGGCCGACCGTTACCAGTCCATGTTCAGTGCCGGCGCATCTGTTCGTAATGATAAGGTAGATAGTGCCGTAGCAGAAATTATGAATGAGATCAATAATATGCGCGCAGGCAAGATAAATGCTGAAGAGCTGGCCACAGCCAAAGCGGTTTATAACGGCATGTTTGCGTTGCGCATGGAAAATCCGCAAACCACCGCCAGCTATGCTGCTACTATATTAATCCATAACCTGCCCAATGATTTTTACAGGACCTATCTGCAAAAAATAAACGCGGTAACAGTAGCGGACATCAAACGCGTAGCAGAAAAATATTTCAACAGTAAGGATACAAGGATCATTGTAGTAGGTAAAGCGGATGTGGTAAAGCCAGGCCTGGAAAAACTGGGTTACCCTGTTAAACTATTTGATGCTTATGCAAACCCTGTAACCGCATCTGCAACACCATCGGCTGCTGCAGATAAGAGCATTACAGCGCAGGGAGTAATTAACAAATACATTACCGCTATCGGTGGTAAAGAAGCTTTATCGAAAGTGAATACCTTAAGCTGCGATGTAAGTATGAGTGTAAGCGGACAAACATTGGGAGGCACATGGAAAAATGCCTCACCCAATAAATCGCTCATGATATTATCCATGGGAAACATGACCGTTATAAAAAGAGTGTTTAACGGTGCAACCGGCTACAATGAGCAAATGGGGCAAAAGAAAGAACTGGGGGCAGACGAGATCGCAATTGCGGGAGATACCAGGGGTATTATCCCCCAGATGTACTACAATACCGAAGGGTTTAAGCTAGCTGCGCCGGTAGTAGAAAAAGTAAATGGTGAGGATACGTATAAGATTGTGATAACCAAACCAAGCGGCAATGCAAGCACAGAATACTATTCTGTAAATACAGGGTTGTTGCTGAAAGAATACAGCAAAATAAAAGTTGCAGGGCAGGAAGTGGAGCGGGTTACGGAGTATGGCAATTACACTGCTGTTAATGGCATAAAACTGCCCGGAACCATGGCTCAGTCTGCCATGGGCCAGGGCTTTGAGCTCACCCTGAGCAATTATAAGGTTAATGAAGGCGTTACCGATAAGGATTTTGAGTAAACGCCGCTGAATGTTTTTAAAAAAGCGTACCGGAGGGTGCGCTTTTTTGATTCGGGATTATGTATGGTTACAGTACTACTTCTATTATGCCCTTCATTATTTTTAATTTTGGCATTGCAAACATCATTGTTTTTGTATTTAACACTACACTATGAATTTTAGCCACAGCTTTTATATACTCGACATTTAATTTAGTTATTCCATTCTCACAATTTTGATATACTTTGTTATCATATCCTATCTAACTGTTTTTAGTTATAAAAATCGTAATGCTCAATGATTTTTATAGATTGCAGTTTTAAAAATTATATTAAGAACGATAAATGGAAAAAGAGATAAGCAAGTATCATCATTTTTTAGATGAAGCAGGTGATACTACCTTCTTTGGAAAAGGAGGTATTCCAATGTTAGGAAAAGAAGGTGTTTCAAAATATTTTAGTATGGGGATTTGTCATTTTAATGAACCTCTTCAGCCGATTCGAAATAAAATAATTGCGTTAGAAAAAAGGATTGCTACTGATCCTTATTTTAAAGTAGGGAGTGTTCAGAAGAAGATTGCCCAAACTGGGAAGTTCTATTTTCATGCTACTGATGATATACCTGAAATAAGAATGTTGTTTCTTGATTTAATTATGTCTGTAGATTTTGAATTTGAAATGGCAATTTCAGAAAAGGATATTGAAAAATTTATTAAAAAGCACAATAGAAATGAAAGGGAATTATATACGGATTTACTTGCTCATTTACTACATTCAAAAATGGACAAAGATGGGAAACATATTTTCCTGGTGTCCCAAAGAGGAAATACTACACGGCAGGCAACTTTAGAAATGGCTTTGTCCAAAGCCATAAATATTTTATATACAAACACCCCGGCTCCTGTTACCAATGGAGAAATTATTTTAGATGTAGTAAACCAGAAAAATGAGCCGTTATTGAACTTTGTGGATTATTTGTGTTGGGCAGTTCAGCGAAAATATGAAAGAGGAGAAGAACGCTTCTATGAATTTATAAAGCCTAAGATAAAAGGAATAACCATATTGTAGGTTCATAAAAAAAAAGCCCCCAAATACCCTGAGCAGGATACCCTGCGAAGTTCAGTGAACTACTTTCAAGTAATTGAAGACCTTACAAAGGTACGATTTATTCTGTGGTACTGGGGCTTCTTTTTGAATTATATTTCCATTTTTTTGATATTTTAAGAAGCGATTACTCTATGTGGCATAGTTTACAAACTGAATACTATTCCATTATACTCTGGCTTCAGCATATTTTTAGGAAAGCTATTTAAAAGTTATTTTCAATTCGATTTGACCATACGAATTAGCAGCAAAAAATAAAAATCCAAAAAAATTAGTTTTTATTGCTAAATATATTAGCTTTGCTGTTGATAATTATTTTAGAAAGGAGATAGCGAAATTGTATTTTTGATTTATGGCAAAGACAGATAAATTACCCGAAGTAGACGTAAATAACGAGAAGTTCAGAGCGCTTAAGCTTACCATGGAAAAAATTGATAAAGATTATGGTAAGGGTAGTGTAATGATGATGAACGAGAAAGCCGTAGAGGCCCATTCAGTGATCTCTACAGGATCAATAGGTTTGGATACAGCATTAGGCATTGGTGGCCTGCCACGCGGCAGGGTTATTGAAATATACGGCCCGGAATCCTCCGGTAAAACCACTATTGCGACCCATGTGATAGCACAGGCGCAAAAAAAAGGCGGCATGTGCGCTATTATTGATGCGGAACATGCTTTTGACAGTGTGTATGCAAAAAAACTGGGGGTAAACGTAGATAATCTTTTAATAAGCCAGCCCGATTATGGCGAGCAGGCTTTGGAAATCGCCGACAGGCTGATACTTTCAGGCGCTTTGGATGTGGTGGTGATAGACTCTGTGGCGGCATTGGTACCCAAAAGTGAGCTGGAAGGTGAAATGGGCGACAGTAAAATGGGCTTACATGCCCGTCTTATGAGCCAGGCTTTACGTAAGCTTACGGCTACCATTTCCAAAACCAACACGATATGTATTTTCATCAACCAGTTGCGTGAAAAGATCGGGGTAATGTTTGGCAACCCTGAAACTACCACAGGAGGTAATGCGTTGAAGTTTTATGCTTCAGTAAGGCTGGATATCCGCCGTCAGACCCAGATAAAAGACGGGGATGAAGCGATTGGTAACCGTGTAAAAGTTAAAGTGGTAAAAAATAAGGTAGCGCCTCCTTTCCGTTCTGCGGAATTTGATATCATTTTTGGTGAGGGCATTTCCAAAACAGGTGAAATTATTGATATGGGGGTTGACCTGGGCATTATTCAAAAAAGTGGATCCTGGTATAGCTATAACAGTGATAAACTGGGGCAGGGCCGCGATGCTGTGAAAAACCTGCTGCTGGATAACCCCGAGCTGGCTAATGAAATAGAAGCAAAGATCAGGGAAAAGATTGAAGAGCTGAAGAACGCTTAGCTGCTATACAAATTCTTGGATGGGTTAGTGAGCCGCTTCTTTTTGGAGCGGCTTTTTTAGTGTGCATTGCCATTTGATTTAAATTCTTGCGGAGGTCTGTAGCGTAGCAATGTGAGTGGCTGACCTCCCGCTTTTGCGGGACAAGCTGTGCATTGTTGTTATTTCGCGCTGTACGAGGCGTCCTCGCCTCGTACTTCTATGTTATCGCCTCATGGCGATATGTGAATGCCTGTATGCTTTCCTCCCTCACATCGATCAAATGCTGTTTCTTGCGCGGGTCTGTAGCATAGCATGTGAGTGGCTGACCCGTGCATTGTTGTTACTTATTAACTCTACCATCAAAGTAAGGGTGATACACTGGTGTGTTGCCTTATTTGATTGGTAATCGCCTTATTCTGTATTTGTGTTCCGTAACGAGTAAAGTAACGCCTTCTGATAGTTGTGAGGTATAATTAGCTGTGATGTTTTGCATGTGGCGTATAACATTCAAAGGTGTTTGATTCTCAAGTCTGAAAATAACTACGGAAGGTTGTTTTGCTTTTACTTTTGAAAGTATTTCACCAAAATCCAAATCGAACGTCAGTATTATCCTGTTTTCTTTTTCAGCTTTTCAAAAATTAGCTCATCATTTAGTGTATGTAAATTTTCATCTATCAAATGCGTTGCGTCATATCCATTTTGACGAAGCCATTTGGTAACGGATATAGATACACCCATATCGCAGAGAAACCTACATATATTTTCAGGCGGCATAAATTTCTTCTATGGCTAACCATGCGGCATACTTCAAACATTCGGCAATGTCTTCGCGTTGCAGAGAGGGATATTCTTTAATGATTTCATCTTCTTTCATGCCATTGGCAAGAAGATTTAATACTAATGATACGGGGATGCGCATATTTCTTATGCATGCTTTTCCGTGCATTATATTAGTATTGAATGTTATTCTCTCAAAAATCATATACCGAATTTATGAAATTTATTGGAAATGCGCGAAACCGTAGCTGTTTCCTTGCGCAGGCCTAAAGCCTGGCAATGTGCGTGGCTGGCCTTCCGCTTTGCGGAACAAGTAGTACATTGTTGTTATTCGCTGTACGAGGCGTCCTCGCCTCGTACTCTTATTCTACCGCTTCATGGCGATATGTGAATTTGTGTATGCTATCCTCCCTTACATCAATCAAATGCGCGGCTTCCACCAGCTTTGCCAAATGGCTGTGCACTTTGAACGGGGCAACGGGTGCAAAACTGCCATCCCCGCAAAATGCGCCATCCACAACCTGCTCCCAGCAATGCAGCCAATTGGTTAGCGACTGGTAGCGGAAAAACTTTTGAAACACCAGGTATGGGTTACCATATTCTTTTTCAGACAGGTGGCGCGGAAACTCCTTCCACGCATCGGCGCTAACATAATGGCTGCAATAGTATTTTTTATTGAACAGATCGTCCCTGGTAATGACAATAGCACTATTCTTTTCACGCTTTAAGGCATGTGCCGCTTTTATAAGTGAGCGAATGAGCTTCATATACAGCAGCACATCTCCTGTTGCTTCGCCTTTATATACTCCTGCTCCGCTGGCGCTGCTGACGAGCTTTTTAACCAGCTTTCGGAAATCGTGCACATGGGCTTCGGCAAAAATGGCGGCAAATACCTGGTAAGGATTTGTAAGGCTTTCATTCCGCCAGCAATGGGTTTCAAAGGGGTCTTTGGTGTGGCCTGGCTTGTGGCAGGCGCTTTGTACAGGTGTGGCAACGGCGTTGTTCATAACAAAAAGTTTTTTAAATGAACACCGCGCACAAAAAAGGCGTGATGCTCAACTTACCGAACTGAGGCCGTCGGAGGCCTGTACACGGATAAGAGAGCCCACGCCTAGGTCGTGAGCTATTCTGCTTATCATCCCGTGTACTTGAAAGTTCCGACGTTTCAGTTCGAGATTGAAAGCGAATGCTTCAAATGATTTTATGAAGTAATCGCAAAAATAATATCAGGGCAAATATATAACAATTTTGTTATTTGCGGACAGGTGTCCGCTTTATTTTTTTCCACAAACTCTTTATTTGTTAAATGCAGGATTTGTACGATGTCATATGTAGCTTTATTACAAGGGAATGGATTGGCCCAAGTGAGGAATCTATGCGTTCATTTGCAACCAATCATGATATTGATGAAAAGACTGTGAGAAGAATAAAAAACTGGAAAACTGCTCCCTATAAAATCACACTATATACATTAGAAAAAATTTGTACCGCAAGAGACTTGACGCTTGAAGATTTTTTTAGGGAGATTAAGAGATAGGAGTAATTGGTATGTAGTTTAACGGTTCGGGTATTTATGAAGGGCGGAAGATGGATGCACAAAAGTTGAGTATTAGATTTCAACCCGCCTTTTATAAATACCATGCTATCAGCAGTATATTTAAAACGGATAAACTTCAGCTAATCTTTTATCATCGTAGGGCACTTTATAAATATTCTCCTCTTTTTTTAAGAAAATGCCATCACTATGAATGTCTATAATTTTACCTAGTAGACCTTCTTTATTATAAATTTCTTCTCCAATTTCATACTCAGCATTATTCAAAGCAACTTTAAGATTTTTATTTCTGATATAATTGTTTTCTTTTCCTTTTCCTTCAATTTTTCTTAGTCTTACGGAAAGGTCATTTAGTGCTTCAAGAATTAAACTCGATTCTTGAGATAAACTTATTTGCGAAGGCAAGTCTGCTGGTTTAATTGATAATAGTTGAATTAATGAGTTTACTTCATCTTCATTGGATTGGAATGTTTCAATTAGTGTTTTTGATATTTGTTGTATGTTCTTATTAACTTCATCAATTCTTAAATTGTGGTCATAATCGAGTGTTCTCAGACCTTGAATGTCAAAGATTCTGTCAGTAATTTTATCTTTTATTAGTACCACCTTCTTGTTAAAAGCTTGTCTTAGACCAAGCTCGTATAATACATTAGGATTCTTAGCACTTAAATCACAAATGACTAAATCAGAATCTAGAATTTTTTTTATTATGTCAACAACAATATAATTTGTCTTTACTTCTTCATCAGCTCTGACCGGTTCAAATCCCGACTTTTCACAAGCAGGTTTTATCAAATATTCATATACTCTATTAAAGTGTCCTTTTTCATAACCATCTTGGTCTGAAATTGGCATAATTACGAAACAGTTTTTTGGATTTTCTTGCATCGAGGGTTCTTTATATTGCTAACTTGCCGATTACCGCAATTACTAAACATTTATAGTCATTTATAAACGCTTAAAAGCGGCTATTTAATAGCTTTTACTGGTTAAAAAATTTATTACTTCCGTAACCGTTTTGGCCTTTGTGCTTTTGGCGTACAATTTTTTCAAATGCTTACTTTGCTAAGATACTATTTTTTGCAGTTGTGGAGATTTGTGTACTCCCTTTTTCTGTCAACGAATGTATAACTCAAGTTTGCGGTTCAGTCCTTGCTCTATTAATTTGTACAAGGTCGAAAGTTGGATGTCGGCATGTCCATTTTCAATTCTTGATATGTAACTTTTTTTGGTTCCTGTTTTTAGGGCTAATGCTTCCTGCGTCAGGTTTGCTTTGCGCCGTTCCTCTTTCAAAAGTTCACCGATTACAAATGCCTGGGCTTTGCTTTCAAATTCAGTTCTGGTTGCAGAGCCCACCTTTCCATATTTTTTGTCGAGGTGGTCGTCCCAGTCTATAATTTTATTTTTTGGCCTTTTTATTTCTTTCGTTTTCAGGTGTCTTTTCATTTCACTAAGGTAACTAATTGGTGAACAAAGTGTGACTTTTCCTGTCGCTTAATTTTAGGTGAATATTGACGTAGGAAGGCTCATAACGGTTCCGCAGCTTGACGAAGAAGTGGAAAATCGAAGAGAGAATCTTGAGGTTTTGTGATTTTACTTCAATATATGGCTTAATAAATCCCAATTAAACTTGGAGAGTATTGTTAAGTGATTTACATCTTTGTCAAGTTTGCTAAAACATAGTTTGTGGTTTTCAATGATTAAAATCAAGATTATCATGTAAGTAATTGAATCATACATGATAATATTTTTTAGGTTCTGTTTTGTTTCCGAATTGATGATTCCTCCTAAATTATGCAGCATCATTCCTTTTACATCAGTAATATCCGTTTCAATCATTTGGATGTGACTGCCAAACATTAGGTTCAAAAAATTTGGATGAATATGTTCTGATGTGTCCTTATAGAATTCTTGTCTGATTTTCAAATATTCGTCCCAAACTTCTTTTGGTAGATTGTTGTTTGGTAATTGCTTAATAGCCTCAATAACCTTTCGAGTTGATTTTTTGATTGTCTCAAATTTTAAAGTTTTGAACATATATTTTGGGTCGTCAACATCATTTTCCTTTTTAAAGAAATCATAAAAGCGTTCATTACCTAATATGCAAATACATAATTCAGATAGTTCAATGGTGTTGCGAAAAATGATTTTCGCCTGATAGTCCTTGCCGTTTAGTAAGAGTTCATTTAAAACGATGTAGTTATTTGTAATTACCGTAAAAATCTTCCAAAAGTCATTAAGGCATTTATAATGAAATGAATTTTCCGGGTAATCTTCTTTAGCCTTATTTGTTTTGTCAAAATAATGATGTAGTGAAAGAACAAACTGTGTGTTCTTCAATATTAGGAATTTGAAATACTCTTTTTCAAGAGTAAAGTTTCTACGATAAAAATCGTTAATGTATTTAAAATGCTTGAAATGCTCTTCAAGAAGCAAGTTTTGTTTTTTATAATCCTCAAATGAGTATTCAAAAGGGAAGTTTTTAAGTTCCTTCTGTAACTTTCTACGAATTATTGTGTTGAGTCGGGTCATAAAGCAACGTTGAAGCATTGGCGTTGTGGCGGAAATAGGATTCCGTCAGCCGAATACAGCACAAAAGCTAAAAGTAGTATAACTGTTGAGCCTATATTCGTTAAGCCGAGAATTTTGTTAATACTTTTTTGTTCTCAAGCTTGAAAGTAATCGTCTAAAGTCTGCGTTGATAGTATTGCTATTGTCTTTTAAGTTTAATGGTGGGTTAAAGTGATTTATCAACTCAATCTCAATCCTGTCATAGTCCGATGTCGGTAAGAAAAACATAATTAAGTTGTTACACATCCATTCTGATAATTTCACTTCATCTGTATTCCCAAATTTTGTCTTGCCTGTATTTGGATCGCTGTCTCTTGGAATTTGCTTATAACCAAATAGTACGCCTAAACTTTTACGAAGTGTCGAACGACCTGCATTATTGCCTTTAAAATGTTGTCTAAAATCTCTTGTTCTTAAGCTACCACTTGCAATGCCTGTATAAATTACTTGAAGTCCTTCAAAGTTTGTCAAAATGGGTTTGATTGAAACAGTCGGGAGTTTTGAGTTCTTCTTTAAACACAAAATATAGTTACCAGAACTGTTTGCAATAATTGTTTCACTGTCGGTTTTAGGGTCAAAGCGGTTTACTTTGAAATTGTCAAGGTTAGAGTTTAGGCCATTTGATTTTTGTGTTACTATAATTCTCTTTTTTACTGGCTTTGATTTGTCAATAGGTTTGTTTGTTGCAGTCGTTTCGGGCTTGTAATTTACGTCATTTATCTTAATTTGTCCTGAGCGAATTAGTGCTTCAAAGTCAGCAACAGTATAGCCGTCTTTTTTTGAGCTAAAGTCTGAATAATGAAAACCAATTTTGCGAATTTTTGCTCTAATTACCTTTTGTTTATCTGTTGTTGCAACAGCTTTTTCTGCAATGAGTTTTTTGATTGTCTGAACTTGCAAACTTGTAAATGTGTTTTGTCCTTTCATTGCTTGTCAGTTGGAATTATAGGGTGTTCGCAATAATAGCAGGCAACGTCTCGGGGCCTGGCATTCGCTCGGGATTTTCGGTAGAAAATTCCGAGCGAGCGACAAGGGCCAAATTTACGAAAAAGTGTCGAACGGGAATCCCGAAAGCTTTCGAGAACCCGCCTGACGCCAAGCCTTATTGGTAGTAGTTTTTTAATCAACTTTTTGTTTCTTGTTTCTTAATAAGTAATGATAAACATTTTGATTGCCAATTGTAATTGCATAAGCAGTTACAAATCCGTAACCGTTTTTAGACATAAAGTTTAAAGCGTCAATCATTGAATTGAAATCAAGGGCTTTCCCGTCAGCATCCTTAACAATCGTTTCTTTCCCGGATGATAAGAGCTTTGTTCTTTGTCCAAAGTCAATTTGAATAGTTAGTTTGGTGCTTAATAATTTTGAAGTTCCAACAATTTGTACATATTCAACATCAATGTCTGTTAGTGGAATATCATTTACAGTTTGAGCTTTTATTGTCAAGCTGCTTACAAGAATTATGGCAGAAAGTAATAATTTATTCATTTTTATTTTATTTTTTGGATTTGTTAATAATTACATTTTGCTAATGTAAAGCTATAATTTAGGGTTGCATTACGGGAACCCGTAAAGTAGATTGTTGATGTAAAAATACTTCGGCGCGCCTCCTGATAATGTACTGGCAAACCAGGTCGTTATATTGTCTTAAGGTGGTCGCATTTTGCAACTACTTCGTCTTTTCTCTGTTGGTTAATTGGAGCATAAAACCGGCAGGGACTCGTAAAGGAAATATATAACCCACCTTTTCGTATATTTATACCAACACCATAACCTAATGAAACACAACCGTCAATCCATCCGCCTGCAAGGATATAATTATGCACAGGCAGGGCTATATTTTATAACCCTTTGCACACAGAACAGAGCACACCTGTTTGGCCAGATAATAAATGGCGAAATGATTTTGAACGATGCCGGCATAGTGGCGGCAAAATGCTGGCAGGATATACCCGTCCATTTCCCCAAAACCAAATTGCATGAATTCGTGATAATGCCCGACCATATTCATGGGATTGTTGAAATTGTAGGGGTGAATGATTATTCGCCCCTACAATTTCAAACGCCGTTTCGTTCACCGTCGAAAACCATCGGATCCATTATCCGCGGATTTAAAATCGGCGTTACCAAATGGTTCCGGTATGAAAATCAGGGGGACCAAAATATGCGGGTATGGCAACGGAATTATTATGAACATATCATCCGCAATGATGCGGAATACATCCGCATTGCCAATTATATTTTAAACAATCCGGCGAAATGGAGCAGGGATTCAAAATCTTGAATCCCTGCTATTTTATTGATTAAAAGCAACATAATAATTCCCGGCGTGGAAATTGCAGTAATTTTAAGCATGAAGATAACTAGGCCCGTTGATGAAATTATGACGAAAATGCGGGAGTATTTTACTTCCGAATCCAATTATCCCTTCAAAAATGAAGATCCGTTCCGGCTCGATCTGCTTAGCAATGCCCAGATGGAGTCACATGGCCTGCGCGTAGCGGCTCAGCACGAAGTATTAACAACAAAACAACCGGATAAAGTATTAAAGCGCCTGAACGATAATGAGGAGGTGATAGACAGGGTGCAGGAAATGATCTCGGAAAGTATTAAGGAAAAGCTGGTCATTGCCCCGGCAAGCGAATGGTTCCTGGATAATTTTTACCTGGTAAAAGAGCAGATTAACATTGCCCGCAAGCACTTACCTAAAAAATATAGCCAAACCCTGCCCATACTGGCGAAAGGCAAGTCTGCCGGCATGCCACGGGTATATGATATTGCGCTGGAAATTATTTCGCATAGCGATGGAAGAATAGATGTTGCCAATCTTACCTCGTTTATAGAAGGGTACCAGGAAAAAAATGTGCTTACTATCGGTGAGTTGTGGGCTATTCCCATTATGCTGCGCTTCGCCATTATCGAAAATATAAGGCGTATTGCTTCGCGCATTGCCATCGACCGGCTGGACAAAAATGAAGCGGTTTTCTGGGCCGAGGAGTTTATAAAAATAGCCCAGAAAGAGCCCCGTAATATCATTATTACAACGGCCGAAATGGCCAAAAGTGATATACATCTTAACAGTGCTTTTGTAGCAGAGTTTACAAGGAGGCTACAAGGTAAAGGGCAGGGGCTTGCCATGCCTTTGTCGTGGATAGAGCAGCAGCTTTCCGATACAGGACATTCGATCGCTGAACTGGTGAATATTCATAACCAGAGCCAGGCGGCAGACCAGGTTTCTATGCGCAACAGCATTGAAAGTATTCGTCTGCTGAAAACTACCGACTGGAAAGATTTTGTGGAAAGCGTAAGCGAGGTAGAAAAGGTTTTGTACCAGGATGTAACCGGCACTTATCCTTTAATGGACTTTACTACCCGCGACTGTTACCGGCATGTGGTGGAATGGGTAGGGAAAAAATCAGGAAAACCTGAGCACGAGATTGCGGCTTTAGCTATTGATCTTTCCCGGAAGGCAAAAATTTATGGCGAGCCCGAACGCCGGCACCATGTAGGATATTTCCTGGTGGATAAGGGCAGGGATGAGCTGCTAAAAGCAACTTCCGCCAGGTTGGATCTGCGGGATCGCCTTAAAGTGTTCTTTAGAAGGAACAGGTTGCCTATATATGCAGGATCAACATTTTTGTTTGCATTCATACTGAGCGCCCTGTTAGCATTTGCTGTATATGCACAAAATCATGAGCTGTGGATGGCAATTGCCACAGGCATTTTATGCTTTATCGTTATAGGCCAGTTTGCAACAGTAATTATTAACTGGCTCTCAACGCTCCTGGTAGCGCCGAGATCTTTGCCAAAATTTGATTTTTCAGGACATATACCCGATGCGTATAGCACCATGGTGGCGGTTCCGTGCCTTATCACCAGTAAGGCGGGGATTGAAGAATTAGTCAGCGATCTGGAAGTGCGTTATCTTTCCAATCCGCAAAAAAACCTGTTC
Organism: Niabella sp.; assembly: GCA_027493055.1. Lineage (GTDB taxonomy): Bacteria > Bacteroidota > Bacteroidia > Chitinophagales > Chitinophagaceae > Niabella. Next base: position 19,683 of record JAPUDO010000023.1, on the reverse strand, counting down.
TACTGCCTGCTTACCGATTTTGCTGATGCGCCGCAGGAGCACATGCCTGGGGACGAAGACCTGCTCTCTTTTGTACAGGAGGAAATCGAATTGCTGAACCTGAAGTATAAAAAAGAAAATGACCCTGATACATTCTTTCTAATGCATCGCCCGCGCAAATGGAACAGGCAGGAAAGGGTATGGATGAGCTATGAACGTAAAAGAGGAAAGCTGGGCGAACTGAACAGCCTGCTGAAAAATACCGGTTATCACGATTTTTCACTGATCGTAGGTGATATAGCAGCGTTGACCCATGTAAAGTATGTGATCACTTTAGATGCTGACACCATATTGCCGCGTGAGTCCGCATGGAAAATGATCGCCACTATGGCGCACCCGCTGAATCAGCCGCTGGTCGATCCTAAAAAGAACCGGGTGGTTGAAGGTTATGGCATTTTACAGCCCCGTACTGCCATTAACCTGCCCGGTAAAACCAGCTCTGTGTATGCCCGTATGCACAGCAGCGACTCGGGTCTTGATCCTTATACACAATTGGTTTCTGATGTGTACCAGGACCTGTTTGAAGAAGGCTCGTTTATAGGAAAAGGTATTTACGATATTGATGTTTTTGAAAAAGTGTTAGGGAACGCATTTCCCGAAAATCGCATTTTAAGTCACGACCTGCTGGAAGGTTCTTACGTGCGCTCAGGATTGCTTACAGATGTACAATTATTCGAAGATTATCCCGAAACGTACTGGACCGATGTAAGCCGCCGTCATCGCTGGATACGGGGCGACTGGCAGATCGCTACATGGGGCCTGCCATTTGCACCCGATGCAAAAAACCGGTTGCGGAAAAATTACATTTCCTCTTTGTCCAAATGGAAGATATGGGATAATATTAAACGAAGCCTGGTACCACCTGCTATGTTGCTGTTACTGGCGATGGTATGGCTGGTGTTGCCCGCTCCTGTGCTTTGGACACTGGGTTTTGTCGCGTTCTGGTTCCTTATGCCGTTGGTGTCCGCCCTGTTACAGCTAAGCAGTAATTCCGGTGATGTAGATAAAAAATCACATATAGCAGAAGTGTGGGATTCTTTTACAAGGAATGTGGTGCAGGTGTTTTATAACATTACAGTACTACCATTTGAAGCGCTTAAAAACGCGAATGCCATATTCCTTGCTAACTGGCGACTTCTTTTTTCAAAAAGGAATTTGCTGCAATGGACGCCCTATGCGGCGCAAAGGGCAGGAGGTAAAAAAACGGTGGCGGGAGCTTATGTCTATATGTGGCAGTCCATTGCATTGGTGCTGATATTGGCTGCGCTGATCATCATTTATAATCCAATAGCTCTTTTTATTGCAGCGCCATTTTTGATATTATGGTTGTTGGCCCCGGCTATTGCGTGGTGGGTAAGCAAGCCGCGTACTAAAAAGGACTTTAGTATTTCTTCCTCAGAAACTGCGTTTCTCAATATTGTAGGCCGTAAAACATGGGCTTTCTTCGAGGATTTTGTAGGAGCTGAAGATCATTTTCTGCCGCCCGATAATTTCCAGGAAAAACCTGTTGCTGTGGTTGCGCACCGCACTTCGCCCACCAATATAGGGCTTTCGTGTCTGGTGAATTTATCGGCGTATGATTTTGGCTATATTACACTATGCGAGCTGGTAGAGCGTACCCAGAATACCTTCAACTCCCTGAACGATATGGAGCGTTATAAAGGGCATTTTTACAACTGGTACGATACCACTAACCTGCAGCCCTTGTATCCAAAATATATATCGGCGGTTGACAGCGGAAATTTTGTAGCTAATATGATCGTATTAAGGCAGGGATTGCTTGAGCTGCCTCACAGTAAAATTTTTACTAACAGGTTTTATGAAGGGTTAAAGCATACATGGCTCACTGCAAAGAGCTACAATATTCCAAACAGCAGGTTGTTTAAAGAAGTGGAAAATTACCTCGACCAGCTTTTGGCAGGACCTGAACAATTGCTTCACGAGCATAAAGCGCACTTACAACAGTTGCTTCAAAAGGTACAGGTATTAAAAACGGATAAAGCGGTGGCTGCAGATGAAAACAGCATGTTTTGGTTCGATAAATTTGAAGCACAGGTAAACGATGCTTTTAATTCATTTGCTGTTTTAACACCGTGGACAGATCTGCTGCCGGTTATGCAGGGCTTTGAAGTATTACAGCCACTGGAATCCGTTCCGGTACTTAACGATATTGGTAATTTAACAGATTCGTTATTACTTGTAACTGAAAGTTTAATATCCGAAACCGGTGATGATGAAAAGCGGTTGTGGCTGGAAAGATTGTATATGACGCTTAAAGTAGCCGCTAACCATGCTTTGGAGAAACTCAGTAAAATTGAAAAGCTGGCCAATGAGTGCAGCGGGTTTGCTGATGTGGAGTACGATTTTCTGTACGACAGCTCCAAACACCTGTTCCATATTGGTTATAATGTTAGTGAGGATGTTAAGGATAAAAGCTATTATGATATACTTGCATCTGAAGCAAGGCTGGGTATTTATACAGCCATAGCACAGGGAAAAGTACCGCAGGATAGTTGGTTCGCGTTGGGCAGGCTTATAACCAATGAAGGTATGACCCCGGTACTGCTTTCATGGAGCGGTTCTATGTTTGAGTATCTTATGCCCGACCTGGTGATGCCTTCCTACGAAAACACTTTACTCGAAAAAACAGCGAGAGGTGTTATTCAAAATCAGGTAGACTATGGCCGGCGAAAAGATATTCCCTGGGGTATCTCAGAATCGGGCTATAACCTGGTAGATGCCCATCTTAATTACCAGTACCAGGCATTTGGTGTTCCGGGGCTGGGCCTAAAACGCGGCCTGGGACAGGATCTGGTAATAGCGCCCTACGCTACCATGTTATCTTTAATGTTTGATGCAGGGGCTGCTTTGAAAAACCTGCTGGAATTATCAAGGAACGGGTTTGAAGGCCGGTATGGTTTTTATGAGGCTATTGATTATACGCCTTCAAGAATGCCAAGGGGAAAAGCGCATGTTATCATCTGCTCGTTTATGGCGCACCACCAGGGGATGAGCTTCTTATCCCTGTCACGTTTATTGCTGGGCGAAAAAATGCAGCAAAGGTTTGAGCGTGATCCGCAGTTGCAATCTGCTCTTTTACTGTTAAAGGAAAAGGCACCGAAGGCTACCAACTACTATACGCAGGATGATAGTGCTACCGGCAAAATAGTGTCCAGCCATGAATCCCATATAAGAATTATTAATACGCCTGGCACGGCTATACCTGAGGTTCAACTGCTTTCCAATGGCAGGTATCATGTGGCAATCACCAATGCAGGAGGCAGTTACGGCCGATGGAAAAATATTGCTGTAACGCGCTGGCGCGAAGATGTGACCGAGGATAACTGGGGGACCTTCTGTTATATAAAAGATCTTTCCACCGGTGTGTTATGGTCCAACACCTATCAGCCTACAAAGAAAAAATTCAATATAGATGAAACTATTTTTTCACAAGGCCATGTAGAGTTCAGACGGGTGAGCAATGACTTTGAAACAAAGACTGATATCGTAGTATCTCCGGAAGATGACGTTTCTATAAGAAGAATAAGGATCACCAATAAAAGTAATGCTGTAAAAGCCCTTGAGGTAACGGGTTATACCGAAGTAGTGATAGCTCCGCAGGCAGCAGATGAAGCGCATCCGGCATTTAGCAACCTGTTTGTTCAGACAAAGATCAGCGAAGAGGTCAACGCTATTTTATGCACCCGCAGGGCGCGCTCTAAAGATGAGCAGCCACCATGGATGTTCTTTATGATGTCGCTGACCGGTGCGGTGCAGGAAGATGTATCTTTTGAAAGCGACAGAATGCGTTTTATTGGAAGAACAAGAACACTTGCAGAACCCATAGCCGTAAAACAAAGCGGTGCATTATCCGGAACAGCAGGCTCTGTTTTAGATCCTGTAGCCGCCATCAAATACAAAACCACTTTAAAGCCGCGCCAGACAGCCACTTTCGACATCATCATAGGTATTACAGAAACACAGGATAAAAGTCAGCAGCTTATAGGTAAATACCGCGATAAGCATCTTAAGAACCGTGCCTTTGAATTATCATGGACGCATAGCCAGGTGCTGCTGAGGCAGATCAATGCAAGCGAGCCCGAAGCCCAGTTATTCAATGCAATGGCGGGCCATATACTTTATGCAAATGCTACGCACAGGGCCGAAGCTAATATCATTGCCAGCAACAGGAAAGGCCAGTCTGGCTTGTGGGGTTATTCCATATCGGGCGATCTGCCTGTGGTGCTGGTAAGGGTGCAGGATAGCGATAATACGGCTTTGGTAAGACAATTGATCAAAGCGCACTCGTATTGGCGTATGAAAGGGCTTGCCGTAGACCTTGTGATCTGGAATGATGATTTCGGGACTTACAGGCAGTTATTGCACGATCAGATCATGGGTTTTGTTACCGCTATGAGCGGCTCTATTGTAGACCAGCCCGGTGGCATATATGTTCGCCAGGGCGATCAGCTGACAACCGAAGACCGGGTGCTGTTCCAAACGGTGGCAAGGCTGATCTTTACTGACAAAGGAGGTGCCTTGCAGGAACAAATGGCCCGGCAAAAGCCAGCCAGGGTATTACCGCCTGCGCTTAAAGTTACAGGAGATAATATTCTTGACCCCGATCTGAAAGCTGAGCTGCCCGGTAATCTTGTTTTCAATAACGGTACAGGCGGTTTTACGCCGGATGGAAAGGAGTATTTTATTCTCACAACTCCCGCGCAAACCTCACCGGCACCCTGGGTCAATATTATAGCCAATGCGGAGTTTGGAACTATGATGTCGGAAAGCGGGTCGGGGTATAGCTGGGCCGAGAACGCCCACTCTTACAGGCTTTCACCCTGGAAAAACGATCCCGTTTCAGATAAGACCGGTGAAGCTTTTTATATAAGGGATGAGATCGGCGGGAACTATTGGTCGCCATCGCCTTTGCCTTGTAATAGCGGTAAACCCTACGTTACGAGAAATGGCTTTGGTTATACGGTGTATGAACATATCGCCTTTGGCATTAAGTCGGAGCTATGGGTATTTGTTGATGCGGCCGATGCTATAAAATTCAGCGTAGTAAGAGTTAAAAACCTGTCTTCAAAGCAGAGAAAGCTTACTGTTACGGGTTATGTAGAATGGATTTTAGGTGATACGGCTACCAATACAAGGATGCATGTGGTAACAGAAAAAGACCTGGAAACAGGGGTTATATTTGCGCGCAACCACTATAACAGCACTTTCGCAGAAAGGATATCTTTTTTTGATGCGGATGGCAGTACCAAATCATATACCTGCGACCGTGCCGAGTTTATAGGCAGGAACGGGTCGCTGGAAGCGCCGCAAGCAATGACGCGTGAAAAGCTGTCAAACAAATATGGTGCGGCTCTTGATCCTTGTACCGCTATACAAATCGGTGTAGAGCTGATGCCTGATGAAGAAAAAGAGGTGATCTTCCGTTTAGGCAGCTCCAGGTCTGAGCATGATACAAGGTTACTCGCTCTAAAATATAAAAGCGCGTCAACAGTGCATGAGGCCCAGTCGCAGGTGCACGATATGTGGAACCGTATTTTAGGTAATGTTTATATTAAAACCCCTGATGAATCCTTTAACCTGCTAGCTAATGGATGGCTGGTGTACCAGACTTTGGCCTGCCGTGTCTGGGGCCGGAGCGGCTTTTATCAATCCGGCGGGGCCTTTGGTTTCAGGGACCAGTTGCAGGATGTGCTGGCATTAATGCACACCAGGCCCGATGTAACGAGGGCGCAGATATTACTGGCTGCTTCCCGTCAGTTTAAGGAAGGGGATGTACAGCACTGGTGGCATCCGCCAACAGGGCGCGGGGTACGCACTACCTGCTCCGATGATTATCTGTGGCTGCCTTATGTTACCGCCCGCTATATTGAGGCCACAGCAGACAAGGCCGTTCTGGACGAATATGTTTCTTACATAGAAGGAAGACCGTTGCGTCCTGATGAGGAAAGCTATTACGATTTACCTGTATTCCTGAATGATTGGGAGTCCATATACAATCACTGTAAGCGTGCTATTAATTTCGGACTGAAATTCGGGGAACATGGCCTGCCGTTGATAGGCTCAGGAGACTGGAATGATGGTATGGACAAAGTAGGGGCGCACGGAAGGGGAGAGAGTGTATGGCTTGGATTTTTCCTTTATGATGTGTTAATGAAGTTTGCTGTGATAGCGGATGATTATGGCGATAAAGAATTCCACATGAAGTGTATCAGCGAAGCGGAAAAATTAAAAGATAATATCAATCAGAATGCCTGGGATGGAGCATGGTACCGTCGTGCTTATTTTGATGATGGCACACCTCTGGGCTCTGCAGAAAACGAGGAATGCCGTATAGATTCCATTTCGCAGAGCTGGTCGGTTATTTCTGGTGCCGGGGAACCGGATCATATCAAAAAAGCGATGGCATCGCTCAATGAGCATCTTATAGATAGAGAACATGGTATCATAAAGCTGCTCACCCCTGCATTTGATAAATCAGACCTTTACCCCGGATATATCAAAGGTTATGTGCCCGGCGTAAGAGAGAACGGCGGACAATATACCCATGCTGCTATATGGACGATGATGGCCTTTGCCATGATAAAAGATAAAGAGCGGGTTTGGGAATTGTTCTCTATGGTGAATCCTGTGAACCATGCTGCCAACAGCGACGAAATGCAGAAGTATAAAGTAGAGCCTTATGTAATGGCGGCTGATGTGTATGGAGTGGCTCCGCACGAAGGCCGCGGCGGCTGGACATGGTACACCGGCTCTGCCGGCTGGACCTACCAACTGGCGTTAGAGCATATACTGGGGTTACAACGTAAGGGTAATGAGCTTCATATAAATCCCTGTATCCCTGATAACTGGACTGATTTTGAAGTGAATTACAGGGTTGGCGGCTCGCTTTACCAGATCAAAGTAGTAAACCACAGAAAGGATGGAACTATTGCATTAACTGTTGACGGAGAGGCAGTGAGGGAAAAGGCTTTGGTATTACAGGATGACGGGCTGGAGCACAATGTAACCGTGGAGGTTTAATCCTTTCCGGGCAGTGCCGGCATTTATTGAAATGACAGTAAGCGTAGTCAGGCAGAGCTTGACGAAGCCTTGAGCGAGGGTTTATTAATGCCCTTCGTCAGGACACAGGACGACATTGATTTTCAACGCCCCGGTAAGTGCTGTAATTACCGGAAAAGGGCCAGCTATAAATGCCAGAGGCTGTATTAAAATGATAATCTACTTTTAATACAGCCTCTGTTTTAGCAGGTGCATAACATTTTTTGTTTAAGACCTCGTAGAGGTCAAATATTTATAGAAAAAATGGATATGCAAGATATATACGACCCCGAAGGGGTCGAACCAGCTATATGGGATTTATTGAGCTATAAATGTGTGAATCCGAAGGATTCATTAAAAAGCTAAAAATGTTATGTACCCGTTTTAGCATTATGTTTTGCTTTCTACGGTGCTCCGCAAGTGCGCTACCGTGCATCAATAGTAAAATGATTACTGGCTGCAAATTGGGCCTGGGCTGCCTGCAGGTTGGCCATTACAGCTTCCTGCCTGTTAATAGTACTGGCCATTTTATCAGCTGCTTTCATCCTGTCCTCTTCTGTTTTAGCTTCCCCTATAGTTCTGTAAGCTGTATAAATGCTTTTGATATATTCAAAATACCTGGTGACCACTATCTTAAAATCTTCACCACCATGGCCTACTGGCTCCATTTTTTTAATGGCGTTGATCCTTATATCTATGGTATCTTCCATTGCTTTGGCCGATCTGACAATTCCTTCAAAATCCTGTTTATCTCCCCTGGCTTTAATAGCTGCTTCGGTGGTTAACAGGGGCTCAGACATGGTTTCTTCCAGCTCAATAATTTTTTCATAATACTCGCTTGCTGTTTGAGGTGTGGCGCCTGCATCAGCCGACCTTGACTTACATGCTGCAAATATTATTGCTAAAACCAGTGCCCCTGTTAATATGCTTCTCATTGTATATTTTTTGTTGAAGGTATAAAACTCAAAATGTATGCCTGAAAAGGTAAAGATATTCTAAATCAGCTTCTTCGCAAACGATTGCGTGGTTTGTCGGCAGATTAGGGGTTTATTCATTTATTTTTGAATGGTATGGTTGCAGCGTCATTCTGCAATCTTATTCTTTGGCTTTTATAAAATTAAAATGATGGTTAAAAAAACGCTTGCAACGCTACTGATCTCTTTTTGCTACTTAGCCGCTTATGCCCAGTATAGCTGGAGCAACCTGCCTGTTGTAAAGCAAACTTCTTTTAAAACAGATAGTTTTAATATAGTAAAATATGGTGCAGTATCAGGCGGCAGGACGCTTAATACCACCAGTATAACCAAAGCTATAGATGCCTGTAATGCCAACGGGGGCGGAGTAGTAGTGGTGCCGTTTGGAATATGGTTAACCGGGCCGCTTCAGTTAAAAAGCAACGTTAACCTGTATGTGGCAAAAGGTGCCATGTTGTTGTTTACTAAGGACAAAAGCCAGTATGATATAGTGGCCGGAAGTTATGAAGGCCGGAGCTCAGCCCGTAACCAGTCGCCTATATGGGCCAAAAATGCGGAGAATATTGCTATTACAGGCGGTGGCGTTATTGATGGTAACGGAGATGTATGGAGAGGGCTTACAAAATCTGCGGTTACTGAATCTTTCTGGAACAGCAGGGTAAAATCGGGCGGAGTATTAAGTACCGATGGGAAAAGATGGTATCCTTCAGAGCAGTTTAAGCAGGCCAGTGAGAGCAAACGCAGCATGTTGCTGGAGCCGGGTAAAAAGCTGGAGGATTTTGGGGATATGAAAGATTTTTTACGTCCCAACCTGTTGGTGCTTACCCAATGTAAGCGTATTTTGCTGGAAGGGGTAACCTTTCAAAACTCTGGGGCCTGGAACCTGCATCCTTTAATGAGTGAAGATCTTATTATCAGGAATGTAACTGTAAAAAATCCTGACTACTCCCACAATGGCGATGGCTTGGATATTGAATCCTGCAAAAATTTTATTGTGGAAAATTGTGTGTTTGACGTGGGGGACGACGCTATTTGTATTAAATCCGGCAAAGATGAGGAAGGACGCAGGCGCGGTATGCCCACTCAAAACGGCATCATAAGAAATAACCTGGTATATAAAGGACACGGCGGTGTGGTAGTAGGCAGTGAGATGAGCGGTGGTACCAACAATATTTTTATAGAAAACTGCATTTTTGCAGGTACAGATAAAGGGCTGCGCTTTAAATCAACACGCGGACGGGGTGGCCTGGTGGAGAAAATATATGCACGCAATATTCAAATGAGGGATATAGTGCAGGAAGCCATCTTTTTTGATATGACCTATGCCGTAACCTTTGCTACTGATGGTGTGAGAAAAGTGGATACCACGTTTGGTGAAACCACTCCTGTGTTCCGCGATATGCAGTTCGAAAATATTATCTGTGAGGGAGCCAGAAAGGGCATTTTTATAAGAGGCCTTCCGGAAGCGCCTATACAGAATATATGTGTTAAAAACACACAGCTGACTACAGATATTGGTGCAGAGCTGATTTTGAGTGATAATATACTCCTCGAAAATGTAAAATTTGAAAGTAAAAAGAAAGAACCTGTAATTGCAGTAAATAATAGTTCTGATATTAAAATAACAGGTACGGCCTATCCGGTTGATACAAAAGTACTGCTGAACGTTTCTGGTAAGAACAGTAAAAATATCCTTATTGAAAAATCAGGATTAAAAGCGGGATCTTCATTGGTACAAGTTGCCCCGGAAACGGCTAAGAAAGAAGTGGAGACAAAATAGCCTGAGCAGGAGTAAGGAGGTATAAAAATGAAAAATGCAGAACGTGCGGCCATCAGGCTTTTACATTCTACATTTAATATTTATAATTCTATATTTAAAATTTCCTATCCCAAATCTACTTTAAACGGAACCTTTTTTGGAGGAAGGCACTGTTTATCGTCGCAGGTTTGGTAAGTAACGGTGCCCGAAATATTGGTTTTAGCTGCAGCTTTAAGCGTTACTTTCTGCACAAAAGTCACCGTTTTAGAATACTGGTTGGCACTTGCTTTAACAATTGCATCGTGAAATTTTTCCATTTTGCCTACTTCTGCTACTTTGCCGGTTAAGGTAACTAAGGGGTTGGCTGCAAAAGCAATCTGGGTAGGTAGGTTAATGGCATCGGAGGGCTGTGTTTGCGAATACAAATGCCAGCCGCTTTGCATTACTGCGGTCATATGCACTTCGTAAACTTTATCAGATATTTTTTTACTGGAAAACTTCCAGCTTACAGGATCTAACTGCGCTTGCGCAAACACTGCTGCTAATACCGCTACCCATACAAATAATATTTTTTTCATCTCTTGTTTTTTACTGAATTAACTTTTAACTGATAAAAGGGTCCTTTATACAGATGGTTTTTCCGGCCCAAAGGTTGTGCCATCAATATACCTTACAAAGGTAGCATTGATTTTGTACACAGCCAATTAGTGCCACAGGTTACTGTATAGCTGGCAGGCGGCAATAAAAATAATAGTCAGCCAGAAAGCTATTTTGGGATAAAGTTTCAGTTCTGCGTTCAGGTAGCCGTAGCCATGAAAGGCAGCAACCGGTACCAGTGTCAGTACCATATTTTCCGAAGTCTTTTCAATATCAAACAGGGCTATTGCCATACTGATAACCAGGTACCAGGTAAACAAATGCCACCCTTTTCTCACATGAAAAAGCATTTTGGCTGAATTGGCCTGCATATAGTATATACCTGCCAGCAATGGAGCCAGTAAAAAAAACAGGGCTACGGCATGCCATTGAGAGTAGTTTACCTGCGAACTAAGAAAGGAAAGCTGGAAAAAGTAGGCGGGTATGTAGGCCTGATCCGTTAGAAACAGGTGGGCGGCATAAAAATAATAAGGAGTGGTTAACCCTAACAATAGTACCATCCACTCAGAAAACCTGAAAGGTCTTAAAATGGCTAATGCTAAAAATGCCCACGCTATAAAAAATAGGGCAGGCAAAAAGAATAGTGATGCCAGCCCTATCAGCAGCGCAGCATTAAAAATATTGTTTTTATTATTATAGGATTTATAAAATAAGGTGAATGCAGTTAAAAGCAGCACAGACGCTACCAGGTTGGCTGAAAGCAAATTGAAAGAAGGCAAAAAGGAAGTGATAAGCATATAAGCCATTCCCGTCAGGAAATTGGACCTGTTCATCAGCCTTTCTGTATTAATAAAATTGTTCAGAATAAAAGCAATAAGCAGGTTGAGCCCAAAGGCAATAGCAGCAAAGAAAAACGGGCTGCCATGCGAAGCTCCTTTAAAAAAGGTAACCATACCGGTATAGAAAGCCCCATCGCTGGTTTTTACTATAAAGCCTTTATCATGAAAGAAAGCCGGCAGCTTTATAAATATGCCCAGCATAAAAAGCAGCATGATATTGCCCGGGTTCTTTTGACTGAACACACCTGTCATTAGCAGTGGTAATTTTTGGGCAAAAGTAAACCGCCGGTTCTATAACTCTACCTTAGCGAAGGATATATTTTTTTTATAGAAATAAGGGATGATGATTTCCCTGGCGCCGGTTCGCTTACCGTATTTAGGCATAAAATCAATTTTTTTATCCTTTGCATTTATTGGTGCGCTTGATGTCACCGTTCCATTGTTGTTGATGATAATATTTTCAAGGCTGGATATTTTACCCGAATTATTCATCAGGAAATGCATGTTGCTGTTGCCCGGCAATACCTGGTAAGAAATGCTTCCATCAGTATTGCTTTCGCTTTGCGATTTAACGATCACATTGTCCCATGTTTTATTGCCTTCGCTGTCAAAAGATATAACAGCTACATTTCCTGCGTTGAATTGCTGTGAGCTACCACCCCAGCCGGGGCCACCCCATGCCCACCCGGGTCCCCAACCCCACCAATAACTGCGGTAAAGGAAAGGAGAATAATAAGAGTAAGGCCACCAGCCGCCACCCCAACGGCCCCAGCCCCAACCCCATCCGGGTCCCCAGCCACCCCACATTGCGGGTCCGCCCCATCCGCCCATGTAAGGCCCTCCCCAGAATCCCCAACGGTCCCAGTTGCCGGTATTATATAAGGCTTCAGCCGCTACCGTAAAGCTGCCATCGCCATGCACAATAATATTGTTTATAAAAAAATCGTTGAAAACATTCTTACCGGATCTGCCTTTAGCTTTTTTCCTGAGCTCATCATTAAATAATGTGGTTTTTTCAAAAATTACATTGCCGGTTTTTTTCTGTACACCATATACGTACAATCCGTCAACATCCCCGCGTTTCCGGGTGCTGTAAAACGACGAGAGCAAATAACGGTCATTTAAGTCATCTACCATTAGCTTTATATCATCCAGGAAAAGGTCGTTGATATTCAGCTTATGCTCCGTATATTCATCACTATTGGCAGGTTTCTCAATTAAAGAAGCATCAACAATATTACCATTAGCCTGGCGGTGATACTTTACAAAGGCATAGCTTCCATCGTTGGTAATACTATACCCGGTTAAATAATCACCCTTGTATTCCATGGGTACCGAAAAGCGGCTCTCACCAATAGGCTCCAGGCTTTCGTTAAACAGCAGGGTAGTAAAGCGAAACACGTTCCTGTCTTTTTTATTGATCTTAAAAGCCACAAGCTTACTGCTATTGTTGCTGGTGGTGGTACTGTAAATTTTGTTTTCGGTTTTATAGGCAATCATGGTAGTGTCCAATAAAACCGGTTCGCTCAAAATACGGCCGTTGGCCTCAATTTGCAATGCTTTCAAATATACAATGTCACCTTCCTGGTACTGGTAAAGAAGATAATTATGGCGTTCGCCGCTATAGAAGCTGATATCCAGCAATGTATTCTGTTTAGGTAAAGCGGTGATGGGAATATCCTCGCGCAGCTTCATATTATAATCATATACCGAAATGCGGTGGTTGCCCTTTACTTCTTTGTACACAAGGTAATTGTCTGCAGCCTCCCCTAATATCTCAAAATTCATACGCTCTGCATCTCCTTTACTGATGTCGGCGTAGGTAATCGTCTGGGCATAAAGAGCAACAGAGGAAAGAGTAAAGGCAAGTACGGATAAAAATTTGCGTTTCATCAGTTTATTTTTTATATCCGCCCGGATGAACTCCGTTTGGACGGGTTTTTATGGTCTGATGGAACGCCCTGTAATGATCCCGATGGCTATCGGGGAAATAGGGACGTTTCATCATTCAACCAATTCTGGTATAAAGTTACATATACTATGATTATCAGTAAAGAACAATAGGGTTGTGTGCAAATTATAACTTTCTTTTAAAAAATGCCATTTAATATAAGGGTTTAGCATGAAAATATAAAGTTTTTTCATTTGACAGGATTTGCATAAACTTTGTGTTTTATTTAAACTTTAACCTGTCTTATTTGGTGAAATCTCATGCTAATAAAGCAACTGCAGCAGGCCTGCTTATTGCTTTAGGTATCATCTTCGGCGATATTGGAACATCACCCCTGTATGTATTTAACGCCATTATAGGTAACCGGCAAATAACCGAACAGCTTATTGTTGGCACATTATCCTGTATTATCTGGACGCTTACACTGCAAACCACTATCAAGTACGTGGTTTTGATCTTACGCGCAGATAACAAAGGGGAGGGGGGCACTTTTGCTTTATATGCTTTGGTACGGCGACGGCGGAAATGGCTGGTATTACCGGCAATGATAGGCGGGGCGGCGCTGATAGCCGATGGTATTATCACTCCGCCAATGACCATAACCTCTGCCATTGAGGGGTTGAAAATGCTGCCGGAGCTTAAGGAAATGCCTACTAAAACGATTGTCTGGATAGTATTAGGTATCCTATCCGCTTTCTTTTTCCTGCAACAGTTTGGAACAGCTTCTATAGGCAGGATATTCGGCCCCATCATGTTTATATGGTTCACAATGCTTGCGGTATTCGGGGCTTTGCACATTACAGATGATCTTACCATATTCAGGGCGTTGAGCCCTTATTACGCTATTGAGTTTTTAATTAATTATCCTCATGGTTTTTGGCTGCTGGGCGCCGTATTTCTTTGTACAACCGGGGCAGAGGCTTTGTATAGCGACCTGGGGCATTGCGGGCGCGAAAATATACGCTATTCGTGGATGTATGTAAAGCTGTGCTTATTGCTCAATTATTTTGGACAGGGAGCGTACCTGCTTTCACATCATACCGGAAAAACAATTACAGAAGCTGTAAAAAATGAACAGGGAATCAATGCTTTTTTTAACCTGATGCCTGAATGGTTTATTGTACCCGGGGTAATAATAGCCACTACAGCTGCCATCATAGCCAGCCAGGCTATGCTTTCCGGGGCCTATACTTTGATCAGTGAAGCTATCCGCTTAAATCTCTGGCCTAAACTGCGCATCCGTTATCCATCAGAGGCCAAGGGACAGTTATTTATACCTGCTGTAAATAGTCTTTTATTTACAGGATGTGTATTCGTAGTACTGTATTTTCAGAAATCTTCAAGAATGGAGGCGGCTTACGGACTGGCTATTATAGTAACCATGATAACCACTACCATCCTTTTTGCCAATTACCTGGTATTAAAAAGGGTAAATAAAAAACTGGTATATGTCTTCCTCATAAGCTTTTTTATTGTAGAAACTGCCTACCTGGTGGCGTTGCTGGAAAAATTTCCGCATGGGGGTTATATTACTTTAATGATAGGGGGGCTTATGTTTTTGGTGATGTATGTTTGGTTCCGGGCAAGAAAGATCAAAAACCGTTATGTGGAGTTTGTGCGCATGGAGCATTATATTTCCAAGATCCAGGAGCTGAGCAACGATAAAAGTGTGGCCAAGTACGCTACCCATCTTATTTATCTTACCAGCGCAGATAATCCTAAGGAAATAGAGCACAAGATCATTTATTCTATTTTAAACAGAAAGCCTAAACGGGCCGATATTTACTGGTTTGTGCATGTGGATACCGCTGATGACCCTTATACATCGGAATATAAAGTAGTGCATATTATTCCTAATGATATTATCCGGATCGACTTTAAATTAGGGTTCAGGATGCAGCCCCGTATTAACCTGTTATTCAAAAAAGTGCTGGAAGACCTGGTTCAGAATAAGGAAGTGAATATAATGAGCCGCTACGAAAGCCTGGCCAGCAGTAATACAGTAGGCGATTTTCAGTTTATGGTAATGGAAAAATACCTGAGCCTGGAAAATGAGCTGCCTTTTATTGAAAAGATGATCATGAAGATGCATTTCTGGATAAAAAAGATCAGCTTGTCGGAAGAAAAGAACTTTGGTCTTGATCTGTCAAATGTTACAGTAGAAAAATTTCCGCTGATTGTAGCGCCGGTTACCAGCATAAAGCTTACCCGGGTGGAGTAGGGGAGTGAAATGTAGAATATAAAATATAAAATGTAAAATTTTAAATAAAGAAGTTGTTTAAACTTTTCAATCTTGTTGTGCGTAACCGGGAAACAAAATGATCGTCGCTTCGTAGTGAAGCGGAGAATCCTCAACTAATGCTATTCTGTCATGTCTTGTCATCGGTCATCCGTCCTCTGTCATCCGCCCGCTTACTCACGCCTGATGTCTTCTACCCGTAGCTGCAGTGATTTCTGCCCGTTCCATTCATTTTCATCTATTTTAAAAACGATTTCAAAAGGCTGGCGGCTTGCTACTATGTCAAATTTTCCAGCCATATTAAAACCAATGCCTGTCAGCACAATATCATCTTGTTTTACAACTACGCGCAGGTGATTTTCTTTTATAATTTTACTGAATCCTGTGTCAACAACATTGTGTGTGATAAAGACAGGGGCCATATTCCCCGGGCCAAAAGGTTCCATCTGGCAAAGGATATTATAAAAGGCGGGGGTTATATCTTTAAAAGAAATTTCGGCATCAATAACAATTTCCGGAATTAATAACTCCTCTTTTATGGTGGCTGAGACTACTTCTTCAAATTTATTTCTGAAAATTTCGATGTTATGCTTTTCGAGAGTAAGTCCGGCTGCTGCAAAATGCCCTCCATAAGCAAGCAAATGTTCGCGACAGGCATGGATGGCTTCGTATAAATTAAAACCAGGCACACTCCGCGCGCTTCCGGTTGCATAATTGCCGTTTTCTGTTAAAACCACTGTTGGCTTGTAATGTTGCTCAATAAGCCTTGAAGCTACAATTCCAACCACTCCTTTATGCCAGTGGCTTTGATACACAACGGTAGATTTTCTTTGTGCCCAGTGCTGGTTTTGGGAGATCAGTTCCAGTGCTTCGGCCGTAATGCCGGAGTCAGCCTCTTTTCTATCGCTGTTATCACTATGTAACAACTCTGCATATTGCAGGGCTTCTGCACCCGAGGAAGCAATGAATAATTGTACCGCTTTGCTGGCATCGTCCATGCGGCCGGCGGCATTTACCCTGGGTGCTATCATAAACACCAGGTTGTCAATATGCAGGGGTAGTTTAGCCCCGCTGAGAGTGGCTAAAGCTTTAATCCCCAGGTTGGGATTTTCGTTGGCCTTTTTAAGTCCGTAAAAAGCAAGCACCCTGTTTTCTCCTGTTATGGGTACAATATCTGCTGCAATAGCCGTAGCTACCAGGTCCAGGTATTCATAAGCATTTTCAAAGGGAATATTTAAGCGTTCGCATAAGGCACACATAAGTTTAAACCCAACACCGCAGCCGCATAGTTCTTTGTAAGGATAGGGGCAGTCTGCTTGCTTGGCGTTAAGAACAGCAACCGCCTGCGGGGTCTTTTCATCGGGCAGGTGATGATCGCAAATGATAAAATCCACGCCTATTGTATGGGCATAATCAACCAGGTTAACCGATTTAATACCGCAATCCAGCGCAATTACCAGTGAAAAGTTGTTTTCTTTCGCGAAATCTATACCCGCCTTGCTAATGCCATACCCTTCTTTGTACCGGTGAGGTATATAAAACGCAACATCCGTATGCAGTTTTTTAAGAAAACTATACATACCTGCCACTGCCGTGGTGCCATCCACATCATAATCGCCAAATACCAGTATTTTTTCTTTACGCTGAAAAGCAGCCAGGATTCTGTTTACTGCTTTCTGCATATCCTTCATCAGCCACGGGCTATGCAAATGAGCCATTTGCGGGCGGAAATAGTTTTTGGCCTCGTCAAATGTATGTATGCCACGCTGTACTAATATTTTACAAAGCGCAGGGTGGATTCCAAGCTCTTTTTGAAGAGCAGCGACCTTATTACTATCGGCTTTTACAATATTCCATCGTTTAACCAAGATATGTAGAAGTTAAGTGGGTTATTGATTTAATTTGCTTTCGTGAAGGCAGGATATGCAATATACTATCCGCTACATCTGCCGTCAGACACGAGGTATAGGGTTAGGGTGTGTTTCATAATTAGCTGTGTTTTAAAAAGAAAAAAGGAACCGGTGCTGCTAATATTTGCGTTCCGTAACGTAATCCACCAGGTCTTTCAGTCCCTGCCGGTATTCGTTATCCGGGCACTGCATCAATATATCTAAAGCCTCTTTTTTATAAGCGTACATCTTTTCAGTAGCATAGGTAATACCCCCGGTAGCGTTTACCACATCCAGCACCCAGGCTACCTTTTTCTTATCGTTATTGTTATTTTTGACAATATTAATAACTTTCTGGCGGGTTGATTTATCGGCGTTATTCAATGTGTAGATTAAGGGCAGCGTCATTTTCTTTTCCTTAATATCATTGCCTGTAGGTTTGCCTACATCTTCGCTGGCATAATCGAACAGGTCGTCCTTGATCTGAAAGGCAATACCTGTTTTTTCACCGAAGATCCGCATTTTTTCTGCTTGCTCTTCATTTTCTGTAGCAGACCATGCCCCGGCGCTACAGGCAGATGCCAGCAAGGACGCCGTTTTATTGCGGATGATCTCATAATAAATATCTTCTCTCAGGTTCAGGTTCCTTGCTTTTTCCAACTGCAGAAGCTCTCCTTCACTCATCTTTTTTACAGCATCGGCTAAAATGTGCAGGATACGATAATCATGATTTTCAAGGGAAAGGATAAGTCCTTTGGCTAAAAGATAATCCCCAACCAGAACAGACGCCTTGTTTTTCCAAAGCGCATATACTGAAAAAAATCCCCTTCTTTCCAGCGAATCATCCACTACGTCATCATGAACAAGGGTGGCTGTATGAAGAATTTCCACCAGTGAAGCAGCGCGGTAAGTAGCTTCTGTGGGGGAGCCGAAAAGCTTTGCTGAAAGAAAAACAAACATAGGCCGCATCTGTTTACCCTTTCTTTTAACAATATACCTTAATATACTATTTAACAAAGGTGTTTGGCTTTTTACTGCTATCTTAAATCTTTCCTCAAAGCTTTCTAATTCACTTTTTATTAAAGAAACGGGTAAGTTCATAACATTAATGGGGCAAAATAAGGAATTTATAGGGGTTTTATTGCTTTTTTGCATAATATTTGCGGATCTTTTATATACTATATTTAATTATTTTTTAGGTTAAAATTTGTTTATTTAACAAATGGCTCTAAATTTGCTGAACTTATTAAGAAAATCATTTTAAATCTTAATCCTTAGTTATGACAAGCAAAAAGTACAAATTACTTGCAGGCCTTAGTTGCCTGGTTGCGTCTACAGGGTTCGCTCAGGTCAGCCCTTCGCACCCATATACGGCTCCCCATCCGGTATATGGCACATTTTCAGTTACAGATGAAAATTACTACAACAACAAGCAATTAGCTCAGAATAAAGAGTTTGTTGTTGGAAACTATGACTATCCTGGTAAGCCAAGGGATATGTGGGAATTAGGTATCAAAGGAGGTTCATTCTCTATACCAGTTGCAGATGTTGATGCAAGATATTTGAATTCATTTGGTTTTGGTGCCCATATCCGCAAAGCTTTGGGCCATGTTATGTCTTTAAGACTTGAGTATGTTTATGGTGTTGCTCATGGTTTAAACTGGAGGCCTTCAGCAAGTTATGCTGTTGCTGGTTCTAATACGCCTTGGGCTGCTTACGGCGGACGTCAGGTTTATTATAACTATAAAACAAAAGCTCAGGACCTTTCTTTACAGGCTTTGTTTAATGTAGGTAATATCCGTTTCTATAAAGGTCAGACCGGTGCAACTGTTTACGCTTTGGCTGGTGTTGGTATCAACACTTTCAAAACAAGCGTTAATGCTTTGAATGGTAATAGCACCTACAATTTCCCAGCTCAGGGGCAAGAATATGACAACAGAAAAGATCAGATAAAAGCTATTAAGGATCTTTTGGACGACACTTATGAAAGCGCTGCTGAAAGAGATCCATCTAAAAAATGGAGCAAGACCTTTGCAGGTTACCTGACTCCTTCTGCTACAGTAGGTGCCGGTGTTGCTTTCCGCCTTTCTTCCCGCATTAATTTAGCTATTGAAGACCGTATTATTTTTAACGGATCTGATATGTTAGACGGTGTCCGTTGGGCTGAGCAAAAAGATTTAACGCCTGATAAAGACTGGTTTAATTATTTTACAGTTGGTCTTAACTTCAACCTGGGTAACAAATCTAAAAGAGTTGAGCCTCTTTACTGGTTAAATCCGCTTAACTATGCTTATGGTGAGCTTCGCAGGGTTCCTGAGATTGTTCTTCCGGATGCTG